>PAXU01000092.1 GCA_002714565.1 Rhodopirellula sp.
TACGGGCGTCGTAGGAGCCAAAGAACTCGGTACGTCAGACGCTCCACTTGCTGATGGATTTATGAAAGTTTTTGGAATTGGATCNACTGCAAAGGTACTAACACTCTTGGCACTAGTGGGTTTAATCGCCAGCTTCCATGCCATCATCTATGCTTACGGGCGAGTCTTGTTTGCCTTATCACGTGCCGGTTACATACCACGATTCCTTTCACTTACTGGGAAACAGCGTACGCCNTANGTTGCACTAATCGCCGGTGCAGTTATAGGCCTTGGGTGTGCACTTGTAATCCAGTTCACAGGTGACGACAGCCATGTCGGCTCTGCGCTNCTGAACATGGCAGTATTTGGCGCAGTCATTTCTTATGCCAATGTAATGCTCAGCTATATTATCCTAAAAATCAAACAACCCGATNTAGAACGTCCATATCAAAGCCCCCTTGGTATTCCTGGAGCAGCCCTTGGTCTTGTACTTTCACTCGTCGCACTTGCAGCAACGATGGCCGATCGCCAGATGCTCCCNGCAATTATNGGGGTGGCGTTGTTTATCGTCATCGGNCTGATTTACTTCTTTGCNTNCAGCCGCTTTCACTTAGTTGCGTCGGCACCGGAAGAAGAAGCTGTACTTTTGCAAAACGCTGAAAAAGAGCTCTTATAATTGGACTAGATCAGCCAGCGTGACTGGATTTTTTCGAGAAGCAACTTATGACTTCATTAGAAACACTTAAATCACTTGTAGACGAGAAACAGGTTGATACTGTCATCACCGCATTTCCTGACCTTTATGGCCGGATGATGGGAAAGAGATTCGACGCGAGTTTCTTTTTAGACAACGTTGCTGTCGATGGTACTCACGGATGTAATTATCTGGCCACCGTGGATATGGAAATGGAACCAGTGGAAGGCTATGACTTCGCGAATTGGTCAGCTGGATATGGTGACTTTCACCTACAACCAGATTTTGACTCGCTTCATGTTGCTACATGGCTTGATCGTACAGCAATCATTTTTTGTGATGTCATAGACGACTCATCACATGACTTGGTGACCGCACTGCCTCGTAGCATTCTCAAGAAACAAATTGCAGCTGCATCCCAACAAGGATTTACTGCGAAGGCTGCTTCGGAGTTGGAGTACTACCTTTTTAAAGATGGTTACGAAAATGCAAATGGNCGTGCTTATCACAATCTGCAACCAGCCGGTTGGTATTTAGAGGATTACCATATCCTTCATGGCTCAAGAAACGAATCNTATCATGGCGAGTTGCGCAGACAGCTTGCGGCATCGGGCATTCCCGTCGAATCAACAAAAGGCGAATGGGGATTAGGGCAACACGAAATCAATGTCGTCTACTCCGATATTCGCGAAATGGCTGATCGCCACATCCTTATCAAACAATGTGCAAAAGAGATTGCTGATGCTCAGGAACTAAGTGTGACATTCATGGCAAAATACAAACAGGATCAAGCTGGGTCCAGTTGCCATATACACCTTAGTCTCTGGAATGAATCTGGAAATGCGTTTGCTGGTGANGACGAATTAGGGCGAATCAAGTGTTCGCCATTGTTCAAATCATTTCTGGCTGGTTGGATTAGCCATGCGTCGGAGTTTATGCCGTTCTACGCACCAACTGTGAATTCCTATAANAGATACCAACACGGTTCTTGGGCACCGACAACTCTGGCGTGGAGCCTAGACAATCGAACTGCTGGCTTCCGAGTGGTTGGGCATGACCAGTCTCTACGAATCGAATGTCGGATTCCGGGTGCGGATTGCAATCCATATCTGGCGTTTGCCGCAGCGCTCGCATCCGGACTCGATGGNNTCNANNANNNTNTNNNANCNCCGGNTGANTTNCTNGGAAATGCATACGATCAGTCGGAANCGGGAACAGTTCCTGTTACTTTTGGAGATGCCATTGCAGGATTNGAACAAAGTGATTTTGTCCGAAGCACATTAGGNTCCGACGTACACAAGCACTACACACACTTCTTCAAAACCGAAAAGCTCGCTTTTGAAAGTGCCGTCACCGACTGGGAACGAATTCGATATTTTGAGCGAATCTAAATTCCTACAGGCATACACCATTTAGTACGATCACACACCACAACCCATGAAAANACTGCCAAAAATCGGCCTTACGATGTACGGTCAGAATGATGAGCGGCATTTCACTATCCCCTCCGAGTACATCAACAGCATCACACGCGCCGGCGGCTTGCCAATTGTGATGCCACCGATTGATGAGCCTCATCACTTCTTATGTCAAATCGACGGTTTGATCCTTATTGGCGGTGGAGATGTTTGCCCATCGTGCTACGAACAAGAATCACATGAAACGGTTTATATGACAGATTCACAGCGCGATAGATACGAGCTGGATTTGTTCAAGNCTGCACTCGACGTCGACATGCCAGTATTTGGAATCTGCCGCGGAATTCAGGTCATGAATGTGGCACTCGGTGGTTCACTACATCAGCATCTACCAGACGTGGTGGGTGAAGAAGTCCGTCATCGCTTGCCACCACGCGAACCANTAAATCACACAGTATTTGCAGNACCAGACAGCAGACTTGCAACGATTCTGCAGACTGAAGAATTTGACGCACCATCATGGCATCATCAAGCCGTCGACAGGGTTGCAGAACCATTCGTCGCAGTTGCGTACGCCCGAGACAATACGATAGAGGCTCTAGAATTGCCTGATCACAAGTGGTGCATTGCCGTACAATGGCATCCCGAACTAGCACCAGATGACCCGATTCAACAACGGCTGTTTACAGACTTTATAAATCACTGCAAAAGTTGATACCGAAAGTCAGCAAGGATCTAAAGACAAATGGGACGACTCGATAATAAGGTAGCACTGATTACAGGAGCCGGTGGTGGAATCGGNAGAGAAACNGCTCTGCTGTTTGCCAAGGAAGGTTGCAAAGTACTAGCTGTAGATGTCAACGACGCCGCTGGCAACGAGACGGTTGAACTTGTCCGTGAGTTTTCCAATGATGTGGTCTACATTCATGCAGACGTATCACAGTCAGCTGATTGTGAATCAATGATTCNGGCTGCTGAAGAGCACTTCGGTGCATTACATATCCTGTTCAATAATGCCGGCATCATGCACCCGGATGACGGCGATGCCATGCAGACCTCTGAAGAAATCTGGGATTTAACAATGGACATAAATCTCAAAGGAGTCTACTTGGGATGTAAGTTTGGTATCCCAGCCATCAAACGCTCCGGAGGCGGTAGTGTTATTAACACTGCATCGTTCGTTGCTCTGATGGGTGCTGCGACTCCGCAGCTTGCATACACAGCAAGTAAAGGTGGCGTACTCGCAATGTCTCGAGAGTTAGCCATCATTCATGCAAGAGAAAACATCCGCTGCAATGCACTTTGCCCTGGCCCACTGCATACAAAAATGCTGATGGACTTTCTCAACACAGATGAAAAGAAACAGCGTCGGCTCGTGCATATCCCGATGGGCCGATTCGGATTAGCCAGTGAAATGGCACAAGCAGCACTCTATCTGGCAAGCGACGAGTCGTCATACGTAAACGGAACTGAATTCGTCGTCGATGGCGGAATTACTTCTGCGTACGTAACGCCGGAGTAACATCGCGGATTGGATTGTCCAATCATGATCGAACCACTGTCTATTTTGTAACAAGCATGCATTAAGGTGCCATCAGAGAACCGAATCTCACTATCCATCTCTGCATCAAACACATTAACGACAAAATCGATCAGCGCATTTAGGTCATCTGGAATCAGCTTGACCATGTGCGCATCTTCACCGCAAAAGAATTATCTACTCTGACACGCGACTGAAGTACTGCCTTACAGTAACCCGGCGATCGGCTTGGAATGATAGACCTGATGAGGTCTGTTTTCATCGTCATACCAGGCGGCAGTTTCCGGTATGCCGAGGCAGTGGTAAATCGTCGCTGCCATGTTTTCCGGAGTCTGAGGGTCAGCAACCGGATATCCACCAATTTTGTCGGAAGCACCAATAACGCGCCCACCTTGGATACCGCCGCCAGCAAAGAATACACTTTGCACTGCACCCCAGTGATCTCGACCTGGTAATGGGAACGAATCTGAAAGCGTCGAGAGCTTAGGAGTTCGACCAAATTCACCAGCCATGACGATTAATGTTTCATCTAGCAGACCGTCAGCTTCAAGATCATCGAGCAATGCNCAAAGCGCGCGATCAGTCGGCGGAAACAATTTGTCTTTCAATCGCGGGAAAGCATCACCATGCGTATCCCATGTTTCATTGTTTCCAAGATTGACCTGAAGCATGTTCACGCCAGCCTTCACTAAGCGGTAAGCCATCAGAATTGACCAACCGAAACTATTGGCTCCGTACTTCTCCTGCGTCTTCGGATCTGCATTGGTTACATCAAATGCTTTTCTTACAACGGGGTCTGTCAGCATCGAAATAACACGTTGGCGTTGACCGTCATACCCCTGCACATTGGCCGATCGCTCCAGGGCCCTTCGTTGGTCATCGATGTGATTTAACAGTGACAGTCGATCGCCTAGACGGTTGGTCGTAAGGCTATGTGGCAGCTTTAGATTGGGTGCCTGATAAACTCTGGCATCTGCCTGTTTGGGTGGCTTCTTCGATTGGTTTGGAAAAGTGTATTCCGGATATGCTCCTCGCCACATCGGATCAGCGTACGGTGATGCTTCAATAAAGAACGGATCACGTCGATTACCCATCACTCCGCCATAAGCTCCAGGAATAACTCCACCGGACCAATGTACGAGGCGCTCGGGCAAAACGATCGACGGCGGTAAGTTATTGTTCCGTGATACCAACCGGTCACCGACAATCGAGGCAATGGATGGATAATCACTTGGACGTGGAACACGATCACCGCGAAATCCAGCATTTTGTTCACTTCGGCCGGTAAGCATGAAGTAATGCCCAAGCGTGTGGCCGTTGGTGGGATGCGTTAACGATCGCACAACTGACCACTTTNTTGCACGNGCCGCCAGCCCTNGTAAATGCTCGGAAATTTGGAATCCCGGAACGGTTGTTGACGACGGGTTAAATTCACCACGCACTTCGGCAGGTGCATCTGGCTTGAGATCAAAGCTCTCATGTTGAGCTAAGCCACCTGATAAGAAAATATAGATTACTGACTTGGCCTTGGCGTTGACCGGCTCAATTGCTGCTGCCTGCAGCTCACGCATGTGGTTCGTACCTAGTCCTAGCATTCCCACTGCCCCTGCCTGAATTGCAGTACGGCGAGAGATTCCCGGATGTTGCATACTCGGTCTACGTTGCGTGCTCATGAGTTACCTGTCTGGTAAATAACTTATTCGATGGCTCGAAAACTCGTTTTAATCATTATAGGAACTGTATCAAACTGTTAAATCNAATTCCTATACTATTCTTATCGTCATTGAGCGGGAATTTCCGTTGTTCAAGGTAATACCTATATAATACGGGCAGTTTCCTCGCNGTAACTANATGNAGCTNTATGCCAGAATCTCTTTAACGATTCGCGGCTTAAACGTATCCGTTAGCTTTTCTTTCAAGCCATTTCGCTCGAAAAACAGCTCTTCGTGATGAAGGCCAAGTAAGTGTAAAATCGTTGCGTGCCAATCGGCTATGCTGACTGGATTCTCTTGTGCCGCATATCCAATTTCATCGGTTGCACCGTAACTGACACCTGGCTTGATTCCTCCACCAGCCATCCAAAGTGTGAATCCACGTGGGCCATGGTCGCGACCAGCTGAACTGTAGTTCTTTTTGTCACGCATTTGAGCAATCGGCAGTCGCCCAAACTCACCTCCCCAGACTACGAGCACTTCATCCAGCATGTCACGATCTTTAAGATCTTCAATCAATGCAGCAACTGGTTGATCGGTTCGTCCGGCTGCCGTTCGTATCGAATTCTCCAAATTGTTATGACTATCCCAGGGCTGACCATTCAAGAAAATCTGCACATACCGCACGCCTCGCTCAATCATTCGTCGCGCCATCAACGCACGCCGTGCATAGGAATCCGTTGGCTCCTTACCCACACCGTATTTATCAAGCGTGGCTTGTGTCTCCTGCGTAATATCAAGTACATCCGTGGCTTCAACCTGCATACGTGCTGCCAGTTCATAACTCTTGATTCTCGCATCTAGTTGCAGCTGATTCGGCCGCTTCTTTTGATGGATCGAGTCAATCCTCTTCAAGAGCTTGCGCTGTAACTCCGTGATATTAGTCGGATCTGCATTCTCTGCATTGAGATTCAGAATGGGAGCACCTTGCGAACGTACTCTCGTNCCCTGATAAATCGGTGGAAGAAACCCGTTCTGCCAGTTTTGTACCGTATTTACAGGGAGCCCTTTCGGGTCATCCAGAACGATGTACGCCGGCAGATTCTGATTAACACTGCCCAACCCATAAGTAACCCACGATCCGATAGCCGGGCGACCTGGTAATAGCCGTCCCGATTGAATCTTAAACAATGCCGGTTCATGATTCGGGTGGTTGTTAAACATCGACTTAATAAAGGATACGTTGTCGACTACTCTCGATAAATTTGGCAGTGCATCACTTACCCATGCACCGCTTTCACCGTGTTGCTTGAACTTGAATGGACTGCGCAGCAACCCACCAGCNTGTTGCGGTGAACTGATGTCTTCAGCGATTTCATTGAAATAATCTTCGCCATGTCGCTTATCAAGCAATTCCTTTGGCTCAAATAAGTCCATTTGGCTCGGACCGCCATTCATNAAGAACTGAATGACAGCCTTCGCTTTTGCCGGATGATGTGTACCGCGNGGAAGCGTATCAAATCCCAAGCGACTACCACCGGACGATGGTAGTGGATTATCCGCAATTGGTATCTTTCCTTCTGCACGCAACTCATCACACGCCAGTTGCGCCAACGCTGCTCCACTAATTCCATACGCTGCACTTTGGAAAAAGTTGCGCCGGTCGATTGTCTTTTGAATTACATTCTGACTTGGTATCACGTCTGAACCTCTGCCTTTGTGATAAATCAATCTACATACAGGAAACTAGCTGAGTTTAGGAGTGTGTGGCAATAGGTCGCCAATGCCCGTAATTCAACATCAAATGATGCCTGCTCTGTTTCTGAAAGTGTCGTCGCGTGGTCTCGCCATAACTGTTCTAGCTCAGTGAGAGATGTCATAGCAATTTCCATCTCTTCCGCAGATGGCAGTCGTGCGGCAGTAGCAAGAAATACATGTTCGATCTGCTTTGATCGATCACCCGCTTGNGTTTGAACTTCACTCGCGAACGATTCAGCAAGTTCACGCACCATGGTGCTGTTNAGTAAATACAGTGCCTGTTGGGCAACAGTACTTACAGCGCGATCCTGGCAAGCTGGATTCATTTGAGGCAAGTCAAATGTTTCCAGGAACGATGGCATTTCTTTTCGCCGCTGTCGCAAATAAATACTTCGGCGATAGGCACCATCCTGAGCAATCGCCGTTACAAGCCCGTCTCCACGAACTTTGACTTCATCGGGTGTTCCGAATTGTCTTTGCTCGAACATCTCAGATACTGCGATGATCGCATCGCGAACTTCTTCTGCTGTCAGACGCCGTAATTGCATTCTGCCAACCAGCTTATTTTCCGGATCATCTACCAACTGTTTCTCCGAAACGACTGATGACTGTCGGTAGGCGGTGGAGGTCATAATCTCCCGGTGCAATTCCTTGATGCTCCAACCAGACTCTACAAATTTCGTTGCAAGATAATCCAGCAACTCAGGGTGAGTGGGTCGGCTTCCAAGCTCGCCAAAGTTATCAATCGATGCCACAATCNCACGTCCAAAGTGATGGTGCCAAATTCGATTAACAAATACCCGGGCCGTCAATGGATGGTCGGGTTCGATGAGCCACTTCGCGAGAGCCAATCGGCGACCTGTACCTTCTGAACCCTCTGCCACTTCCGCAGCCTCAAATGGAGTTTTGCCATCGGTTAATACACTCGGTACACCTGGTCCAACAAGTCGACCGGATTGCCGATGATCGCCGCGAATATATATGTAAGTGGGCGATGGTCGACCGCGATCCCATAAAGCTCGAATCGTTGGAACCGGAAGCTTTTGTGCATTAAGGGATTTAACCTCTTCATCCACCTTCTTCTTCAATGCGGCGTAGTCTTTATCTTTTGCTGCAGCCTTCTCATCAAACGCAATTGAGGGTGAAAACTTCTTGGCCAGATACTTTTGGATCTCCGAGCGATTCCCTTCCTCTGTGCTGAGCGCTGTATCAACATCACTTCGGATTTGCTCCGGCAACGCATCAATTATCGATTTTCGATGAGCTTGTTTGAGATTCTCAAGGAGTTCACTTAGTGGTTTTTGTACAGCCGCTACTTCTTCTTCGAGTAGAGCATTGTGAGCAGCAACCTCTTCTCGCATCTGGGGTGTAGAAACTTCGAGAGCACGGTTTTTCATTATCCCGTTAGTCTGGCCCGACACGGCTGTTGGCTTGAGCCAATCATGCTGATCATAGGCACCCTGAAATACCGCGAGCAGCCTGTAATAATCGCGATGAGGAATGGGATCGTATTTATGCGAATGACATCTGGCACATTTTAAGGTCATCGCTAGTACCGTGGATCCGAATATATCAATTTCGTCCGCGATTACCTCCATGCGTTCCGGGACTGAGTTTACGACGTCAGAACCNGTACCGTCCGGTGCCATCCGCAAGAATCCCGTGGCAATCAGGCTACTCACCGTTTGTTCAGTGATATTATCTGGATTGGAATAATCTACGATTTCGTCACCTGCGATTTGTTCGAGCAGGAATTCAGAATATGGTTTGTCCGCATTCATTGCCTGAATGACATAGTCTCGATAACGCCATGCGGATCGACGAATCGGATCAGCACTTCTCTTACCTTCTGAATCCGCATATCCTGCGGCATCAAGCCACATTCGTGCCCACTTTTCCCCATAAGCGGGCGAAGCAAGTAATCGGTCAATTAAGTTCTCATAGGCTAGCGGATTGTCGTCTGACAGGAATCTCTGTACCTGTTCAACGGTTGGAGGAAGACCTGTCAAATCAAAATAAGCTCTTCGAATTAGAGATTCCTTATTCGCCTCGGGTGAAAACTCATATCCATGCTCGCGCAGTTTACTCAGCAGGAATAGATCCAAACCTGTGCGTGCGGATTCAGTACTATCCAACGCCGGTGGAACAATATCTCCTCGCGGTGGCTGAAATGCCCAGAACTCGCGATCCGATTCGTCGATTAATGGATCTACTTCCGCTGTTGCAACATCGGCCTTGATATCAACCTCCGGTGCCCCCTTAGCAATCCAGTCGGTTAACTGGGCAAGTTCTCCAGAGGTAATCACTTTTACACCGGATGGCAAAAGCTTATCGCGCGGAGGCATCTCTTCGGAATGGATCCGCTTTAGAATCAGACTCTCCTCAGGCTTACCCAAGACAATTGCCGGGCCTGACTTTCCACCCTTGAGCATTGTGGCCNTTGTGCGCAAGTCTAAGTTAGCCTCTCGGCGACCGGCACCATGACAAACAGTACATCTGAGCAACATGATCGGTTCAATCACATGTTGATTCACTTCTGCAGCTTCAATGAGGGATGCTGGATCCGTACNGTCGCTAAACGGAGATCCGGATTTGATCCACGTTTCAATTACATGTATCTCGTCTGATGAAAGTGGCTCTCCTTCACCCTCTGGTGGCATCTGCTTGTCGTGGATTAGGTGGTACAGATAACTGTCATCTAGCTTGTTAGGAATCACAACCTGGCCCGATTCACCACCTTTAAACAGGCCAGCTCCATCTGATAAATCCAATTCGCCCTTACGACTCGAAGCGTTATGGCACTTTACGCAGTGTTTCTTAAATAGCGGTAGCACGTCCTTCTCAAACGTTACTTTACCTTCATCCGCATTTACCAATTGCGGAATACAAATCACTGCCAAAACCAGTATGGAGAGTCTCTTAAACAATGTAATTGCCTTACTGTATTCGCTCTTACGTACGTGCTGTCGAAAACAACCAAGTCATCCTACACATTCTGGTTTTTATCCCTGTGCAGACAGCACTTCCCACTGCTGATTTAATCAGCTGAGACAGCTAACACTTACTGCTGATACTTGGTTCCTTTGCTTCTATTCTAGCTGATGCAACGGTGTAAATCTTGACCGAATACCACCCTGGGTAAACAACTCTATCAACGCATGCGCACAACGGCCACCGCCTCGGGACCTGGCGGTGACCGTAATCCACCATTTCGCAGACTTAATACACCTGTCGGGACAAATCAGGCCATTAGTCTGCAGTTTTCAACCATCGTGGACACCCTCCTCTTCTTACGCACAATTCGAATCAACACCACCAGCGACATGATTAACATGGAAGCCCCTCCTTTCACGGAATCGACCCGCAACTGGACTGCCGGATCAGCATACTCAGCCGCTCCAGGAAGTCTTCCATGTTCAATTCGCCCAAATCTAATGGGCCTGGATCACTTAAGATCCTGTCTAAATCACTGTCAATCCACCGTGTGACCATCGTACCGCTACCTCCATAAGCCTCGTCTGTTGTTACCGTCCATTTGGACTTTNTTGACTAATTGAGATATCGCACGACCGTGTGACACGTTTGGTCAATGGCAGCGAGAAAAGAGAAAAAACAAGTTGTTTTTTTAAGACTGTTCTTCGGAAGCGCGAGATTCAACATAGAAACGATTTACACTTTACGAGAACTAGTTGAATGGTAGACCTACGGCTGTTTTACTGTTCAAATCTCAGTGATACCTTTGTTTATTTGAGATTCTCTTCGGGCGCGAGTCAGCAACATGATAAACCGTATTGTTATCACCTTTACTTTAATGATGAGCCTTACCGGCAGTCTGCTAGGACAGGATTCGAGCGACCAGATCAGACGACCTAAGGCCGCACAAGGCATAATGCTTGGTGAGTTGACCGACACCAGCGTTTTGGCTCAGGTGAGACTTACNGCCACACGTAAANAAGTAGATCGTGATGTGCCAGGCAGTATTGGATTTGTACGATTCCTTTGTGTCGAAGATGNCCGCGACATTGGCACGACTCCGATCAACGCAATTGCCAATGACGGTGTTATGCTTGCCTCGCCCGTTCGTGATTACATCGTGCGAGCTAACTTCCAGGGGCTAAAGCCTGATACCAATTACGCGTGCCTAACGTGGATTGGAAGTGACAAAAATAAGCTCAAGCGTGGGCCAACAGCATATTTCAAAACACATCCTGGAAAGAGTAATGAAGGTGATGTCTCGTTTGTTGTTGTCACAGGAATGAATTATGCGAAGTTTCACGGTGATAACAGAATCGATAAGAAGATTCATCTCGAGCACAACAACACAGCTTTACCCAAACCATATCGTGGTCTGGATAAACACCTCGGTTATCCGGCACTTGCTTCGATTTTGAAGCTTAAACCCAACTTCTTTGTCGGCACAGGTGACAACGTCTACTACGACACACCAAAAGAACCGCGAGCTGAGACTATCGAAGAAATGAGACAAAAGTGGCACGAACAGTTTGTTCAGCCTCGGTATGTAGATTTGTTTTCACAGGTACCGACGTATTGGGAAGTTGATGATCACGATTATCGCATAGATGACGGCGACAATACCGGAGANCATAAGCCAAGCCCGGCCGAAGCAGTTCGCATCATGCTTGAGCAGCTACCGTACGCACCAGCAGAAAATGATTTAACAGCTAAGACTTATCGCACGCATCGAATCAGTAAGGACCTGCAAGTTTGGTTTGTGGAAGGTCGTATATATAGAAGCCCAAATGCGATGGAAGAAAGCCCGGAAAAGACTATTTGGGGNGCGGAACAAAAGGAATGGCTCAAGAAAACGCTTCATCAAAGCGACGCAACATTTAAGGTCCTAATCTCTCCTACGCCGATGATCGGACCAGATGACGCTCGCAAGTTCGATAATCACACTAACTTTGGTGGCTTTCGTCATGAGCGCGAGGAATTCTTTGGCTTTGTAAAAGAAGCTGGACTTCAGAATTTCTTTCTTGTCTGCGGTGACAGACATTGGCAGTACCATGCCAAAGACTCAAGTGGTATTGAAGAATTCAGCTCCGGCGCACTGATCGATGCCAATTCACGACCGGGACGCAAACCCGGGGACCCGGAGAGCACTGACCCGGATGCCAAAATCACCCATTTGTACAATCAGGACCCACCATCTGGCGGATTCTTGCACATCCGCAGTAAACCCAGCACCGCTGACAGCCCAGCATCGCTTGAATTCACGCATCATGATGAACATGGCGAAATTCTCTATACAAATGTGAAATTGGCCCGCTAGTTATAGATTGTCTATTTTTGTATCCCCAAAAATATCTGCCTGAGTTCAATTACCGATTGAGTACATGCCTGTCTTTGTTTAGCAAATTTGCTTTCAAATTTAGGGCCCGATTCATGGAAACTCTATATCTAGCAAAATGGTCTGAGCATCTAAACGCTTGGAGATATCTTTATCATCAACCGCCAGAGGATGGTATGTATTGCGACCGGAATCAAGCTGATTTGAGTGGTAAAACATAACTACCTTAGGTCCGATTCTCAATAAACAACATATTTTNCTCTTTTATTGATACTTGATATCAATAAAAGAGCATTTTAAACATATTTTTTTGCATAAAAGGGGTTTAAGCAGTTGTCAAAGCCGAAAATTAGGATTAACATCCTTCTTATTGATACATGATATTAATAAGGGTTNCTTNTTAGTTTTTNATGTATCTCGATTTCAAATNAAAAAGAATGGCCGCTGNGAGTTNNANCGGNTGAGTTAAATAAACTGCTTTCCTGCTAAATGGAAATTAAAACNATGAAAAAGTCATATAAGAAACCTTCTGGTTTTACGCTCCTTGAAGTGCTCATGGTCGTTGCCATGCTCGCAATCGTTGGTGGAGCAATTATCACAAGTTATGGTGGTCTGGAAACTAANGCTGCTAAAGGTTCAGCTACTCACTCAATCGCTGCTGTTGAAGAAGCATTTCGCGTCTTTGAAGCAACCGAAGGTGTGCTTCCAAATAATTTGGAAAGCCTAATTGCAGCTACACCGGATACTCCAACGCATNTTCCAGCTGAAGCGGACAGCTCAGCAANNGACGCAACTGGTGGTGTTACAGCCGCTNTCGTTGGAAGTAAGTTTGCTGGAAAATTCACAGTGACTGAGGTTGACCCAGCTCCGCTAGTAGCTGCTGGTATTACCAAGATTCGATACCTGGATCTTAAAGGTAATGGTACAGGTGGTACACTTGATATTAAAGATGCTGCCGGAAATGNNACTACAGTTGGTGATCTCTCTGCGATTTCTATTCCACAGCATGCCTTCGACGCTCCACGTCCGACCAATAAGAATCGTGGTCGCGGTTACTACGTAGCAGCTGCAGCTGGAACAGCNATTCCACTGGCGATTTGGAATGCTGGAGACAATGATTACAACATTGTCAAAGTTGGTGGTAATGTTGGTGACGTACTGGTTGTACTAGGGCTTGGAAACTACTCAAGCCTCATCGGTGAAGGTGTTTTCACCAATCTTGGTCACGCTCCTTACTACGGTGCTGTTGCTAAGAATGAATACAACCACTACTGCGTACTACTCGATATAAGTGGANCCNNTGCNAAGATCATTGCAGTTGTCGACCCACGTGGNGACTTCCTTGATGAAGAATTTGCTGAAGCAACTGGTCAAAANNTTTAAGTTAGCTAGCAGCAACACAGAGTACAAACGATGTGTGTAAGCGACGCTTGGGGTATCTGCTACTCAGTAGTGGATACCCCGGCGTTGTTTTTGTACTTCACTATTTCATATGCGGTAATTAGGCTAATACTCCGTTTTTCGAGTAGCGATTCTAATCTCAACACAGCAAACATATGAGATCTAACACGCCAAAACCCGGTTTCACAATATTAGAGTTGCTCGCGGTTGTAGCAATTTTATCCGTAATTTCCGGTGCAGTGATCTTTGGCTTGTCCGGTATCCGACGAGATGCCGTAAATAAAACCGCTGAAGGTGAGATTGCATCGATAGCCTCAGCAATTGCGGCTTTCAAACGCGATACGGGCTATTTCCCGAAGCAAGGGCCATTTGATCTTGTCGCAAATGACGGTGTAATAGATCCAAACAATGACGATCATTGGCCTGAATTTCTCTCAAGCGCAAGTGCATCTAATCGTACAGCCTGGTTCAATCATCCATCAAATTTCTATCAATTAACACTGCGTTCTAGCCCACTTGCTAATACAGGTCACAAACTCGCCTCCATAGATATTTCGAGTGGTCGTGGTTGGAATGGGCCATACATAAAAGATGCTGGTCATTTTGTACGTGCAGGAACCTATACGCCCGCCACGCATGCTCACACTCCAGCAACCTGGACTGATGGGAAATGGGATCCAACATCCGGCGTAATAATTCAGCAAATTCCTGCTGTATTTGACCCTAATGTCCAAACTGTCGGCACATTTATTGTCGAGTTAACTACTGGGTCTTTACCTGCAAGATGGGGAAGACCTTACTGTTATTTTTTATCAAACAATACTTGCTGGGTGGTTGGCATGGGGCAAAATGGCATCTACGAAGGTGGTGTGCATGACGGAACGGCTGGCGGCAAAGACGATGTCGTTCATTATGTATCCAAATAAGAAAGGGAGGATTTATGAACAATAGACTCACCTTTCGGGATACTACCTTGCAGAATCACGGTTTTACGTTACTCGAGTTACTCGTAGTCATATTTATTCTCTCTATTCTCGCTGTAAGTGCTGTGTCACTTACAGAAAACCTCGGCACCGCACAGGATCAATTTCGGGTCGAAGCAACTAAGAATCAGGGGATTGACTTTGATAATGCATTGATCAACACTGCGTCAGATAATCGCGGGATATCTGGATTTACCGCCGATATGGGTGCGTTACCAGCAAACCTGATGGAACTCGCTTATGGTGTACGTGATTTAGCTACCCCGCTTAGATTCCCAGCATTCCAACTAGTCACACCGGTGTTTGATCCTGCACCAACTCTGGGGTTTAACGACATTAACGGTGATGCCATAAATATCACTACTCTATCTCTTGGCAAGGGATTTAGAGGTCAGCAAACGACGAACGGTTCAACAGAGTTTTTTCATGGTTCGTATGTAAATCTTGGTATAGGCTCAACTACAGATTTTAAATCCAGCGGTGCTGCACTGTTTCAAGATGGCTGGGGAAACGGGGCGGTAACAGGTTTCTATACAGTAGATGGTGTAAATCAATCAGCCGTCAATGGCAGTCATACCCTGTCGGATTTAACCCATGGTTGGCAACTTGCTGTCACATCTGATGCAACCTATACCGGAGAGAATTTCTTTGGGGACACTCCAGCAGCCAATGGAACCGGTTCATTAACACTCTCCAGTGCCGGCCGCGACGGCTTAACTGGTGGAACATCCTTATACGATACGGACCAAGTGATTTCCCGGATCGTACCGGACGATTGGAGTATTCCAGCTGGAGATTTACGGGTAGAAGTCTTTAACGACTTACCAGAAGGAAATGTATTTGAAAATCAATACAATGCAAACGGTTTTACTTACCGAGTATTTCTCGTAGCTTGCAATGCTCGTGCTACCGACAATCCCATTGATGGAACGGCAACGGGTTGGAAGTGGGCGCAATACCCAAGCACCAACATACACGTACAGATTCCGAGCGGGAATAGTCGGATCTTCACATTATCTGCGAGCACAAATGGTCCACTTCGTATTCCCGTCGGAGAACATGTAGTATTGCTGGTTAGATGTAATGCTGCAGGAGTGCCGTTAAGTAGCATTGGATTTCCATCGGTATATGTCCGGACGATTCAAGACGGAAATGCTGCAAACCAAAAGAACGAAATTCAGCAAATCAGATTAATCGACAGTGCCATTACTGCCTCTAGCGGCAACTTTCGTATTTGGGTTGACCGAGATGGTAATTCATCCCCAATTCCTACCGGACTGATTAGTCTCGGTGGTGCAAATGACATTGCCCAACAGGCTATCTATCAGGCTCTCACAATGGACAACGGTTCTGGTCAAACGATTATCCAATTCGGACAGGATAACTGCATCGTAACGAGAATTGCAATCAACATCTGGAATATTGAATTTCAGATGCTTCAAGGAGACGGTGATGATAGTAACGACCTGTACACCGACATGGATCCTATGCAAATCGANGCTTCAGGGCTGAATTTCAGCGCAGCACGATTTCATGCAACTCCTGTACTGGTCCGACCAGGAAGTTCAACAACCCTTCGACTTAATCTGTCAGCTTTCACACCATAGACGATAAGAAAATGCCTGTACGCTCTAATACTCCAACGCTTGTGATCATCCATGATGGATTTAGTCTTCATGGAGTAGTCATTTCAAGTGGATCTGTCACAGATTTAGGTGTTATCCAAGTACCGATTTCCACTATTGACGAGGCAGTCGCAAGCGTGGTTCATCAGCTTGGTAAGCATCAGGAAGTAGTGCTTGTTACAAGCGATGCAACNGTTGCGACTCTTCAGTTGCCGCNTGATATGGAAAATTCCATTGCAGGTGATGAATTTTCAAGAATGCTCGAATGGGAAATGCAACCATACGTGGACTCAAATCCCATGACGCCGATGCTTGGCCAAATATTGGTGTCACAAGGTGCACTGTCTCATCAGCAACTCGCGAATCTGATTGAAACACAAAAACAAGAACGTGTAGACAATCCTGCTAGTGCTTCAATTCCAATTGGCGAGTCTGCAATCGCTGCTGGCCTTTTGGATTCACATGCTGTCGACAATGCACTGCGTTTACAATCATCGCTGCATGAAAAAGATCATGGTGATGAACTCGTCTTTGGCTTGTCTGTTTCCGAGCGATCCATTCCAGGCCAAAATCAAAGCCGACACGTTGCAGCCATGTTACGAAGTGATAGAGCAATCTGGAATGCCGCATTAAAACGTAGCGGCATCAGTGCAAATGCTATTTTGCCTCTAACTGGAATTGCCNGTAGTNCAATTGCAAANAGNAATCAAGTACAAACTGGGTGTGTCATCGAAATNCATNACACATCGGCCGCTATTTGCCATCTAGCCAATGGTAAACCGGTGTCATTTGAAGTCCAACCNCTTCCGATTTCACCCGTTTCCAAAGACCAAATACNGAGCTTAATCGACCGCNTTAGTAGTNNAAAGAAGGTCATAAAAGCTGTNAATCCAGAGCTAACNGACTTGACCAAAAATGCCATTGAAGGCTCAGACCAAGGGATTACATGCGATGNAACACCTTCATCATTGATCNANCAGATTGCAGATAGCGCGATCGNGTTTGCATCTAATTCATCTACTGGGTTCACCNCTGTCCCAATAAAAGATCCACCAATCCCATTCAAACAGCGTGCTTTCTATAAGCCAATGCTTGCTTCAATTTGTATTGCTACCCTTATTGTGNGTGNAGAAATGTATATGAAAGCTAGTTTGGCTCCAATTATTGACNAACGTGATCGAACTCNTGAAAGCGATTTAGAATTACATGATGTAATGGATCAAGTTAATCAACTGAAANAANAAACTGCNNNACTAGATGCTGAAATTNAGACAANTAAGGCAGAAACATTGCCTATTCAGTTGCGAAATGAGCTCATCGGGATCTCCTTAGNTAATCGGACGCGCTTTCATAGTNTCCTTTTTGAAATNGTGGCGAATTCCGTCGGTGACGAAGTAATTCTGGANCGNTTGAGCTCACGNAGTGGTCAAACGTTTCAAATTGAAGCATGGTCGCTAACNCAGGCNAAAGCTGATGAATTTGTTGAATTACTGGCTACCGCATTAGCAGAACATCAAATGNCAGTCGTGGTCGAATCTACACGTGNGGCAAAGAATCGACTCNATCTCAACGGACGGCNGATCATTCTCAATATTTCTCCCATAACCGTTCCGGTAGACTTNACNGACTCCGACGCGAATGACACCANAGGGNAATCATAATGNCAACAAGAACCACNCGAGAAAAAAAGATGATGGGCNTGTTCTTTGTCATGCTCATGCTGTTNGGGTANTTNCANCTNAGANTTACAGGTGGTGTAGGTGCCGACCTTNTAAATAANCTGTTTGCCNGTAATGTCACAGCGGAATCTNNGGCATTGGATTCNGTTNTTTATCCATATCAGGTTCAACGGCGTGCTNTAGAAGANGAAATCGAAGATCTGAATCAAGATATTCAGCAGGATCGCCAGTTTATTANCGACTCTGGTGGAGTCNTTGCGNTAACAGAGACATNTAAAACTCGAAAAGNTGAACTAACTGATGCGAAATCAGATCTCTCCCTGCAAAAGAACCTTACANCTCAGCTACTTTCTGATCTGATTCCCAAGTCAGATACGATGGAAGAGTNGACGGCGATGCGTTCCCAAATTGCGCAACTTGCTGCCGCGTTAAAGCTAGACATCCTTGAAACAACACCTGTGCGTAACATCGAGGAAATCGGGATGATGCCATCAGTTTCATTAACCGACCTGACTGGCAATCCTATCCGTTACNTAGATGGCGCGCCCGTAATAACGTATGAGCAAGCGCAGCAAATCCATCAACTNCCTGAAGTTCAACTGTATCAATACAAACTATCCGGAAATGCCGTGAGCTTCTTCGTGTTTCTTGAGAGCATCAATGATTTACCTTGGAGTTTGTACGTTGTCAGCATGGATGTATCGATACCGGAGTCCACATCACCGAATGCTCTCATACCTGAAATGCAAGTAGTGCTTGCCTTCTAAAAACGCAATCTGCTGAGACACAACGATGCCATTTACTGTCACAACATTTCACCGCCTACTCGACCGAATGGCCGATGATGGCGCTTCAGATCTGCATTTATCTAGCAATGAAGCTCCATATTTTAGGATCGCAGGCCAACTTGTTCGATCACCAGACCAATTCAGCACATCAGCAGAACTGGAAGAAGTCGCTCGTGGAGTTACGAATGCCCAGCAGTACAAGGCATTTGAATCTCAAAAGAGTGTCGATCTTGCCATGGCATCCGCAGATGGCGAGCGATTTCGGGTAAACATCTATCGGGATCGTGGGAACGTCTCATTTGCAATCCGCCTTCTGGACAATGAGTTTCAAACGCTTGAGCAGCTAAACCTGCCAGAACAATTGCGAAATTTTATTGCTATGCCAGACGGATTGGTGTTGATTACCGGGCCAACTGGAAGTGGTAAAACAACAACACTTGCAAGCCTAATTAATCAAATAAATCATGATCAAACAAAGCACATCATCACTATTGAAGACCCGATTGAATACGTTCATCGCAATCAACAAAGCCTAGTTCACCAACGCGAGCTGTACACAGACGTTCCAACATTTGGCGACGCAGTGAGGTCATCACTTCGTGAAGATCCGGACGTAATCCTCGTCGGCGAAATGCGAGATGCTGAGACAATTCGCGCAGCGGTAACGGCGGCAGAAACAGGACATCTTGTATTTTCAACACTGCATACCGGCGATTGTGTCGGCGCCATTGATCGAATGATTGGTGTATTCGATGCCGAAGAGCAATTAGCCCTACGGCAACAATTATCCATGGTCCTTCGTGGTGTTGTAGCTCAACACTTAATCAAGGATCCAAGAACTGGTGGGCGAGTACCGTTGTCAGAAATCCTGTTTGTAAATCCAGCAGTAGCAAATCTGATTCGCACATCCAAATCGGCTCAGATTTACTCGATTATGGAACTTGGTTCCCTTGAAGGTATGCAAACGGCGGAATATGCACTGGCAGATCTGGTTGCCAATGGCGTATTAACTGAGTCTCAAGCAATGCCCATGGCTCGAGACCAGCGCGCGCTAAAGACCCGACTCGACCGACTTCGAGGATTCGAAGTATTTGGAAATCAGTAAGGATCGCCATATGCCAATTACAGACCAAGAACTAATTGATGCTGCGATCGGACATGGNCTCGTGTCCAATGAACAATTCCTGAATGCTCAAAAGTCATCACGGCAATCTCGTACAGCTCTGTTAGACACAATCGTTTCAAGCTGCAGGATTCCACGGCGCAGCTTCTACCACGCGGTATCACTGCAGCGCAATATCCCTTTTGTAGATCTCGCGCGTTGTCAGATTGCCGTGGATTTAATCAGTAGCCTACCTGACATCGCCTATCAGCGCGGTATTATCCCCATCATCGACGATGAAGGGGAAATACTTCTTGCCACTTATGGAGTGGATGATCTGGCAAGCATTTCGGCGGTGCAACGTAATTTGAATATTAATGCCNATGTNGCACTGGCAGATCCCGAAGCCATTCTGGATGCTGTTGGAAGAATACAGGCGATTCGAAGTAACGGTGCAANATCCGGNGATTCCGTTGAGAGTGCAACATCGCTCCTCGATCGAATAATCAACGAAGCATATTTGAGGCGAGCTTCTGATATTCATGTGGAACCGATTGACGATCATTTGCAAATACGACTTCGTGTCGATGGAATGCTTCAAGTCTACATTCGTGCGATCCCAAGTGATCTTGGCCATGCATTAACGACGAGAATTAAAGTTTTGGCNGAATTAGATATTGCAGAACGTCGTGCTCCACAGGATGGGCGTATTCTCTATGGGTTAGAAAATGGTCTGGACCAAAGCATGCGAATCGCTGTGATACCAACTCGTTATGGCGAACGAGTCACCATCCGCTTGCTCAGTGACTCTAACGAACAGCTCACACTTACTAATCTTGGATTACTTGATAATGACTTGGAGGCTTTTCGACAAGCTATTCGCCGACCGTTTGGAATTATTCTGCTCACCGGACCGACAGGAAGCGGTAAGTCGACAACGCTTTATAGTGCCTTACGTGAAATCAATGATGGTACACGCAATATTATGACTGTCGAGGATCCTGTTGAGCAGTTGATAACAGGTATTTCACAAGTACAGGTTGGCGGGACAGATAAGATCAACTTCAGTTCCGCGCTACGTTCTCTACTTCGTCATGATCCGGATGTCATGATGGTGGGTGAGATTCGTGATCTGGATACTGCTGATATTTCGCTCAAAGCAGCACTTACTGGTCATCTGGTTTTTTCATCACTTCATACCAATACCGCAATTGGGGCAGTCACCCGGCTAATGGACTTTGGTTGTGAACCCTACTTGGTCGGCGCTACCTTGGCCGGCTCCATTGCCCAACGTCTCGTTCGACGGTTATGTGCACATTGTCGGGAAGAAGCAGTACCTAATGAAGCACAACAGCCGGTCATGAGTGAATACGAAATCGAGACTATTTATACATCAGCCGGCTGTCCTCATTGCATTGGCACTGGATATCACGGTCGAATTGGTCTGTTCGAGTGTTTTTGGACAGATGATACCACTCAGCAAATGATATCCAATCAAGAGTCCGAAGTGGCTATTCGGGAATACGCTCAAGCAAACCACACAAGTTTATTAGCTGATGGAATTAAAAAGGTTGCATTGGGTATTACCAGCTTGGATGAAATGTTNCGGGCAACGATAGGTGGGGTGAACTAATCGTGGCATTTTTTCATTACAAAGCAATTGGTGAAGATGGCCAGCAACAAACTGGTTCTATGGAATCCGATTCGCTTGACACTGCAGTCGCCGCAATACGTGAACGCGGTCTGTTTGTTTTGGAGATTAATGAGTCGGCGTCAGCATTGACCGATGCTGAACAGCAAAAACGTCGTCTGAAAGACAAGTTATCTGCAGTGCTGCCGATCATGGCGCGTGACCGTGCAATGCTCTTTCGACAGCTTTCCATGATGCTTCAAACTGGACTGACTTTACTACAAGCCCTTCAGGTATGTCGTCAGGAAACCGCGAAAATTGCATTTGCCAAGATCATTGACAAACTCATGGAAGACATCGAAAGCGGCACAAGCTTNTCAGCTGCCCTAAGTCGGCATCCTAAGCTATTCAACTCTGTAACTGTACAAATGATTGAAAGTGCCGAGGCTAGTGGTGAGCTCGACACTGTCATGAAGAGACTCTCAAGTGATATTGAGCGCCGACTCGAACAGATGGTCACAATGATTTCCGCATTGTTTTACCCAATCTTTGTGTTTTTGATCGCAGTGTTAGTTTCACTCTTTCTGGTATACGGCGTAATTCCAAAATTCGCGACATTTATAGAGTTAAAAGGAGGGACTCTTCCCGCNTCGACTCAGTTTTTGATGGACTTTTCCAAAGCAGCCATTCGGTGGTTACCTTGGATTATCGCTGGCACAATCGGAACTGTTGTGCTGATCATAGTCACATATCGCTCACCGAATGGTCGTCTTAAAATTGATCGTTTTTTATTAGATATACCNGTTATTGGTGGAATACTCACTTACGCCGGTATGACACGTCTTGGTTTTACTCTTTCGATTCTTCTACAAAGTGGGTTGCCTTTAATCGAATCACTTCGAGTTGCAGCTGGATCAATGAGTAATCATGCAATTCGAAAACGACTTGTTGAATCTCGCGAAAAGATCATGCAGGGAGATAGCCTTTCCTCAAGTCTTATCGATATTATCATTCCTCCAACGTTTCCCCAAGTTGTCGCCGTTGGGGAGCAAACCGGTAACCTGGGAGAAGTGCTGGACGATTTAGGCCAGTATTACGACGATAGATTACAGCGAAGAATCAGCTGGTTAAGTGCGGTAACAGAGCCCGTCTTGATTATTGTCGTAGGTTCTATGGTTGGATTTGTCTATTACAGCTTCTTCATGGCAGCGTTGAATATGAGTACCGTGTAATAGAAACTGAAGAATCGCAAAAAAATTAGGCGATAAGTAAACTAGATGTATATCTTTTTTAGCAAGGGCAGACTGATGAAGTCAAATACACCATTTTTGATATTGTTTTCGGTGATTTTATTCTCTCTTAACAACAATTCTATGGTCAGAACCGTTGCGCAAGAAGTAACNGAAACGCCTNCAAAAACTGATGCAGAATCTGATGATTCTGCAAAAGAAGTTGATCAGCCGGAAAACGAAACTCCGGAAACAACAGGTCCAAAGAAAACCAAAACCCAGCGTAATGAGACTCTACAGAGAATATTGGAGCGTCTAGAATCACTTTCGCGTGATCCTTTCGCACCAAGCGATCAAATCTCAAGAGAACAACTCAAGAATAATAATCAATTTGTACCAGTTACGGAAAACACTATACTTCCGGAAATCGAATTGGTTAGCTACGCACAATCTGATACTGAAATGCTTGCTGGATTAAAGATCAGCGATAAGATTTATTTCGTACGAACCATGGATCAGATTACAATTCGTCACGGCAGTAAAAATCTGGTGATACGAATTCAGGCGATTGACAACGGGCACGTTGAGGTTCAAGTTGGTGAGCTGTCAGAAACAATTATAGTTTGGTAAAAAAAAGAGAAAATGCCTTTTTTGAAGGCGAATTGACCTTTTTCTAGAGCCTGATTCCTCCTAGTATTCCACCTGATTTTTGGGGTGGCACGCCCTCCCAAAAAGAAGGCATTATATTAGGAATCGAATCGGATCATGTATCTCAAATCAGTTCAAAATTACCCGCATAAATGCGGNGTTNTGTTTACGCTAATTACATTTTTAGCAATCACAGGATGTGTGAGCTCNGATTTAAACGAACAAGAGATTAATGCCGTCGTTGACGGCGCCAATACAAATGAACAAGCTATTTCATGGGCTCANCAGCAATTAGCTCAACAAAGGGCACCCGGCCAACAACAGCCTGCCCANCCAACTCTCTATCCATCCAATCGAGCTTCTCAATCTGCTCGTACCGCCCACCAAACTGCAAACTTTGAGTCTTCTGAATCTTCTACTGATTTAAATGCTAATGCAGGATTCCCTCAACAGTATAACATTCAATACAAACCGTCCGGTGAACGAACTCAACCTACACCAAAGATAACGGTAACTGACGCAAACACAGATTCTGATTCTTCGAACTTATCTGATTTTCAAGATCAACAAGCATTTTCAGCGAACTTCGATATGGAACTCGAAGTTGAAATTGACGATAAACCAATTCTCAAGGGTCCCACTATTACCGGTGCAATTGGCGGCAATAGGGATGTCCTGCGAGTTTTGCTTAGAGATTCCGGGGGGGAAACCGTAATTAAGCAACCTGGCGATGAGATCGTCGTCAACGGTGAGCTTTATTCCATTGCAAAAACTGACGCATCGTTTGTCTTATTGCGTTCAAGTAACGGCGACTACGTCGTAATCAAATAGTCTCCCTTAAGGAATTTAGTTCAGTGACTACTAGTATTCATTTTCGATTTGCATTGATATTCTTCTGCGCATTATTCCAGACATCGCTATCAACCGCACAGGAAGAAAAACTTGGAACTGCGGAATATCAAGCTTCAAAGAATAAGGTAATTTCTGTTTTAGAATTGAAGACAAGCGCTGTTAGTGACGCTTCTCGTTTAATAGCTGAAATTTCTAACATTAACGTAGTAGCTACGACTGACGCTGGTGAAAAAGAAGTCTCCGTATATCTGCGTAACATTAAAACAATTGATGCTATTGAGACAATATGTAAGGTATCTGGATTATGGTATCGCGAAGAAGCTGAAGTCGGGCTGATTCGTATCATGACAACCGAGGAATACTCAAAGGATCTGGTCATTTATCGAGAAGACGATACTCAGGTCTTCACTCTACTGCACCCAAACGTGTTCAGTATCGCGCAGCACATACAAGATTTGTATGGAGAACGCGTGCTTTTATCTTTGCCTAGATTCTACGACGATCAGTTTCTTGCCCAAGCTGGTATGCAATCTCAAACTCTTGCCATGACCATGCAAATGATGGGTGGTATGGGTGGCGGCGGTATGGGCGGCGGTATGGGCGGCGGTATGGGCCGATTCGGTGGCGGCATGGGCGGCGGATTCGGTGGAATGATGGGTGGATTCGGCGGTATGAATGCAAGCCCCTTTGCCGGAGGTATGGGTGGCATGGGTATGATGGGCATGGGAGGCATGGGTATGATGGGCATGGGAGGCATGGGTATGGGTGGCATGGGCGGTGGTCAGGCTCAACGTGGCTTCTCTGCTGATGCCGTAAGCAGGCGTAATGAAATCCTCCCAGATGACCAACAACTCACTTCCGACCAGATTCGGGCATTGCAAACTGCATCAGCGAGCTCCGAAACCGGTGGTGCCAATGCGGAAACGATACAAGAAGTCACCTCGCAAGAGCCACCCATTCACGTCGCGATAAATCAACAACACGGCATGATTATTGTCCGCACGAGTGATAAGCAAGCGATGGAGTCCATCGAACAGCTTATAGACGAGCTTGACCGTCCAACACCACAGGTATTGCTTGAGGTCAAAATACTGGAAGTAACTCTCGGCGATGAATTCCAGTCGGCGTTTGATTTTGAAATGACAACCGGTGATCGGACTCAGATCACAAACGATGATGGAGATCCAATAACGGGCACCGTATTAAACACAGCAACACAGGAAATCCTTGGTAGTTCCACGACAATGCTCCAGCAAGCACACGCGATGGGTACAGGAAACTTCGAACTGGATGCCGAAGGTTCAACCTTTGTTTACCAATTCCTAAACAATAACTTCCGTGCACGTGTGCAATTACTGGAACAAGAGAATCGTGTGAACATTGTTGCTACACCAATGTTATTGGCATCGAACAATCGCCCCGCCTCACTGCGTATCGGTGAACAGCGGAGATTAACCGACGGAGCGACGACGATCAGCAACACATCGGTTGGTGGTCAGGCCCAAGGAACTACCGTTGCGACTTCACAACAACAAGTTGGCACGACATTGATGTTGCTTCCCAAAATCAACGCCGATCGCACTGTTACGATGACTATCTTCCAGGAACGCACGGGAGATGACACGGGTAAACAGGATTCCATACCGATTTCGGCAGAACAAACCGTATCCCGACCAGTAATCAGTAATGCAACAACGGTAAACACAATCGTAGCCAAAGACGGTCTGACTGTTGCGATTGGTGGATTGGTTGAAGAACGTGTTGTACGCCGGCAATTAAAAGTGCCGCTACTTGGTGACTTGCCAACCATTGGGCAACTATTCCGTAAGGAATTCAATGTGGATCAGAAAACTGAACTAGTGATTCTCATCACACCGCATGTAATTACTACACCACAGCAAGCCCGACGGACTACTGAACAGAGAATGGCCGTTTTGTCTAAGAGTAATTACATTCGCAACGGTATGAAAGACACAGGCGAATACCCTGGAGTGAAAAACCTGCCTCCTGATTACGGGCAAGGTATTCCGTTTTCATTGTTCCCGGAACGAAAGTAATAACGCNGCACCGACAGGCAATTAACGACTAAATTGTCGCTCAATAACCGATGCTGTTATTGGTCTAATCTGTCCGCCGCTGTAGTGCTGTCCTCGTCCGGTGAAAGTAAGTAGCCAATCAGATCCCTGATTTCATGGCGTGTAAATGTATTGAGTAGTCCGGTTGGCATGAGTGAAGTTNTTGACCGAACGATCTGCTCCACGTCCGAACGTCGAATGGTCTGTCTGGCAAATGGCTTAAACGGATCGACTCGCACCTGAAAGTTATCTCCGCCAAGATTCACGATTTGACCGGTGACCTGCTGCCCACTTTTCAAAATAAAAATCGACTGCGCATATTGAGGTGCAATCACCTTGCTCGGATTGAGCACATGATCCAGTACAACGGCCGGAGCATATCTTCCAGCAAGACCATTTAGATTGGGTCCAAGCACACCACCGCTACTACCGACACGATGGCAGTTATCACATCTTGCTGACCGAAATACCGACTTACCACTTGAGAGCACGGCCGANTTTAGTGACTCTTTGTCAACGCTCTCCATCAGATCCTCCAACGTCCACTCAGCAACCACCGGTCGCTGCNNCTGCTCAACATCCTCNTCCAACGAGATTCCCAANTGCNNTGCTAGNGCAGCAAATTGTTCGCTCTGCGCCCGGTACTTGCGAGTGGTGAGTTCCTTAAATTCGCCTACATCAAGCGAGTCTCTTAATCGCTGTTTTTGTTGTGCCGTAAAGCCCTCTACTCCGGTTGATGCGAACATCCTTAGATAGTGAATCTGCTGCATCATAGAATCGGAGTTTTCTAATACCGTGAGCGTNCGATCAACNAAGTCTTCCGTNCCCAGATTGAACAACAGAGTTGCTAATTCTCGATCAATACTTTTGTTTTGACTCGGNTANTAGCGATCAACGACCCTTAAGACTTGATCTCGCTGGCCGCNAGTAAACGATCCCATTCGCTGTGATGCCAGNTTAAGTACCCGAATTGCTGCGTGGCGCTGTAGATGGTTTAATTCGCTCCACGGCAATTTCTCAACAGAGTCGAGAATCTTTTGTTTCAGGTTTAGGTCTCCTTTNCGAGCCAAGACGATGCATGCTTCAAGAACCTGTGAATGCGAANAATCTGCATCCAACCAACTACTCCAACTTGCTATCGGTTGGTATTCCAGAGCCACACGTGCTGCATAGCGCACTGCCCGATCAGGTGAACCAAGGTTCGCCCATATAATCTTGAGCTCTTTTGGGTCGACAATGCGATGAAATGATTCCAGTTGCCGTCGGAGCAGCACCACTTCACTTGGTTTTGGATTTGAGATTATTCGGCGATCCACCGGCCCATCGTAATACACACGATAAAGTTGCGAAGGATTACCGCGGCCACCCGTTGTAAAGTAGAGTGCTCCATCATTACCTACTGCAATATCGGTAACCGGTAATGGTTGTCCACTAATAAAGAATTCCCAATCAGCCGAATACGATGCTCCGTCCTGTTGTAGATGCAGGGCATAAATATGGCCGTAACTCCAATCACAGGCAAATAACGCATTTGCAAATCTCATTGGAAAGTCCGCTTCGTATCCAAATGCGATACCCGTGGGTGAGCCCGGTCCTACCTCCCTCACCGGTGGTGGATTATCCGGATAGTAGGATTGAAGATTATCTTCGCTTTGGCGCCAGCCCAAATCTGCACCATTTGTCAGGTGATATAGATTTGTCGGACGGTACCATGGCAGTCCCATAAATCCTTCATTATCCGAGTCGTATGTAAACAATTCACCGAATTGATCAAAAGCGATATCAAACGAATTCCGTAGACCGTGTGCAAACACTTCACGTTTTTTACCATCAGGAGAAATACGCATTACAAATCCCTGATGTGCCGGTGCTTTCATAAACTCCGTTGGCTCGATACTGGAAACATGATTACGAGTGATACCTTTGGGAAGTTGGGTAGCATTTCCAGCGATGAAATACAGCCATTGGTTTTGTGGTCCCACGACAATTCCATGGCCGCCATGCTCTCCCTGACCTGGGATCTTCAAAATCATCTCTGCTGCAGCAAAATTTCCTTTCCCATCGAGATCTTTCAATCGAAACACACCGGTATCTGGAATACCCGCAGCTGTAACCGCATACAAGCTACCAAACGCATAAGTCAAACCATGCGCGGCACCAATCTCCACATCTAGTCTTTCGATGTGTGTTTTTCCGCCTGCTTGGCCAAGAGGTGCTGGTGTGATTCGAAGTAGACCTTTGCCAGTTGACGATGCGATGATCCGTCCTTGTGGATCAAACGTAAAATTAATTAACGAGGCATAATNTCCCGGTACGTCGATTAGTTTCTCGGCTTTAAACCCCTGTGGAATCTTCAGCTCACTTGCCTTCTGAACCGGAAACTCCATGGCATAAANAGACAATCCGACTGACATGGAAAGAAGTACCGTAACAGTCGGCCACAGAAATGTTCGCAACGCATTGCTAGTCATGAGAAAAGGATCCGGGGGATGTTAATCAANCCTCAAGCGATAATATCGTGNACGACGTTGCCGGCAACATCNGTAAGGCGAAAGTCNCGACCATTCAATCTGAATGTGAGCTTCTGATGATCAAGACCACATAAGTGAAGAATNGTTGCGTGCAAGTCATTCACACTCACTCTNTTTTCTACAGCAACATTNCCAATTTCATCNGTNGCACCGTAATGCGTGCCANNTTTCACTCCTCCACCTGCCATCCAGTAGGTCATTGCATGAGGATTATGATCTCTTCCCGTTCCACCTTTTTGGACGATGGACAAACGACCGAATTCGCCACCCCAAACCACGAGAGTAGACTCCAGTAATCCACGACGATCCAGATCCTCAAGCAGGCCGGCAATTGGCTGATCGGTCTCACCGGCAAATTGGCCATGGTTTTTGGAGATTGAGTTGTGGCCATCCCAACTGCGAGCATTTTCGTTTCCGCCGCTGTAGATCTGAATNAATCGCGTACCGCGCTCCACGAGGCGCCGNGCCATCAGGCACTGCTTNGCAAAGTGATCACAACGATCTACTCCAACACCGTATAGATCGTGCATCTCCTGAGATTCCATGGCAATATCCAACGCTTCCGGNGCTGCCTTCTGCATCCTAAATGCCAGCTCGAAACTATTNATACGCGTTTCAAGCTCGACTTCTTCCGGACGNGTTTCAAAATGCTGTTCATTGAGCATNTTCAAGAATGACAACATCGCTTGCTGTTGATCGCCATTTACGTTTGGAGCGGGATCAAGGTTATCAATAGGTTTTCCATTGGGCTTGAGCCACGTTCCCTGATACACACTTGGCAGAAAACCCGCTCCCCAGTTTTGTGCATATCCTTTTGGCAGACCGCGGTTAAGTGGATCTGACATTGCTACAAANGCCGGGAGATCTTCATTCTCTGTACCAAGTCCGTATGTTACCCAGGATCCAAGTGACGGGAATCCCATTCGCTTCATNCCCGTATTGATCATGAAGAGAGCTGGGCTGTGGTTATTGGATTCCGTGTGGCATGAATGAATGAAGGACATCTTGTCCACATGCTTAGACATCTGCGGGAAAATTTCAGAAACCCATGTCCCGGATTCCCCATGTTGTTTGAATTGAAACGGGGACTTCATGATCGGTCCGACATTCCCAGTAAAGAATCCTGTGTTCTTGTCGAATCCCTCTAATTCCTGCCCATCGTGTTTGGCAAGTTCCGGTTTGTAGTCCCACGTATCAACCTGACTTGGTCCGCCATTCATAAACAGCCAGATGACACTTNTTACTTTAGACGGAAAGTGTGCAGAGCGAGACGCAAGGGCACTCTTGGCAGCATTGGCACTAGAGGTTAATCCTGTGCCTGCAAGTAATGCACTTAGAGCAATTGCTCCCATACCTCCACCGCTTCTCTGCAGAAGTTGACGTCTGGTTAAACCACTTGTGATTTGAAGATCATTCATTTCGATTATTCTTACGTACCTTAATAGATGTAGCAGAATTCATTTAGGCAGAGCATTACCTGTATAAGGTCAGCCATTGCCAACTGCTCAGCAGTTGAAACACCCGTACTTTTATAGGATTCGGTTTGTTGTGAGAGAAAAGCTACCGCCTGCTGAATCTCCTGCTTGCTCGGCTCCCGGCTCAAACTACGCATATAGAGTTCATGCACAACGGCGGTCTCATCTGAAGATTCACCTAACAACTGCTTTGCTCCATCCACACAGTATTGCCTGATGTTTGGATTATTCATCAACAAAAGCGCTTGAGGTGCAACGGTTGTCGTTGGTCGCTGTCCTTGACTAACCAGCGGTTCAGGAGAATCAAACACTTGTAACATTGGGATGAGCTTACTCCGCTTAATCATGAAGTAGATACTCCTCCGTCTCATCGATTCATCCAGAGTACCTGCTCCGTACATCGTGTCGTCAAGCTGATTGGAAACTTTCAGGATCGAGTCACGGATGGCTTCTGCTTCGAGCCGTCGAGGAGCAAATCGCCAGACGAACTTGTTCTGCGGATCTTTGATCGACCATTTTGAATCAAACTCTGATGATTGCTGATAGGTATAACTTGACAGGATTAAACGATGGATGTGCTTAAGACTCCAGTCAGATGAGATTAACTGAGCAGCGAGCCAATCTAGTAGTGCCGGATGCGTTGGCAATTCNCCTTGGACGCCAAAGTCGTTTGTGGATGAGACGATACCACGACCAAAGTGGTGATACCAAAGTCGGTTGACAATGACACGTGCCAGGAGATTTCCTGCACCNTGTTCACTGTCGGTCATCCAGTTTGCCAAAGCGCGACGACGGCCCGATGTTTTACCGCTGTTTTCGGGCGACTCTTGCCAACGGTCGATACTATCAACCTCCGGAGATAACACCTGAAGAAACGACTGACTCGCCTCTCCATTCTTTTGTCTCACATCTCCACGCTTGAGGAAATAAAACTCTTCAAAGAAGTCTTTGCCTTGTGTGTGATGGCGTAGTGGTGTTACACCTTCACTCACGATCATGACGGTTTCGACATTGGTTGTTGGCTTTTCCTTTAGGTGTGCTTTGCGTTTGCTATCCAGTTCTTTCCAAGTCGCATCCTGAAATTTATACCACTGCAACACCAATTGAATTTCATCNTCGCTACGAGCATCGTGTGGTTTTTCCAGTATCGCTGCCACATTCTCAGAAACGCTCGGGCCAAGCAATTCTGCGTCAGGATNTGCTCCGACGGTAATTTTGAAATGACCGAATATNTGCTTAGTGTTACCGTTAAATGACAATGTCATTCTCAACCGGTGGCCAGACTCATCATCAAGCGGCTCTGCTAATGTAAAAATCCCGGCGTGATCTTTACCAAACTCCGGNTCGATTGCCCAACCAGTATTTGGTTTATCGTCAATCACCGTTCGAACATGAAGACCTTCGTTTTGATTAAAAGTAGCGCGTGCTGCTGTGAATTTTGCATCCTTTAGTTCGTTTGGTGTAGTAAGTGGTGCGATTCCAGCATGTAGATTTGTGAATTGGAAATTGCCATTTGAAGCAAGTCCGGGGCCACCTGCATTCAACGTTGGATCAGCAAAAGCCTCTACTCGAATTGCACGTATATCTCGTCTGTGACTATGAAACTCAAAAGTGAATGACTCTTGATTCGTTGCAGACGATGGTGTGACCTTNAATGANCCATCNTCTAATCGTTTGATTTCCGATCCTTTCTCCGATGTAACATCGAAGAACTTCATTGTGTACCAACTATANTTCGGCTGATCTCCCTGAGACGCTTCCCATTTCACAAATGACTCAAGAAGCCTTGCTGNTTCGTACTCCTTAACCGCATCCACAAAAGGCTGATGACTCGCCTCGAATGCGGCTAGGCGTTGCGGCAAGTCAGCATCTGGCATTTCAATTTGCTGGTTGGAACGGACAGCCGTTGTAAAGGTCGAAGTGAATCGGTAGTAATCTGCACTTGGGATGGGATCAAATTTATGATCATGACACCTGGCACACCCGATCGTAAGACCAAGCATCGCGGTGCCGGTCGTCGCCGCCATGTCATCAAGGGCATCGTAGCGCGATGGCTCAACTTCATTAGCGGTAATCTGTGTCGGAAATACCCCAGCACCTAGAAACCCTGTCGCCATCATGGCTAACGGGTTATTTGGTTCGATCTCATCTCCGGCAAGCTGGAATCGCGTGAACCGGTCGTATGGCATATCCTGATTCAATGCCTTAATTACAAAATCTCTATAGTGGTATGCATGGGGTCGATCGTAGTCGTGCTCAAATCCGTGGCTTTCTGCGAATCTGGCAACGTCAAGCCAATGCCGCGCCCAACGCTCTCCATAGCGTGAGTCGGACAAAACATAATCGACTGTCGCGGATAGTACTTTGTCTGCGGGATTGTCCATCAACGTTGCAATTTCTGCTGATGTGGGTGGCATGCCTAGCATGTCGAGGAAGATGCGCCTGACTAGTAATGGACTTGGCGCTTTCTTGTTTACCTCCAACCCGCTTTTTTCAATTCCCGCTGCGATAAAGTGGTCGATCGGATTCTGAGGATTTGGATGGAGGTCCGATCTGATTTTGACTATTGCAAGTGGTTGATATGCCCAATAGTCCTTTTGAGCCTGATCGATTCGTCGTCGAGTCCACGCGTCTAGTTCTTTGTCAGATTCGACNAGCGGTCTGTCATATGCTGCTCCTAAATCGATCCAGGTCATGATTGTTCCAAGGATCTTGTCGTTTAGCTTACTGCTGTTCTTCGGCATCGCGGGTTCTTCACGATGGTAGAGCAAATCCGCAAAATAACTCTCGTTGGCTTTACCGATTTCTGTTTTTAACTCGGTTACGCCACCAGCCAAAAACTCTTTTCGGGTAGCAACTGAAAAATCGCTCTCTGTCTTTTCACCGCCATGACACTGCAGGCAATGTGATACGAGCACTTGCCGTACCGTGGTCTTAAATAGCTTGAGACTCTTAGCCATTTTCTCGGCGTGTGCAGGATCGGCTGGTTTCTTGTCTTCATCTTGCCCGAAACTCGTAGACATAAATGTCAGGAAGATAGCTAAAGACAACGTTGAAATAATACGCATGCTTGGGTGTTTCCCTTTGGTTAATTCTTCAGCATTCTATTTTCCATGATTGGGCGCAGACTTCAAAGGTAGCGCGGCGAAATGGGCTCTGGACTTATATAATCAGGAGTGTGATTTCTGACAAATTAGACACCAATCGCGACTCTATTTAGTACGAGCAATCAATGAGCATTATCAAACACCCTTCCAACCGCCGTGCATTTCTAGGTACCACGCTTGCCACGAGTGTCAGTGCCTTCGCGACTCCACAATTACTGGCCGCAGACGGGATAAAGATCGAAGTCACTGAACAGAAGGTGATTTCTCTTCAAAAAGAGAAGTATCACGGCTGGCCTACTTTGGCTCAACGAAAGAATGGCCAACTTCTACTTGTCTGTTCCGGTGGCCGTGAGACACACGTGTGTCCGTTCGGACGCGTTGAGCTGATGAGATCAAATGACGGTGGTGCGACCTGGTCATACAGCCAGGTCATTATGGACACTCCAATAGACGACCGCGATGCCGGGATTCTCGAAACAAGTGAAGGTACGTTGTTGGCTACAACGTTTACGTCACTTGCATATGAACCTATTCTCGTGAAAGCAAATGAGACGCAAGACTGGGATGCAGCACGAATGGCGCGATGGAACGGTGTTCACAACCAACTGAATGAAACACAACGAAATAACCTCCTTGGAAACTGGATGCTTCGTTCGGGGAATGGTGGAAAGACGTGGTCGCGACCCTATCGGTGCTTGGTACATAGCCCACACGGCCCAATTGAGCTTAAAGATGGAACGCTGTTCTATGCGGGCAAACAACTTTGGACCGAAGAACCAAAAATCGGAGCTGCGGTTTCCACGGACGATGGACGTACTTGGAAAATGCACAGTACGATTTCGGCACGTGACGGCGATGACTACCGTAAGTACCACGAATTACACGCGGTGGAGACGAAGAGTGGAAAGATTATCGCTCACATCAGAAACCACAATTCCAAAAGCGCCGGTGAGACGCTGCAATGTGAATCAACTGATGGTGGCCGGACTTGGTCGCCGGTTCACTCGATAGGCGTTTGGGGATTCCCATCACACTTGCTTCAACTCGACGACGGGCGTTTGCTTATGTCATACGGCTATCGTAACACGCCGTTTGGAAATCAAGTGCGGATCAGTGAAGACAAAGGAGAGACTTGGTCTGCACCGATCACTTTGTCAGATGATGCTGTGGGATATGATCTTGGCTATCCATCGACAATACAACGGTCCGATGGAATGTTTGTGACCGTCTGGTATGAGAAGCTTGCTTCGTCTGAATTCGCGCAATTGAGACAGGCCACTTGGAAGCTGTTATAGGATGGCTATTAGCTGTCCGCGTCTTCCATTGGTTTTTCTGAAAGCTGGTAGACCTCTACGAGCCCATCATTGCTGACGTATTCTTCCGGCATTACATGCCGACCGTTGCCAGTACGCCCATTTGTCTCGTATCGTGATACGGCCAGTCGCATTCCATCCGGATGGACGTCTACTTCGTATCCGCTGAGCATCTTAATGGCATGTATCGGTTCCGACTTTTCAACATCCCAAAACGAAAGTGATGCTCCGGCCTGCCCTTCGCCAACACCAACCAGCGTACCGTCTGATAGAAAACGTATCCCATTGATGGGTCCGTCCGCCTTAATCGTTGGCTTGAGCTGTATCACCTCGGTAGCAGACTCCAAGTCAATGATCGATATCAGCGGATCACCCGGACAAAACGAATTGCTTTTGGCATTTGTGAAACCGCCGCACGCCAATAGGTTGCGAGTGGTATCAATGGCCATACATCGCACACCGCCCACATGCGCCAGAAAATTATCGAGCCGAGTATGAAGAACCGATAAATCGAATTCTCGAATAAGATTACCTTTCTTATTCCACTGGCGAACCATGCCTAGCTGATCACCGCTAAAGATGTCACCTGTCTCCGGATGAAAAATTAGGCTGAATATATATCCCTGATGACCTTCTAACTGGTCGGTCGATTTTCCCTTTGCATTCCAGATTCGAACCGATAGGTCATTACCGCCTGTGGCAATTCTCGAACCATCTGGACTGACCGTTACTTTTCGAATCCAACCGTTATGAGAACCTACCTTTTGCCAAATCTGCTTAGGCTGGTCGAGACTATAATCCCAGCACGTAAGCGTACCGTGATAATCGCCGGAATACATGCGTTTCGATTCACTATCAAATGCGAAATCTCCAACCCACGTGTCATGTGATTCAAACAAGACTTGTTGTTCTGTTTCAAGGTCCCATCGGATAATGGCACCATTGATACCCGCGGCGAACACGAATCTCCCGCAAGGACTAAATCGGGCTGCGGTAATCTGGCGTTGCCATTGAAACTTGGTTTGCACCCACGCTTTCGTAACATCAAATGGTATGGCTGAAGAGACACTCATGATAGAAGCTCCTCAATTACGCCATAGTCGTCGTGGGCGATCGGCAGTGGTTGCCCGTCAATGTGATATTCCGTGGTATGAGAGTTTATGTCCATCGCTTTAAAGACGGTATGGAAAATATGCCCAATATCAATTTCACGGTCGTCGACCCAGGCACCGTTGTCAGTTGTTTTTCCAAGCACTACCCCCCGATTCAATCCACATCCTGCCATTGCAAGCGACCAGGCTTCAGGCCAATGATCACGGCCAAGCCGCTGGTTAATCTTCGGTGTTCGACCGAACTCAGACATGAGTAAAACGAGTACATTGTCGAGCATGCCTGATTGTTCCCAGTCCTCAATCAACGCCGCAAACGGTTTGTCGATTTGAGGAACGAGGTCCAGGTGCATATTGAAGTTGTCACCATGCGTATCCCAGTGATACGAGTGGCACTGGACAAACATAACGCCTTCCTCAATTAGCCTTTTGGACTGCAATATGTGTCGACCCAATGGATGAGTACCGTATCGGTCCTTTTCGACGGGTGTGAAGTCGTCAAACAGATCTTTCCGTTTAATGAGCTTTTCAGCCATTTCAAACGAATAGTCATATGCATCGACATCTGCGGCACGTCGTCCTAGCCGGAATTGTTCATTTAGCTGCCGGCGAATGGCATTTCGAGAAGAGTCCTTTGCGTCGGTGATTTCTGCTGGGCGATTAATATGGACTGGCGGTTTNCCATCACCAAGAGCTAATGCTCCGTACTTGGCACCGAGAAANCCNGCGTGTTGCCAGATAAAGCCACCCGACCCTGGCTTCACCCATATGTAATTTGGCAAATCGATCTGTTCGTCACCACGAAGGTAAGACATTGCAGCTCCGAGGTATGGATAGGTGACGCCACGATTTTTTGGGTCGCCTCTGAGGATGCGGGGGACACCAGATGAGTGGTTCTCATCCTTAGTACACATACTTCGAACCACAGCCAGATTGTGCATTTGCTCAGCGGTCTTGGGCATTAACTCGCTTATATGTACACCTGGAATCGATGTTGGTATCGCCCGAAATGGTCCACCGAATTCCGTCCCTGGCTTTGGATCCCAACTCTCAAGTTGACTGATACCACCATCGAGCCAAATCAACAAAACCTGCTTTCGCTTTGACTTCAGTTGGTCAGCGATCGCAGGAGAAAGTAACCCGTTCACTCCCATTCCTGCAGCCGCGCCTGTCAGCGCACCGAGTACTTGCCGGCGAGACAGATCATGATCAGGTTGGTTGCATTTATAAGGATTCATGGATTGGGTGTACTTACTAGGTGCATTTACTAGTGGTTCAGTCTGAATTCTGCAGAAGTGATCATTGCCCATGCAAACTCAGCAATTGCATCTGTGCGTCGNTGTGAATTCCCNTNGAGGAATTNCTCAACNANNGCGACTTCCTCCGCAGTCGGATATCGTGAGTAAACAGTGACATACAGTTCTTTGGCAACTTGNGCGTCATCTTNAATCATTTCAAGTTTNNGTATCAGNCGACCTTCCNGCGGTTTTAGCCATTCGAGNATCAGCTTNTCATTCATCAGGAAAAGCGCCTGTCCCATAGAGGGTTGAAACTCAACTTCTGCAACACCGGGCGGACTGCCGAATACTGAAACAAAGAGAGTCATCGTATCTTGAAGATTTGATGGGGCCGGGATCCGGTCATTGATGTAATCNTTGAAGGAAAATGTCGTGTCCGGATCGGGTTTAGCATTTTGCATTTCTGCAAGAACACCTGTAGCTCGCATAATGCTCCAGGCAGCTTGCTCCGGGGTGAGTCCCTTACTTATCGCTACCTTGTATGATTCTGGCGGGCAACTTTGCTCGGTCTCATCTTCAGCAAGTTGNCTCGATCGTTGATAGGAGTCTGAAAGAACGATCTCACGAATCAGATGCTTGACGTCAAACCCAGAATTGGCAAATTCAGCTGACAGAAGTTCCAGTAGCTCGGGATGTGATGGTGGGTTATCACTATGNATCATTTCAAGAGGATGAACCAAGCCACGCCCCATAATCAGGTACCAAAATCGATTTACGCTATTTTGAACGAACTGTTTGTTTTCACTCGAAGCTAATTGCTGCGCCAGCAGCATGCGTGGTCGGAATTTTGGGATGCCTGGCAATCCGTCTTTTGGATCCTGCTCGAACTCATCACCTGATTCGAAGACGTGCACATCATTTTCAACCAGCCCTGGCAGTCGCGGGCCAACGTGATGTTTCGTGTCCGGTTCAAATACAGACTGGAATTCCAGCTTGCCTGTGCTGACACCTTCAACCAAATATGTTTTGTTGTCTCCGGTGTGCTTTGCGGTTTTTGTTTGATTTAGGAATGCCAGCAGTCCGAAGTAATCTGATTGCTTGTAATCATCGACGCTTGGATGATCGTGGCACTTTGCACAGTGAATGTTCATCCCAAGAAAGAGTCTCGCAACATCCTGAGTCATTTGGTCATGTACGGTCCGACCGGTTGCGGTGAAGAANTTTAGCGAGCCATAGGTTTCTTCATTACCGGCGTCGGCGGTAATTATTTCGCGAACAACCTGATCCCAAGGTTTATTNTTTGAAAATGCCGATTCCAGGAATTGATTCCACTTCGTTACTGGTGTTGTGGTGCCAATTCGTCTTTCAAGGAGCATGACAGTAACGGCTTCCCGCANGCGAACGGCATAGCGACTGTCGTTTAAGAGAATATCAATCAGCTTTGTGCGTTTGTTCTTATCGCGGTCATCGAGAAAAGCAACGGTCTCTTCGTACGTTGGGATGATGCCGTTGAGATCGAGGTAGATTCTCCGCAGAAACTCAGCGTCGGATGACACCTGTGCCAATTCACCATCCGCTTGTTTCTTAATGATGGAATCAATTCGCTTTGCCAATTCCCCTGCTCGTGACGATGGCATAAATAGCCAACTCACAGTGAACAAAAGGAATAGAGTGCTGAGTCTGATCATTGCTCTATTCTATGACATGCGCACGATCATTTGTCAAAATCATCCTGTCTGTAAGACTTAGAAAACACACTTGATCAGGCAATGATTTCACTAATCACGTTTCCAGCAACATCAGTCAACCGCATATCTCTACTGCGATGATGAAACGTTAATTGTTCGTGATCCATCCCGAGTAAATGCAGGCAAGTCGCGTGAAGGTCATGAATNGAAACTGGGGATTCTGCAGCGGCATAGCCAAACTCGTCGGTCTTGCCGTAAACANTACCTCCTTTAACTCCACCACCAGCAAGAAACATCGTAAATCCTCTCGGGTTGTGGTCACGGCCAACAGTGCCTTGGTTGGTCGGCATTCTACCGAATTCACCGCCCCATATGATTAATGTCTCATCTAGTAATCCGCGGTGTTCAAGATCCTTTATCAACCCAGCTACTGGTTGGTCAACTTCCGGACAATGTTGTTCGAGATTCGCTTGCAACCCGCTGTGTGCATCCCAGCTAAGTTGTTGATCGGCGCCACCTGAATAGATTTGCACGAATCGAACACCTCGTTCTACCAGCCGCCTCGCCATCAGACATTGCCGCCCAAAATACGTACTTATCGGCCTCCCAATACCGTACATCTCTAGGGTTTCTTGTGACTCTCGCGATAAATCAACTGCTTCGGGTGCGGCCATTTGCATACGGTATGCCAACTCGTATGACTGTATGCGAGCTGCCAGATCTTGCTCNAGAGGATTTCTCTCCAAATGACGTCGATTGAGATTNTCTANAATCTTGCGACGGAGTATTTGCTGTTCATTCGAAACACTTGATGGCTTTGCCAAATCGATAATTGGGTCGCCGTGGCTTCGAAACGGAGTGCCTTGAAAGGCGGCCGGCAAGAACCCACTGGTCCAATTCTGGGATCCACCGATTGGTCCACCTCTGTGATCCCACATAACCACAAAGGCCGGTAGTGAGTCACTAACAGAGCCAAGACCGTAGCTTACCCATGATCCCATGCTCGGGCGGCCGGCAAGAACGAATCCTGTATTCATATGGAATAGAGCAGGAGCATGGTTATTGGATTCGCAGTGCATCGAATTGATAACGCATAAGTTATCCGCACAGGTGGCTATGTGCGGAAATAACTCAGAAATGAAGAGGCCGGATTCTCCATGCTGTTTAAATTCGTAAGGACTCATCATCGCCGTATCTTTGGTNTTCTTATTGAACGCGTCTTCAGAATTAAAGACGGGGATTGACTTACCATGCCATTTGGCGAGCTCGGGCTTGTAGTCCAGCAAGTCAACCTGACTCGGTCCACCATATGCAAAAATNAAAATTACCGATTTTGCACGAGCTGCGAAGTGCGGTTCCTTTGCATGCAAAGGACTCGTCAGATCAGATTCACCTTCTGTTCCATGTGTATTTTCCTCGGCAAGCAGAGAGTGCAGCGCAAGAGTACCGAATCCGGCACCGGCAGTTTGCAATAGACTGCGACGGCTGACGAAATGATCACCGGCATTTGGATTTAAGATACTCATTATGTACTTAGGCAACTGCTATTCGTGATATGCAAACTCGTTGAGGTTGAACATCGTGTGGCAAAGATCGGAAAGAGCTCGCACANGAATTTCGTGCTCATTCTGATCATTTTCCAGATCTGAATTTCTTTGACTCTTATGTAATTGGATGGCAAGGTTTACAAAGTCCATGCAATCTTTTATTTCTGATTCATCCGGATGGCGGGAGAGCGCTCGCCAATAGACTTCAATTACCTGATCCCTTATCGATTCACGCTGATTAGTTATCACATCCAATGCCATCATATATGCTTGGTCATTGCTAAACGGNTTGTTTAGCAGTTGTAATGCCTGCGTTGGAACAATTGTGGTCATTCTACGTTCACAACTTTGTGTCGTTACTGGAGCATCAAGAGATTCGAGCAGTGGAAACAGAACGGATCTGCGAACGAAAATATAAACACTACGACGCCAATGTTCTGGACCTTCAACTTCAACGGTTGGCCACTTTCTGGTCGTGCCGGTTCCGATGATAGACTCAGAGATTCTTGGGTGAATGCCTTGTCCATACATTTGAAAATTGATAGCACCACTAGCTGAGAGAATTCGGTCGCGGATTACTTCGGCATCATGGCGGCGTTTAGGGTAGCGAGTTAAGAAAACAGCGTTTGGATCGAGGGCGCGACTTACTTTCTCTGACCTGGTACGAGAGTTAGATGATTGTTTATATGTGGCGGAGTTTAAGATCAACTGATGGATGTGTTTAATGCTCCAATTGTGATCAACGAATTCAGCTGCTAACCAATCCAGCAACTGTGGATGACTTGGGCTAAAGCCGGTCAATCCAAAGTTACTTGGAGTTTCAACAAGTCCTTTACCAAAATGAAACTGCCAAATCCGGTTCACCATAACGCGCGCTGTTAGTGGGTTCTGTTTATCCGTGATCCAGCTTGCGAAGACCCGTCGTCGACCAGTTGTTGAATCTCCGTCCTTAGCCTCCGGAAAATCTACCGGAATGGGTTCAAGAACCTGAGGTGGACCAGGTGAAACCAACTCACCTTTATTTTTAAAGTCACCTCTGATGTGAATGTGAGTCTCCCGTGGTGTAGAGCTGTCATCTGTGATGGACATCGCTAACGGGAGGCCGGCAAGGTCTCTCTTTATCTGGGAAATTTCCTGCTTTATCACGTCGCTGTTGATGTCCGCTTGGCGGAATTCTGGCTCGACGCAATCCGTAATTGGCATAAATGAATGTAGAAGCAACTCACCATCGACGCTCTTAATCGTTAGATTCTTCCATTGCGTTTCGCATGACCAATTCCCAAATGAAATTCCACCGGTGGTACTGTGAGCATCGCGTAAATCAAACAACAGTTCACCGTCGAGCCAGAATTGAATTCGGTTACCGCGAACACTTGCTTTGAGTTTGTGCCATTGATTGACAAGTATGGATCCGGCAACGCGGGGGGCAAGCGGGATGATCCCACCATTTTGTTCGTAGGCGAGGCCGTGTTCTCGGTTATCGGATGCACCTAGATGCACGGTGTAACCACTTTGGTAATCCTTTGCTCTAAGAGACACATAAACGCCGGCGTTGAAGCTGAATGGTTCCGTTGTCCCTTTGGTTTTTTTGAATTCAACTTCAAGCGTATAGTCAGACCATTGTTGGTTGCCAAACCAAATTCGTGCATTGTTTGTGAAGGCAGACTGAATAAGCTGACCATCATTGATTTGCCAGTCACCGTGAGAAGCTTGATTTGTAAGTTGCTTTAGTTGTTCATTGAGTTCTTTCTCTCTNGCTTTTAGGGCTTTGTATGCAGCNGTTTGTTCAGGAGTGCCAATAAGATGCTGCCGTTTCCCNGTCGTGTGGAATATGGCAAGAATACGGTAATAGTCTTCTTGAGAGATTGGGTCGAATTTGTGGTCGTGACATCGAGCACAACCGATGGTCAGCCCAAGGAATACTTCTGAAACGGACGAGATGACNTCATGCAACTCGTCATATTTATTCTTTTCAAGAGTTTGGTTTCCGACCGTTGGACCGTTTCGACAGAACCCCGTTGCTACCCATGATTGGAAGTCTGCTCGATTAATTTCGTCACCGGCAATTTGTTCTCTAACGAATTCATCGTATGGTTTGTCGAGGTTTAAGCTGCGAATAACCCAGTCTCGATAGTGCCATGCGTAGGGTCGTACGAAATCAAATTCAAAGCCATTGGAGTCAGCATACCTAGCCAGATCAAGCCAGTGTCTGCCCCAACGCTCTCCGTAATGTGGTGAAGCCAGCACCTTTTCAACGAGTCGTGACCAGGCAGTCGGGGAGTCATCTGATATGAATTGTTCGACTTCCTCACGACTTGGAGGTAGACCCAGCAAGTCCATATAAAGTCGACGAATGAGAGTGCCACGTTGTGCCATGTCACTTGGTGACAGGTCCAACTGGCGATGGGTTTGGGATATGAATTTATCAATGGGAGTGAGCGACCAATGGTCGTTAGTCAATTTTGGAATCGAGGGGCGACTGACTGGATTGAAGGCCCAATGGTCTGAATCCTGAGCGACAACTGCCCCTGAAATCAGCACCAGCGAGACTACACCACTGATTTTTCCCAAAAAATTTACCATCCAACCATCTTAGCAAAACGTGGACACCCACTTTTTATTTACCTCTGTTATTTAAGTCTTTGAGTTTTTGAACCAAGCTGAAGTGCATGCCTATCTTGATTTTGCGAGTCAAAAAATGGAGGTCCATAACTTTCATGTTTGCAAGATTGGGATTGGTGGATTTGTAAATATGGACAGTCTATGTTTGGTCTAATGGTTGCTGAGAGCTGAATTTCATTTTTATTTGTGAGGCTGAGTTTATGTTTCGTTTTGTCACTGGGTTATTTGTTGTGACATTTTTTTGTCATCAAGTGTCAGGTCAAAGTAAATTGCCAACTGCAATCGACAAATCCATCTCACGGTCAGTTCCGACACCTGTCGACTCGATTCCTGTCGAAAAACTCAAAACTCTCGTATCACGCAATGCAAACGCTGAATGGGATCCAAACAGAGTCATCACGCCACATATGCCATTAGCTGTGCGGCAGGATCATCACCGCAAGCCACGCTATCAAGAAGCCACAAGCTACACATTTCTGATTCACTCAGCAAAATTCGCTTCTATGTGTCGAATGGAAGATGGACGCATTGCCATGGTAATAACCGGTTGGATTGATGGCACGGATAAAGAAACTCGCGGTTGTCTTATTACTTTTTCTGACGATGAGGGAAACACCTGGTCACAGCCGCAACTATTTCACCAAGGTCTCGAACGGCCTCAACCGATCCACCTCGGTAACAATGAACTCCTGATAATTCCGATGGACGACGATGGTTTCATAACACGAAGTTCTGACGACGGAGTATCCTGGTCCGAAAAGAGACCCTTTCCACGCTTGGCAAATGGAGACATTACCTACCACAAAGGTAGTGTGCTGGTCGAAGCTGATTCAGTTTCCGCAGTTTTCATGGCAACAGTACCTCCTCATGGCAAGACAGGCTGGAGAGCTCAATCCCTAATCCGAACAAGTCATGACAGAGGTGAAACATGGAACGACGGCATCTGGCTTCCGTCGCAATGGGAAACATCTGAAGGATCTATCACACGCGCTAACGACGGAGCACTTGTCGTCTCACTGAGAACATCTCAACCTCCCGAATACCCGGAATTTAGCGATCACTGGAGGAGGCTAACCACAGCAAGAAGTACTGATAACGGAAAGTCCTGGACAGACCATCAAGTACATTTCAAATACGGCAAGGTCCATAGTGATTTGGTCACACTTAAGGATGGAAGAATCCTGATGACCTACGCCGCGAGAATGGGAGAATTGGAAGGGAAGATCTATCACGGCATTGAAGCTGTTATCAGCAATGACCATGGCAAGACTTGGGAATGGGAGAATAAGTTCACTCTATTCCGTTGGGCTATGCACCAGACGATGCACAGTCCATGCTCTATCGAATTAAAAGACGGTCGTATTTTGACCGTATTCCTCTATCACTACGGCGCTCAATGGGGGAACACCACGACCGGTGGCAGTAGCCGCACCTTGGGAATCACCTCCGCTGTTATCTGGTCACCAAAAATCAAGCGTTAGGAGATGAGCGATTCCCTGAATTCAAATTCTCAATTTCAACTACTCAAAGACCGACTCATCAAGCTCGAGTCGAAAAATCGTGCCTTCATAACCAACAATCAAGAGTTCGCCGTCAGCATCGATTCCAAAAGACGCGGGCTTTTCCGGAACCTTTCCGATCTCTCGAATCTTCGTAAGCTTCCGATCTTCTTGGGTCATCGCCCAAATCGTCTTAGACTCAAAATCGCTGAAGATATATGCGCCTACATATGATGGGCTGCGCGTCCCACGATAGACGTAACCACCTGTTACCGATACACCACGCTTGCGGCGATAAGAAACGACCGGTGGAGTAAACTTCTCTTCACCTCGCTTGTATTGGTCGGAGAATCGCTCAAACCCCTCGTAAACATTCCAACCATGGTTTTCACCGATCCTTGGCATATTTACTTCTTCAAACAGGTTTTGGCCAATATCGCCAACGTACATTTCATCGGTCTTCGAATCCCAACTAAACCGCCATGGCATGCGGAATCCGTATGCCCAGATTTCCGGTTTAACAGCAGGACCGACGTCTTTAAACGGGTTACTCTCGGGCACTGCGTATTCTTTTCCAGCATCCTTTTTATTTACATCAATCCGCAGGATCTTCCCGAGGAACAGGCTCATGTTTTGACCGTTACCAAGAGGATCTTCCTGAGGGCCACCATCACCTGCCCCGATGTATAGATAGCCGTCCGGGCCAAAAGCGAGCATACCCCCCCAGTGCATCACTGTTGGTTGAGGAATCTGTAACAATCGACGAGACGCACCGCCTTTGTCCTTGGTTAAATCCTCCGTCGCCGTCCGTTCCACAATCACCGGCGAAAACACGTCATTTTCCTCAACGTGGTAGTTTAAGTAGTACTTGCGATTCTTCAGGAAATCCGGATGAAACGCNAGGCACAACACCCCTTCGAATTGACCGGTAATCGCTTCGTGGCTGATATCCGCAAAGAGCTCCTTGGTCAGGCCATTTTTACCTTCGGTCAATGCATAGATTTTTCGAGTTTGTTGCTCGACTATCATCAGAGTGTTGTCTGTACCAGGTTTAGCGATGACACACACGGGATGATCGAAACGCATCGCCTCAGGATGAAGTGGTACAACCTTAGCCGGCTTTGCCACTACCTTGATTTCGCTAGGCATTCCCGGATAGGCATCACCTTCGGCTTGCTTCAGTGACGCGAGGTATTCAACCAAATCGGAAAACTGATCTGCGGTTATGTTCTTATAGATGTCACTCGGCATAAGAGATGTGGAGCTCCGTTTCCGATCTTCCACATCATCTAAAGCGATTTTCACGAGCTTTCCTTCAGCGTCAATTAACTGCAATTCCTTATCCGACTGTTGACGAAGGACACCAGTAATTGTCAGTCCATCGGTAGTGATCACAATTTGTGACGCGTAATCCGGATGCAACCGAGCACTAGGTTCCAGCACTTGCTGAATCAACTGATCACGAGTGTACTTGTCACCGATCACAGCGAGATCCGGGCCGGCAAGTTTATTTTTGCCTCCAACTTCATGGCACTTCTTACAAGCAGCCTTTTCAGATTGAAACACCAGTTTTCCCTTACTAAGGTCTCCGGCTTTCAGAGCGGCTGCCTGATATTCACTTTTCTTTTGCTTCGCGANGTCATCATCCTGTGCCGTGACGGCACCACCGAGAATAAAGATGGCGATTAGTGCGCTTAAAAACTGCCGAGTTTCCCGCTGCATGATTTCGATTCCTCAATGAACGAACNATGTAGTCTATCGGTTTTACCATGAACGCCGTGCACAATGGTGATAAGGACTCTGCGGTGCACTNGTAACGGGATTTGACGCAGGTCAGCTTGGACCCTGTCCGTAGATATGCTGAATCGGTGTGACATGCCCCCAAGTCACATCGTCTTTAGTAACACCGAGCGCTTTGGAGATTTTCTCTCGGTCTTGAGGGCTTGGCGTCCAGCGTCCCATCACAATAGCAAGCAAACGCGTATCATCAATATTGGTTGACTCTCGCAATTGCTTGATAGTAATGTCATTTTCTTTGCATAGCAGGGCAACGCTTTTGGACATTTTATTGAAAATCCTTTTCTAAGCCTACACGTCGATATCGTACATTTCTTGGGTCCATATTATGTCCCCAAACGACGTCATCAATACCAACTTCTAAAAACTCAGCAATTCTGGCGCGATCTTTCGGATTTGGTGTCCATCTGCCTAGCGCAATTGCTTCAACACGCTCAAAATGGATGCCCGTACCTTCAGAAACGTCTTCTACAGACAATTTACGTTCATCAAGATATATATCAACAGTCTTCAATTCAGATCAGAGCAGGTTTATATGTTTATAGCTNAAAAACCCTTAAAACAAGCGGCTATTATCACAACTTAGGTGTTGTTGGGCAACCGGTCGNACATTCATCCCGCGTTGCCCGTTTTTNGACATTATGATATTATCGTCGGTATCGGTTCAGGTCTATTACAACTAACCGATACTTAAACACACATTGAACATCTAATNCAGATCTATTCTGGCCAATTGCATNCAAGAAACACTATGGAATAGTGGTTTTTGATTCCGATTATAGAAGTATCGAGAAATTGGCATTCTTAGGTTTGTGAGGGCTCATTGATGGCAACAGAAGTTATTGAACAGACATCAGAAGGCGCTGGTTCAGACGAGCAAAAATTCGAATATCCTGGAACGCCTACCACATGTGACGGTGCAGAAGCCGTTGTATGGATAGAAACGCATATTTCCCAAGGTTCGGGGGCATACCCGATTACCAGTTCAACAACGATGGGAAGCGGATTCAACGCCGCAGTCATGAATGGCCGCCCTAACCTATGGGGTGAAGAGCTAATCTTCGTTGAACCTGAAAGTGAACACTCAGCTGCTACCTTTTGTGAAGGTTTTGCCGCAGCCGGTGGGCGCGTGACAAACTTTACATCGGGCCAAGGGCTCGTACTAATGAAGGAAGTACTCTACACGATCAGTGGTAAGCGACTTCCTGTCGTCTTTAATATTGGTGCACGTGCACTAACGAGCCACAGTCTAAANGTGCATGCNGGTCATGATGATGTGATGAGTGTTGCGGACTGTGGTTGGGGCATAACATTTGCCAGAAATGCACAGGAAGCCGGTGATCTTTGTCTAATCTGTCGTCGCGCCGCAGAAGCATCGTTTACACCATTCCTAAACGTACAGGACGGATTCCTTACAACCCATACGGTTGAGTCCGTTAACCTAATCGAGCCCGAATTTATGAAGGACTTTGTTGGCAGTCCAAGTGATAAACTGACCAACATCATGGATGTCAACAACCCGGTCATGTCCGGAGTCGTGCAAAATCAAGACTCATACATGAAGGGTAAGATTGCACAGCGTGCATACTACAATATGCTCGATCCAGCATTACGCGACGCATTCGATGAGTTCTATCGCAAAACAGGTCGCAAGTATGACTTCGTGTCTGGCTATCGCTGCGAAGATGCCGACTACATTCTTGTAGGTCTTGGTTCCTACATGGAAACGGCACAAACAACTGTCGACTACCTACGCGATGAACTTGGAATCAAGGCGGGCTGCCTAAACATTTATGTATTCCGTCCTTTCCCGGCTGAAGTNCTTGTCGAAGCTCTTAAAGACTGCAAAGCATTCACCATTATCGAAAGAATGGATGACCCGCTTTCAACCACGGGTAATCATTTAACACGCGAGATCAAAGCTGCTTTTTGTGATGCTATGAATGGTCAGAACGGCATGACGAAGATTGACTCGATGCCACGTATTTTTCATGGTGCCGCTGGTCTGGGTTCTCGCGATGTACGACCCGGCGATATCATTTCAATGTTTAATAACATGATTGCGGATGGAGAAGACTACTTCTGCATTGGCATTAAACACCATTTAGCTCTGGAAATNGCGGAAGANCCAGATCTTCGACCTAGTGGTGCTTTCAGCATGCGAGGCCACTCCGTCGGTGGATTCGGTTCCGTAACAACCAACAAAGTCATCGCAACGATTGGCGGTCAAGTATTTGGTAAGGACGTACAAGCCTATCCAAAATACGGATCTGAAAAGAAAGGTCTGCCAACCACCTATTACCTCACCATTGCAGATTCGCATATCTATTCACACAGCGAACTTGAATATGTAGATCTAATCGTGCTGAACGATACTAATTCCATATTCCAAGGTAACCCACTTAAAGGAATGGTCGACGGTGGCGCAATCTTCATGCAAAGCCACTTTGATAATCCAGCTGATGTTTGGGAACGGATCCCNGATGAACACAAAGAGACGATTCGAAACCAAAACCTTCGCCTCTACTTCGCTGATATGGTCTCGATTGCTCGTGAAGTTGCATCGGTAGCTGATCTTGAGATGCGTATGCAAGGAATCGTACTTCTTGGTGCGTTTTTGAAACTAACACCGTATGCCAAATCCAGTGGCATGGACGATGAAGAAGTATACGCTGGAGTCGAAAAGGCCTTACGGAAATATTTTGGTAAACGTGGTGAACAGGTTGTTCAGGATAACCTGACCTGCGTTAAACGAGGATTTAGCGAAATGCAGGAAGTTACTGCAGACATCATTAATGCCTAACTAAAACCTGAAACCACACACAACAAATACCAACATTGGAAACATTAGTTTCCAGGAGATTAGAATCGCATGGCGAGTGCTGAAAAACCATCAATGAACGATGCGAATGAGCGTGACCCGCACAATAATAATTCGTACGGAACGCTCGTGGATACAGGCTACAAGGAAGTTGAGTTGCCTGTTCTCGACATCCCATCGTGCGGAGCAACACCGGTTCTGGACGTTAATGATTTCAATGACCGCATCATTCGCGGTTATGAAGCCGGTGGTGCTGAGAAATCCCTCGATGCTGATATGTCCGTCGCCCGATCATTNATTCCCGCCGGTACAGCAACGCTTCGTGACTTCAGCTACGTTGCTCCTGAAATTCCGGACTACATCACAGAAAACTGCACTGGCTGTATGGACTGCGTTACCCAGTGTCCTGATACAGCCATTCTTGGAAAAGTACTCTCCGAACCAGAGTTAAATGAAAAGCTCGATGGAATCGAAGATGAAGCTGACCGCGACATGTTCGAGAAGCAGTGGTCCAAGACTCGAAAGTACTACGATGGGCCCATTAAAAAAGGGAAGGACGGCGGTCGCTTCGCAATCCTAATCGACCCAAGTAAGTGCAAAGGATGTGCAGAATGCGTGACTGTCTGTGACGATGAGGCTTTGGAAATGATTCCAAAATCTGAAAACGTCATGGAGAGTATCCGCAAGAGTCACCGTTATTTCAAAGAATTCGGTCCAACCAACGAAGATTACGTAAACGACAATCTCTTAATCGACATGATGCTCAAGGAGTCGACGCACGTATACGTCGGCGGTGCTGGATCATGTGCTGGATGTGGCGAAGGTACGGCACTTCGTATGATGTGTGCTGCCACCGGCGCCAAGTACGGCGATCAGTGGGGAATCGTCGCCGCCACCGGTTGTAACACCGTTTACACATCAACCTACCCATACAATCCATATCTCGTGCCGTGGACAAACTCCTTGTTTGAAAACGCACCGGCTGATGCCATGGGTGTTCGAGCACGCTGGAATCAAATCGGCTGGGAGGATAAGCCGATCTGGTGTATCGGTGGTGATGGTGCCATGTTTGATATTGGCTTCCAGTCGCTGTCACGTCTGCTGGCATCCGGCATGAATGTAAATATATTCGTCTTGGATACACAGGTATATTCAAACACCGGTGGCCAGGCTTCAACGAGTACCTACACGGGTCAAAACACCAAGATGAGCATCCACGGCAAGAAGTATGCTGGAAAGCAGGAACGTCGTAAGGAAATCGCTCAGATTGCCATGATGCATCCNCGAACGTTTGTTGCTCAGACGACCGCGGCTCATACCAATCACTTCTATAAGAGTATTATTCGGGCCATGGAATATAACGGACCGAGCGTAATCAGCTGCTATACAACTTGCCAGCCGGAACACGGTGTGGCAGATAACATGGCTGCAGATCAAGCTCGTCTCGCTGTTGATTCTCGGGCNTTCCCAATGATGGTCTATGATCCGGAAAAAGGTGATAAGATCCGCGACCGGCTTTCACTGCAAGGAAATCCTGGCATGAAAAACGATTGGTGGACGAATCCTAAAACCGGTGAGCAAGTCGACTTTATCGACTTTTGCCGAAGCGAAGGACGCTTTTCAAAGCACTTCGACAAAGAGGGTAATCCATCCGATCTTCTGATGTTCGCTCAGGAAGACCGATTAGAAAACTGGAAGATGCTTCAGGAAATGGCCGGCATTATTTAAGCTAATCCATCTCCACCTTTTTCAGATTTGATCTGCTATCACAGTACAGTACGTGGTTTAACTCTGCGCGCGCCAAGCTCTGTAATTAGCTCACCGTCAGTCAGCATGATGGGTATGAGACGGTCTGATAGAATTGCATTGATGTCACTGACACATCATCAGCCGCGACCCCTGAATTTGGGAAGTTAAAGACCGAAACTCACTGTTCCATTCCACCAACGTGATATCACTTTGGAAACAAGATCGATGCCGAAGAAATTAATAAACCTTTCGTTGCTCGTACCATTTCTGTTTACATGTATTCTCAGCGCCGATGATGACTCACGCGCACCTACCAATCCAGTGGTAGATACGGTGATCAAAGCGATTGGCGGCGAAGATAACTTGCTGGACATCTTTCGCTTTAGCGAGCGAGTATTGATCACTGCGACAGAGACTCCATTAATGGAAGGAAAAACGAAGGCTAATCGATCATCAGTAGTTAAAGTTGGTACTGCCTGGTGGGTAGGCACCACCAAACGTAGCAAAGATAAAGTAAGAGTGCTCTGCTGGGCTTGGAGCCTCCGAATTTTGCTCGATAANAATTCCAAAATCGAGACAATTCCAGATGTTCAGATTAATAACAAACCTGTTTTTGGATTGCGCGTAACAGAATCTATAACCGAACCTATTGATCTGTTTTTTGATAAAGAAACAAAACGGCTCACGGCAATAGACTACACCGACACACGGCATGTGTTTAGTGACTGGAAGAAATCAGCAGAGGGTCACCATTATCCAGCGCATGTTGCAGGATTCCGATTTACGGACAAGGCATCAGGCACGACTCAGGAATCACAGTGGTACCAAACTGACATTCTGGAACTCACTCCTCTTACAGAACTACCGAGCGAGCTGAAATAACAATTCAAACCAGATTTGTCAGCGAATGCGCTACTTCAAATATTTTGTAAAAAACTCTAAGAAGACTTTCTTAGCCATGGGCGTATTAAATTCCCGCCCTCCGTGCTTGGCACCCTCTATAGCAACAAAAGTCGATGGCACCCCAACCTTCGTCAACGCAGCGTGCAGTTTTTCACTTTGACTAATTGGCACTCCAGGATCCGCAGTACCATGCATGATTAAGAAGGGAGAGTCATCTTCAGATACGTTATCCAATGCACTTGCATCTTTTGCTAGTTCAGGGACATCTTTTACTGTAGCACCTAACAACTTAGCACCGTTGCTGTTGGCAACATCTTCTTCAGTCCTACCGTTACCAACATTATTTGGAGGCATCGACAATAATTCGGTTGGACCAAACCAGTCAACTGTTGCCTGAACCCGACTTGATATCCGCTCTTTGCCGGGATACGGTCGCGTGCCCACAAGTGCTGCCAGATGCGCACCTGCAGAGGTGCCCCAACATCCTAACCGATCCCCGTTTAANCCATATTTCCTGGCATTCTTTCGAAGCCAGCGAACTGCAGCATAACAATCGTTAATCTGGTCCGGCCATTGTCCAACATCGGTAAGCCTATAACTAATACTCGCTATNGCAAAACCGTGGGGAACCAGCCAAGCACCTTGTTTACCTGAGTTTTTACTTCCATTTTTCCAACCGCCCCCATGGATAAAAACAATCACGGGAATTTTTCCTTGAGCACTCGCAGGAACGTACAAATCTAGTTTTAAGGAAATGCCATCGTGCCGAGCGTACTCAATATCCTTGATTACCTTGACGCCTTCAGGAAGTGATGACTTCTTGNTCTGATTCTGCGCCAGAAGGTTGCTGTTAAATANCAGAGATAAAGNAAGAANGGTGANTGAGATACGATAGAGATTCATTTAACAGNGTCTATACCTACATAAGAATTGTTGAATCGTACGACGATTATTAACTCACGATGCTTTAAACCAGTAAAGCCCCCTTCAAGTTATGGCTCAAAAATCNCAGTACATATATTNACTGGTNTGCAANAGAATATGGTCTCGCTGTGATAACAGGATTAACCTAAGAGGCGACTTATAGTAAACGGTACATCCGNGAGTCCTGTTATAATTCAATTNACACACTAAAACTAAAACGATTTTTGGGCGATCTGCAATCAGATCAATGTATGCAGNTNCCAAGAGATTTATGGACAAGAGATTACCTCAAAATNAACTTCCGACGATTGTCTGCTTTCTGTTCTTCGTGTTCGGACTGCCTCTTACGGCCTCCGCGCAGGATCTTAGTACTCCACCAACAATTACAACCACATCTCAAACGAATACAAAGCTTCCTTTTGAGCTGCTGATTTGTGACTATGTCGAGTTCAAATTGGCAAGAGTTAATACACNNGGAGAGGTGGTGTGGGAACACAAACCACCNGGAAAAGTATGGGACTTNGTTCTTCTGGNAAACGATCGANTTGTTTANCCGATCATCACCGATAAACANGAAGTCCGTTGNATCGATTTCGATGCACNTGTGCAGTGGTCATGGGCCTATCGNNGTGANTGCAGAGAGATTGTGAATATCACCAGACATCGTTCNCAATTGATCGTAAGTGGACAACAACCACCACAGGCNATNTTTTTNAGTTTTGACGGGAAGATTCAGNAAAGACTACCAATACCTGCTAAGTACAAGCATCATCATGGACAACTAGGCAATGTATATGCCGTAGCCGAAAACAACTATCTTGCCCAACTGTGGGGTGAAGGTACCGCTTTGGAGATTGACAAGAACGGAAAGGAGATTTGGCGGTTTCAAATACCACCGTACGGAAATCGTCCTTATCCCGTCGGGACAATCCAGGATCTTCTCCGACTTGATAATGGTAATACGCTGATCGCATGTGGGACNCAAGCTCGACTGCTGGAAGTTACACCTGCAGGAACCATTGTCTGGGAATTTGATGGAAGTAAACACCCAGAGCTTAATTTCACAAATGCATGTGCTTTACAGAAGCTAAATGATGGTTCCATTCTGGTTACCAATTTTTTGCGTGGTAATTCTGGACGTGGCGCCCATGCGTTTCGTCTATCCAGCCAAAGAAAGATCACCTGGACATTTACCGACCATAAGCATTTNACCGCTACCAGTCAGGTATGGGCGATCCAACCATCACAACCTTCAGGGAAAGGCTTGAAATGAGTAAGCCGTACAAGCTTCGACCTGCAGTGATANCGTATCCGAATTGGAACTGTTTGACTTTGCTGATGCTGATGCTACTTTGCGCGTTCACAGTGAAGACTAGTTATGCCGAGAGCGAATTGAGCATCGAGTATTTGGAAGCTATCAAACCAATCTTAAAAGAACGATGTTTTGCTTGCCACGGAGCTTTGAAGCAAGAAGCCAATCTGCGTCTTGATACGGTTGCCGCAATGCGAGCCAACGGCATACTGGGAAAAGATAGTGAATTACTTTCACGAATTACATCCACCGATAAAGACATACGTATGCCGCCTGACGGCGAGCCGCTAAAAGCCCATGAAATTATGGCGATTAAAAAGTGGGTTGAAGGTGGAGCACCGAGTCCAATAGATGAAATACCAGAAGCTGACCCTAAATCCCACTGGGCATTCCAACGTATTGAGCGACCCCAGAGTGGATTCACCAGAGAGGACATAAATCCAATCGATGCATACTTTGCAGCCAGATACAAATCTGAAGGATTGGTTCCTCAACCTGAAGCTGAGCGGACAGTTTTACTACGTCGGTTATATCTGGATGTGACGGGACTCCCGCCGACAATTGAGCAATTAACTTCGGAAGAACCCTTGTCGACAATTATCAGCAATCTTCTGGATAGCCCACAATATGGCGAGCGTTGGGGCCGCCATTGGATGGACATCTGGCGCTATAGTGACTGGTATGGTCTTGGCGATGAGGTACGCGATAGTCATAAGAACATCTGGCGTTGGCGTGACTGGATCGTGAATTCACTTAACAACAATAATGGCTATGACCAAATGGTTCGTGAGATGCTCGCAGGAGATGAAGTCGCTCCGAATGATCCACAAGCATTGGCTGCAACCGGCTTTCTGGCTAGAAGTTGGTACAAATTCAATCGAACTAGCTGGCTTGATAACACAATTGAACATACAGCTAAAGCGTTTATGGGTCTCACCATAAATTGCGCAAAGTGTCATGACCATAAATATGATCCGATCACTCATCTCGACTACTACAAGTTCCGAGCGATTTTCGAACCTTATCAGGTTCGTGTTGATGCCGTTCCGGGAGATCCGGATCTGACAACAAATGGTTTGACACGTGTTTATGACGGAAATCTCGATGCCGCAACATATCTGCATCAGCGCGGTGAAGAAAGCCAGCCTGATAAAAGTAGAAACATCGAGGTAGGCTCCCCAACCTTTCTGGCAAGTACTGGTTGGCAGCCACCGAAACCTGTCGAACTACCACTGGAAGCCTGGAGGCCCGATCTTCAAGAATTTGTTCAGCAGGATCTCCTCAGCCAAACACAAATAAAGGTTACACAGGCTGAAGCTCACCTAAAAGAATTGAAACTCCAAATGGCTGTAGCCGGTCAAGAGACTGACGCTGCAAAGAAGACGCCAGCTGACTCTCCGGTTNCTGGNAAAGTCGTTTTTGCTGANGACTTCAACAAAGCCCAGCCAGATCTCTGGCAACGCGTTGGCGATAATTTAANGTACCAGGATGGACTNCTCTCCGTTACTAAACCATCTCTTGANAAATCCTATTTGCGNTCAAAAGTGATTCANCCTGGTGACTTNGAACTCGANCTGAAGTTTAAAACCACCGGTGGGGAAAAGTGGAAATCTGTAGGGATACGCTTCGATGTCGACACAAGTGGAAAGAATTCACACTTCGTTTACACAAGTGTNGGTGGTAGTAAGGTACATCTGGCTCATACAGTCGANGGAAAGGATAATTACACCGATGCGATCTCAACGGGGCCTATCCAATTGAATCACGAGTACACGCTGAGCTTGAAAGTGCGGAGTACTCTGATTAACGTCGCCTTAAACGGGCAGTTCCTTTTCGCCTATAACTTGCCAAAACGTCAGCCAGGGGCTGTTCAACTTATGGCGTATGATGCAACGGCTGACTTTGACAGTATCGAAGTCAGACATCTACCAGCCNAGACGGCTCTCAAAAAAGCGACGGAAAAAGCGATACCAGTGGTAACAGCAAATACCGTCGAATTGGCGGAAGCCAAACTCAACCTGACCAGAGCTGAATACGCATTCGCGAAAGCACGGGTCGACGCGGATAACGCTATCTACAAAGAATTGGGACAAGGTTCGGAAGAAATCGCCCGACGCCTGCTNCTAGAGGTGAATCTTGCCAAGGCAAAAGTTGAATCATATAACACAAAAACCGCTGCCCAAGCTGAGGAGACAATCAAAAAACTCGAAGCAGACCGGGAGGCAGGCAACTTCCCAAGCTATCAACCTTTGGTGGTCAGCATTGTATCTCTTGTTAAGACCCAAAACGAAGATGCCCTGCCGGCTGGCGAAGGCTACCCGAAAACAAGTTCTGGNCGGAGAACGGCACTGGCCGATTGGCTAATCCACCGTGATCATCCTCTCACCGCCAGAGTTGCGGTTAATCATATCTGGCTNCGACATTTCAGTACTCCCTTAGTTTCCTCTGTAACTGATTTTGGCTTGCGTTCGCCGAAACCACTGCACCATGATCTATTGAATTACCTTTCNGCAGAGCTAATNGAGTCGGGGTGGGATATGAAGCATCTGCATCGTTTGATCCTTTCATCGAAAACGTGGCAACGTAGTTCTTCAAATCTCAAAGCAGACCCAAACACCCTAGCTGTTGATGCAAGTAATCAAAACTATTGGCGGATGAACAGCCGACGTATGGAAGCGCAAGTCCTTCGAGATAGCTTGCTTTATATCGGTGGCACACTTGATCTAACTCTTGGCGGCCCACCAGTGATGGCGTCGCCTGATGTCCGACGGCGTAGCCTCTATTNCTTTCATTCCAGAGACGGACGATCTAAATTCCTGACAACTTTCGACGATGCCGATGTCTTCGCATGTTACAGACGCAGTGAAAGTATTGTTCCACAGCAGGCATTGGCGATGATGAACAGTCAATTGGCAACTGCGTCGGCGAAACAAATCACAACAACGTTCAATTCAGATCTAACACGAGAGGCATTTGTTCAAGCTGCATTCCTAAAAATTCTGGCTCGAAAACCGAATGAAACTGAATTGACTGTAAGTTTGGCTTATCTGGAAAAACAACCCAACCGAGAGCATTTCATTAATGCTCTGATCAACCTTAATGATTTTGTGATGATTCGATGAACAACCCCTACGAACATACAATCGCAAGACGAACGATTTTACGATCAGCCCTTGGCTTTGGTGCTTTGGCAGTTAACGGGATCATGGCTGCGGAGCAACATGCTGTGCCGGATGGCAAACCTCATTTTAGACCCAAGGCTAAAAGAGTAATTTGGCTGTTTATGCGAGGTGGGGTCAGCCACATGGAGAGCTTTGATCCCAAACCGGAGCTCAATAAATACGCCGGNAAATCAATTGGCGATACGCCNCACAAAGATGTTCTGGATCCNTCAAGAATCAGGAANCTGCGGATCCCTATCAAAGGTGATGGCAACGGTCATACAAGAACTAAAATATTCCCAATGCAGACTGGCTACAAAAAATATGGCACGTCGGGAATTGAAATCAGTGATTGGTTCCCGAAAATTGGGGCATGTGCCGATGAGATCGCTTTTATCCGGTCTATGTGGACGAGCGACAATAACCATGGTGCTCAGGTACAGTTCCATTCCGGTCGGCACTTTCTGGATCCCCGTGTTCCGACAATTGGCGCATGGATCAATTATGGCCTCGGTTCGCTTAGCGATAATCTGCCNCAATTCATTAATATCGGTCCGCGGTATTTCGACAAAAAGGATGCACACTACCTCGGTCCAGCCTATGAGGCGGTCAACCTTCAAATCAACCCTCAAAATCCTCTGGACTTTGCCAGACCGACCAATGGNATGACTTCAAAGGATCAACTGGANAATCTCAGGCTTACAAACGATCTCAATCGTCTTGCAGCNGAACAGTACCCACTGGATCCTGTCATTGAAGCCCGAATGAAATCTTATGAGTTGGCTTTTCGCATGCAAACGGCTGTTCCGGAAGCACTCGATTTCACACAGGAATCCGCTGAAACTCAGACGCTCTATGGCTTGGATCAACCAGAAACNAAAACCTTTGGTCAACAATTGCTGGCAGCACGAAGGTTATCTGAACGCGGTGTTCGTTTTATCCAAATCATGCATGGTGCCGGCGCTGCAGGCGCCTGGGATAGTCATTCGGGATTAAGGAATGGCCATGCAAAGCTGGCCAAACAAGTTGACCTACCTACAGCAGGTTTACTGAAAGACTTGAAACGCCGTGGTTTGTTCGATGACACAATCGTCGTGTTTGCTACAGAATTTGGACGTACACCAGGTACACAGGGTGCCGATGGACGTGANCATCATGCATTTGGATTCAGTGTNTGGATGGCGGGTGCCGGGATCAAAGGCGGCACGACTAACGGAGCTACTGATGAACTGGGTTACCATGCGGTCGAAGACCCCCACTATGTGACCGACATCCATGCCACGGTCAATCATCTCATGGGTATCAATCCGCGAAAACTCGAAGTGCCCGGTCATAAGCGACTCGACCGAGATTACGGACACGTAATCAAAGACATACTCACATGATGCTATCAGTATTCCTATTCAGCACAATTGATTAGCACTAATTAGCGGTAATGATCATTTTCAAAAGAGCCAAGACGGTAGCTACCGTTCTGGATTTCGGGGGAAATNATGCTGCTGGGCGGCTTGTGACTACTCGTCCTCTTCGGTGTAGCGTCGCGGGTTTGACTGGGCCATTTGAGCTGCTCCGACTCACTGCTCAGGAACTATGGGCAGCCGTTATTGAACATTCTCGTTCTGTTATCATTAATCGGCAGCCACATGCCAATTGCATCGTTAACCACTCGAAAGGAAAGCCATGAAAACGCGATCTGACCATTTTACTGTTCCCCGTAAGTGGCTCCGACATGGTCTGCTTCTGGTACTGGGCTTTGCTGCGATCATCTCGTTGGTCGCAGCCAGGCATCCAACGCCTGAACCAGTCGGCATCTCTGGATGGGTCGTAGTAGAGAAGANCGCCACGGACGATGATACTGCCACCATTCAAGCCGCCATTGACTTGGTCGCTCGCACCGGTGGTGTCGTCTTTTTTCCCGCCGGCGTCTACCGTCACACGGGGCTNACGGGACGTGCCAACGTCCATTTGAAGGGAGTCCATGTTGCCAGTGTGAAATTGGATTACACACTCCGGACCGGAGACGGCATTACTCTTGCTCCCGACCCGGACAACTTTATGGTCTCGGATCTGACACTTAGCTCCAGCGGCCGGACCAGTGGCTGGGGTATCCGGGCGGAAGCGGGAACACAGCGTTCGGTGAGGATCGAGCGGGCGACAATCGGCGGCTTCCAGAACGGGATATTCGTCAGTAATGCTCTCTGCGTGTCGGTCCGCCAGTGTCGGATTGGCCACACGTATCCCAACGATCCCAAGGGAATCGGGCTGAAGTTTGGTAACGGGCAAGACATGGGAGGCAACGGAGTGACGATCGAGGACTGTTACTTCAGCAGTCTTGATAAAGGGGTTGTAACTTATGCCCAGGCGTGCCTGATTTCACGGCCGATCATCGAGCTCTGCCACACGGGTATCGAGACACATGGCACGACATCGATCGTGGCACCCTGGTACGACNGTACGACCGACGTGGCCCATGTCAGCGTGCAACCCAACACGGTCGGTGGCGGAAGCTCAGGAACTGGGGCCCTGTTGCTGGGCTACGGATCCAGCGGATGGAATGTGAAATACGGTAGCAAAAGCGAACGCAACCGTTCGCTAATCGTGCCCGAAAGACTCGATTTTTCCCCGGGTGAGGACGCAGCTCGGCCGCGTGGTGTCACCTTGGGCCAGGTCGTGATTGACCGTAACGGTGTGATTCACGCCAGGGATTTCAAAAAGTTACCAGACTGAGGACTAATTGTCCTAACCACCGCCCAAACGGTTAAAAGCCGGCTTAGTTCTTTAGGCAAACGAATTCATTCGTTAGGTTGCAGATGCAAAAAACGGTTGTTACCGGTTTGGTTTTTGGGGGGTGCAGATCATGCTGCTGGAGGGTTAGTCGTCTTCCGGTNGTTCGGAGTCGCTTTGTTGNTCTTCTTTCGCAAGATAGCCTTCAACAGCAACCATCCCTTCTGGTACCCCCAGTCCAGTTTCGTCGCAGTATGCTTTGACTGCTTTTAATTTTTTCGCTGCGCTGCTGCCGTCACANATTTGCTGGACATTTGCCGACAGTTCTGGGAGCGAATCAATATCTATAGTTTCTCTGTATCTTGTTGCCGATTTACGTGCGATAACAATGGAGACAAAAGCGGAGATACCCAATCCAAGNCCAAGACCTGTCAACAGACCAGCAAGAAAGGGAGGAACTCCATCTTGGAACTGTTGCCCAACAATCCCGGTCAAGGTGCAAATTACTGAAAGCAAGAGCCACCTGCGGACAATACGTNGGATGTCCCGCAAACCAAAATCACTTGGTACGAAAGAGCGATGTTCGGTCATTTTAGGAGTTTCCTTGGTTGGGGTATGAACAATTGGCTGCGGCAACTGCTAACTTACACGCCAGACAGTTGGAGAAGCCAGCACGTCAGACGACGATTCCTTAAGAAATGTCGCCCTATCTTCGCCCCTTGAGGTGGCGCCTGCAAGGCTTTTGCCCATGAGATGCTCTAATCTGATTGCAGACGAGACTTAAAAAAACTAGGTTGAATTAAACACTGACTATTCAACATCGCAACCTTCTTGCGTCAACCAGAGTTCCCCGATGGCTGTAGCCAAGTCAAAGAAGAAACGACCCCGTGCAGTAACAGCACTAGCGACTCAGCCTGGCTCCTTCGAGTTACTCGCAAAAGTAACAACCGTTTTAAGTACCAGAGGTGGGACTCGAACCCACACGTTCTTGCGAACACTGGATTTTGAATCCAGCGCGTCTGCCAATTCCGCCACTCTGGCCTTTGTTGCCTGCCGTAATCCGATTTTAACTGAGCTAATTAGGCTGACAACCACCTATAATCCGACCTGAAACTTCAATCCAGCTGTCAGTCACTCCTGCTGGTGATCTCGATCAGGTGATATCCAAATTGAGTTTGCACAGGGCCATGGACTTTCCCCAGCTCGTCACTAAACACCACCGCATCAAACTCCGGAACCATCATTCCTTGCGAGAATTCACCAAGGCTTCCGCCTTGTGCACCCGATGGGCAGGCAGAAAACTCAGCAGCGATTTGCGCAAAGTCCGCACCATTTTCAATTTGCTCTTTAAGATCGAGACATACTTCTTCTGTTTCCACTAATATGTGCCGCGCCGAAGCCGTTGCCATTTCTTACTTCCTGTTTATAGAACTCATCGTCGGTAATAGAGCAGTTTACCACCTAGTTTATGATCTGCTAACCTCCACCCTTGGGGCAATCGGCTAATTGGATTATTATCAACGACTTAACGAATTGCTTCATAAACAGACTTAGAGACAAATGCCCGGACTCGCTGATCTATACAAGTCAGATTCCGCTGTTCTTTCGTTTGAGGTATTCCCACCTAAAACGGAGAAAGGGGAAGCTGTGCTTTTCCAGCACATGGAGAAACTTGTTGATCACAAACCGGCCTACATGACGTGCACTTATGGTGCCGGCGGGACGACCCAATCCAAGACTCTCGAAATCACATCTAGAATCAAACAGCAATTTAACATCCCAGTCGCCTCGCACCTCACGTGTGTTGGAGCGACCATCGATCAACTCCGCCAATATTTAACTGACGCGGAACGTCAACAGATCGACTATATCGTGGCACTTCGCGGTGACCCTCCACAAGGGTCAGAGACGTTTGAAGCAGTAGAAGGTGGCTTCCATCATGCCAATGAGCTCGTGAGTCTCATCAATCATGAATTCCCCCATTACGGTGTGGCGGTTGCGGGCTATCCTGAAAAGCATCGAGAAGCACCAAGCATGGAAGTCGACCTGCAGAACTTAAAGCACAAAGTTGAGTGCGGTGCTGATATCGTAATTACTCAATTGTTTTACAAGAACGAAAACTTCTTCCAGTTTCGTGAAGCATGTCAACAAGCTGGCATCGATGTACCCATTATTCCAGGTTTGTTGCCAGTCACAAATCTTGCTCAGATTCAACGAATCACTTCGTTGTGTGGAGCCGAATTGCCAGAATCTTTTGTACAACGCCTGTCTGAAAAAGACGATCCAGAATGGCAATTCAAGGTCGGTGTTGAGCAATGTTCAGAACAATTGGACGAATTGCTACAAGCCGGGATTCCCGGAGTACACTTCTACGTTTTAAACAAGAGCCAGGCAACATCCGCCGTACTCGACGCAGTCCCCTTGGCTTAATGTTCGATTACCGCTGGCTGAGCAAGTGAAATTGCTAACTGCATCGCTTCTTTCATATCGCTTGCATCAGCAATACCCTGCCCTGCGATATCAAATGCAGTTCCGTGGTCTACAGATGTTCGAATGATTGGTAGACCGAGTGTTACGTTTACAGTGTGCTCAAAGTCCATTAACTTCATCGGCACATGCCCCTGATCATGATACATAGCGATAACCATATCACACTTTCCACGCACTGCTTGCATAAAGAGAGTATCGGCAGGAAACGGCCCCGTACAATCAATACCCTGTGACTGGACGCGTTCAACAGCCGGCAGGATAAACTCCTGTTCTTCATTGCCAAACATCCCGTTTTCTCCGGCATGTGGATTGAGTCCGCAGATACACAATCGCGGTTCTGCAAACCCAAGCCGTCTCATGGCATCATGGCCCAGCTGAATCGTGCGTTCAATTCGCTGCACAGACAGATTCGTGGCAGCGGCAAGACTACAGTGTGTCGACACATGTACTACGCAAAGCCGGTCGTTTACCAGCAGCATCCTCGACTCATCTTTGCCGCACAGCTCAGCGATATATTCTGTGTGGCCACAAAACTCAATGCCGGTCAAAGCAACAGCTTCTTTATTGAGTGGGGCCGTAACAATTCCACCGGCTGTGCCATCGATGCACAACTCAGTAGCAATTCTGACGTACGCCAACCCCGCTTTACCGCATGCCTGGCTAACTTCACCGACTGTCCACTCGTTACGGTCGAGCTCTTGAGCATCAAAAAGGATCACTTGTGATTGCGAGTCGATCTCTGAAACATCTGTCACAACCTGATCAATCTGAAGACCGTATTGATCACCGATTTCGGCAAAAAGCCATGATTCACCGACAACGATCCAACGAGCAGCTGTACGTGTTTGCTCGTCAGCAAGAGCCTTCGCTGTTACTTCTGGACCGATCCCTGAAGGATCCCCTGACGAAATCGTCATCGTTATCTGTAGTGATTCACTCATTAGCCGAATGATAGACCATTGGCCTGTTTTGACAAGTAAGGAGACTCGTTATTGAGTGTATTAATTCATAAAACATCGGGAGGGCATCAAGACTGGATTCCAGTGGTCGGATTTTTTTGCAATTTTGGCAGGCCATTCGCCTATAATTCACGCAGTACCGGTTCGTGATGATGGATTAAAGCAAGGAACCGTTGAGGATTTTGGCAAATGCTTAAGGATGGTCGGGCAACCATTTTCGCGGATGATCTAACAGGCGCATGTGACGTCAGCTTGCCCTTCCATTCAGCCGGACTCTCTTGTTTTGTCTCCATCGGCGCCCCAGTACTTGGGCAACCGTCGGCGGACGTCTGCATCATCGATATGGAAACACGGAATCTCAACCCGCAAGATGCTTACGGGCAAACGTTCGTCCATACCCAACGATTGAAGCTCGACAGAGGTTATCTTGCGTATTTAAAGATGGACTCAACCTGGCAAGGAAACGTCGGATCTGAGTTAAAAGCCATTCATGACAATCGAATCGTAGACCTCGCAATCGTTGCGCCAGCATTTCCAAAAATGGGGCGTAGCGTATTCAATGGACAACTCCTCATCAGAGGTAAGTCCGATAGTCAATTACTACAAGAGAAACTGCGCCATCAAGGAATCGAAAGACTCAGTCATATCACGACGCGACAACTAGAGATGACTATTGAGGAATTACTGGAATTAGTAATCGATCTACATACACAGGGAATAAACACCATTACCTGTGATGCAACAAGCGACGAAGAACTATCCACGATTGCACTACTCATCGAAAAATTAACCGCGATTTACGGTTTGTCAGTCCTTCCCGTAGGATCCGCTGGATTAGCCGAACACATCTCTGGAAATCAATCAGATTCTGATACAAGTCGAATGGCTATTGTGCCATCACCAGTCATTGCCATCATCGGGTCAGAAAATAGTGTTACCCATGACCAGCTAGATGTAGCGCTACGTGACGAATTGCTCGATGAGCTAGATGGTAATAGAGATGGAATGCGAATATGTCAGCTACGCAGTCACTCTGGGAAACATTCTGTAATCAAAATGACTTGGGAGCCACAAATGGAGTCGGCGTTGGCCGAAGCCATGGGATCCTGGATGACTTCCTCAGATTTCATCTTGTTCTGCAGTGGAGGAGATACCGCTAAACGCGTATGCGAAATTGCTCAGGCACAAGGCGTCCACGTATTAGACCAAGTTGCACCTGGTATTGCTGCCGGCACAATTTATGGCGGAATGCTCAACGGAATTCAGCTGATTACAAAAGCAGGAGGGTTTGGACCTCGTGATACGATTTCCAGAATCCTCCAGTCGTTCAATAATCGCATGGTCGCATGATTTAAGATCGTAGCATTCTGACTACGGCTGACGTCCTAATGGCGTGAGGCGAATATTACGGAAATAAGTTTCGTTTCCATGCTCGGTCAGCATGATTAGTCCCGATTTGTTTTCACCGAAATCTTTACGGTCCTTGAATTTGCTTTGAGCAATTCTCTCATCCCAGTCTCTGTTACCGACCTTTTGCTCACAAATAACAGCACCATTTAGATAGTGAGTAATGTGATTTCGCCGTACGACTATTCTCGAGTGGTTAAATCCGTCAAAAGACTTTACGACCTTGTCGATACTTGGACCTTTAATCGCATATATCGAACCACAACTCTGCTTACTTGATTTCTCAAATTTATGGGCCGAATCATCTAGCAGTTGATATTCGATTCCAAGAATAGCACCATCGTATTCTCTCACTCGATATTTAACGCCGTTGTTACCACCGACCGGAATCTTCCATTCGAATTCGAGATCAAAGTCAGCATACTTGCGATCGGTAAAAATATTGCCTCCACCTTTTCCAGTTAGCTTTAACATGCCATCGACGACATCCCAACCTGCTGTCACTGCTTCACCTTGGGCAGTCACCCATCCGGACAAGTCCTTACCGTTAAACAAGTCGACTGTTTTACCGCGCCGTTGGGCAGAGACACTAACCGTGGATAAACAAACAAGCAATATTGCTAATAAGGGAACGGATTTACGGGACTGAATTACCATTTGACTATCTCGAATGAGTAAGTGTTTTAACATCTAGTACGGGAATTATAGCCGATCCTTCGCAGCCCAAAGACCCAACGCTGGATTACTAATGAAGTAGAACTTCTCACCATCTTCACTTGTATTCCAACCATCCTGAAGTGTCTCAACTGGATACTTCTTTAACCCTTCATTGACGTCACCAAACTGATAACCAACAGATTCAATTTCTTCACGCGATAGCTTTCCAGGACAATAGGTAATTGAGAATCTATTTTCACTTGAGCCATGTATGAGATGCGCTGCGGCACTCAAATTCGCTTTAAGGTCTTCATTTGAGTCCATGAATTCCATGATTTCCGGTGTCGTCCTGTAGCCGTACTTCCTGATCAACCGGTCGATTTCAGGGTCTTCACCGAATGTACCTACCTCCGGTCCAAGAACAATGAGTTCACCTGCATCAGCAATTGCCATGCGTGTTCGGTAAATAGATTTATTTCCAAGCCAGGTGCTGTGGAATTCTTCCGGATCCAGATACACCACAACTTTGTCTAGTGGTTCGTCGAGTTGGGTAAAGTTCACCTCGACACTTAACGCTGCAGCACGTTCAAAACATTCATGGTCATCACCGATGAACAAGCCGCGTGTCACTAAATCACCACTGTCATTAGTTCCAATTACAGTCAGTACGTACAGAAGTGGTAGTTTCTGGCAGAATTCATCCTGAGCATAGTTCAGGATTTTCCGAAGTGGCGTATTAGCACGTCCCATCATACGTTCCATTCCGTAGGCCGCACCAATGAAATGGCTTTCGTTTATACCTTCGGAGCCACCAGTCCCAACAAAAATATTCTTGTTGTAATTGGCCATGCCAATTACTTCATGAGGCACGACCTGCCCAATGGAAACGATCAAGTCGTGACCGCCTTCCCACACCAGCTTGTTTAGTTGTGCTGGCCATGGCCGATTCCAGATCTTGTCAGTTACCGCAGANACGAATTCTACTGGCACTTCACCTATCGTTACCACNTCATCGCGCCATCGGTGTTCTCTGATTAACTCCTTTGGGACACGGGGGAACATTCGATCTAGTTGCCAATCTGGCATTGGCACATGNGTGCCGAGCGCTGGCATTACATCCACGAGCCGATGCTCAAAGTACTCGTAGGTCATACATGTCAATTGGCCTGCGCGGCTATTGAAACGAGTAAAATCCGGAGGTAGAGCCAAGACGCGGTCTCGAGTGCCCAAGGACTCATAAACGTCAAACAACGCTTTGCGGAGATCTTGATCACTTAATTCTGTTGACGCAGAGCCTGTTGCAAAATAGAGTGCCATAGTTACTCGTTGATTTTTTGTTAATTGTCCACGAAACAGTTAGTGTAGCTTCGCACGGCTGGGNGCTGTAGAACATGATCCAAGAAGGATATGACCATACGCAATACGGGAAGATCCATTTCTTGCTTCAGATCCCTGCTGTGATTTGTTTGGTAGCGTCATACTTCCTATTGGAACGATCTACCTCAGCAACGATGATTCTTATCTCTGTGGGTATCATTCTTTTACTTTTTTCCTTCACCGTGATTTGGTTGCGTGTGCATGATTTGGGCGAGCACATTAAATGCACATTTGGGCCCATTAAATTGCTTTCCAAGAAGACAGCCTATTGCGATATTGCAGAAGCCTACGTCAGCCGCTCAAAACTAATTGATGGTTGGGGTATCCACAAAGTGGCCGGTCGAGGTTGGACATACAATATCTGGGGATACGACTGCGTCGAATTCAAACTCACAAACGGCAATTTGATGAGGATCGGTACAGATGACCCGGCGAATCTCGCCAGCTTCATTCAATCAAAACTCAACTCACCTGTTAATAATACAGCCGACTAGCTCATGAGTTTTTGAATTGGGTCAGCACCTTCAACACCAACAAGCTTTCTATCCAGACCACCATAGAAGTAGCTTAGTCGATTTGGATCCATCCCCATTTGTTGAAGGATCGTAGCATGCAGATTACGTACATGGAGTCGGTCTTCCACAGCGGCGCTACCTAGCTCATCCGTCTTGCCAACTGAGACACCGCCTTTAATACCGCCGCCGGCCATCCACATCGTGAATCCATACGAGTTGTGATCACGGCCCGTTCCTTTTGCATATTCCGCTACCGGCTGCCGACCAAACTCCCCGCCCCAAACAACTAGCGTCTCATCAAGCATGTTGCGTTGCTTTAAATCTTTTAGCAGCGCGGTGATGGGCTTATCAGTTTCTTTCGCATGCATAGTATGATTGTGCATCAAGTCGCCATGAGCATCCCAGTTTGCATCATTATGATTACCACCGGAGTAAATTTGAATAAATCGGACACCGCGTTCAATCAATCGTCGAGCAAGAAGANACTGGCGACCAACGGCGGATGTTTCCTTTTCATCCAATCCATACATTTCATGCGTTTCAGCCGTTTCCTGAGCTAGGTCGACAGCTTCAGGTGCAGCCGACTGCATCTTGTAGGCCAACTCATAGCTTGAGATACGTGCCGCTAGATCANTGTTAAAATCTCGAGTCTCTTCATGTTGGCGATTGTATTTACCAAGAGCATCAAGAAGTTTTCGCTGTACCTTGGGCGTCATACCAGCTGGTGGATTCAGGTTTAGAATCGGCGTTCCCTGGCTTCTCATTACCGTTGCCTGATAATGAGCTGGCATATAACCACTGGTCCAGTTCTTTGGCCCACTAATCGGACCGCCTCGTGGATCAAGCATTACAACAAATCCAGGCAAGTCCTGGTTCACGGTACCTAGCCCATAATTCACCCATGTTCCAAGACATGGGCTTCCACTAATGATGCTTCCAGAATTCATCATGAGCATCGCCGAACCATGAATTGGTGAATCCGCGGTCATGGAGTGTATAAATGCGATGTCATCGACCATGGTGGAAAGGTGTGGGAATAAGTCGGATACCCATTTACCACATTCACCATACTGCTTGAATTTCCAGCGTGGTTCGACAATTCGGCCTTGATTACGGCGCCCGCCACGCCCGAATACCTTCACGTCAACAGTCTTGTTGTCCATGCCATACATGGTCGGTTTGTAGTCAAACGTATCAATTTGACTCGGTCCGCCATACATGAACAAAAAGATGACATTCTTCGCTTTTGGCGTGAAATGCGGCTCCCTCGGAGCCAATGGGTTAGTAAATTTAGACTCACCGTCCGCCGCTACAGCTTGCTGATTTAGAAATCCGTCATCACCGAGAAGTCCGGCAAGTGCGACACCAGTAAAGCCCCCGCCAGCTTCCCACAAAAACTCACGTCGGGTACGACCGCAAAAACTGCCAGTTGATTTCTTGCTACCTAAACTCATTGCTTTCTCCGAAGTTCCCNTAAGGTGGAACATAAACTTATATATGTGCGATAAAAGTGGTGAGGGCTAATGGTAATCAGTCTAAGAACAGGAGTTCATTCAGATTGAGTGCTACCAGACAAAAATAGTCCAAAGCCTGNATATCATCCATATTCTCTTCTTTTAGCGTGTTTACTAAATCAACACCTAATTGAATCTCACCTTCAATCGGCTTTCTTTGGAATACTCTATTGAGTGCCAACTCGACTTGCTCATTTAAACTATCTGTATTCTCACGCAGGAAATTACCAAACACCTTAGCTTGGGCATTCGTGAATTCCCCGTTCATTAATTCTAGTGACTGGGTTGGCTGGGTTGTTGTAAATCGGATTGGACAAGTCGTATCTGTGTCCGCACCATCAAACGCCTTGATAAATGGAACGGGCAAGGATCGCTTAATGAAAATATAAACACCTCGGCGAGCTCGTTCTTNCGGACTGGAGTTACCCCAGCCAGCACCTGGTCGTGATTGTCCGTGTTTAACTTCCTGAGGAATGACCGGGTAGAAGCTAGGTCCGTACATCTTTGGATTCAAACTGCCGTTTACGGCAAGGACAGTATCGCGAATCTCCTCTGCGGAAAGCCGCCGCATTTCCTGTCGCCAGATCAACTTATTTTCCGGATCAGCCTTAACGCCAGCCGCATTGGACTGTGATGACATTTTAAATGCGCTGGACATCAAGATTTGTTTGTGGAGTGATTTGAGCTTCCATTCTCCATCCATCAACTCCGATGCTAGAAAGTCTAAGAGTTCTGGGTGTGTCGGCCGATCTCCTTGGAATCCAAAATCGCTTGTGGACTTTACAATTCCCTTACCAAAGTGATGTTGCCACAATCGATTGACGATAACTCGTGCAGTAAGAGGGTTTTCTGCACTTGTAATCCACTCCGCTAACACACGACGACGACCACTGGAATTAATTCCCTCGGGTGCAGGTGTGAGTTCGGGCGCGTCAAATCCTAACACGCTGGGAAATGCTGGCTCAACTTTATCACCACGAGCATGGGCACTACCACGAATGAGAACGAATGTCTCTGGTGCATTCCGACCAATTTCCTTTACAGCCATGGCTGTCGACATCGCCTTNGGTTTGAAGGCGAGCATTTTCTTTTCTTCTTCTTTAAGCTTTACATATTCATTGAATTTTTCTTCGGTCAGTTTTCCGGGCACACGTTTCTTTACGAGCGGGATCTTGTGCTTCTCGTGCTTGAATTCTTCCTTCTCGACATCCTGAAAATCAGGTAGGACGATAGCCTCAATTACCTTGATCTTGTTTTGAAGATCTTCAAGAGCAGCTTTATGAGCAGTGATTTCAGCTTGTTGCTTCTGGATATCTTCCGGTGTTGCAATGGGAACTTGGCTTCCACCGATATCTCTATTAAAGCCGTGGAAGAATGACATAAAGCTGTAATAGTCAGCTTGTGGAAACGGATCAAGCTTGTGATCATGACAGCGTGCACATCCAACCGTCATACCGAGAAAAACCTCACCGGTGGTACGGACGATGTCGTCAAGGTCTTCATATAACTCCTGTACGCGGTCTACCGGTTCGTCCTGCCATGTACCAAGTCGGTAGAATCCAGTAGCTGTGATTGAATCAGCTGTAACTTGATCCAACTCATCACCTGCCAATTGCTCCATGATGAACTGGTTGTACGGCTTATCATCATTTAGCGAGCGAATGACATAGTCGCGATATCGCCATATGAACGGCTTGTTTCCATCACGTTCATAACTATTCGTTTCAGCCCAGCGAACGAGATCCAGCCAGTGCCGCCCCCAGTGCTCACCGTAATGTTCCGATGCGAGTAATTCGTCAATGACTTTTTCCCAGGCATTTGGATCGGTATCGCTCAGAAATGCCTGTACCTGTTCCGGACTCGGCGGTAATCCGGTGAGGGAGTAATAGGCTCGACGAAGAATGGCCGTTTTGGTAGCCGATGACGGTGCTTTCAGCTTGGCATCTTCAAGGCCAGCCAGAATAAAGTGATCAATGGCGTTTGAAATCCATTTCTTATTCTTTACTTTTGGAATCTCCGGACGAGTTACCTTTTGATATGACCAAAAGCTCTTGGTTTCTTCGTTAACCTGAGGCGGACCATCTTCTTGATGAACCGCTTTCTCTGCCTTGGGGTCAAATGGAGCACCCATCTGAACCCACTTGGTTAACACGTCAATTTGACCTTGAGGGAGTTTACCACTTGGTGGCATTTCGAATGATTCGTAATTAATTGCGCTAATGAGAAGACTATCCTCTGGTGAATCCACCGAAATAGCTTCACCACTCTCGCCGCCTTCCAAGAGTGCGCCACGGTTATCCATGTGGAATTTACCTTTGACGTTGTCACCGGTATGACACTTAAAGCAACTCTTTGTAAGGATGGGAAGCACTTCATCATTGAAGAAGCTAATTTGTGCCTCGGTCGGTTCTTTCCTGTTGTCATCCTGTGCNACTAAACCTGGCACNACAACACTAACGCTGACAAGAACTAGAAGTGAGGAGAAAACGAAACGGAAACTCATATAAGCGCCTATAGATTTGATTCGCGGAAAGACTCAAAAACGTTCGTCGACTATTAATTTACCCCATTTTAGGGAGTTTTACCGTGCTCGCAAATGGCGGAACACAACCAGAGCCCATTTCAATCTAAGACAGGCATAATTTGTTCTGGAATTTCAGTNGGCGCGGCCATTAATGATCTAAAAAATGTCGGGAAACTTCAAAAACAGGGNTCAAANAGAAAGTAGGTGTCCATNATTGTGNGCNCGGCCATNAATGATCTCGAAAAATGTTGGGGAACTCTAAAAAACAAGAGTTGAACAAAAAGTGGGTGTCCATGATTATGCTAGACTGAGTTTCAAACACCAAAGAATTGAACGAATTGAAGAATCAACGATGAGTAAGCCCTCCGGACTAATTGCAGCTGTTCATACGCCCGTCACAAGTGACTTTCAACTAAACCTGGATGTTGTCGAACAACAAGCTGAACTACTTCTCTCTAATGGATGTACTGGTTCCTATGTCGCTGGAACGACAGGGGAATGTCACTCACTGACATGTAAGCAGCGGCTTGATCTGGCTCAGCGCTGGTACGATGTCATCCATGAGACATCCCTCTACCAAATCAACCACGTTGGCTCAAACATACTCAGCGAGTCGGTGGAATTAGCAGCCCATTCAGAATCTCTCGGTATCGATGGCATCGCTGCCATGGCACCTTGCTTCTTCCGTCCAACCAGCGTCGACGAGTTGATTGCTTATCTAAAACCCATTGCCGATGCCGCCCCGAGCACGCCGCTTTACTTTTATGACATTCCCGTCATGACCCACGTAGAGCTATCAATGGTGGAACTGCTAGAGCGAGCTGAGACAGAGCTTCCAACTCTCGCTGGCCTAAAATACACCAACGATAATCTTGATCAACTACAACAAATCATGGGCATCAATCCTGATCGATATACAATACTATTCGGGTTCGATTCCATTCTGTCCTCGGCATGGCTTTACGGGGTTCGAGGTGCCGTTGGTGGTACTTATAACTGGATGTCGAGTATCTACATTAAGATCATGGAAGCTCTGGAAAGTGGCGACACTGCTACCGCTGCTACACTACAGAAGAAAACTGTCGACATCATCACCGAAGTCGTCAGGCATCATGGGTTTGCACCTGCAAGTAAAGCCATCATGAAGATGTATGGAGTCGACTGTGGCCCAACCCTCAGCCCTCTTACATCACTCACAGATGAAGAGTACACCGATCTGCGCAACCGACTTGAGGCAGCTGGCCAGTTCGAGCTTTAATCCGCATACACGCTTAACGGATTCTATGCGTCCCAATCTTGCAGCTTCTCAATATGCGGGAGAATATCTTGCTTACGTTTCTCCCACCAGATCGTCGCTGACCAGATCAGTACACCAATCGTAATACCGCTAATCCACCAGATTATCGAGTTATCAATTGCGTACTGTACGATCATGCTGCACAGTGCAATCACGGTGAATGCCGTCCCGAGGAATAAGAAGGCACGAATACGCATTATCACACCCGCAAACGCACCTGCAATTCCGAGCAACATCAGGATTAATGGCTTTTGCCAACTGCCATCCTGAGACCAATGCAGTAACACTTCACTACCCGATGATAAGTACACCGTCGAAATCGTAAGGTACCTGATCATCGTCAGGACTTCTTTCTTTAGGCGGTCCTTATTCAGATGCGCCGCTACAAGTACTGAAAGCGCTGGGGGAATAATCCAGAACTGCGGATGATCCGCAAATGACCAGCTTTCAAATCGTGACATCAGTACCCAGAGACTTCCATTTCCAGCAAGTGCTGCAGCAAGTGCATGGAAGAACGATTTTCGATACAACCCAAGCACCACATTCGCCAAGCACGCTAGCGAAAGCAGGAATGAATAGTCAAATACCGACTGCTGACGTAACATCCACACGCCAACCAGTGGAATGACCGGTAGTAAGAAGGACGTGTTAAACAGTGGCTCAGAGATTTGGGGTAGCCCACGATCGTGCATTCGTTGAGCAACGTAGGCACCGATAAACGCAAGTGCCATCATGATGTATGCCCACCATTCTTTGATGATGCCAGAGAATAGGTCAGGATGAACCAGATATACATGAGCAAAGATTCCAACTACCAAGATCTCACTCAGGTAAACCAATCCTTGGCGGAGTCTATCAGACATTTTACGACCATCTGTCGATCCCTGAACCGCCCTGACTAGCAACACAAATACGATAGTCGCTACTGCTGCACATACTGCTATAGTCAACCATGGTGGCGTTTGTACTCCACCAGAATTAAATGCAACGATTTCAAATGCAAGTAACAGTGCGAAGACTCCAATCCCTGCTTTGATTACCTGACTTCGTATACTTCCAATTAGTTTCTTTATCTCAAGGTTCTCTGACGGTGCAAATCGATCAACCAGTAACACAACTGCACTCATACCAGCCAAAGAAACAAAGATTCTCGCGATTCGTTCAACATTTACCGCCACATTGAATCCCGGTGGCAACGATGCAATTGCTACCAACATCACACCGAATACAACGGCAAGCCATGCTTGGAAACGCATTTGAAGCGTCGCGTTCTGTGATCGGAAAAAGGAAAGTCCCAGACCAACTAAAACAGGAGTTATCGCTACTACAAACCTGTTCGCTGTCACCTCCATAAGTAACACGCCAATCAGTGCAGCAACTGCAACTACGCCTAACAGTGAAAACTGACCGACCTGAACATGATTGCCACCAATTCGAAGAGTGTCGTCCACACTACAAACGCGAAGTCGTTTCAATACACGCCCAATTTGATGGCTCTGCATTGAAATCAAACTCACGATGAGCGAGTAAGCTGCTACAACCATGACCAAAGTCGNAACCATCAATTCGACGTTTTCTATTCGCTCAATCGGCTGAACATAAAACGTTAAATTGATGGCCAACAACAAGCCACCGATGAACGTTCGCCGGATAATATTTGTCAGTCTTAAATCCCATAGGTGTAATAGTGTTGCCAGCACCGTGACAACCGTTCCGATGCTGGCGATACCAGCGATTGAATCAACAGAGACGCCGTCAATCACCCAGAGCATGATCATTAAACTCGTCGACACCGCAAGCAATACGTATGCAGATGGAATCAACACATGATTCGCTCGAATACGAGTGGGCGCTAGCGGAGATGGCCACGTAGCTCGCATCTTCTGTATCCATTGCAGTGCTAGATACAGTGATGAGAAGCATGACAACACAATTGCTTCGATTGCGAGCAANTGTTCAACCTCGTCACGAACACCGAGTGCAAATACCAATCCGGCCGTAATCGCCATCACACCGGAAAGAATTGCCGGCACCTCCGATTGGATGACAGCACCATACAGGAGGAAGGACAGCGACATCACTGACAACATAACCACCGTGAAGTGGAATTCCGTGGCTGCGGTATAATCTGTCGCCGACGCATACAAGCCAAAAAGTTGCAGCAATGCCATCAGGCACAACCCAGCGAACCAACTCCGTGACGACATAGACACAACGTCACTCGGGGATACGCCACCGAGTGATTGAGCGTCCAAAGATAACACGCTCTTGCGTGTAAGCACATCTGTAATCACTACAAATACCACACTTGCAATGGAAAGCAGAACAATAAATNCGTGAGTTACCAGATGATGATCAAAATCTCCATCCGGCGATGCCAATTCTNCTAAATGACNACCATAAGTGTGGCTGACCAGCGACGCGATACTAGCAATTCCAACTGCGGATAATATGCCAGGCCCAATCCTTTTAAACACGCTGCTCCAGACTGAAATGGCAGCAATGGCGATACCAATTGTTAAGTAGGCGTCCCAACTGTTAAATGCCTCTGAAATGCTAATGTACTTCTGACTACCACCGAAGGGNCAGCACACTACCAGCACGACCGATATTCCCGCATAGAACAAGGCAGGCAGTCCAACGAGCGCGATAGTCGTATACACCGATGCCGCAATATGACTGGATGTACGATCCACTGGATGGCCAATAGCATCTCTAAGCGCTGGCGTGTTTTCCAATACCAGGTCCAGTAGTTTCCACACAAGAGCAAAGACACCGAGCCAAATTATCGCGAGCTGGATAATCTGATACACCTCTAAATCACCAAACTTATCGTGGAATACGATCGGAATCGCTGCGGTGATCAACACGGCTGGAATGAGAAACCGATTACGACGTAAGAATGCACCGAGAACTAGCAAGGTAAGCGAAGAAATTGAGAAATAGATCGAGCCGGTCCATTCAGCTACATCTCCTCCATCGTTTGACAGTTGGCTTTGCAACTCCATCCAACGTTCAAAAGACAACATCATTGTGCAAATGAGCAGAATGATGAATCCAAGAGACATGACATATGTTGGCGGTGCTGCCAATGCTCGTCTTAGTAATCCAGATGATCGACCGTCTCCATTTCGTGAAGCGATGGTTGCTTGGTCGGCATATGAGAAATAGACCCACACCGCACCGATNACTATGCAAACCACGAGGACATTCGATTGAGCAGTAAGCAAACTGATCAATGGATCAACCAGAGAGTCCGCCCCACTGCCTATCGGTGTCCATCCATGCCAAACCAGAGATGCCAGACCAAAGACCGTCATCAATAGTGAAGAAGAGAGTCCNTGGCTACTATTTTGATGCGCGGCCGAGATNATTGCAGCAATCACAACCAAAAGCATGATTACGGAGAATAAATCCGCGAATTGGCCATACGGATGAATGCGACCAATCAGGACTTCAGAATCAATCTGAAGTAATCCATGTCCTAGCAGCAGACCATGAAAAAGCGACCATAGTACGAATCCAGCACAGGCTGTCAGCGTCAAACCGTAAAACACCTTAAAGAATCGATCTGCACTCGGCACTTCCGTTGCCAATTCCGAATCATCGATAGAAGCAACTTCTCTAATGGCTGTTGGCTTCCATTTCACTAACTGACTCCAGGCAAGTGCAAATGACGCCAGACCAAACAAACTCCACTTCAAGCTATATAGCAACTCGGTATAGTTGATTCGATTTTCGTCTTCCCAAAGTGGTAAGAGCACGACATACATAAGCCCGAAATACCAGTAAGTACCGGCATTAAACATTTGACTTGGCCGCTTCAGATCGAAGGCATAGATCAAATAACTGGCCATCAGCAGGAACATCGGTACGGAATAAGCAATTTGCGGATTCAGAGCAAGAAATAATCCTTCGTCTGCACCTGGGCGGCGAAATTGCTCCCCAGATAGCAAGTACGCGTAAATGGAAAGTGCAAGTCCGTTAACCACGATCGCCGAGACCACCGATGTAACGCGTCGCAACAATGCCCAAATTTGCTGATTACTTCCTACCGTATCCTCCATAAGTCTCGGGAACATTTCCTCGAGCCCGCCAAACCACTTCTGTCGTGTAGACAGTGTGATAGCGGCAAACAATGCGAAGAATCCATAACCCCACATCAATATCAAATCGACAATGGACTGTTGCTTGATTCCCAATGCAATCAGCATTGGCAACATCGCAATCGTCGTGAGAACACCAAGTCCCGGCGCCCAACGATAGCGATCCGGAATCACTGTGATCCATGAAATCAAAATAGATGAAAGCGCAATCCAATCCATAATCTGGATATCACCGGGGTGCAGGAATGCATCAGCAACCGGGTAAAACTCACTTTGGAAAATCACTTTGGCAACTTGAGGGATCAATACGATCAGAATATTGATCAAGAAGTAAAGTGTGTTCAGGCCCTGCACAATGTAATCAACATACATCCACTCCGGCTTCACCCACCTTGCTACTTTGGCATTTAGATATGCAGCCTTTCTAAGAACAAACCAACCGATCATTAAGAACGACTGAACAAGAACCTGAATTCGGAGGATTTCCCAGCTAAATAGGCTGGGCATTTCATCACCCAGAACATTAAATGTTGCCCACGATGTACAGGTGATTGCGAGCAGTATCGTCACAATCTGTGCCATCGCGTACCACTTCTTGTGACGGCTAGAAACAGCAATGCCGATTGCCTGCACTGTTGACAGCATCATCATCAAGCTTGCCGTAGCAAATTGATGTTGTGCAAGATACGTCTTAAGAAACGTCAAGCACAAACCACCAATCATGGAAACCGTCGCAACCTGCAATAGCCCTGTCATCGAGGTACTAAACGTACCGGATGCAACGACGGGACTATCTTCACGCTGTTCTCCACTCAGTCTCGACTCCCAGACCTTTAGGCCGATCACTGCGACCATTAATGTTGTCGTTACACCGTGAATCAGCACTTCGAATCGGGTAGAGCTAATGTCGATAATGTAATTCTGAATCCACGGACTGTGCGTAAAGTAAGCCCAAAATGCCAAAACAAGCCCCGCCGCAACCATCCAAATAGCGTGGTGTTTTACTTTCGCGATAGCACAAAATGCGCCAATCGCTGTAAGCATGAATACAACAAGCGCTAAATTTGATAATGGCTCAGACGACTCGAAAACTGAAACCGCGACGGCAATCACAACGGAAATAGCACATATCAATCCAGCACCCAAGAACAGGGAGCGCTTGTGATCTACAGACTTCAGGAAACTACCAACAACGCCAGCAATCACTGAACAGACCAGGAAATTAATGGCATTCGGTCCCCAGAAAAAGTAGTCGATTAGCACACGCGTATCGGACCGAACTGCTGTAATCGAAAGGGTCGCTAGCCACGTTGTAATCGCACCTGCAACAACCGCTGACAGCATCAATAGCGGCATGTCCAGAAATATTCCGAACAAGATAAACACTACAAGTGCCGTTGCTGCGACCAACAACATCGAATTCACTTCCGGCCAGGCTGTCACAATTGACAGTAAAGCCATCGCGCCACCGGTCACCATCAACCAGGAGCCAACTGTCCTTACTACCGCTAATTCTTCACCAACAATTCCCTTGTGTACGATCATGCCGCCTGCAAGGACAGTTAACGCGATAATCAGAAGCGGCGTGGCTAGTCCTCCCACAAAATTCTGATCTGTGCCAAAGTGAAACAGCAAAAACCCACAGGAACAGACCGAGAATATCCCCAACCCTAATAGCTCGAACACGCTATACGCATCATCTCGCGTCATGTCCTGCCCCAGTTGGGCCATTTTCTTTAAGTGAATCCCAACCCCAGTCACCATTGGGATGAGGGGCAAGAGCATGATGCCCACTACATTCCATACAGAATCAAATGCACCAGGATTAGCTGCTTCAACTACTCGTTTAACGATGACCTGTGCAAAGCTCGGCCCCATCAGTGCGATCCAGTACGTNACCCAATGATCACGATTAATATGCTTCAATGCGACCCATCCCAGCGCACCTAAGGCCGGTACACCTAGTCCAATNGCCACCAAGAAATAGGGATCAGTCAATGCAACATCATGCTTTTCCAGCACCGTTGCTGCGATGAAGTTAATGGGCAACAGTAAAGCACCGACAAGCAANGTGGCTCGCCCGGAAGCCGGTAACTTTAGACGCTTTATGACATAAACTCCAACACCGACAATTGCAGCAACGAATGCCATAAATAGTAATGCCGTGAGNTATGGCACCGCCGCATCCTTNAGCTTCACNTGCAAAGTCGCAACAAGCCCGATCGTCGATCCGATGATGCTGATNCCGGCTATAAACTCAAACCACCGAACATTTCGGGATTCCATAAACGCACTCATCACTTCGGAAAAAGTACGTTTGGGTGGTACAGGCGTCGCAGGTTCAACCGGCGCACTTACCTCACGTGCAACTGCTGGTAAAACTTCAGCAGTTGGGACTGGGGTAGATTGCCCCGGCACCGTATCTTGTTCACTAACTTGAGAATCGTCGACAGTTTCAGATATTGATACTGGCGGGGAGCCATCATCCGTTTGTTCGGATTCATCCACTTCAAATTCTGAAACGGAAACCAATTCCGAATCGCTCTCAGCTGAATCATCATCAGTCTGATCTGTCTCATTCACAGAGTATTTCGAAAGTACTATCGGTGCCTGAGAATCTTCTTCATCCGTTGATTCGACTTTAAACTGCGAAAGCGGGACAGGTTTGGGGGTTGGAACAACAGGCTCGGCTACTTGAACACTCTCAAGAGCAGCCTGTTCACGAGAGACTAATCCACTCAGCTTTGCGAATTCAGCATCTGAAATCGAACCATCATTTTGCCATTTTTGTATGAGTGCCCGTGTTGCTATCAAATCCGTGTGACGATTGCCATGAGCGTTTGTCGTTTGGGCTCCCGTTTTATTCGTCGCGTTTCCGGAGTTACCAGGTTTGGCCGCAGGCTGCCCTACTTGTAAAGCTTTTACAAATAACCACAGAATGCCGCCAACGATAATAATCGGCAATAGATACTCAACAATGCCAGCTATCACATCAAAGATACAGTCGCCGAGGATTACCGATATGGATGGCAATATGTTTTGAATTGTCGATTCAACAAGGCTCATACCAAACTGCAATTCGGTGAGATAGGGAAGACCGCCTGACTAAACT
>PAXU01000093.1 GCA_002714565.1 Rhodopirellula sp.
GGTTCGCGTGGATTCACCCTGCGATACCCGTTCGATCAGAATGTCCGATTGAAGGTCTATGCCAGAGCTGTCAGCGATTGCGATATGAATATCGTCACCAATCAGTCGGCGCGTATCACGTGCTACGGATAATTCACGTGTGCCTGAACTTGTCTCAATGGTCCGATTGACATTCACACCAGTGGTGTTTGCTTCAACGGTGATGGTTCCGGACAACTGTAGGTTATCTTCACCGATGATCGTTGGTGTGCCAGTTGCCGAGACCGCGTATCCAGTTTCACCAATGAGGAGAGTCAGATTTGAGTCAGAAACTTCGATGGTCGCGCCGTCAACGGTCATTGCAGCCGTGACGTTCTCGGCAGCAACGAATACTTCTTTGTTTCCTGATGGTAGCGTAGACTCTTCAAATGTCAGGTCTCCTGAAATAGCGATATATTCAGTGCCACTATTATCCAGGATTGAGAGTGTTAGATTGTCGCCGCCAAAACGATGTGCGCCACTTACTAACTGATGATTCAAAACGTGTTCTGCATCGATGTCATTAAAGTCGTTGACGGTAAATTGGACATCCTGACTAGTTGTGTTGTGCTCAGCAAATAGGTCTCCAGACAAGCTGAGTTGATCGATACCGTACAATTCAGCTGAACCACTAATTGCATAGGCATACGTACCGTCTGCTTTAAGCAATAAGTTAAGTGTTGCATCGGTAACCCCCACTCCGTACTGTGGGTCGGAGTCATGATCAGAATCATCGTCAGCCTCGCCTACGAAGAATTCGATGCCTGTTCCATATGCTGCAATCTGGTTCTTTGTGGATTCTTTCTGGAAGTAGAAGTCTCCCATGAGTTGCGCGATCGGCGTGTTAAGTACCAAATTGCTTGCGTGGACTTCTTCTAATTCACTCTCAGAAATGTCTGCGACTGATGTAACAGAGTTGGCCGTTGTATTCACGCGAACCGAAACAGTGCCTGATGCATTTAGGTCATCTGAGGATGTGTGGATCTCGATATTGCCTACTGCTGCTAATGCAAATTCTGGCAAGGTATCTGAATCGCGGATCAATAAAGATAAATCGGCATCTGAAATCGCAACAGTTGCCAAATCAGATGCGGACAACTGGGCATTCACATTGGTTGCGTTAACGGAAATAAGATTGCCGTCGTCTAAGGACTCAAATCCAAAATTGCCGTTTAGCGTTATGAAGGTACCGATTTGAAGTTGTAACGCACCCTCGGCCTTGAAATAGTTTTCATCAGCGGGAATGTCATTGGCGATTGTAGAGTTTACAACTGCTGTGCCGGCAGCAATCGCTTCCCCACTATTGTTGAACGTGATTGACACTTCTCCGGCTACTGACAGTTCACTCTCGATTTCAAGGCTTGCGTAGCCGCTAATGGTGCCGGCCATGCCCGAATCAACCAAGATCATTTGTCCATTGGCGTTTGAAATGTCCAGCGAGGCTCCATTGTCACCAGCACTTATGGACGTGGACACACCGATGGCTTCGATGCCGATGGTGGTGTTGCCCGCATTTTCTTGCCGCTGGAAGTAGAAATCACCTTGCAGCGAAATGTTGTCGCTAAAGTTAAGACTGGTGTTTTCTGCTGCAACGCGAATAATCGGCCCGGCAGGGAGCGAAATTTGAGTTGGAGCATCGTCTGTGTCTAATGAAACTTCAACAGCTTCACTTAGCTGATTCACTTCAATAGAAACGTCGCCGGCTAGCGTTAAAGATGACAGGTTGGAATTTACTGTCCCGCTGCTCGACCCATAGACACCTTCCTGATCGAATACGAAATAACCGAATCCGTCTACAACATTTAGTAGAGTCGCATCTCCATTTGTAATTAGCAGTTCTAAGTTGCTTGCCCGTGCAACTACTTTATTTAATGTATTACCTTCAACAGTTTGTGGGATAACCTCAACAATGAAATCCCCAGACAATTGCTGCCCTTCAACGTTTAAGTAAGCATCATCGCCGCTAATCCTAAGGTAAGATGAATCCGCAATAGCGTATGGGACACTTAAGTCAACAGATTGTGTGCCCAGCATAAAGGACTCATCGAGAGTGGATTCTTCCTGACAGGGTCCTACCGCACATGGGATTGAATTTGTCTGTATTTGCCATGTGCCACCAAATGCCAAGCCAGAGATATCACTCACGACATCAACGTTTACTGTTCCTGCGACGCCCGAGTCACCACCGGTGATGTCACGAATGATGAAGAATCCCTGTCCGTTGGTCGCCTGCACAACGGGCTGATTGTTACCATCCAGAATAGAAGCTGCGATGGCAGTTCCAGCTAGTCTCAATTCATAACTGTCTGAGATTCCGTCGTTATCATTGTCGATCCCGACACGTTCCATAGAAAATTGGCCGGTCAATGACTGCCCGTTCACCGTGAGTGTTGCGGGTGTGCCATCAGATTTATCGGAGATGTCAACACGCAAGTAAGGGCCTGCCGGTAGTTCTTCAGTCAAACCAAATGGAACATCAGTATCTATAACCGGATTTGTCGTCGTATTTACGGTGAGCGTGAAACCTGCATCAAACGTAAAGCCGTTGTTGTTGATTGTCGTGTCAAAGGCAACGGTGCCAGCATATCCCGTAGGCAATACAGCAATGTTCCCGTTACCTCCGGACAAGACAAAATTGTTGACCCCTAAATCCAGAGTAGTTTCCGTAAACTGTATCTGTAGTACACGAGTTCCTGAAGCCAACGTTTGTTGGGTGATGGTTGCAACTGTTGCAAGCGTGTTGTCCAGAAGTGTGACAGTTCCTGGTACACCTTCTGACCCGAGTCTAACTAGTTCATATGGCTCCGCCTCTGTGCCNCTTGGAATCGTTGTTGCAACACTGNCAATGGTTTCGAAGATCTCNANGCCAGTAGCGTTGTAGAAAACTTCGACATCCGATCCTAATGAGAAATCTTCAAAGCCTAATGTTTGAGCCGTACCCTTTGTATATAAGGCATATTGATCAGTGACCTCATCGTGTTTCAGCCAAACAAGTGCATCCTCGATCAGGAAACCAGTTGCCGCCGGATTAACGACGTCGTCTTCCATGTAAGGAATACCTTCTCCAGCAAATAACCAGCCGTCGGTAATCAGGGTAATGCCACCAGATTCAAACGTCGCCTCTCCGAGGCCNATTTTGAAGAAATCACCAATTTCAATTGATGCATCTGCTAGCACCACTCTTGAATATGTGTTGCTGCCTTCGCGAACTTCCGTATCGCTAAAGGTTATCTCAAGAGTGTCAGAACCAACCTGAATGGTCTCATTTACCAGAAGTGTCGAGTCGTTGAAGTGGTAGGCTACGGTACCACCAGCTGAAACATCACCGACCGCTATATCTGCGACACCTGAAATCCAACCCGCTAAACCACCTGTGAATGAACCGTCCTGCAATTCTTCACCGGGAATTACTTTAAGTGCACCTTGTGCACTTTCAATTGCCAANTGATCGCCGTTGTAANCGACAGAAATCGCTGCGTTAGTAACTCCGATGGCTGTGTTTTGCCCATCCTGCTGTTCAAGCAAGAAATCNCCTTGAAGCGACAGTGCTCCGAAGTTCAATGCGCCGCCAANAGCATGAATTCTGACAAAGTCTCCGGCAGGTAAGCCGATCGTGATTTCCTCACCGTTAATNACCATCGTTTCCGCAACGGCTTGACCGGTGTTATTTACTTCAAACTCAACTGTATCGACATTCAGGGTGGCGCCAGGCAGTGAGAAGTTAGCTGTTGCAGTGGCTGTCCCGGCAATTTGGCCGTNAACTATAAAGAAGAAGCCTNTCCCACTCGTTACCGAAGCAACGGTTGATTCCCCAACTTTGAGCTCACTACTCATGTTGGTTGCGGCAATTCGTGTCTGCTGGCCACCACCAGACGAACTGTATTGCTCGAACACGAAGTCTCCTGAAACCGATATCGTGTCCCCGATAACCAATTTTGAATTCGAGACGTCGATCCGGAAGTAACTTCCGTTTGGATTGGTGGTATCAAACTCGAGATCGGCAGTGGCTTCCGTGGCTTCTTCAAGGCCGGTCAATTGAACTGGCGAGTTTTCATCTGCAATCGAGCCGGAAACGGCCATTTGTTGGATATTTCCGGTAACGCCAGCGTCAGTTGCTGAGAACTCAGCACTCGCTGCCGTGACCGAAATGAAGTTGTCGGCAAGATTTGCTTCGAGATTCGAGGCAGAGATATTTGCGGTGGTTCCGCCTGCGTCGAGATCACGGTTGAAACGGATTTCACTGGCAGAAAGGGTGTTGCCCAGGATTTGCAATTCTGCTGCACCAACTACCANCTCGAAATAGTCGCCATTACCAGCGGGGATGGATATAGTTCCGTTGTCAAATAACTCGCCCGTCGTATTAACGGTTGCAGAAATATCCGAACCGGTAACGGTAAATGAACTGCCAAGTTCTGGTCCTAGTAACGATGCATTATCCAGCTGGCCCCGTATTCCGTTTTCAGCGATATCTACATAGAAATCTGCATTTGTGATTCCAACGATCCGGGTCTGTCCAGCGTTAATTGCCACCGAAACATTTTCACCGGTCATTACGGTGTTCGTTTCATTGGATTCAATGGTAAAGGTGTTTGCAGAGGCGACATTGCTCAAAACGGTTAGTGTTGCGGGATCGATTCCATCGGGTGTTTCAGTGCCGCTAATTTGAACACGGAAATACTGTTCTTCAGCCCCTGGGATCTCCACGAGTCCATTTGTCGTTGAGACTGTGATGGTTGGGCCATCATTAGCTATGAGTGAAACTGTGCCATTAAATGAAATACCTTCAAATGCTTCTTGATCCGGTCCACTTACTACAGCATTTTCAACGACGCCAGCAACTTGTTCGTCGGTGAATACCCAGAGAAGATCGCCACCGGTCATCGACAGGAATGAAGAATCTCCACTGGTTAGATTGAAATGGGTATTCTCTGATGAGAGCACGACGCTGCTGTCGCTTGATTCAAAGAACAACAAGTCAGATTCTAAAATACTTGCGAAATCGCCTGCAGTAACTTCAAGGCGAGCCGGATCCGATTCTGATCCACTTACTGAGATTCTTAGATAGGTCGCATCACCATCTTTGCCCTCTGGGCCAATTGCTGTCGGCACGCTAATTGTATCGTCATTAACTTCGATCTCCTGAGTTGAAGTGGTGGTGTTAAACTCAGTAGAAATCACACCTGAAATGTCGTAACCATCAGAATCTAGTGCTATGGAAGCATCGACAAGAGCGCCGTATACACCAGTGGATGTAAACGTGATGGCGAAGTCGGCATCCTCTACCGTGACAATCGGAGTTTCGGATCCCGCAAATAATGATAGGCCGGCGCTGTTTCCGGATACGCTGACTTGTTCGCCGTCTCTAGTAAAGATGAATTCATTTGCAGTGATCCTAGTTGAATCCACCAGCGTAATTGCCGCCGGGTTTTCATCATTTCCAGTTATGGAAACCTGTAAATATGCCTTACTGCCGCTTTTACCTGGGATCGCAAACTCATGTGTTGCACCGTTTTCGCCTATAGACTCAACAAACTGAACAGACGATGTTGAATTGACTCGCAGTTCCCCTGTACCTTCTATATCAAGACCAAAGATGTCCGGGCCACGGATACTCGCATTGCCAATAGCTCCAAAATAACCGTCCTTTAAGAACGTGAAGCTGAAAACGCTACTTGTGATTCCAAGCACTTCGGTCTCACCAGCATTCAAGCTTAAGTCGATTTCGGTTCCTGCCATCGTGACAGACGTGCCAGTTTGCTCAAAGTTAAGACTCGCTGCTGCGAATTCGTGATCAAGTAGTATGACCGACGCGTTGGTTATTTCGATGTTCGAGTATGGTATTGACTCTGATCCAGCTGGTATGGACTCTTGTACGCTTGTTGTTGAATTAAACTGACCGCTAACTGTACCGCTAACACTGAAGTCGCCGCCAAAGTCAGGCCCAAGTACACTCGCCGTTAAGATTTGACCGTACACACCGCTTTCAGTAAGGGTGAACTCAAAGTCTGCACCTTGAAGGCCCACTACACGCTTTCCGGAAACGGCTAATTCTAGTGCTGCATTTGTTGCCTTAACCGACACATTGGGAGAATTTTCTGCACCTTCTGTGAAAACAAATTGATCCGCTGTTAGCGTCAGTCCGCCAAACTCGATGGATCCACTATTTATTTGGATTTGAGAATATCCAGATTCACTTCCCGGAAGTGCAAATTGATATGTGTCTTCACCGATGGTGAATTCGTCATCAAACGACGCATTAGTTTGATTGATTGCAATTTGCACGTGTCCACCGATCGAAATGCCGGTGGAGTCGAGAACACTGATATCACCGTCAAATAATGCAACTTGTCCGGATTCTGTTACGACCATGAATCCAGAAGCATTTTCAACAGCAATGATGTCTTCATTATCACTATCCTTGCCAAGCGCCAGAGCGGCATTTGCGACAAATATCGAGGCGACAGCAACGTCTTGCACCGTCGTGCGTTGTATGCTGACATCAGCATTTATTGAGAATACGCCGTCTTGACTGACAGTAATATCCTTACCAACCACGTTAAAGAATGGACCGCTTTGGACGGAAAGTGATAACGGTTTATTGGCGACTTCGGTCTCAACATTTATCTCATTCGTTGAATTGTTAAACACCAAGTCAAAATCACCGCCGAGGCTGAAGTTGGCGGTATAGGCATTGACGGTTGCGGTTGCCTGCCCAGCTATTCCGGATGCTGTGAGTATATATGCCCCATGAGCAGACGTTGCAGATATTCCATTTTCCGTTGAACCGATGGTCACACTTGCAGATTCGTAACTGATCAAAACAGAATCCGTTGTTGAATCAAATTCAAATGTAGTGTCTACGAGTGCCAGTTCATTTTCCAGTACGACAAGTGTGGCGGTATCAATGCTTAGGGCCACGTAGTTTCCTGCTGGCAATTCAAGCACGCTATCTTCGATTAATGGGTCGGGCACAGAAATGGCGTTTGGATGCGTATTCAATACCAAATTGACACCGCTTGCGGTTAATTCAACGCCAGACGAGGCTTGCACAGTAACGTCATTCACTGTCAATAGGCCTGCGACCCCTGCATCATTTACCAAGAGTGTGCCGGCGATTCCTGATGCGGTTAGTACCGGGTCATCTGGATTACCTATTACCGTAGAAGCTTTGGATATTGTGGCTATTACGGTGTTTTCATAAACCGTATCACCTACTTCCAAGTCATCCAGCGTAAACGTCAAAGAACCGCTCTCGTCAACTTCCACGGTGTTTGGATCGTCCGAATCCAGAACAAGTGTCAATCCTGCTGTAACAATCGTTGCTCCATGTGCTTCAACATGTTTGGCGTTATCCTGCACATTAAGGCTGACGGACTCGGTAGCACCATCTTCATTTGTAAACTCAATTACACGACTTACAGCCTGTCCCGTGTTATTGAAATGCACCAAACCAGATCCGGAAACGGACATGCCAGGTGTGTTTAATGTCGTGAGATCACCGCTTGCGTATACAGCATAAGTATCAGCCGTTTTAGCAATCGCCAACGTTGCATTTTGGATTAAGAGCCCGTATGCATCTGGGTTAATGTCATCTCGTCCCTGATACAGGTAAAGCGGACCTTGTCCAACAAAAACAGTGAGTGCATCAGCACCGAATAGCTGTGTGCCATTGCCATCATCTGTATAGCTCACGTCACCCGTAATGGTTACGAAGTCACCAATCGTTATGCCAATACCTGAACCGTAAAACTCGACAATATCTTCTTGCCCAGCTGCAAAGTCAAAAGTGGTGGTTGTACCCATTATCTCGAAAGATTCCGAGATTTGGATGCCGGTATTGTTAAGTCTCAGGCCGATCGATCCGCCCAAGCTAAATCCGTCAGATTCAATTAAAGCGCTGCCAGATGCTGATCCAGCAATTCCAGAACCCTCTTCTGAGTTGATAATGAGGAATCGCCCGTATCCATCTGTAATCGTTTGCTGGCCAAGTTGTAACTCCGCTTCCTGAACAGCCAGCAGTGTAATTGACTCAGTTTCGCCAAATTCAGTTTCACCGTGGAATTGTTCGAATGCTACATCGGATGTCAGAGCATAAAATGTTCCTGAAACATCTATGTTCAACACTAAATTACTGGCTTCTACTCTGAAAAACGGTCCGGCCGGTGCGGAAATGGTTTCTTCACCGACTTCAATAGCAATTGCTTCGCTATTGGTATTTACCGATACTGCAAATCCGTTGTCGGCACCCGCAGTGATATTGTCAGAAAGACTCAGCGTAACCGAGCTTGCATTTAGTTCGGCCACTACACCTCGATCACTAATAATCAACGTGCCAGCGATGTTGGTTGCTGATATAGCTGTTTCTTCAGAGTCGCCTGTGCCGTGGCTCAGTGAAACTTCACCAGCCGACAGTTCAGCGTAAACGAGGGTTTGACTATCCGAAGTGGTCACCTGATTAAATATGAAATCGCCACTTATTTCCTGTCGCAATACGCTTAAATCAACACTTCCCGCCAGAGTTAGTGATTCAGCCGGAATAAGAACCTCTTGAGGATCACCAGTGTCTAGTGATACATCTGATACACCAGTATTTAATGAGAGGTTGACCTCGCTCTCCTGGGAAAAATCGAATTCTGGAATTTCGGAATTAATTGCTAATCCGGCGGCATAAACAATGGTCGCCTCACTGCTTATGGTCATGGTGGCTGTATCTACACTTGCCGTAACCCACTTGCTGTTGGAATCACCTAGTTGGGCAACAAGGTTGGTAACTGTGAGGTGCGCAATGGTTGTCCCTTGAGATTGAACTTGCGTGACCACCAGATTCGATGCCGAAATTACCTGCTCATCTAAGACGATCAATTCTGCATTATCAAGCTCTGCCGTAAATGTGTTATTAGGTGAGTCAATTACCACACTGGCGGTGCCTTGAATCTCGGTACTTGGCGCCAGCACTGTAATGCTCCCTGCCAGACTACCTGTGTATGTTGGGCCAGTGTTAATTTGCAGTTCACCCACTGCATCACTAACCGTTAGAGAGCCATCCGATTCGCTGTTGCCTCCAAAATAAACCTGACCGTTCGAAATCAGGACATCTGTACGGCTGTCCGTTGTCGTGACAGTAAAGTTGCCAGAGATTTCCTGTCCAGACACATTGATGCGAGCATCCGTTACGTCAATCTCGATAAATGGCCCTGCTGGTAACTCGAGCTGAATAATCTCATCGCCAATACCAAATGTGTTACTGATTGGGGATTTGGAGGAGTTGACTCGTACGACGGCATCTACAGATGTGAAGGTATCACCTTCTTCACCTAGCGTAATGTCACTGTTTAGCTCACCGGCAATACCGTCCTTCTGTATTACCAATACACTTTCTGAAATAGAAGCTTCGACAAGTCTTCCTGTTAGCGTTCCTGAGCCGATTGATATGGTTGTTATCGCTTCGCCGGATTCAGTGGTAAACCGGTCGAATTCGACATCTGACATCGAAAGAACATTGCCGGCAAGAGACAATTCAGCTGATTCTGCGGCGATACTATCGACATTTCCGGAAATGCTTCCGAGATCTGTTATCTCGACACCATTGACTAGTTTGAGATCCGAATACACATTATCCGTCTCATTAAATCGAACCAGACCACCGGCAATTGTCAGAGTAGCATCCGGTGTTCCGATTAGTTCTATTGTCGATATAGAGCCATAAGCGGTAACAACCTCATTGGTCGTTTCGTCCAGAATGGTTACTAGATTATCGACCGTCAATGCAATTCCAACGGCGGCGGGATTTCTTCCTTGATCAGGCGAAATCAGAAATGGTCCAGAGCCTACGAAAAGTGAGACATTGCTGTAGACATTTGCGTTGCTAATTACTGCATCGCCATCTTGAACGGTGACGTTGTCGTCGACCGATCCACTGAACGACAACCATTCACCGATTGAAACGGTCGCAACCAGTTCGTTTAGAGTAACCGCTGATTCTGCAGTCGTATCAATTGCGATGCTAGCATATGCTCCTGCATCAATGATGCCACCACTGATAGCAATCCGCCCACTGATGTCTCCGATGGCATTCCCGGCTTCGATCTTGATGTTGCCGGCAACTTGCTCAAATCCGTTCCCATCGATTGTTGCTATCACATGTTCAAAATGAAGAGTCGTAAAGTGGGCAACCGTTTGAATCGTTGACTCAGGAGTTTCTTCTGTGGCGGGGATTACAACTTCATCCGTACGCGTGCCATCTTCGAATTGGAAGGAACCGGAAAAACCAATACCTCCGATCGTCAGTGTTGCATCTGAGACTGTTGTCTTAATGTATGGTCCGGTGGGTAGATTTAGTGAGAGCGTTGTGTCGTCGAGAGTTATTTCGGACAGTACAGCGGTGTCGGTTGTGTTTATAGTGACTTCGATTGAATCTGTTGAAAATTCAGCATCTGGAATGTTAAATTCTGCCGAACCGCTAAGCATGGCTGCGATTCCATCACTGGATAACTGCATTAGTCCCGTGAGGTTTGAAATAGATGCAACTGGCGGTTGTCCAAATTGCATTAAGCCGTTATTGACTGCTGTCACAAGTGTGGCACTGTCTTCGGAGGACGTTCGCTCGATTACGAAATCCCCCGAAACCGAATGGTCACCATGGCCTGTTGTTAAGTCAGCATCTGTTGCAGAAAAATATATGTATTGTTGACTACTATCTGTTGTGTCGATATCGATCAGGAAATCACCCGAAATGGCAGCATCGCCAACGGTCTGTGAAATCGAAACTGGGAAAGCCCCTTTTACTCCACCATTTTCAAATGAGATGCCATACGATCCGAGTCTGTATGACAAGCTTTGAGAAGGCGATGCCAGATTGGAGATAGCTGCTGAGACGGAAGCGAGCATATCGTAGTTGCCATCCGCAGATTCAGNCAGCAATTCGAGCGGCGAGTGAAGTAATGAGCCAATTGCCTGATTCACAACATCTCTAAAAGTTGTTGCGGTGATTGTCTGACCTTCTACACCACTGCTGTAAAGAGTGACGGTCATGTCCAAGCCATCTATTTCTACAGCAACGTATTCGTCAAGTGCGAAAGGCCCCTCACCGGGAGGATTGGATTCAACGATCGCAACATCAATATTGAAATCGTCTAGTGACTTTCCATAATCAGTCAGCTCAAGATTGAAGCCAGTTGTGTCTCCGCCCAGTGAACTGATATCTGAAAGGACACTTTGATATGCTTGTTCGGCAATCAACAGAGCATTGCCAAATCCATCATCAACTGTGATGTTTATGTTCTCGTAGTCGAACTCAATCGACGGNGTAGCNCCGTTTATCTTGTGCTGGAAACTAAACTCGCCACTTAGCCTGTTGCCTGCGATATCGATATAAGGAGATGAATTCCCCGTTGACGAAATTATAAATCCGGCGTCATTGCTGCTTGTATCAATGCTNAGTGCAAACTCACCACCGATTTCCACCCCTTCAAAACCGGCAGAAACATTTACGTNGTTGACGACCGCTGTGGTCCAAAAGCTGTTTTGCTCGTCATTGCCCGAACCGATTGTTTCTTTTATCAGCTTGAATGCAATCTCGCCTGTAGTTAGATCAATATACGCATCGCTGCCGTTACCTAGAGAAATTGCAGTGTCATTCACCACGACTTCAATTTCATAACGTTGTGCCGCTTCGGTCTCNGGGGTCACGTCGGTNACGTCGGAGAGGTTAAACAGTATATCTTTTCCAATGTGATGGCCCAGAATGGTCATTTCAAGATCAGGGTCAGCAATCGAAAAGGATGTGTCTCCTATAGCTGGAAAAGAAACTGGTCCGGNCGATGTGCTCAGAATCTTCTCNGTCTGCGAGGAGCCTGTGGTGTTGATCAGTACGCGAGATTGACCTGACACAGAGATGTTATCGTCGGCAAATTCGAGTTGCACTGTTGCTGTTCCCAGCAGCCCGTTACTTGTAACCAACAACGCGCTATCCTTGAATGAATAGGCAACTAATCCATTTGCGATTGAAGCNTTACCATCGTCCATTGCCAGNAAAATGACATCATCTCCCTCTGGAGTCTTTGCAATCTCAAGGCTGACATTTTCCGGTGTGATTAAACTGTCATCGATTTGAAAACTCAATGCCGCTGGTGTGATGGAAATCCCGTTATTACCAGCAATTGTGTAAGTCTCGAATTCATCTGAACCGTCCACGGGTTTGGTCAGGACAGCGNTCTGAGAGGATGTATTAATTTCCAGTAATGACGCTTCGCCAGAAATCTCAATAGGGCCAACTGATGCTGTAAGATCGAACTCCAGTCTTCCGGCAGCGGATTGGTTTTCGATGTCTACTTCAAACAGTCCGTCTCCATTGGTCACGACAATCTGAGGAGATCCACTGCCGAGGGTCACTCCGAAATCCGTTGCTTCNATACGAATGCGNCCAAATGTAGCNGTGGTTGANAGGTTAAGATTGCCNGAGAAAGTCTGNCCAGACAAGGTGAANTTGCCACTCGGTATGTTNAGTGAGTCTGATTTTCCCGCGAAGACGGAAAANACATCATCTGCNGTGATATTTTCACCGAAACTAGTGAAATCAAATTCCAGAGCCTTGGGCAGCTCAAACGCAGTTAATTTTATCTTTCCAGTGTCGCTGTCGATCTGCGGNATGAAAAACAGCCCGTTTGTGTTTGTCTCACCGACATTGGCAATGCTCAGTCCGGTAAAGGTGGAAAAATCGGCGGGAATGGAGTGTTCATCAAGCGTCAACTCGACGCCTTCAAGAATGGTGAATTCATCACCAGCCAGCGGTAGAAAGTCCGCNAAAGATATTTGCAGGGCTGCACCCGAGAGATTCCAGTTCGCATCAGAACTAATTGGAACCGTATCACCGTCTGTGTCCGTAACTGTAAGTACAATACCGTTACTGTCACGACCACTAATTTCGACGGAAACGGTTTGTATTTCGGTTGACTGCGATTCGCCTTCGGCATCGTCAGTCAACTCTTCCTGGGGCGGGCCGCGTTCAAAGTTAGTTGGGCTTTTGAATTCCAGATAAGAACTAGAATGATTTGTAGCTAGTGATAGATTGTGTTTGTTTTC
>PAXU01000094.1 GCA_002714565.1 Rhodopirellula sp.
AATCCGGCTGGTGGAAAAAGCTGGAATAATAAGATTACTGTGCAGTCAGATCTAGATCTGGTTATAGAGATACATAGTGACGGGGTAGGCAGTGTCCTTGAGCAACAGTAGAGTCCACATCGACGTCTTGTCGACCAGTCGAAATCAACGAACAATGTGTTGCGCTAAAACCAAAAGTAATAGGCATCTTGAGAAAGTTTAGGCACAGATGTACTTGAGGCAAACAAAAATGCTTCTCCTACTAGCGATTGCAACTATATGTGTCGGCGCGGTGGGTTGTACAGACGCAAACAGTGAAGTCGTGGCGCTGCAGGAGGAAGTTTCCAAACTACAGNCTCAATTGAATGAGAAGCAATCCGACGGNCCGACTGTTGTTGAAAGTCAGGCTGTCTTGAAAATCCGAGCGGTATATTTGGCGATGCGTGATCGGGGCAGTGGCATCTTTCGTTTGGTGGATGACAGTTCAGTGAGCCACATCACTTACGGCGGGTTTGAATTACGTGTATTACCGGGCAATACAGATGAAGAGTTTCGCGCCCGTATTTTCTTTACGTCTTATCTCTTCGATAAGCAACGCGCATTCTGGCGTCCTAACCCGGAGATAATCGGTGTGGAGTTGAAGTGGGAAGTCGCTTCGGATGAATGGCAATATGTCGATATGCTTACGCGTAGCGGTGAGTTGTGGCAGCGAGTATACGGAAACCATCACCCACTTAAGTTCCCGGTGCGCGCTAAGGAAGATGTCTTAAATGTTGCAGTGGACGACAGTGAGTCCCGCATGTTTCCGCTGATGGATCACTTCGGTGTAGAGGTTCACCGTGCCCAGCAGATTACGGGCGTGAGCCCCATAGCGCTTTCGAGCGAGCAGGGAATTGAGAGCGATGCAGGTGTTAAGAAGTCTGAAACACCATTATTGATTGAGCAGGACTATGTGCCCAAGAACGAGTGGGATCGTTTCGTAAAGGCGGTGGCTGGCACAGGCCGCACGGACCTTAAAGTGATCCATCAGGAACCTGTTATCGGCATGGCTGTCGAGTCGGCAGATACGGGCGTTGTATTCTTTTATGATAAGGCGAGAGCAGTCGTATTGCGGGCAGAGTTTGAACGCGGCGTACGAGAACGTTTTCCAATGGACTGGGTGTTACAACGTGTATGGGAGAGTGAGTCAAGATTTGACGATTACCAGAGCATCGACATGGCGCGCGTAACCTATCGATATCCCGTATCTGACTATCCATTTAGTCGAAATAAGATAAATTCTATCGGGATGTCAGCCAACATCTCGCTTACAAAAGGACAATAGTATCGCTGTCCAAAAAGTGCTAATCAAATACAATCAAGCGTGCTGACCCAAGCGGAAAGCAATGTGATTTATTTGACTCGGGAGCGGCTTCAATGGCTTATTACTTGGGTGTCGATATTGGCACCTCCGGCACAAAAACGATCCTTGTAAATACTGACGGCGGCATTTTGGCCGAGGCGAATGCAAGCTATCCGTTATTGCACCCCAGACCGATGTGGAGTGAACAAGATCCGGAACATTGGTGGAAGGCAACTGTCAAAACGGTTCGTAGCGTTGTCCGTAAAAGTGGTGTTAAAAAGGAAGAAATCCGAGCGATAGGCTTATCTGGCCAGATGCATGGGTCTGTGTTTCTGGATAAGGACGACAAGGTAATACGACCAGCGCTGTTGTGGAACGACCAGCGTACCGTAGAAGAGTGCGATGAAATCGAGAGCAGAGCAGGTGGGCGAAAGGCCTTGATACGCATGGTGGCAAATCCAGCGATGACTGGATTTACTGCGCCGAAAATTCTTTGGCTGCGTAATAATGAACCGCGCAATTTTGACAGGCTGCGGAAAGTGTTGTTACCGAAGGATGAGATTCGGAGGCGTTTGACTGGCGAATACGCGACAGAGGTAAGCGACGCGAGCGGTATGTTGCTGTTGGACGTCAAGAAACGTAACTGGTCTAAAACGCTGCTCAGCAAGTTGGAGCTTGATGCAAGCCTGCTTGGTACCGTTTATGAATCAGAAGATGTAACGGGAACACTAACAAGCGCTGCTGCAAAAAGCCTGGGGCTTACAACGGATTGCAAAGTGGTAGGAGGCGCAGGCGATTGTGCAGCAAACGCGATAGGAACCGGTGTTGTGAAACGTGGTGTACTTTCTACGTCAATTGGCACATCTGGTGTGATGTTTGTACATAGTGATGAAGTACAAGTGGATCCCCAAGGACGTTTACACACGTTTTGTCATGCCGTACGAGGCAAATGGCACATGATGGGAGTAAATCTCACAGCTGGTGGAGCTTTGGACTGGTTTCGAAGTAGCCTGTGTGATGACATACGACCTCCCAGAGGCAAGAGTGTATTTGACGTGCTAAACAAGGAAGCCGCAGCGGTCGCCGCCGGTAGTGACGGGTTGTACTTCCTGCCGTATTTGACCGGAGAACGCACACCACACGCTGATCCATTGGCTAAAGGGTGTTTTGTAGGCCTTACCCTGAGTCATTCGAGAGGCCATATGGCACGCTCCGTCATGGAGGGTGTTACTTATGCTATGCGAGATAGTCTAGCAATCATCGAAGATTTAGGTGTGCCCGTCCGCGAGTGTCGTGTTTCAGGTGGCGGCTCGAAGTCGAAATTGTGGCGTCAGCTGCAAGCGGATGTGTTTGGCAAAAAGGCGGTTACTATTAATGCCGAAGAAGGCCCGGCATACGGAGTTGCATTACTGGCAGCTGTGGGAGACGGGGCGTATAAGAACATACAACAGGCGTGTGATGCTACGGTGCGTGTTGTGACGGAAACTCCGGTGCAGCGAAGTCAAAAACGGAAATATGATCGCCGTTTTCCTGTTTATCAGCGACTCTATCATGCGCTTAAAGAAGACTTTAAACGAATCGCGGCCGCCGAGGGCTAGAATTCGACTGTCAGACCCTACTAACGACACCATGAAGGTTTTGCATTGACCGCGTTGCGCTTACAAATAGGTGGCCGATTCGAAAGCCGTGCAACGGGGTACTGGGTAACGTTTGTGTTTGTGTTGGCGGCTTGTGCGTTGTTCGGTTGTTCTAATGGGCCTGACGTAAACGAAGCACATTACTTGGGTAAGGCGCTGCATTATTGGAATCCGAGCTGGTGTGAGGACGACTTTTTCTTCAACTCCTCCGATGCGCATTTGGTTTTCTATTGGGTATTTGGCTGGGTGCCGGCGATTGTAGGGCTTGAGACCGCATCCATTACGGGCCGGTTAATTGCATGGGTGTTGCTGAGTGTTTCATGGTTGAGTTTGTGCCGCGCTCTAAGCCTGGATGGAATACGGACGATAATCGCAGCCCTGCTCTGGTTTGGTTTAGTACGGTGGTGCCATCTGTCTGGGGAATGGATCGTTGGCGGCATAGAAGCAAAGGGCTTGTCGCTTCCCTTCGCTATATGGGGCGCTGCCGCAGTCGTCAAAGGACAGTGGGGCAGGGCCTATATTCTGTTGGGCATTTCGACGTCACTGCATGTCTTAGTGGGGGGCTGGACGTTTGGGATGGCGGGCATGACGCAATGTTTTTTAGCCCGTAAGGAATTGTTGACGGTTAAGAATGTCAAATGGCTTGCGTGCGGTGTTGCGTTAGCTCTACCTGGCCTCGTTCCCGCACTGTTGCTCAATAACACCGCATCTAATGTGGATGTCGCGCTGGCAAATGACATTTATGTGTTTAAGAGGTTGCCGCATCATCTGGTGTTTTCCAACTTTGATACTGTCCGAGTGAGTTGTGGGGCTGGGTTGTTGCTCGGATGGATGGGCTGGTTTATCTGGAGAAACCGTGCACGAGCAAACGATAGCTGTTGGAAACGATGGGACTATTTAGTTTTCGGAAGTATCCTATTCGCTGCTATTGGATTGGTGTTTTCGGCAGTGATGGCGCCATCCCAGTCAGGGGCAGGCGTGTTGCGCTACTACTGGTTTCGNAGTTTTGACGTATTCGTGCCCGCAGTGCTCGCTACTGGATTTGCAAGCTTGCCGCGATTGAAAGGTTCACTTCAATTAGCCATTGTCGTGGGCATCTGTACATTTATGGGATTGGAGCAGCGCGAGCGCTGGAGAGATGGTCGNAGTCTCGCTGCTCAGCAAAGCATGCCTCAGTCGCTGCGTAAAGATCCAGAAGCACGCCGCAANGTGACATTTCGCATCTGGAGAGATTGGGTTCTGGCATGCCNATGGATTAAGGAAAACACGCCTGATGATATTGTGGTGTTGACGCCTCGCCGNCAACAGACGTTTAANTGGCATGCTCATCGATCTGAAGTAGTTAATTGGAAGGATATACCGCAAGATGCCAATGGATTGCTTGAATGGAATCGTCGAATGGAAAGTGTCTACACTGAACCGGTGATTCATNAGGGATTTGAGGCCAATGCAAAACATGTGCGGTGGTGTGCTAAAACTTACCCATTCGATTACGTCGTTGCGACTCATTTCGTACCAACGGGAGATTTAGGGTGGGAGCGTGTTTACCCAGGATCAGAAACTTCTCCCCGGGCGAGTAGTTCGTTTTATGTGGTGTATAAAGTGAATCGAGATTCGATGTCAGGTGATGCGGTTGAAGGGAGTTCAGAATGACNCCTCAACAACTCGGTCGGGGNTTCGAAGCACAACGGAGATTAGAACCTGCTTATTGTTTCGGTAGACACATGGGTCCCGCAGCATTCGATGCCAAACCGGCTGCGGTGATGATTGCGTTGTATGAAGATGCCGGTGAAATCTGTTTTCCATTGATTCGACGGCCAGCCACAATGGCATCACACGCAGGTCAAGTTAGTCTACCTGGTGGAGCGGTTGAGGGCGCCGAAAGTAGTGTGGAGGCGGCAGCGCGGGAACTAGAGGAAGAGCTGGGTATTTCCATCGAACCGTCACAGGTTTTGGGAGTTCTTACGGAAACGTTTATTTTTGGAAGCAACTACAGGGTGACTCCAGTTATTGCTGCGTTAAGTGAANTTCCGGTGTTATCCCCGTGCGAGAGGGAGGTGGCCTCGGTAATCACTTGCCGGATTGAAGATTTGGGAAAGGTCGTTAGTCAGATATTACCAACGAGGCTTGTTGGCGATCGGCCGATGCCCGGTTATCTGGTGGAAAATCAATTTGTATGGGGTGCTACGGCGATGATACTGTCCGAGTTATATGACGTGCATATAACAAGAAAGTTGTTTTAGGCGGTTCCTATCCTAGATTAATCGTAGCGTGAGTATACTGAAGTTTCGCATTCGAATATTTGCCATATATTATTTCAATGAAGAAATGAGCTGCCACAACGCCAAGTGGAATTAGAAACAATGACAAAAAAGGTTGGGATAATCGGAGCCAGTGGTTACACCGCACTGGAGCTTATCCGAAGGATTGTAAAGCATCCTGAAGTGGAGTTGACGACGCTGACGACTCGTTCTGAAGATATGTCGCACGTCGCCGATGTACACCCATCTGTTCGTGGTGCACTGGATTTGAGGTTGATTCCATTTAACGCCGCACAGTTTGCTGAAGATGTTGACATCGCATTTAGCTGTTTACCGCACGCTGCGTCTGCAGCGACAGTTGCTCCACTATTGGATGCGGGAGTGCAGGTCATCGACCTCAGCGCAGATTACAGACTCAGCGACCTCGAGATTTATACCCAATACTATAAGACTGAACACCCGGATCCCGACCGCGTGGGCCAGGTAGTTTACGGTCTTTGTGAACTCAACCGTGATGCGATTCGTGGTGCACAGGTAGTTGCGAACCCGGGATGTTATACAACAACGTCGAATCTACCTCTCGCGCCGCTCCTAAGAGAGGGAATGATTGAAGCGTCCCCCATTGTGATTGATAGCAAAAGTGGAGTGTCCGGTGCGGGTAAGAACCCAAAGCCTCACCTTCATTATCCAGAAGCAAATGAGAGTGTCTCCGCATATGGGGTCGGAGTGCATCGGCATAAGCCGGAAATCGATGAAGTATTAAGCGGCGTTGCTACCTGTGAAGTTGATGTGGTATTTACCCCACATCTAATGCCAATGGAGCGGGGAATCCTCGCCACAAATTACGTTAAACCGAAGGCTGATATCAACAGCTTAGTTTCTGCCTTGAAATTGCAATATGAAAATGAGCCGTTTGTGCACGTAGTGGATGAGTTGCCNTCGACCCGTGATGTAATAAACACCAATCGTTGCCATATTGCTGTGCGTGAAGCAGGAGAATGGTGTGTGATTATTAGCGTACTCGANAATCTCGTTAAAGGTGCATCGGGACAGGCTATTCAAAATATGAATATTGCCAATGGTTGGTGCGAGACGACCGCTCTCCTTTAGTAGAAAAATCAGCGNTTGAGTAATGAGATAATGGACGTTCCNAAAGGTTTCAAATTTGCTGGCGTCTCAGCTGGAATTAAAGCCGATTCGTCAAAAAAAGATATGACTCTGATCGCACCAGATGGCCCATGTGCTGTAGCAGGTGTCTACACCCAGAATTTGGTCGTGGCGGCCCCGGTTACCTTGGATCGGCAGCGCACACCGTCAAATTCAATTCGCGGTGTAATTGTGAATTCGGGAAATGCGAATGCTTGTACGGGGCAACAGGGTTGTGCTAATGCTGAGGCAATGGCAGCGTCTGCGGCAGCGGAGATTGGCTGTGAAGCCGAAGAAGTGCTGGTCATGTCGACAGGAATCATTGGTGTGCAGTTGCCCATGGAAAAGATTCTCGATGGTGCCAGACATCTTGGCTCATTGCTAGGCGGGGATGGCGAATCCTTTCTTGCTGCCGCCGACGGTTTTTTGACGACAGATAATGGTCGCAAAATATCAAGCCGCCAGATCGACATCGGTTCAGAACAAATAACCATAGCCGGCATTGCCAAGGGCGCAGGCATGATCGGAATTAACATGGCGACCTTCTTGTCCGTTGTGATGACTGACGCCAAGATAGATGCCGCAACACTCCAGTCTATCCAATCGCGTGTCATACAAACGACTTTCAATTGTGTCAGCGTAGAAGGTCATACCAGTACGAATGACACTTTTTTACTCATGGCAAGTGGCGCCGTGGGTAATTCGCTGAGTGCTGAAGAATTACAGGAGTTTGAATCTGTGTTAGAGGAAGTCTGCCTGGATTTAGCCAAAATGATCCCTGCAGACGGTGAAGGCGCGTCACACGTCTTGGAAATTGAAGTGAGCGGTGCTGGTTGCGATCACGATGCCCGTGTCATTGCAGAAACGGTTGCACACAGTAATTTGGTAAAGACNTGCATTACCGGAAATGATCCGAATTGGGGAAGGATCGTGTCGGCCGTGGGCTATGCNGGNNTCGATATCGATGCGGATCAAATTGTACTGCACTTGTTAGGGCAGAAGCTATTTGAGCNCTCTGAGCCTGTCGTCTTCAATGCGGCGAAANTGAGTAGTGCAATGNGGAATAATAGGGAAATATNNATTCAATTAAGAGTGGGTAGTGGGTCTGGTAACGCAAAGATCTGGACGAGTGATTTAACCACCGACTATGTTGTGTTTAATGCTGACTACCATACNTGATCGANCCGGAAACTTATGNGTGGACNGGAGGCACGATTAGTGGCTTCATGGCGTTGTTAAAAATGTCCGTGCGGTATATCCTAACGTGACTCGACTAGTTCTTTTTCTTGGTTCAATTGATACGCTGGAGAACCGTAATGACAGCAACGATGTCTGTCCCCGGAACATACGATAAAGAAGCCGACCAGGTTGTCTGGACCGATGGATACGTGGCACCTCATGCTTCGGATGATGGGGATGATGTGGACGAGGACTTCGATGATGACTTCGACGAAGACGACTTTGATGACGATTTCGACGATGACTTCGAGGAAGAGACCGAGGACGAATACGATCCGGTCGACGAAGAATTCGAAACAGAATTCCATTATCAAGGAGTAGGTTCATCCACACCCACGAGTGANGANGATAAAGAAAAGAAAGTNGAATTGGAGGGTGATGAGGCTAGTGATGGCGATGACGGTGACGATGATGCAGAGTTGCCNAAANAGGACGCTAAATAACGTGNATCGCGGTCGACTCAATCTGCATGAGTAATGTCATCGCAAGGTCNAAATGTTCCAATCTCAACCAAGTAGCCCGAATTTTCCTAGCCTAGAGGAAGAAATCCTTGAGTTCTGGAAAACGAATGANGTATACAACNAGTCGCTGTTNAAACGCAAAGATGCCGAGCCTTTCATCTTTTATGAAGNCCCACCGACTGCAAATGGTATGCCTCATCCNGGGCATTGTCTCACGCGGGCGATAAAGGATCTATTCCCGCGTTATCGCACCATGCGAGGTTACTATTGCGAGCGCAAAGCTGGTTGGGATACTCACGGATTGCCNGTGGAGGTGGAAGTCTGNAAAGAACTGGGCATTCACTCNAAAGACGANATAGAAGACTTTGGTGTTGAACCGTTCATCCAAAAGTGNCAACAGAGTGTTTGGCGCTATATGCAGGAATGGGAGGAATTAACCCAGCGGCTGGGTTTCTGGTTGCACCTAGAAGATGCTTATGTGACNTATCAGCAGTCATATGTNGAGAGTGTNTGGTGGTCGCTTAAGGAATTGTTCNATCGTGGGCTTTTGTACCGCGGGCATAAAATCGTGTGGTGGTGGGCTCAAGGTGGTACGGCGTTAAGTGCTGGTGAAGTAGGGCAGGGATACCGNGAAGTCGCCGATCCGTCCGTGTTTGTCGAATTCCCGCTGGTTGATCAGCCGGAGACATCACTACTCGTTTGGACGACGACTCCCTGGACGTTACCTAGCAACCAATTTGCAGCTGTNAATCCNGAGCTATCTTATGCACTCGTAAAGGANGAGGACAGCGGAAGGCACTTATACGTTGCAAGGGAGTTGATGGAAGCGATTGCTGACAAGGCCAAGAAGGAACTTGTACTGGTTTCGGAAGTCAGCGGNCGTGANCTACTCGGTAANCGATATTTACCACCGTTCGACTACTTTTACTGTGAACTCGGTGAATCGNAGGGACAATTAAAAGCCGGTGGCGTCGAGCATTTGNCTTGGCGAGTCGTGGAAGCNGANTTTGTTACAACAGATAGCGGAACGGGTATCGTTCACCAGGCNCCTGCCTTTGGTGAAGTCGATTACGAAGTATTNATCGACGAACAGGAACGATTTGAAGATGGGCAGGGTCCGGAGCTTATNTGTGCGGTGGGNCCGGATGGTCGATTCACNGAAGTCGCNCCTGAATATCAGGGNCAATGGGTAAAAGATGCAGATAAAGCTATCTCGCGNGAATTGCGGGATCGCGGTCGNTTATTCCTGCTGGAACAGTATCTGCATGATTATCCGTTTTGNTGGCGAGCGGATGAAGACCCGCTAATTCAGTACCCACGCGAAAGTTGGTTTATTCGNACGACNTCGTATAAGGACGCGATGCTTGAAAATAACCAGCAGATAAACTGGCTGCCNGANCACATTAAGGACGGGCGATTCGGTAATTTCCTTGAAAGTAATGTTGATTGGGCGTTGTCNCGAGAACGCTTCTGGGGTACGCCATTGCCAATTTGGGTCTGTAGCGAAACNGGCCAAATGGAAGCAATCGGGAATTATGATGAACTNATAGGTAAACCTGATGTAACNGGAACNGAAGTCTGGCAGGCGGCGAANGCAGNAAATCCGGAGCTCGTCGACGACTTAAAAGTGCACAANCCATATATAGATGCCATNACGTATCAATCGCCATTTGCAGATTCTGGAAGAATGGAGCGCGTTCCNGAGGTCATCGACTGCTGGTACGACAGTGGCGCGATGCCGTTCGCACAATGGGGTTACCCAAAAGAAAATCGAGAGCGATTTGAAAGTTCATTTCCGGCCGATTTCATCAGTGAAGCAATCGATCAAACACGTGGATGGTTTTATAGTCAATTAGCCATTAGNACGATGCTCTTTGGTGATGATGGGAATTCCGGTCTCGCGGAAGAATANCCACACCCGTATAAAAATTGCGTNGTTCTTGGACTTATGCTCGGAGAAGACGGGCGAAAGATGTCAAAGAGCAAACGCAACTATCGTGAGCCAAACGAGATTTTTGATAAGTACGGTGCTGATGCGCTAAGGTGGTACTTCTTTGCCAATCAAGCTCCATGGACTCCGATTCGTTATAAGGAACAGTCCATTAAGGATAGTATTCCGGAGTTCATGTTGAGACTTTGGAATGTGTTTAGCTTCTTCACGATTTACGCAAACATTGATGGGTTTGAGCCGGAGTCGCTTTTAGACGGAGAGGTGGGTGAGTTGAGCCCTGGCGACTTCGAAAAAGCTGAATCTTACCGTGCTGTAAGCGAACGTTCGGAATTGGATCGATGGATCCTTGGCGAGTTGTCGGGAACCGTTACCGAGACGATTAGTTGCATGGATGCCTACGATAATTACGGCGCAGCAAATCGTATCAATGCTTTCGTTGATGCCCTTAGTAATTGGTACGTGCGCCGTAGTCGCTCACGGTTTTGGAGCGATGCCACAGAGGGTGTCGAAAAACGAGATGCTTATTGGACACTTTACGAATGCCTGGTAACGCTAAGTAAGCTCATTGCCCCCTTTACGCCGTTTTTCGCGGATCGGATGTGGCAATCCTTAGCCGGAGTCTTCGTTGATCGTGCACCGGTGAGTGTGCATCTGTGTGACTATCCCGAGATGAACGAAATCGTTTTGGATAGCGCATTGTCTGGTCAAATGGGCTTGCTCCGCGAAATTGCCTCGCTCGGTCGNAGCGCACGGATGAATGCGAAGCTGAAGGTGAGACAACCGCTCCAACGCATGGAAGTGGTCCTGACCGATGCTAGCCAGGTTGCTTGGCTTGAATCTCACGACGACATATTGCGTGACGAAGTAAACATCAAAGAGATCGCATATACGCTAGAAGGCGAAGAGTTTATTNAATACNAAGTAGTGNCGAACTTTAAGGCACTCGGACCTCGTGTCGGTAAACTCATGCCACGCGTTAAGGCNTGGCTTGAGGCTGCTTCGGGGGATGACTTGCTNAAAGANATGGAAACGGCAGGTACGATNGAGTTTGAGATCGATGGAGAAANCGTATCGCTCACNTCGGATGAAGTGGAAGTTCGATTGAGTGCGAAGGAAGGATGGGCGGCAGCTCAAGGTCAGCAATGCGTGGTCGTTCTCAGTACAGAATTGAACGAAGAGTTGATTGCAGAAGGGAAAGCACGCGACCTGATTCGGTATATTCAGGACATACGTAAGGAAATCGGTTGTGAATTTACTGACCGAATCGAGGTTCGGGTGGGTAGTGCTGACACCTCAGTCGCAGAGGTAGTGAATGCCTTTGGAGATGTGATTGCAACGGAAGCACTGATCAGTTCACTGGTTGCGTCATCGGAGGTCGATGCAAANGACCATGTGCGTACTCTTGGAGAGTCAGAGATCTCGTTTCGCGTTAGCATTTGTAATTCTTAGTTATCGTACCGGACAGTCATGGCATCGTCTGAGGAAAAGTCAATTGCGGTCCTCATCAGCGGGGGAGGTACTACGCTGAGGAACCTCATCACGAAGGTTGATGACGGAATGCTGGATGCGCAAATTGGAGTTGTCATCTCGAGTACCCAAAACGCCGGTGGGTTGCAGTTCAGCGNGGAGGCTGAGATCCCCAACAGGTGTGTGGAGCGATCTGAATTTGCCAGTGATGCAGAGTTTAGTGATGCCCTTTTCTCTATTTGCAGAGAATTCAACGTTGACTACGTTGTGATGGGCGGATTCCTGAAACGAGTCGTAATACCGAGTGACTTTTCGAATAGAGTCGTTAATATTCATCCGAGTTTAATCCCGGCGTTTTGTGGGCAAGGTTTTTACGGGCATCATGTCCATGAGGCAGTGTTGCAATATGGTGCACGAGTGTCCGGATGTACGATCCACTTTGTCGATGATGAATACGATCATGGACCGATCATCTTGCAGCGTACGGTCCTAGTGAAGTGTGACGACACGGTTGACTCTTTAGCATCGCGTGTCTTTGAAGCGGAATGTGAGGCCTACCCAACGGCTCTGAATCTGCTACTTAAAGGTCGGCTTTCNATAAAAGGCCGTACTGTGCAAATATCTAAATAGGCGCAGTTTCCGCTAATTCACGTCCGCGTACCGATTTGGCCTATGCCTCGTCTTTTCTAAACTGNCCCTGTGCGTATATGTGCGCATATTATGACTATATTAGGTAGGGAAACGTGCATGAAGAAGTAAAATATCGCTTTCTCTGCCAACAAACTCTATAAACTGAGCGATATATTGCAAAAANNCGTATTAAAAGCTTGAATATAACCAGTAACGATGCATACTTGAGCATAAAGCTGCACACATGTGAGCAAATTGATCAAGGCGTTGTGTGGGAGTGCGTTTAGATGGTACGAGATAGCAGTCGGCGCGAACGATTATTAGAGATAGTCCGGTTAAACGGGTTTGCGTCACTGCCAAACCTGGTAAATGAGTTGGAAGTTTCCGGCTCAACGATCAGACGTGACCTAGACTTCCTTGAGAACACCGGTGTAGTGCGCCGAACGCACGGTGGTGTCTTTTATACAGGCCCGACCCCGAAAGTGACTCATTTTGAGCACCGACAGGGTCAAAGTTGGTCCGAAAAGAAGGCAATCGCACGTGCGGCGGCCGCTTCCATTAAGGATGGTGAAACCATCTTGCTTGATGGCGGCAGCACTACATATGAGTTGGCACAGTGCCTGATAGGTAGACCTATTCAGGTGGTAACCAATTCACTGCCGGTGGCAACACTGTTCACCTCCGGTGACAGTGCAGATGTGGTGTTGATTGGTGGTTACGTACACGGTCGCACTGGGGTATGTACTGGCCCATATGCCAATAGCATGCTTCGTGAGCTAAATGTTCAAACTGCCATCATCAGTGTCGCGGGAGCGAACGAGGGCGGCTTCTACAACAGCAACTTGTTGTTGGTGGAAACCGAGCGAGAGATGATGCGATCGGCTGACAAGGTAACAGTCGTTGCGGACAGCACCAAATTTGGCCACACCAGCCTGGCACGTTTGTGCGAGTTAAAGGAAATCAGCACCCTAGTAGCTGACAACGGCCTTAGCGAGCACTGGCGAGAACAAATGGAGATGGCTGGGGTCGATGTGATCATCGCTGAGTACGAAGCGATGGAAAAGGAAACAGTCGCATAAGACCAGAAGGACAGTAGAAGGAACTGGATGGATGACAGCCATCAATACAATNGATAGATCAGTAATCGAGCAAGTCGTGCGTCGAATGCTGACGGAATCCAGCGGGGGGGAATCCGCGGATACCACCAACAACGNTGANCTCAAGGTAAACGTGTCTGCGCGACATGTTCACCTATCTGATGAACACGTCGAACAATTATATGGACCTGGTCACACGCTCACTCCAATGAAGTGGCTTTACCAGGACGGTTTTTACGCTGCGGAAGAGACGGTCATGGTAGTAGGGCCACGTAAGCGTATGCTTCCGAATGTTCGCGTATTAGGTCCGACACGTCCATTTAGCCAGGTAGAACTGGCTTTCACNGATGCTATTCAACTTGGTTTGGATATACCCGTTCGTCACAGCGGAAAGATTGACGGNACACCCGGGTGTGTTTTGGTTGGACCCAAAGGGGTCGTGGAGCTGGAACAGGGCGTGATCAGAGCTGCCCGCCACGTACATATGCACATGAGCGACCTGACGCGGTTCGGTGTTTCCAACGGTGACATGATGGACCTCAATATCAAGACGCCGATGTGTTCGGTAGTGCTGGAGGACTTACTGGTTCGTGCGGATGAAACCACAAAACTAGAGGTCCACATAGATACAGATGAAGGCAATGCATGCAACTTAAAGGCGGCTACGTCCTTTGAGTTAGTGAAGAAGACGGATTGCAATTGCCACTAACAATATATGGCGGGTGGTCCGCCATTGGGTGATGGAACAGATTCATCACATTTAAATAGCCCTTTGTATTTGGAGATAGAACAATGGCAAAGGCATTAGAAGCGTTAGGCATGATTGAAACCAAGGGTTTTGTACCGTTGGTCGAAGCAACTGACGCCATGATGAAGGCTGCGAACGTACGGTTCCTTGGTTGGGACAAAGTAGGTTCAGGTCTTGGTAGCGCTTTTGTTACAGGTGATGTTGCTGCTGTGAAAGCTGCAACCGATGCCGGTGCAAATGCTGCTGGTCGTATTGGTGAAGTCATCAGCGTTCAGGTAATTCCTCGTCCGCACGGTGATTTGTCACGCATTTTAAAAGTGACTGATAAGAAGGCGAGCTAACGCTGCCCTTACAGTACGAAAACAAGGAAAAGAAAAATGCAAAACGCAATTGGATTAGTAGAGACACGCGGGCTGATCGGAAGTGTCGAAGCGACAGATTCGATGGCAAAAGCCGCAAATGTCGAAATTGAAAAACGGATTGATTTTGGTGGTGGCCTGGTCACAACCATCGTCAGTGGTGATGTCGGAAGTGTTCGCGCTGCTGTAGAAGCTGGTGCAAACGCCGCATCGCAAGTTGGTGAGCTACTTAGCAGCCACGTGATTCCGCGTCCGGCTGAAGGCCTCGTAGAAGCCTACTTTGGATAATCGCTTATCTATTTGAACAGGAACGATTAGTTCGATGAAAGTACTCGTCGCCAACTTGGGATCAACAAGCTTTAAGTACCGCTTGTTCGACATGTCGTGCGAAGCCGAATTGGCTCGTGGCGGTGTTGAGCGCATTGGCGACACTCAAAGCCATTGCTTTGTTGAATCGGGTGACAAAAGGCTTGAGGATAGAGTTCCTGTCGAAGACCATAGCGTCGCTGTCCGGCAGTGCCTGACGCAGTTAGTAGATCCGGAAATCGGTTGCATAAGCGAAGCACGCGAAGTGGCCGCAATTGGATTCAAAGCCGTACATGGTGGCTCCTTATCGGGAGTTCAGCGTATCACCGGTGAAGTACTTGATGAAATGTCAAGGATGAACCAGGTGGCACCTGCACACAATCCACCATATATCAGTGCAATGCGACAGCTCGCCGAACGCTTACCGGAGATTCCTCTGGTGGCGGCGTTTGAAACAGGTTTTCATTCAACGATAAGCCGCGGTTGGCGGAATTACGCGATTCCGTCCGCGTGGTCAGAAGAACTGAATGTTCGTCGTTGGGGATTTCACGGTGCTAGCCATCGCTATATCTCACAACGTGTCGCAGAACTAACGGATTCTGGCTCGACGAAGGTTATCAGTTGCCACCTCGGTGGTTCTAGTAGCCTGGCGGCCATTCATAGCGGAAAGAGTGTAGCAACGACTATGGGTATGAGTCCCCAGTCTGGACTGCCGCACAATAACCGCGTGGGTGATTTCGATCCGTTTGCGCTTCCGTTAATCATGGAAGCAACCGGGAAAACNCTCGACGAAGTACTGGATCATCTTGCAAATAAAAGTGGTTTGCTTGGTCTGAGTGGTATAAGCGGTGACATTCGGGATTTACACGCGAAAGCAGCTGAAGGGCATGACGGAGCGAAATACGCTTTGGAAGTGTTCGTTGCTGATGTTCGACGAGGCATTGGAGCGATGATGATGGCCCTGGGAGGGGTCGACGTGATCGCGTTTACCGGTGGCATTGGCGAGAACGACGATGTAATTCGTCGTGAAGTATGTCGCAATTTGGATCAGCTAGGTATTCAACTTTGTGAAAATGCAAACTTGGATGGCGATATTGAACGACGTATCGATGCTGATAGTTCACAAGTACAGTTGTGGATTGTCCCAACGAACGAAGAAATTATCGTTGCCCGCCAAACAGTCTCCTGCGTAACGGAGGGGAGTTAATATGTTTGTTGCGAAAGTCACAGGTGCGGTGGTATCAACNCAAAAGGTGGAGTCTATCGTGGGCTACAAGTTGTTGGTGGTCGAACCATANCGTTTAGACAACAAGACGCGTAAGAAGCTNNACACAACGGGNCGGACCTTTATTGCTGTGGATACGCTTGGTGCGGGTGAGGGCGACTATGTCCTGATTACCCAGGGATCAAGTGCACGGCTAACAGAGGAGACCCGTGACCTGCCAATTGACACTGTTGTTGTTGGCATTGTAGATAACGTACACGTTGATAATCACAACGTTTACGAGCGCTCATAGATAATGGAATGCCGGTGACGCACCGGTCAGACGAGGAAACGGAAGTCATGCAAATCTCAGAATCCCTAATACGAGATGTCGTCCAAAACGTACTTGCACAAGTAGGAACCCCTGCGCCGGTAGCAGCGAAAGGCTATGAGCGGCGACATGGGGTGTTCCAGTGCCCAGACGAGGCAGTTGCCGCGGCGCGAGAAGCGTTTGAGCAACTATCTGCCCGTACGATCGAAGACCGCAAGCGTATCATTGATCACATACGACGTATTTCCATCGACCAATGCGTCGAACTTGGAACGATGGAAATGAATGANACGCAGATCGGTCGGCTTGACCATAAAATCGCCAAGCTTAAGACACTAGGTGAGCGATCACCCGGGGTCGAGTTCATGCGAAGTGANGTCTTCAGTGGTGATCACGGGATTGCCGTCGTTGAGCACGCACCGTTTGGCGTCATTGGTGCGATCACCCCGGTGACGCACAGCTTGCCAACGATCACAGGTAACGCAGTAAGCATGATTGCGTCTGGAAATACCGTTGTTGTGAATCCACATCCCAGCGGCAAGAAAGTGGCAGCAGAAGGCGTACGCCGTTTCAACAAGGCAATTTATGAAGACCTTGGAATCGACAACCTAATCTGTGTGATGGAAGAGCCTACGATCGAATCCGCCAATGCGATTTTTGAACACCGTGATGTTGCGATTATTTGTGTGACGGGCGGTCCAGCGGTAGCTCGTGCAGCGCTCAATAGTGGAAAGCGTGCGATTGTAGCTGGACCGGGAAATCCACCGGTCGTAGTAGATGAAACAGCAGATTTGGCCAACGCGGCGCGGAGCATTATCGCTGGCGGTGGCTATGACAATAACCTTCTCTGTATAGGCGAAAAAGAGGTATTCGTTGTTGAGTCAGTGTTTGACTCACTCATGAGTGAGATGGAACGCGCAGGGGCAATTCGTCTTAACGAGAACGAAATCCGGAACCTCACAAATAATGCGGTCATTCAAGTTGGCGATGACAATCATGATGCCCCGGCCAAAGAGTTTCTAGGTAAAGATGCGAAAGTTCTGGCTGATGGTGCCGGCAAGACGGTTGCCGCTGACACGCCGCTTGTGTTTGGAGAGACAGACAATGACCATCCATTCGTAAGCATTGAGCAAATGATGCCGTTTTGTCCCTTCGTTCGATGCCGTAATGTTGAAGAGGCTATCCAACGAGCTAAGAAAGCAGAACATGGCTTTCGCCATACCGCGATGATCCATAGCAACAACGTCAATAACATGACGCACATGGGCCGTGTGATGGACACGACGATCTATGTCAAGAATGGACCTAGCATGGCCGGACTTGGACTTGGGGGCGAAGGATACCTTTCATTCTCAATCGCTGGGCCGACCGGAGAAGGAATTACAACACCGCTTACATTCACTCGGGAACGGCGCTGTTCAATGATCGAAAATCTTCACGTTCTGGGAAAATAGACTATACGCAGCTTTATCTCCGGGGGGGAGAGAAATGCAAACGGCTAGAGTGGTTGGAACAACCTACGCGTCGGTCAAACATGAGTCCGTTTCGGGGCAAAAGATCCTTGTTGTTCAGCCATATTTGGCTGGAGGTAAGGAAGCGGATGGCTATCCATTGCTGGCTATAGATGGTGTGGGTGCNGGTAGGGGAGATGATGTGATCATCACAAGCGATGGACGGCACGCTAGGGAATTACTCAATGCTGATGCAACACCGGTGCGGTGGACCATTATTGGAATCCAAGACGAATGAANATCGACACGGATTTGATNAAGCACATCACCGAAATGGTGATGGCGAAACTCGACGGATGTCATAACGCTGCTTCGCGCGAGCTTTCGGGCGTGCTTCATGTCCGTGAGCGCCTCATTACGCTGCAGCAGCTGCCAGAGTCTCTTGAAGGGATTCGTACATTGGTCGGAATTAAGGGTGCAGTGGTTACTCCGTCCGTACGCGACGTCCTTCGCGCCAAGAAAATCCAGTTGGTTACCGAGGAGCCGGGGAAACTCTCATGTGAAAAACATGAAAANGGGTATCGCAAGGTCTTATCACTGGTGGGATCAAANGTATCAGTTGGTGAGCATTGGTCAGTGATCGAGTTATCAAGCCGTGAGGAAGTCATAAGAGAACTTACAGAGCAAAATCAGCGAAATATCCCAGTAGTAATAGCNGCGGATCCGGTTGAACTAAGCGCACACTTGGCCAAATGGGCCTCGAAATTCTTCTTGCCGTTACNGGATGAAAAGGCAATGGCTGCACTCAAAGAATACAGACCGAATGGTTGGGTCATTCACCCGTCATTATGTACATCGGAGAATCTTGAACGACTAGATAGTGTATCGCCTAGGGAGTAAGCGGAATGCGTATCGCAAAGATTATCGGAAAAGTAACGTGTAACCGAATGCTAGACAGCTTTCGAGGTGCAACGCTACGTGTTGCTGTACCGGTAACGCTCAAGGAGTTGAAGAAGAACACAATGCCGGCCTCAGAGGAACTTGTCCTTTGGGATGAATATGGTGCCGGATATGGGGATTATGTGGCCCTCAGCGAGGGCGGGGAAGCTGCACAACCGTTTCTTCCGGAACGAAAACCGGTTGATGCGTATAACGCTGCTTTATTGGACGATATAGAGCTCTAAGGCTCAAGAAAATGAGGATTTGGAAGAGATGGCAAACGTTTTTCAGCTAAAAAAAGATATTTGTGAAATCGGACAGCGAATCTACAACAAAGGATTCGCTGCTGCAAACGATGGAAATATCACCGTAAAAATCAGCGATAATGAGTTCCTTTGCACACCGACGATGCATTCTAAAGGCTTTTTGAAGCCCGATGACATTTGCACGATCGATGGACAGGGAAATCAGACAGCTGGTCGTAAGAAGCGTTCTAGCGAAGCATTGCTGCATCTGGAAATTTACCGNCAACGTCCGGATATTAAGAGCGTCGTACATTGCCATCCGCCACATGCCACAGCATTTGCCATTGCACGGGAGCCCATTCCTCAATGTGTATTACCGGAAGTTGAGATCTTCTTAGGTGATGTGCCGATTACGAAGTATGAAACTCCTGGNGGTCAAGATTTTGCAGATACGATAATCCCGTTCGTCGATCGGACAAACGTGATTATCCTTGCTAACCATGGAACTGTCAGCTACGGAGAAGATGTCGAAAAGGCCTACTGGTGGACCGAAATACTTGATGCTTATTGTCGAATGCTGATGCTAGCAAAGGGTCTTGGTAACGTGAGCTTCTTCACAGAAGACAAAGAACGTGAGCTGCTTTCGTTGAAGGAACAGTGGGGTTGGACGGACCCTCGCACGAGCGACGAATATGCTGATTGCGATATCTGTTCAAACGACATCTTCCGTGACAGTTGGGCCGATTCCGGTGTGGAGCGACGAGCTTTTGTCGATCCTTCCGATACATGGGAAAAGACTCCCAATAAGGAAACCAATGGAGCGGCGAACGAAAAGTTGGTGCAAATGATCACCGATCAAGTGCTCGAGGAAATCAAGAAACAACAAGGTGCTGCGTAGTTCCTGTGTGCAGCAAACACCTTGCGAGTTCCTTCAGAATAGATCGTCAAGAATCNTTAGAGCTTCCTCGAGAGTCGANGCCGGTACTCCTGTTTGGCGTGCTGTGAGATCCGCTTCAGCAAGAAACAATGCATCCTCGTGNTGCGAGTGAGCCATAAAACGGTTTCTTGCGCGGTGTCCAGCGCTATGGTTTAGTACCGAATGAGCGGCGGGCAATTGGCATAATAGATCGTAAATGCGATCACTAAAATTACCAGCGATGAACTCGATTGTCGCAGCTATTGGCTCTTTAGGCGTTATTGTGAATCCGAGATCATGCACGAGCCCCGCGAATGCCAGTTCGGTATCGTAGGGCCGCTCTTCGATGCAAAGATCGAAAGTCTGAAGCAAATGGTAGTCNACGTCTCTTTCAGGATGAGCGGTTGANCGAAAATGGTGCCCTTCNATGCCATTNAAAAGGCCNATAANCATGGANCGCAATGAGTGACTATCCTCACTTGGATAGTCTTCAATGACATCAAGTATCCCGTTTAGAGAACGGTCTATTTCGTCCATTGTTGGGAGTAACCATGGAGGAGTGGATTCTCCGTAGACTTGCATGGCGGCAGTACGTCGAGCGTGCATGTTGTTTACTGCTTTGTTGGTTGCAAGCAATTCCGCCGCGATATTACAAATTTTAAGTCGTATGGGATTCATCAGAAGTTCTTTGGGACAGCTTGCATGCCCACAAGTAAGACTTATTTGAACAACAAGATACTACCATTACGTTCCACAAATACTGCGTTGCGTGGCTTGGGCCGTGCTAGCCAATCCAAAACATCCGTATTTCGTGTGTGACGAGGTATTAGCGTATCACCTTGGGAAATTCCCATGCGTGCACTGGAGCTATCTTTTATCACTTGTTGGACGTAAAAAACGCGCGGATCGCCCAGATCGCTGATCAAATGCGCGCCGGCAATCTGAATGTTCTCGATAGGTTGGAGTTTAATAGTTTTACGCATGGCTGAACGTTTTGGAATGAATGTCAGTGACGGGCTATCCAGCAATGATTGAAACGCACCGGCGAGACCATTAATATCATCAATTGGAATGTTACAGATAGTACTGATTTTTGCACCTGATGTTGGCCAGTTGCGTGGTCGGCTGGCCGAATTCTTGACGTTGGTGACTCGCANGTGCGATGGCTTCCCGGGAACATAGGATGCCGTGATNCCGTTNGNGTCGAGNAAGTCTGTTATCCCGGTNTCATNCANTCGAATGGCTGCGCGGTNATCNTGGAGGGAACCATCNCGAAATTCGAATGNAGNATTATGGTTGTCCANAGCTGTTGCNAAGTCNAGNAGGAANTGGACNATGCGAGNAGCACCTTTGTAATCCAGCGTGTCTGGGTCGTCGGCTGGACGGTGATATCGATCGTGTAGNCCNGTGTGAAACATAAGNGCGGGAATCTTGTGTTCNAGAAAGGCGTAATGNTCGCTGTTTCGGACTACCTTGNCCTTGTATTCCATGNGGATACGGTGGTCTAGATTCGCNTTGGCGATTACGCTTCTCAATCCNATTCCCGTTCGACTTCCGTGAACTTCAAGTGTTCCATCNGTTAGTTGNCCGATCATGTCCACGTTAACGGCCAAGGAGATANTNTCGAGTGGAAAGACCGGATNGCCGACAAAGTGTTTGGAACCGAGTAAACCTAGTTCTTCGGCATCCCAAAGTACGACGAGCACATTNTTGCNNGGCGGGTGTTTTTGAAAGTGGCGGCACAGTTCGAGAATGGCGGAAGTACCGCTTGCATTATCATCTGCTNCGTTATGTATCAGGCCGATTTCGCCGAGTGACGTCTTTTTGGTGCCGTAACCGACATGATCGTAATGTGCTCCATATTGCACAGTCGTTTTGTCGTTTTGCTTGGTCCCGGGAATCCACCCAATGATGTTTCTATAACCCTCTCCGAATAACTGGTAAAAGTCCTTTTGGCCATCGACTGGTTTCACACCGTATTGCACGAGCTTCGATACGATGTAATTTCCAGCGGCATGATTTCCCTGAGATCCGGCCAGACGGCCCTCCAGCGTATCACCGGCGAGAAAGGTTACATGGCTTTCCAGTCGCGCTGTTATTGACTCTTCTGCATAAATACCGGTTGAAGGCCATAGGGTGGCGATCGAAACGAGCGTTATGAGTAGGCGTGGCATTGGCGAGCTGATTATGTCACTTACGAGTGATTAAAAAGGAGAGAAGATAACGTATGCGAAAAGCATGAGAATTGCTACGTTGAACTTTGAAAAACGAAGATACAGCGGGTTGTGTAATTGCGGCAAATTGGACAGAATCGATTCGTGACCAGCAGATCATGTGGTCACAAATATCGTACGGTAACGGGCGATATCCAAGTTATGGAGAGGTGGCTGAGTGGTCGAAAGCGCGGGTTTGCTAAATCCGTGACGGAGTGATCCGTCCGCAGGTTCGAATCCTGTCCTCTCCGCTCTATGAGGGAATGCTGTTCAGCAGCATTCCCTTTTTTTGTGCCATGTTGGTTAGATTGACTAAAATCAACAAAGTTCGCATAGACTAGTACAGGTTTTATTGACATGCCGAAAACTATTTTGATCACTGG
>PAXU01000095.1 GCA_002714565.1 Rhodopirellula sp.
TGACCTTCGATTGCGGCCACAGCATTTGAGTTGTTTAGAAGTGCCAGTCCGCCGGCCACACCTATGCCGAGAAAATTGCGACGTGATTCAGAATTTGCGAGCGACATCTTAGGTTTTCTCATCGTTAAATCGACACAGACTATACACTCTTCTCGACTATTATCGGTCGGGAGCACTAACCTAACAAGACGAATTGCCCCGATCTATAACTCGTCATACGGACAAACCCGGCGACGAATTAGCGCGGGGTAGAAAAGTGGAGAAGATCCTGCGAAAACCCGAGGCATCGGTAACCGCTAGATGGTGTTAAGCGGTCATTTCGATGGGTTGGGAGTTACTTGGNGCTTGATGGGCCAGATTGCTTAGATGCTTTAAGCCTACCGNTTTTATGCAATACGCCAAGTGCATATGCTGTGGCACTNTATGTGATGAAGTGGTAGTGATTNGTGTTTAGCGATTTAGTCCACCAACGGCCGGATTCTCGTTGATTCGCCAGCAACCATTCGACTCCGCGTTGGATACGTTTGTCGTGAATATTCACGCCGCTATCAATCAGCACTAATAATGCTAACCCCGTCATATGACCATCGCTCGGAGCATCCATGAAGTCAGTATCCTTAAGAAACGACCGAGGCAAGCTTCCTTCGGCCCAATTCTTAAACGTGTAAAAGTCCAAGATCGACCAACCACCATCTTTGTTCTGTCGTTCCCAAACCAAATCAAGGACACGATTCTTTTCCACATCGGTGACAATTGAGGGCACATGTGTTGCTGTCCATAATCGAAGAAGTCGCAAATAGTCATGTTTAGGCTCGGTTTTCCGCAAATAATCCAGACCTTTTTCGTACTTCTTTTTCTCTTCTTCATCAGCACTTTCTTCGAGCCAGTTTGGGGCAGTTGCCGCAGCGGTAATTGCCACCGTGGCAGTTTGAAAGTTACTTGACTCAAAAGGCGGCCAACATTCCACGTTTCCCCAACTACCATCCGGTGCCTGAACTTCGAACATCAGGGAGAGGGCTCGAATGCTATCCTCGGTTAGCTTTTTGTTTAACTGTGCATCCCATTCAACAAGACCACGAGTGATGGCCACAACTTGTGCGGGGCGATCAGCCAGATGTAACGCCTTTCTCGCGTCACCTTCCAGCTTATGCATCGTCTCGATATCTTTGACAAAATGTGTACGGATTTCAGGATCCGGCGCGCCCAACACTGACGATAGGGCAGGGCGTTCGGACCCATAAATACTATTGGTATGACACGTTACGCATTGATGCTCATCCCACCACATGAGTGCACCCTGTTTAAGGTATGCATCCGCCTTTGCTGCTGAGAACGCTATCTTCTTCTCATTTNCACTTGCACGTTTTATAAACCGGCTTTCATCGGCCGTCTCATATTGCGGGTCGGTGGTTCGGTCTTCTGCAAAAACCAACGACGTGTCCGCAACACCCCAAATCAGAACGACTAATGTTAACAACTGAGTTTTCATGAGAACGGTCTCCAACACGGCATGAGCATCTGTGACTTATTGTGAACGCTTGACCTGAAAGTCTCACGATTCGATATGACTATCGTGATCTGAAATTACATCAAAGGTGTTTTTCGACAAACCGCCATGCTGACTCGTCATCAAACTCGTGTCCTCCGTCAAAGATCACATGTTCAAACCGATCACGAAGCTTAAGTTTCTCATAAAAAGCCCGTGCTCGAGGGGCAATCTCGGCACCCTTTGCCCGATGTGAGTCATTATCACTCGCACCCGCCTGAATCTGATGCGCCCTTGGAGCGATCAATGCTACTTTGTCCGCGTCATCAAACAACGTGAATCGGCTAGGAAATCGAAAGTCTGTCGGAACGGATAGTTCGTCGCGCTCGTAGCGATATTCCTGAACACCAAAATAGCAACTGGAGACCGACACCTTAATCCGAGTATCAATTGCGGGTGTAACTTGTGCATAGAATCCGCCATAAGACAGACCAACCATTGCTATGCGCTTTGGATCCACTTCCGGGCGTTTTACCAATTCGTCAATCGCATAAGTTATCTTTGCAATTTCAACCGCTGTAATACTAGTTCCGATAAGTCGCATGCGATCATCGATACGACGGCGGATGTCACCAGGATAGCCCTCCGCACGAAATAGATGCTGCGGAGCATAAACAACATAACCACGCTTGGCGGCTCCACGCACCATATCGTTGTAATTAGAACCGCCATTAAACAACGCAACTTCTGGACTACCTCCGCCACCATGCATCGAAATCACCAATGGTGCTTTTCCCTGCGCGGTTTTGGGAATAATGTAAATGCCTTCTGAATGCACGCCTGGAAGGATCGGAATCATTGCGCGGTAATACACTGCAATTGAATCTCTACCTATTTCTTTTAACGAGATGCCTTCAGCGGGGCGATCCCCCGGCGGCGGGTAGCCAATGGAATCACAGAATGCCTTGCGATATAGTTCGGCGGATTTTTCAAAGGCTGCTGTACTCGAATAGTCTGGTTGAAAAACAGCCTTGAGGATACTTTTGTCGTCAGCGATTAATTTGATGTACTCATCAAGTTCTCGTGCCTGCTCCGTTCGCAACGGATTGGACTCCGCAACCGGCCGGTTAAAGAGCTTATCCTTTTCCTGGGCGGACAATGATAATGGTGCCAGTAGTAGTGAAAGCAAAGCCAGCGTCTTCATATCGATTCCTTTATATGTCGAGTTACCTTGGTGGCAACCATCCCGCCATCATAGCGAATCAAGGGTGCTTTGCTAAACAAGTGCTTGGATTCTCTCCGAGGCAGTCGCGGCACCCTCGGCATGCTGCGTCTCCCAATTCGCGATCGACCTTAATTCATAGTAAAATCTGCTCACGTTACCAGCGTCCCATCGAAAAGAACGAATGCTGGAGAGTTCAGCTTAAAGAGGATTGGTTCAGACGATGGCGTCGTCACGGAATTAAACAAGTAAATGGGCTATCTACTTTACCAACGAAACCACCTCAAGGCAGATAAGGCGCCGGTTAAAGAAGTGACACGGTATGTGCATTAGCACTAATTCCGATGTCATTCATCCGGCAGTTAATTCAATTCATTAAACAGGTCATGCCTCGTTTGGATGCAATCCACGACAGGCAGACTGGTTCATCCAGATTGGTTCATCATGAAAATCGGCTTCACAAGACTATTAGTACTATTTTTACTCTTCTCAACAGCGGTTTCCGCTGATGAGCTAAGTGTCCTTAGTGAAGAACAACGAGCGTCTGCTAATTACTACCAACACCTACAGTCCGATGCTTACGAACTATTAGCCACTCGCAAGGAAGGCCTCTCGAAATTGATCGACAAGGAGGCGATTGAATCCTATCAAAGGTTGTTGCGTACACAGTTTATTGAAGCGCTCGGTGGTTTCCCTGAAAAGACCCCTTTAAATCCGCACATCATAAAACGCACGGAGCTCAAAGAATACACGATCGAAAATGTGATTTTCGAAAGTCAGCCGAACCACCATGTCACGGGAAACATGTACGTCCCACGCGGTGATGGCCCGTTTCCAGTGGTGGTTGTCTCAAGCGGACACAGCCGAACGGCAAAACTTGCCGATTACAATCAGCGTTTTGGAATACGCATGGCAACACTCGGAATCGCCTCGTTTGTGTTTGACCCAATCGGACAAGGCGAGAGGTCTCAGGTCGTCACACCTGAGGTCGAGCCACTTTTCAATGGCACAACCACTGAACATTTTCTGATTGGCACGAGCTCTATCTTAGTCGGAAGAAACACAGCGACCTACCGGATCTGGGACGCGATGCGGGCCATCGACTATGTACACACACGCGACGACATCGACACATCCAAGATCGGATACACCGGCTGCAGCGGTGGCGGAACACTGACTAGCTATATCATGGCATTGGATCCGCGTGTTACGTGCGCAGCACCGGCATGCTATCTAACGACATTTCGCAAGCTGATTGAAACGCGTGGACCACAGGACTCCGAGCAGAATATTTTTGGCCAGATCGCATTTGGAATGGACCATCCAGATTATGTAATCATGCGAGCTCCGCGTCCCACGTTGATAACTTCAACCACAGGTGACTACTTCGACATAAAAGGCGCCTGGGAAAACTATCGCCAGGCTAAAAGAGTGTACGGAGTACTCGGCTATCCACATCAAGTTGACATGGTAGAAGTGGAGGGTAGCCATGGTGTTAAGCCGCAAAGTCTGGCAACCATCGGACACTGGATGCAGCGATGGTTACTTGAGAAGGATGCAAACGTAGCCATTCGCGACTTTGAAGATGACTTGCAGGAATCCACTGTGCTTAACTGCACTGAAAGTGGTCAGGTTTTGAGTCTGAAAAACGAACGATCCGTCTTCGACCTGAATGCAGAACTGGCTAAATCTTTGGCTGCACAACGACAGGAAACCAATGGGACGCTGAGCGACGAAGCGTTGCGAACGGCCATTCGCAAACTGGCTGGCATACGAAACCCCAGTGAACTTCCGGCACCTAAGATGGAAGAAGTTGGACGAATCTTTAAGGACGGCTATCACATTGACAAGCTAGTACTTCACACGGATTCAGGTATCCCACTACCTGGTCTAACCTTCCATCCCAAAAAACCTCAGGATGGTGCGTATGTTTATCTGACGGACACCGGCAAAACAGGCGACAGTGAAAAAAATGGCCCAATTGAAAAACTAATGAACGACAACTATGCGGTCGTTACAATTGACTTGCGAGGTCAGGGCGAGACCGGACGCGGTGAAAGAGACGAAATACTCGGCGACTGGAAACAGTTTTACCTTGCATATTTGATGGGCAAGTCTCTTGTCGGACCGCGGACTGAAGATGCCTTAGCCACCGGACATTTTGTAGCAAATTACGATAAGCCAGCCGGGGAACGCCGAGAAGTTCATCTTGTTGGCGTCGGGCAGGCTGGCATCGTTGCATTACACGCTGCAGCCATGAATCCTGACCTTTTCACGTCGGTCACCATTAAGGATGTTCCGAAAAGCTGGACCGAAATCGTTGGCAGCCAGGACTTGCAAGGCCAACTCGACTCAATCGTTCATGGGGCACTTCGCGTTTATGACCTTCCCGATCTCGTCAGACTCGCTGGTCCTGAAAAGGTCAAGTTTGAAACATCTGCTGAATAAACGAATACCCTCTACTATCCCGTCGTGAAAAACACCGGATTCATAACAAATGGAGTTTTAGCTGTCACGATGGTAGGAGATTGCACTCCGTGATAACTTTTACCAACCAGTTCTTAATCCGTTCATCATGAAGCTCTGCTTCATTATCTTCATCAAGCCCGACGCCAATGAAATGATTCTCATCAAACATTGCTTCCGATTCCTCAAAGTCATAACCATCAGTTGGCCAAACACCAACTAGTNCAGGACTACCCAGCGTCTTTACAACTTCCCAGAGTTGCCCCATTGCATCAAGAAAGTTATGTGGGTATCCGACTGCGTCTCCCATNGCAAAGAATGCGACTTTTTTTCCGGTGAGATCGAGACCTTCCATNCGCGGGATAAAGGTATCCCAATCGTCCTGCATTTCACCAATATTCCATGTTGAAACACCCAAAAGNAGAATGTCGTAATCTAATAGCTCTTCCGGNTCTGCCTTTNNNACNTCGGCCATGTGCTTAACAAGAGGCCCTAGGTGTTCCTGTATTTCTTCAGCGGCCATTTCCGTATTACCGGTGCTTGACCCATAAAAGATTGCAATAGATGCAGCCATGTCTCTTCCAATTCTTATTGAATATTCTTAGTAGTTACGAAAACGATGTGTGTACAAACGTTTTTGGTAATCTAAGACGATGTGCATAGCTGCAGCAAAATTCAGTTAGCTTCAGGCAATTGAATACGCCGTTACTGAATTAAAGGCCGCGAGAAGGAAGTTTTATCTGTTCGGTGGACAATTGCCAACCTCTCACCAATGNAAAACTAAAACTTTTTATGTCGGGATCATTTACATAGGAAATTTTTTGCAGTTACACAAAAAACTTTTCTATGAACCCCTATTTTGATTACACATACTTGCTAAAATCTGTCCTACTTACACGTACTACNTTAGCTAGTACACTCTTACGCACGTCGTTTACGCATTAAGACAAACAGCGCCTTAGCAGTTATCGCTGTTCTTCTTAGGGCGTGCCACCAATGCCTGTCGGCACTTGGTTTTATTCCGGTTTTGTTGGCCAACCGGTAACATTTATCACCACAGATCTTTTAACAACTTTCCAATGGTTATCCCGTTGGCTAAGTCTGCAGGAAGCACTCGATGAACAACAAACAAATAAGTGAGCTTTCAAATCATATAGAAACAAACTTGTTCGATAGCGCACTATGGATGTTAACGAAGTCTGGTAAACCAAATCCATTAACTTTGCCATTCTGGTTTGACCTGGCGAACAAAGCGTACGATCACGCTGAATTTCAAATCGCGAGCTTATGTTTCGCCGAATTAAAAAAGGGGGCAAATCTAGGACCATTGTCGCTCGCAAAATTTGCAGAGTGCCTACTACGTAGTGGCCGCCGACCTTTGGCAATCAAACTGATACAACAATTATCTAAAGCCCCACAAATGCTTCCCCAGATGGGTTTAGACATTGTCCTCGAGCTTGGGATGAGAACGAATCAGACAAATCTCGTAGATCAAGTAGGTATCAGCGCACGTAGTCGCTTTCCGAATAACGCTTATTACTGGTTTGTCGGCGGCGAGCGGCTGCAAGATGACAAAGAGTACGTAAAAGCATTGAGCTATTACATGTATGGCTCAAAGTTGGCAAAACAGTGGACAGAATACAAAATAAAAGCGTGCCGGCTACTGATCACGCTCGGCAAACTAGATGCCGCAAATCACTTGCTGGATGGTGCGGTAACAGAAACTGATTGTGTGGCAAATCTAACACTCATCAAGCAATTGTATGAGCAGATGGGAAGCTTTGATGGTGTGTCCCATTGCAATCTACTGCTGCAATTCCAAGCGGCGAGAAAATAGGCATAAAAGGTCACGACAATTACGGAGAGCCAAAAATGACAAAAGCATTAACAATACTAATCATAATCTGCTCTTACTTTTATCCGGCCACAGCTTGTGCACACTTCATGTGGTTGAAGGTCGATGGGCGTTATAGCCAAAATGCGACTGCACAATGTTTTCTTTCGGAAACGCCGACAAATTGGAGCGAGGAGTTCCTAAAGTACATCGAGGGGACCATTGTTAGGCATCATCCTGATAGTGAAACCTCTGACGACCTAATGGCCGAAGCTAGCAATGGTGTATTGTCAGCTGACATTTCTCCGAATTCGGAGGGATTACTAACTGCATCAAAGGTATTTGGTGTTCTCAAACGCGGTGACAATGTGTTTCTGCTGAACTATTACGCAAAAACTGGCCCAAGTCTTAAAAGTTGGAATTGGCAATTTATCAAAACTGAGAAAGCATTGCAGCTCGATATTTTACCGGTGCTGAGCGGAAGTACTCTGACAATGAAAGTCGTGTTCAATAGTGAACCCGTGTCCAATGCTGAAATATCTCTGATTGACAATGGCAAGGTGTTATCTGAACCACTGGTAACTAATCCTGATGGCGTGGCCACTTATGATTTGCACAATACGGCAATGGATGCGATACGGGTGAAGTGGGTTGAGTCGGTGGGTGGCACTCACAATGGTACGGAATATTCAGAAACCCGTCATTTTACCACCGTCACGTTTCCAAGGATTGCTTATAAGCGACTGGTGACAGAACAACCATTCCCGGAATTGCCCGAAGTTGTAACTAGCTTTGGTGCCGCAGTCCACAAGAAATCGCTCTATTACTACGGTGGACATTTAGGAGGTGCTCACACTTATGCTCAGGACTATCAAGTAAATACGCTATGGCATCTGGAGCGTGGCAAAGACTTAAAATGGACGCCCATCATAAAAGGTCCAAAACTACAAGGTCTGGCTATGGTTGTCCATCGTGACTCTTTATATCGACTTGGTGGATTTACCGCAAAAAACACTGCGAAGGAAGAACCGGACCTTTGGTCTCAGGATGGATGTGCTGTTTATTCGATTGGTGATACTAAATGGTCAGAATTGCCAAATTTACCGGAGCCAAGGTCATCTTTTGATGCCTGCGTGTTAGACAACACGATTTATGTTGCTGGGGGATGGGCTTTGCGAGGTGAACAGGAACAAGTCTGGCACAAGACAGCCTGGTCTCTAGATTTAACGCAAGAATCACCTGAATGGCGTAAGATCTGCGACCCGACCTTCACTAAACGCGCTATCTCAATTGCAGCTCATAAAGGAAAGATCTTCGTTATCGGTGGAATGCAGCAAGACGGTGTGGCGACTGCAAATACCGAAATCTACGACCCGAAAACAGACAGCTGGTCAGTCGGCCCCCGTTTGAATGGGCCTTCCATGACAGGATTCGGAACTTCTGCCTTTTCTATTGGAGGCCGCTTGGTCGTCAGTACCTACGGTGGAACTGTACAACAACTTAGTAGCGATGGCACCGAGTGGCAGGTAATTGGAAACCTTTCGAATGAGAGATTCTTTCACCGCATGCTACCACTCAACAATCGTAAACTTGCGTTGCTCGGCGGTGCGAGCATGGAAGTCGGGAAATTCAGTGAGATCGATGTCCTGAGATTGAAGGACACCAAGTGAGTGACCGCCTTTACTATTTTTCAGAAGACAAGCAAAAGGATGAGAAATGACATATTTCCCGATTAATACTCTGCATCGTGAACGGCCAATCGCATGCCGCGTACTTCTGCAACTCATCGTTGTTTGNCTTTTTGGGTTTTCGCTGTTAAATAATGGCTCATCAGTGATAGCAGCTGATGGTTGGACAAGCTTTCAGAACGGTGGCAGCATCATTAAAGAGCAAACCAACAAGCCGAATATTCAATGGAAGCAATCGTTAAAGCCCATTTGGCGAATAGCAACAAAAGGGTATGGGCAATCAAGCCCATTAGTATGGAAGAACCATGTTTATATCTCATTTGTACTTGGGGATAACAAAGAGCAATGCGGTCTCGCAGCATACGATATCACCGACGGCAAATTGCTCTGGGAAGTACTCGAACCGAATCCGAGCCCACGTGAAAGCAACGTATACGTCAGCAAGGCTGCCCCTTCTCCAGTTTTAGACGAGAATGGAATAGTGGTACTTTTCGAAGAAGGACTGTTATTCTCATGTGACCATTCTGGCAAAAAGCGGTGGCAACGCAATCTTAATGAAGAATATGGTGCGATCGAAACTAACCATGGAATCGCTTCTTCTCTAGAGCAAGATGATAAACACATTTATGTGTGGATCGAAGCAAAGACAAATCCATATGTTCTTAAGATCGATAAACAAACGGGGGGAAATAAGTGGAANGCAGAAGGCTTAGGAACTACAACATGGGCAAGCCCGCGTCTTATACCTGTTGGNGACCAGACTCATCTTGTCCTGAGTGGAATAGGCAAACTCGCAGGCTTGGACATAGAAAATGGTGATCGGCTTTGGGAATTCGANAAAATCTCCGGCAATTCCACACCAACTCCTATGCCGTTAGGCAATGGCCGCTTTCTGATGGGTGCCACCACGGGCTCTGGAAATAATGGCACAACGAAGGCCAGTGATTCAAATGGAGTCATCGAAATTTCGCCCATTGAAAGCGGTTATACGGTGAAATATGTCTGGCAATGCAAACGAGCAACTAGCTCTTTCGGCTCTCCCGTTGCACATGCAAATGTTGCCTATTTTGTTAACCGAACAGGTATCTTATTTGCGCACGACCTAACCTCGGGGAAAGAGCTCTACAGCCAGCGACTTTCATCAAGNATGTGGGCAACACCAATTGTTGCAAATGGAGTATTAATCTTCCCATGCAAGGATGGAACGTTGCAAATAATCAGTGCTGGAAGGGAATTTAAACAAGTCGCAAAATATGCCGTATGGGAAACCGAGCCGCCAGCAGATGGTAAAGGCCCTTCTTTTGGTGGCCCTGTTCTTTATGCAGCAATCCACTCGAACCAATCTCTATTCGTCAGACGTGGCGACTTACTCGTCNGTTACAAGCTTAAATAGCCGTTATTTAAATCCGTCTTTACAAGGACAAATTACGATGCGCAATCTCATCACACTTCTGCTCCTTTTGATTGCTACAACATTGCAAGCAGAAGAAGTCGTAAACGTTTATTCCGCTCGCCATTACGATACAGACGATTTGATCTATACAGCGTTTGAACAACAAACCGGTATCAAGGTTCAGATTATTGAAGGCAATTCGGATGCTCTGCTCGAACGCCTAAAGCGCGAAGGCAAACGCAGTCCTGCGGATGTGTTCATTACGGTTGACGCCGCCCGCCTATACAAGGCAGAGCAACAAGGTGTGTTCCAGAGTGTGGAATCGAAATTGCTTAAGCAACGCATACCAGAAAATCTTCGTCACCCTGATGGGCTATGGTTTGCTTTAACAAAACGGGCCCGTGTAATATTTGTTTCAAAGGATCGTGTGAAGCCAGNCACTGTCACAAGCTATGAAGATCTCGCTAAGCCGGAATGGAAAGGNAAAGTGCTGATCCGTAGTTCATCAAATGTNTATAACCAATCACTGGTGGGGTCCATAATACACACACATGGTTTGNANCAAGCAGAGGCATGGTGTGCAGCCGTTGTAGCCAATATGGCAAGAACACCTCAAGGTGGTGATCGCGATCAGATTAAAGCAGTTGCGGCNGGTGAAGGTGATATAGCTGTNGGTAATTCGTACTACTATGCGCGTATGATCAAGGGTACCGACGAAGAGCGTGCAGCTGCTGCTAAAGTACAAATCATCTTCCCTAATCAAGATGATCGCGGTGCACATGTTAATATCTGCGGCGCCGGTGTCGTGAAAACAGCACCTAACAAAGCAAATGCCATTAAGTTCATTGAATTTCTCACTAGCAAACAATCACAGGAGTCGTTTGCTGCTGGAAATAATGAGTACCCGGTAGTAAAAGGGGTTCAATCCGTTCCGACATTACAGACATTTGGAGAGTTTAAGGCAGATGTACTTAACCCTGCCGTGTTTGGAAAGAANACTCTTAATGCCGTGAGAATCATGGACAAAGCTGGGTGGCGTTAAAGGCTTGGCCCTCCGGGCTTCGCAAATCCGTTTGGGCCAAAAGTACCATCCCATTGGCATCGTAGTTGAAGGTAGCTTGCGATGAGTGCCGTTCGTGATAAATGGTTTTGGGGCATTGTCACACTTCTCATTGCATGCATACCTTGTTTTCCAGTTGTTGATGTCCTGCTTCATATCGGCAAAGATTCGGATGGGACGTGGCAACATCTGTCAGAAACGGTACTCTTCGGTTACTTGACGAATACTTTGATTCTGGCTGTCTCTGTCTCTGCACTAACATTAATTATCGGCGTTGGTGGAGCATGGCTAGTAACGATGTGCGATTTTCCCGGCCGCAAGTGTCTCAGCGTATCGCTTTTACTACCATTGGCAATCCCCACTTATATCACCGCCTATGCTGCTGCAGATCTATTGCAATTTGCAGGGCCTGTACAGACTTTCTTACGCGATACATTTAGCTGGACAAAAGGNGATTATTGGTTTCCTGAAGTCCGTTCGCTTTACGGTGCTATTTGCGTTTTATCATTTGGGCTATATCCGTATGTCTATCTAGCTGGGCGNGCTGCCTTTCAAGATCAGCCAAAGGATATTTTTGATTCGGTAAAGGTGTTAGGCCATGGACCGTGGTCGGGTTTCTACCGCATTTCCCTACCAATGGCATGGCCAGCAATCGCAGCCGGAATGCTATTAGTGGTAATGGAAACCCTTGCAGAATTTGGCGCAGTTGAATATTGCGCTGTGGACACATTTTCCACTGGTATCTACCGCACATGGATGTCACACGGCTCAGTAACTGCAGCCGCTCAATTATCNGCCTGTCTGATAGGTATCGTTCTAATTTTTCAATTCTGTGATTCTCTTNTAAGAGGCCGCAAAAGATTTCACAGTCTTAGAACTATTCGCAAAAGNGGTCCGATTTATCGTCTTACGGGCTCTAAAGCCATCGCAGCTGTGATCTTAACTTCTATTCCAGTCGTGTTCGGTTTTCTCCTCCCCTTACTCGTCTTTGCCCATAAAACATTTACTCACGGTGATCAGCGCACAATTGAACTAGTAACTACGTTTGGGAAAAACAGTTTAATTGTTGGCGTTATCGCCTCGACAGTCGCTGTCATCTTGGCATTTGCCAGCGTTTATGCAGTACGACTTCGGCCAANCCCTATATCACAATTTGCAAATAAAGTATCCGGATTGGGCTATTCAATCCCTGGAAGNGTAATCGCNGTTGGGTGNCTGGCACCGTTCTTTTGGTTTGAAGAATTGGTTCAGAGNGTTTCAATCTTTGCTTTTGATTACGACCCCGGGTTTTGGATNACAGGAACAATTTTGGCNCTAATATTAGGCTATCAATGCCGCTTTCTGGCTATTTCACTCGGATTCATATCGGCTGGAATTACACGAGTGCCATTATCACTGGANCAAGCATCTCGCAGCCTCGGTAATGGCTCACTAATGACATTGTTTCGAGTTCATTACCCCTTACTGAAACCAACTCTGATTTATACTGGCATCTTGGTGTTTGTTGACATCCTTAAAGAGCTACCAATTACACTTATTTTGCAGCCATTTAATTTCCAGACATTGGCTGTAAGAGTTCACCAATTGGCTAGCGACGAAAGACTCGAAGAAGCTTCAACTGGAGTCTTAGCAATCATTACCGCTGGTCTAATATCAGTCATCTTTTTGACTCGTTTTACGGATAGATCTCACTGATGAATACAGCACAAGGCCAGGGTATTGTGGTGAAAGACCTGACACATAGTTATGGTTCGCATCAAGTACTGGATGATTTGTCATTCGAGGTAAACTCTGGTGACATTCATTGCCTTCTTGGCAATTCAGGAAGCGGGAAATCGACATTGCTACGTACAATCGCAGGCCTTGAAAATCCAAGTAACGGCTCCATTTCCATTGACGGCCGTGTAGTATTTGACGCAACGAAGAGTATTCCTGCGGAACAAAGATCTGTAGGAATTGTGTTTCAGGATTATGCACTTTTCCCGCATCTAAACATCTATCGCAACATAGCATTTGGCATTGGAAACAAGCCACTTCGTGAAAAACAAGATATTGTTAGAGACTTACTTGATTTAGTGGAACTAGCTGGCTGTGAACAGAAAATGCCTCATGAGCTTAGCGGTGGTGAGCAACAGCGTGTGGCACTTGCGCGGGCGATAGCATGTGAGCCTAATGTGCTTTTGCTAGATGAACCTTTCTCCAATTTAGATCGGAGGCTCCGCAGTGAATTACGTGCGTTGACTTGTGAAGTTCTTCGCTCCAAACAAATCACCGCCGTACTCGTAACACATCATCCCGAGGAAGCGTTAGCCTGTGGGGATCGAATCAGCATTATATCTGATGGAAGAATCCACCAAACGACTGAAGCTGATTCCATTTATTATCACCCTATTGATTTACCGGCCGCCGAGATTTTCGGGGTGATAAACCAGTTAACGTCAAAAAGACATGAGGGCCATATCACGACATCTCTCGGAACACTTAAACATGATCACTTCAGTGAATTGGAAAACGGCAAGGTACTGGTACGTCCGGAGCTGATCAAAGTGAACACCTCAACTAATGAATCCGACACACAAGGTGTCATCAAAAGTATTACGGCAGAAGGGGGTAGTTATCTGATAGTTGTTTCCATTGAAAATGAGGAAGATGTGTTTGCCCGAGTGCCCACACCATACCAACTTAAAACGGGCGATAAGGTCCAGATTTCTCTATGGTGACGGAAATCGTTTACCGGATAGAGCTGAATAAAAAATATTTATACCTAACTCGTCTATTTTCTGCTGTGAACAAGTGGTTTGGCGAATCGTGTGTCGAATACTAATCAAGCAGGTACACAGTCTATCCAACTCTAATAAAGCTTATTCTTGTACGATTCATCAATCGCACAATCCAACGCCTCTGCTGTCTGTCCGGTGTTCGTTTGATCTGCAAGCATTTTTCCAAACGATGGCAGTTCAGTTCTGTCAATTTGATATGTACCGTCCCACAGAGCCGACCGCTTCAGCGCTTTGCCACACTGCAAACAAGCTCGTTGCACATTNACCAAGATCCCTGTCGGTGGAATCTTGCCATTGATAGCACATGACTCGAGACGTGNATCNTCATGAATCACTTTAGCCGTACCACTGACTCTGAGAGTCTCTGTCACGCCNGGCACAATAAAGAACAATGCGATATCAGGATTGGTCGTTAAATTGCTGAGCGTATCTAGTCGNTTNTTACCAGCCCTNTCAGGAATTAGCAGATGTGATGGATCAAGCACCTTTACCGACCCCGGCGGATCGCCNCGCGGCGAGATATCCAGAGAGCCATCNGCTGCGGTTGTGGCTATGCATACAAATGGCGAATGTGCGATCATCGTCTGNCAATGCTCGTCTAACNCTTCCACGTCTTTTTGTTGTGAAAGCTGGGACGGCTCAGCATATAACGATCGAAGCTGATCTTCGGAATTAATATGTTCGTTGGATTCGACCATGCGACTATTCTATACCGACTCGCCATATACACGTTCANTTCTCGTGAAAGATATCCATACTTTCTTAGACATCCAGATCGTCACTACATATTTGATGCCCTTTAGATGACGACTCATTCAAAATGGTGGTCAGGTTATAATGCAGGCATGGCGAGACTCTATTTAATCATCATCTTCTTTCTCATAGGCACCACAGCGTCTGCCAATGAGTATGCTGCACTTGTACTAAAAGACAAGCCGGCACTGTATTGGAGTTATTCGCCTAACCAGAGAACTGGAGCACTNNAACTCATNCCTNAGCATGCCAACTCCCTGCCTCCACGTCGTGGCATCGGTGGATTGGCAGGTACTTATTCGAGATCCTCTTTAACGTCCCGTTGTTTTGCAAAACTTAACGATGAGAGCAACAGATCGCTCATAAGCTTGCTCAACAATTCCTTCACGCTGGAATTATGGTTCCTCGATGAAGCCGGCGCACCGAACGACAAGATTAATTACTCCATCCTTTATAAAGCCGATGGGAGTAACTTTACCAAAAACTCCATGTGGCTATATCGGAAGCGCCAGGATGGCAACCTCATGTTTACCATCCAGAGTTCATCCGACGCGATGATTCGACTTGAATTCAAGAATCCGGCCTTAGAAGTGCCTAGCAGTGAACGCACATTTCATCACTTAGCTATTACCGTCAGTCGAACGAAAGACAACATCGCGGCCACGGCCTATCTGGACGGCAAAGCCGTCACGCACGCAAACATCGAAGGTGTTGTGCAGTTCGACAACAACGGTGACTTGATCATCGGCAACAACCATCCACATAACAGTCCATGGGAAGGGCGACTTGATGAGATTGCCTTGTACCCGCGTGCTCTAACCCCGCCTGAAATCAGCAATCACTTCGAGGCAGGCACCAAACTCATCACACCGGCAGTCACTCGAAATCCAAGTCTTGCTGAGAAAGAACGATTCTTTGAAACAAGCATCCGGCCGATACTCAGCGATCGTTGCGCTGCATGTCACAGCGGCGACGACGATTCGGAAAGTGCACTTTCCGTTCAATCCAGAGGCGACTTAACAACCGGCGGCATACACGGCCCTGCTATCGTTCCTTTTCGAGCAGAAGACAGCTTGCTGATTGCAGCAATTCAAAAGACACACAAAGAATTACGGATGCCGCCTGATGAAGACGACAATTTGACACGACAAGAAATCGCTTTGTTCTACCAGTGGATAGACGACGGCGCCGTTTGGCCAGGAGCACCATCAATTCCTGAGAACGCATCTCGGGCGACCGCGTCCGAGGCCGTGGAGTTTGATCCGCAGGTTGATTGGGCTTTCGTCCCGCGACGCATCACTCAGCCACCCAAGGCTGCAGCCGAGCGCTGGAACAGAAACCCCATCGATCAGTTTGTCGAAACAGCCCGTTCTAAAGAAAAGCTGACATCCAACCCGCGTGCAGATCGTCTCACCCTTATTCGCCGTGCAACACTCGACCTCACCGGATTGCCTCCGACGGTAGATGAGGTAACTGCCTACCTCGAGGATCCAGCGGATGAACACACCGCATTTGCCAGCGTCGTCGATAGATTACTGGAGTCACCTCGCTACGGTGAACGACAAGGACGTCTTTGGCTTGACATCGCCAGGTATGCCGACACTCAGGGAGATGTCGGAGATATCCCAAT
>PAXU01000096.1 GCA_002714565.1 Rhodopirellula sp.
ATTTAAAACGGGGCGGTTGAATCCGTTTTCAAATATGCCTTGAAAGGTACCGATAAAGATGTATTCGTCATCCAGCTTGACCACTCCATCAAACGCCAGCCCAACCGTACGTTTATTTACTGACACCATTGCTAACACCGTCTCATCGATCAATTCCGCGCTACTAACTTCATACTTTGACCAATCAATCTGCCAAAGATCCTGCTGTTGTTCAAACACCTGTGTGCAATCCTTGGGGATAAACTCTACCACCATCGCATGAAGTTTCTTTATTTCATCCTGATCGACCGGCTCCTCATCAGTCGCATCCATCGTATACGCTGCCTTAAACTGTTCTGCCGATCCGATCAGTTCCTTCCATTTCCCATCGCCATCGACCACCGCCTCCACCAGCTGTTTCGTAAACGTTTTCAATGCCTCCGTTTCGGCATCTGACTCAATTGCCTGGATGTTCGACTCGCTCGGAACATTGGGAGCAGACGCATCACTACAACCCGCAATGATGACCAAACACAGGAATTTCAGAATGTAATTGATATTCATGTAAATAGCCCCGTAACGCAGCTTTCTCTCAGTTATCTCAACTTGCTATCATATAACCGACAACTCTATTGTTACCTTAGCCTATATAACAGCCAATTCCGCAACCACCAATTCCTATGACACATCTATTTAGACTTGCGACAANCCTTTTCGCCTTATGCATCCTTACCACAGCGTATGGCAACTCACTAAACGCAGCTGAGCTATTNCCAGGCATTAATGCNAANGACTGGGCATGGTGGCGAGGTCCGAATCTAAATGGGCATGCACCTGCAACGGCAAAGCCACCGACAAAGTGGAATAGTGACTCAAATATCAAATGGAAGACACCCATTGTTGGAAGAGGCCACTCGACACCGACAATTGTTGGTGACCGCATCTATCTTTCCACCACAGTGGAAGAAAAAGGAACGCGACATGTGATTGCGATTGATCGCGCTAACGGAAAACAACTCTGGTCAACGGAGGTTTATCAGGGAAAGCTTGATCACAATCATCCCAAAAATTCTTACGCATCTCCTTCAATCGCTTGCGATGGTNAACGCCTTTTCTGTGCNTTTGATTATGAAAAAGCAGTNTGGCTCTGGGTTTTAGACCTCAAGGGAAACGTGCTGCGCCAACACCGTGTNGCACCGTTTACCGCCCATCAAGGCTACTCTGCTTCTCCACATCTGTATAAGTCTCTCGTCATAGTCGCTGCTGACAGCAAGGGCGAAGGTGAGGGATATCTGGTTGCCTACGACCGCGAGAGTGGGGATGAAGTCTGGCGGACCAAACGCCCATCTGCTCCAAGTTACGTATCACCAGTCGTACAACAGATCAATGGAAAAGATGTGTTGTTAATGGCAGGTTGCGACATGGTCGCTGCGTATGATGCAGCCTCCGGTAAAGTTGAATGGGAAGCAAAAGGCGCGGCCACGACCGAATGTGTCGGCACCCTTCTTACCGATGGAAAACTCGTGTTCTCAAGCGGCGGTTACCCTAAGCATGAAACGACAGCCGTTTTGGCCGACGGTTCCGGTAAGGTTGCTTGGCGAGTGCCTGTTCGAATCTATGTCCCATCAATGATCTTAATTGGGGACTACTTATACGCCGTCGCCGATCCCGGTATCGTCTACTGTTGGCATAAAGATACTGGAGAGGAGCAATGGAAACATCGCTTGGGTGGTACTTTCTCCACATCCCCTATNNTGGCCAATGGACTGGTCTATGTCTCTGACGAACAGGCTAATACCTATGTACTTCGGCTATCCCCGGAGAAACTAGAAGTCGTCGCTAAAAACCAACTTGGAACACACCAAATCGCTGGGGCGAGCTTCTCGGGTAAACAGCTGTTCCTACGCTCGGCAACCGAAGCCGATGCNCGCCAGGAATACCTATACTGTGTTGAAGAATAATCTAGCAAGGGCTAGTCAATCGCCGGATGGTAACCAATGGTATTCATACGGATGCGGTAAAACCCACCGCCCGCGGTGATGTATAGCCTTTTAGCCTCGTCGCCCTTGCCAAATGAGCAATTCGTTGGAAGGNTAGGTGTCTTTATCTTCGCGAGCACCTTGCCTTTGGNGCTAAAGATCCAAAGCCCGAAGTCCTCTGATGACCGTACGGCTGCATAAACCCGACCGTCTTTATCCACGGTCATGCCATCCACTCCTGTTTGATCTCCAAAATCGTGCAGCACACGCCGCCTGCTGAGTTCNCCATCTTTCAACCTGAACATATTGAGCGTCATTCGCCCCGGCTTGAATCCTTCCTCTAGGTCTGCCTTGGCNGANCCGTTATCCGTTTCCGCGATGTAAATACTACGTTGGTCNGGTGAAAGAACGATTCCATTCGGTTTATCAATCTCCGTCGTCGCGATTGANACTTTACCGTCCGTTGTCATCTTGTAGACATAAAAGCCGTCCAGCTCTAACTCTTCCGGACCTACATATTTTGGGTCTGTAAAAAAGACAGTCCCGTCTCGCGCGATCACAAGGTCGTTTGGTGAATTGAATCTTTTCCCGTTAAACCGTTCATGAATTGGTTTCACGTTCCCATCTGGCGTGATTTCAACCAATGCACGCGCACCGCCCAGTGGTGAGGCACAACAGGCTAGCAAACGTCCATCGCGCGTAAACATCAGTCCGTTGCCCATCTTGCTATCAGCACAATGAATCGTGGTGTTACCACTGGCAGGATCGAACTTCATGATCCGAGCCGGCCGTGCATCAAATGGCTGTGCAAAGTCNGAAAAATACATTGCTCCGTCTGGCCCTGCAGCAGCACCCTCGGTAAATCCCCCTTCTTCCCAAAGGACTTCCAGTGCGTCATCCGCAACCAGACCCTTCGGATCCCAGATCAACGATTCTTCACCGTAAGCCATCTCAATATCCATCATCGCGGTCAATACAACACCACATACAGCTAGCAATAAAACACGCATTTCAACTCATCCCGTTCTAATCACTTTCGAAAACCGCACCACCAGTCGTTCGCGGTAGATTACGCATTGATTCTATAAGACCGGCGCGCGGGATGCGAATTGAAGGATGGACTCCACTTCATGCGCAAAATCCAGTACAGCTCGGTCTGCATGGTAGCCGCCAACCAACTGAATTCCCACCGGAAGCCCATTTTCGGTAAAGCCGGCCGGCATACTTAATGCAGGCAGCCCCGTGACCGTGATTAAATAGCACGACTTCATCCAGTCTACNTATGTGTCAAATTTCACATCATTGATACTTTCNAAATACGGNACATCAATATCAAACGGTGGCGTCTGTACTGTCGGGCACAGCAGGTAGTCATAGAGGCCCATAAACTCGGTCATGCGTTCAAAGAGCTGGGTGCGCAATTCATTTGCNCGAGCTAGATCCTTCGCCGACAGTTTTCGACCTTCATTAACGTTCCAGTGGATTGTGTCTTTNACTAGTTCTGGTGACCGCTCAATTAGCGGGCCGAATTTCATCGCNAAACGATAGGCACGCCAAGTTTTGAACACCTCATCTGCACCGTGNAAATCCGGATCGACCTCAACGACATCCATGCCACAATCCTGCAGCNTNAACACTGCCNGATCCAACACTTCAATCACTGCCGGATCAACTGGNAGTCCGCCAAGTGTCCGACTATACGCGATCCGCAGCCCTTTCATTTCGCAACCCAACGCACCTGCGAAATCCGCCGGTGTCGCATGCAATGACAATGGTACACGCCGGTCAAAGCCGACAGTCGCCTGCAGTTGTAAAGCAATGTCTTCAACCGTGCGAGCCATCGGGCCCTGGACACTATAACCAAACCATGCTTCATCCGTGGGCCACACCGGCACTAAACCGGTTGAACTGCGAAAACCTATTACATTGCAGAAACTTGCTGGGTTTCTAAGCGACCCCCCCATATCGCTGCCGTCTGCGATCGGAATCATCCGCGCTGCCAACGCCGCTGCCGCACCGCCGCTTGAGCCACCAACCGTCCTCGTTCGATCATAAGGGTTGCGAGTAGCCCCAAATACTTCGTTAAAAGTTTGGCTGCCGGCACCGAACTCCGGTGTATTTGTTTTTCCAATCGTGACGGCACCAGCCGACTTCAGTCGCTGTACGATCAGGTCATCGCTGGACGGAATAAAATCAGCATAGATACGTGATCCCCATGTTGTCCGAAGACCCTCAGTTTGGACTAGGTCTTTATGAGCAATTGGCAATCCACCGAGCACACCGATTTCTTCACCCTTGTCGAGCTTTTCATCTAGTTGTTTGGCAGTTTGACGAGCCTCATCCCGACATTCGCTCACAACCGCATTGATTACAGGATTCCACTTAACGACTTGCGCAAGAAACGCATCGAGTGTTTCCTCGCAACTAATCTTGCGATTGCGAATCATGTCCGCAAGTTCGGTAGCCGAACGTTCTATCAATTCCACCATTTCAGACCTTCAGGGCAAACTGTTCAATCATGCATAAATACGTTGTTCGAGAAATGAACATTATGTAGCCAAATAACACAGCCGTGGAAATCTGCCGTTGGAAATATTCAGAAATACACCACATAAATGCCTATTTTACACTGCCAAGCACTTTTGGCACGCTGATTGCATAACATCCTCGTAAAGCTGAAACCAAACACGGGACTTCAAGGACGCGGCAGACGGAGCACTAACATGTTAGATCTAAAAACTCGGTTTTTTGATGATGGTCGTATAGAAATCAAACGAGTGTTTGATCGCAATAATTTAGGCCATTGGGATCACCGGAATCCGCTCGCTTATGAACAGAGCATCATGTGGATGAAGAACATAGATACTTTCCCGTTTATCCGATCCACAATGGTTGGAAATGCGAAAAGTCGGCGTGGTCCGTTGCTATCAAGTGGCTCGCGGCAACTTGTACTGGGCTACGCCCGACTTACGGCAGATGCGCCACGCAAGGGCCATCTCGGCCAATACTACCTGCGTCGAGTCTTTTATTTAACCGCCCGAGATTTAACGAATCCGAACGAAGTCCGCCCGGATTCGTCTTGTTTGGATACTGCTTCGATAATTCCAACGGTACACGGCGACGTTTACCGTCTGGCTGATATTACTTCGATTGCTTCTTAGCTTGCCAAAGAGTCACACGCAGGTCGTCGGCACGTGTTTCCGTATTATCTTCGTTAGAGAGGCCGCCGTCATCGTTTAGGTTTCGACCAAAGCTATACACGCGTACCACATCAGCGTTTTTTACATATGAGACAACACGTGGGCCAAAATCATCCCTGGGAATTTTGGGGAGATATTCCGGAACGATCGTTTCCAGCTTATCTGGGTATGCATCGTTGTCTCGCTTGTATCGTTCCACCGCGATGGCTACCTGTGACAGCCGCAACCGCATATGCATTTGATCCTCTGCTGAAACAGCCGCATTCATTGCCGGCAGTAAGAGAGCAATTAACGTTGTGCCAATTTGCTCCGTCGCAATGTCGCTCGGGGATTTACCACCAAACAAAAGCGATGCAGCTAACCCCGTGGGGTCCTTTGCCTTTGCAATCGTCTTTTCCAAATCTGCATCTACCGCGGAAAAGGCAGCACGACGTGCAGCTGGCTCTTCAATCTGAGTAACACCGTAAATTCGATCGTACCAGCTATTAGCTCTGTTCAACACGTCATCCCATTTAATCAGTGAACCGGCCAGACCATAGACGATGTTTTCCAGCCCGTCGTTGCCGGTTGCCGCAGAACCAGTGAGCTCGTCCAGAGCTGTAAGTGCATTTGGTCCTTTCTTGGCGATCGTAATGGTAGTGTCAAGAAACATAAATCTCTCGCATTGATTTATCTTTGCCCCGAGGCTTACGCCCTTTGGTAACTTGCCCAAACCCGTCGCTAGCGATTCCAGCTGTGAAGTCGTCGGCTTGCCATGCAATAGAATTGCCTGGTCCACACCGCATGCGATATTATCAACGGCGATCCCCACAAGGCCTTCAACAAGTGTACCGCCACGCATCGATATACGACCGATTCGATGAAGCGCGATCGAATGTGCAATAGCACCGTCCATATCACCAGTTCCAATGAGATAGTTCGCGCGGACGGCAAGCCCCCGAGCTAGCTCCCTCATTTTTTGAGCTCCTGGCAATAAGATAGATATCAATTCAGGAATGTCACTTTCATCGTCCGGTACAGTGATATAGGGCATGAAAAAGTGTGTGCGATTGCTCATTGCGATCACTTCATCCAACGGTCCTTCCATCTGCTTCAGCCACTTGGCCACCGACGGACACATCTGTTCATTCCAGACGCCATCCAAAGCAATCGCGTATTCCTCCTGCACCTTCGTCCACGCGTTGATTTCAACTCCCGTGGGCGTACGCTCCCGCCGACGACCGTAGGGGCTGAGCAAATGATCGATGGACAAGTAAGAACCATATTCAGGGGGCACAGCCATGCCCATGCGGGCAAAATATGGCTTGCGAATGTCTTTGTGTACCTCATAGCAACCAACCAATCGAAACACCTCAGCACCTATGTTATTCTCAACCGTGGCGCCGGCGCCTAAAGTCGCATTAAGTGCTTCGATGTAATCCGGATATCCATCTGCCTTAAGTGGCTTCGTGATAAATGTAGTTTCTTTACTTACGGTTACCTTTAAGGGCTTTTCCTCCGCATGACATATCTCCAATTGGAGAACACTACTGCAAAACGACAACGCGATGATGGCCGTTAAATAGCGATTGATCATTTAAACACCTATTAATTCCATTGCGAGCTTTTGAACAAAACTCTTTCTATACTTTAGCACGCCCTTATCATTTTATTACTGGATCTGTTGTTCATTTTGAAGCCCATTTTCATACAATACGACCACAACAAAAGAATTGATCGTCAGATAATGAGATAAATACATGTCGTCAGAGCGCACTGCCATTGTGATGGCAGGAATTCCAAAAACAAACCTTTCCCTGTACCACCAAATTCGCTTCCAGGTTGGTGACCCCACGAGTTTTGTGCAAATCGATTCTTCAACCGGATCCGACCGCCATCTAATTCTACGTGACATTGAAATGGGCCGGGCAAAACGTCACGCCAAGGTCGATCACGTCCATTGCCCGGCTGACTTCGCACCGGCAACCGGCTTATCTGGCGATCGTGAGACAGCCACTGCTCAGGCTACCGCAGAACTTTTAAGGCAGAATCATGTTTCTTCTGTCCGCGTGGACCGCAGTCTTCCATTCAGTTTTGCTCATCAATTAATACTGGCAGACATCCAGATCTCTTATGACGAAGAACTCGGAGTAATTGACCGACGGATGAAGGATTCAAATGAAGTAGAACATCTACAACACGCTCAAAGCACCACGGAATCCGTCATGCGACTTGCCTGCGAAACAATCGCCAAAGCNTCCGTTNCTGATGACGGCACTCTCGTCAACGACNATGGGCCTGTTACCAGCGAATCTGTTCGCACATTAATTGACAATTGGCTGCTAGCCCATGACTTTGAAAACCCGCGTAGTATCGTTGCCTGCGGTCCCACAGGCGCCGACTGCCACGACTATGGCACCGGTCCAATCTGCTCGCAGCAACCGGTGATTGTAGATATTTTTCCCAAATCACGAATGAGTGGATACTATGGCGACTGCACACGCACTGTTGTCCACGGCACGATTTCTCAGCAATTACAACTAATGAACGACACGGTACGAATGGCAAAAGCCGCGGGGATCGACGCTACGCGAGCTGGAGTAACCGGTGAAGATGTGCACAAAGCGACGATCACAAAGATACACGACGGTGGATACTCAACCGGATTGCCGACCGATGAGGATCCGGATACTTACTGTGCTATGACACACGGGACGGGCCATGGCGTTGGGTTGGAAGTCCACGAACCGCCGCTGCTCGACTTTAACGGCCCGCCGCTCTTAGTAGGTGATTGCCTTACAATAGAACCCGGGCTTTACTGCCGCGCCGTTGGCGGCGTTCGCGTTGAAGACATGGTTATCGTCACCGATGACAGTTGCACGAATCTAAACTCCCTATACGAAGGTTTGGATTGGAACGAATAGCAATTTCGTCCAAATAACGCATGAGAGCCGTAGATATAATTGCCGCCAAACGTGACGGCACGGAATTAGCCAGCGACGATATTGAAGCCCTGATCGAGCAATTCGTTGATGGCACAGTCACCGACTATCAAATGTCGGCGTTTGCCATGGCCGTTTTGTTAAATGGTATGTCGTCAATCGAGACGGCAGCTTTAACCCGCGGAATGTTATATGGAAGCGTCCGACTTCAGTTTGACGCCCACGGTCCCGTGATCGATAAGCACTCTACCGGCGGCGTTGGCGACAAGGTGTCCTTAGTGCTTGCGCCACTACTCGCCTCCGCAGGTGCTGCTGTTCCTATGATTTCCGGTCGTGGACTTGGACTAACCGGAGGGACACTCGACAAGCTCGAGTCTATAACTGGGTTTAATGCATCACTTTCTGTTGAACAAATGCACAATTGCATAGCTTCGTGTGGGTGCTTCATTAGTGGGGCCACACCGAATATTGCCCCAGCAGATCACCAACTGTATCTACTTCGCGACGCCACCGCGACCGTGCCATCCGTACCACTAATTACCGCGAGCATCCTGAGCAAAAAGCTGGTGGAGGGCCTCGACCACCTGGTGCTGGATGTCAAGTGCGGCACCGGCGCCCATTGCAAAACACTCTCTGAGGCGCGATTGCTAGCTCAATCCCTCGTTGATACCGCAGCTGAATTAGGCTTGCCTTGCAATGCGGTGATTAGCAATATGGATCATCCACTCGGCACGACGATAGGCAACAGCCTTGAAGTGCTCGAAGCACTCGACGTATTGAAGGGAAAAACATCCTGCAACGTGCGGGAGCTTGTCTTGCAATTGGCGCAATCAGTAAATGAAGCCATTCAATTCACCACCACCTCATTCCCACAGCTCCTCGATGAGGGTCGGGCACTCGATTGTTTCAAGAAATTGGTAAAACAGCAGGACGGTGTACTGGAAGACATCCAGGTGGCGGAGGCGACCACGATCCATGCCACAACCAATGGATATGTTTCCGGAATCGATGCAAATCGAATCGCACGTGTGATTCCCGCTATCGGTGGCGCTCGTGCCACGGCGGAGGATAAGATTGACCATCAGGTCGGAATCCGGCTGCTCGCCAACGTTGGCGATTCGGTGGAAAACGGACAACCTATTGCAAGGTTGCACATTCACGAGGCAGACGAGGCGTCAGTCAAATTGATAAACATGGTAAGGACGGCCTTCACTATTGAGCCGTCACCGCTGGATCAACAACCTCCTCTTGTTTTTGAAACGGTCCGCCCAACATGACACCCATCAATTCACCAACGGAATTACTTCAGCGCGCCTGTAATGCCCGCGAAAACGCATATGCCCCCTACTCAGGATTCAAGGTAGGTGCTGCTTTACAAACTGAAAGTGGCGCAGTCTATGTTGGGTGCAACGTTGAATCTTCAGTTTTTGGTCTGACACAATGTGCGGAACGTGCCGCAGTTACCGCCTTAATCGCCGGTGGTGACATATCCTTCACCGCAATCGCGGTCGTTACCAATACAGGTGATTTTCCCTGTGGCCCGTGTCGTCAGTTTCTAGCGGAATTTAATCTCGACGCTCAGGTATTTGTAGCACAAGACGCTGACCTGAAATCGTATCAATCTACCACCATTCGACACCTGCTTCCTGAACCATTCCGCCTAAACTCCTGACCTATTACGCCAGCGGAAGCGACTGACGTTTTACAGCAACATTCCGGCGAAACACGCCGTCATGAATGCNGCCAGTGTCCCGCCAATCATCGCACGGATGGCTAATTGCGAAAGATCACTTCTACGACGTGGAGCTATTCCCCCAATNCCCGCAATCTGGATTCCAATCGACCCGAAATTTGCGAAACCGCACAGAGCATAGGTCAAAATAATATGAGTACGGGGCGATAACTCCACCGCAGAACCACTGCTCATCCANTCGCCCAATCTTTGATATGCAACAAATTCNGTTGCCACAAGTTTTATACCCAGCAGTTCACCGGCATTGCTACAATCACTCGACTCNATNCCCATGGCCCANGCCAGNGGCGTGAAAAGTATCCCTAANAGTCGNTCTAGCGACCAATCNAAATNCACAGCATTCTTNCCGANNANCCAATTNACACCGTNCTCGCAGTATTCACCAACTTCAGNCANGACAAAGTTAAATANNTACATAAGAGCAATNAATGCGAGTAACATGGCACCCACATTTAGAGCGAGCTTTAGGCCATCTGATGCACCTCTCGCCGCCGCATCGACGACATTGATCGGTCGGGATTCATCCTGATGTTCTANCGCTGCATTGTGCAAAGTCTCGGGTAATCCCGTTTCAGGTTCCATGATTTTTGCNATTACTAGTGCAGCNGGTGCAGAAATCACCGAAGCACTGATCAGGTGCGCTGCATCAATCCCCATTCCGATGTAGGCAGCCAGCACGCCTCCNGCAATNGTAGCAAAGCCACCCACCATCACCGCCATCAGCTCGGAACGGGTCATCGAATTAACGTAAGGCTTGATCACAAGAGGTGCTTCCGTTTGCCCAACGAATACATTCGCCGCAGCTGACAATGTTTCAGCGCCGGAAGTTCTAAGAGTCTTACGCATNACCAAAGCTAATCCCTGCACGACCGGCTGGACAACTCGCAGATGGTAAAGCACAGCCATCAATGCGGAAAAGAAAATAATGGTTGGAAGCACCTTAAAAGCGAAGTAGAAATCAGCGTAATTTCCACCAAATACAACTTCGGCTCCCTTATCCACAAAACCTAGCATTCCGGTAAATAGGTCGCCCAACCACTTAAACACTCTTTGGCCAACATTGGTCCGCATCACAAATACCGCTAAGAGCATTTGCAGCATTATTCCCCCGACAATCACCCGCCTTTGCAACACCTTTCGATGAGAACTCATGCTCCACGCCAAAAGCAACATTACAATGATGCCGCCCGCACTTTGAATTCTCAGAATGGATTCTGCGTTCATGCGTCTACAGCCTTTATCCTATTGCGCTGTCCCGAAGTAACGATCACCTGCATCACCCAATCCGGGAACAATAAAAGCTGCATCATTTAAATGGCTATCAACTTCACACACATTGATTTCTACATCTGGATGAGCTCCAGTAACCGCATCAATCCCCTCTGGTGCGGCAATGATGCTTGCAACACGAATCCGCCCAGCACCTCTGCTTTTCAATTCGTCGATCGCTGCAATCAAACTTCCACCCGTAGCAAGCATAGGATCTAAAACGAATGCGGTTATATCCGTTAGATCTTCATCTAATTTGTTGTAATACCAGACCGGAGTTGTTGTTTTCTCATCCCGATACATTCCCAGATGAAGCACCGAAGCATGCGGAAGCATGCGGATAAACGGATCTACCAGTGCCAACCCTGCTCTAAGGATCGGTACGAGAGCCACCCGTTCGCATACGGAACGACCATCATGTGCCGCTAACGGTGTATGGATGGGTTCGGATTTGGTATCGAGCGTACGAAGCGTTTCGTATGCCAGTAATTCACCAATTACCTGTATCGATTGACGAAATACAAGGGTATCACTCTTCACATCACGAATTCGCGTCATGTGGTGGGAAAGCAATGAGTGCTCGATTTGGCTTACATTTGCCATAATTATCAGTAAATATCTTAGCTAATCTTTACGGATTATTCGGGTGATTCCATGGTCATTTGCTCGCAACTAGTCCACAACCGCAACTTATCGCTTGCTAGGTTGATCATCCTAAATACCATTGGACATAGACACCTATACGGCTCAGTTGTTGATAACGAACGAACAATGAGCCACAACTTACAGTAGAAGACATATTACTTCGCAACAGTAACTATCAGCAAATTAACTAATGACCATGTTTAGGCATCACTGTACCAAAACTACCATTATTCTGCTGTTCACATTCTGTGTGCATGCCGATGCACAGACCCCCCCTCTTCAGGTGACACCGCCGACGGTTAGCACTGCAGGTACCAACCACAGCATTTGGTACATTTCCACAAGACATCTTCCTCTTAATCCGGAAGAGAATACGAATGGTGGAGAACTTTACTACTACCGGCTTACAAATAACCAGTGGCAGCCGTCAACATTCAAAGATTACTCTGCAGACACACGCCCTACCTGCCTGATTGTTCATGGCTCTCCAGCATCGACAGAACTCGTGGCCAACGCATCTCTCGAAGTTTATGAGCATCTCGCTAGCCAGATAAAGAGTGAACAAAGCGTCCGCTTTGTGATTTGGAGTTGGCCGGCCCACAGACGTGTGACCGGACTGGTAAACGAGTTCAAGGACCAAGTCATAAGAGCGGAACAGCAGTCACGTTACCTTGCTCAGTTTATTGATGCCACACGCAACCAGTCACCAACTGCAGTGGTTGGATATAGCATGGGTGGGCGAGTGATGCTCGGGGCGTTAGAACTTCTTGCCGGTGGTAAACCGCCACATCAAACAAAATACAACCCGTCATCCATACGCGAGCAGCCGTTCAAGGTAATGTTACTCGTATCTGCGGTCGGCCACAGCAGTCTGCAAAAAGGTGCCCTATACAGTAGCGCACTGACCCAAGCGGACGAGTGCCTCGTCATCTACAACAACAAAGATCCCTTGTTAAAGCGATACCGCAAACTCTTTGACTCAAAACGGGAAGACCGGCAATACGCGATCGGCCACATCGGCGCACAAAACCCTACTGAAATCGCGGCTAGTGGTGTGCAATACCTTCAGTTAGATGTCACTGCTTCTATCGGTAATCACCACGACATTCGGGCATATACTCGCAACAAGACGGTGTTACGTCAAATTATTGAACACTCCCTGATGTCAATTATTGATTAACCTAATCGAACTATTGAGCCGCTTCGAAATCTTTTTTGGCTTTGGCTTCCTGTGCTTCTGATAATCCAGGATTCGGTTTGGACTCGCCCTCTTCCTGTCTGAGAATCCACTTAATGCCGCCGAGCAATGAGTTTTGATAAGTCTTATTCGTCCATACATCCTCACGATGCCCCAAGCTCATGTGCATGCAGCGACCTTCGCCATACGATTTCACCCAACAAATTGGAATGTGATAGGGTTTTTTTAGCTTTGTTTTCGCCATATTCAGGCTCATCAACACTCGAACTTTCTCGGGCTGCCAGTTTTTGAATTGGTAGATTTCATCCTGAATCGTGAATTCTTCTCCCCAGACACTTACTGCTGGATGATCTGGCTCATGCACGCTAATCGTAACCGTCGAACCTGATCCCCACGGATGTCCGTTGAAGGTGCCACCGATCATGTCCCAATACGGCTTGTAATCCTTAAATGTATCTGCTGCCGAATGCGCACCCAAGAAGCCGTGTCCTTTTTCCTTTAGCCATGTGTTGAAAAAGTAATCTAGTGTCTTTTCTTCGATCGGTAGCTTTCCAGTTGTATAGAACATTACGATATCGTAGTTCTTAAGCTTCTCGATTGTGAAATCTTTAGCAACGTCCTGAGTGCAATCCACCCGAAACAAGTTACTGGATATTCCCAACTCCGTCATAACACGTTCAGATACGCTCAGTTGATCATCTTTACGTGTAACACTGCCATGCCGAAAGCCGGCACTTTGCGAAACGAATAAAATCCGAGCGGCACGCTTATCATCCGCACGACTATCCGTGGTAATGACACTAGCCAAAATCGCGAACGTCGCAGCTATCACAGCAAATCGATTTAAACGTCTCATTTCACTTTTCCTTTTTGGAACTTGAATTGATGTATCATTGGAGCAGTTATCATTCGCTACCGGCATCCGTTTNTGAGTCTTCTCTGACTGCTATACCTGATGGTCTTACTACATTTAAGATCATAGGAATAGTACACTGATTTCCGTCAATCGTTGCTTCCGCGAAGAACGATCGCCGCTGGGCGGGNACCCAACTTTCGGAAGCNAGGAACACAGTTCGATCGTTAAGTTGCTCTGTGATAAGCACGCCATTTAATCCGATATCGTTAACGATGACGCCATGCGGTAGATTTTGAACATTAAATGACACACGATCGCCGAGATTCAGTCGTTCGATACTAATTCGGCACTTCGTTTCTTCACCTGCGACAATCGTAATCTCCTGCGGTTCCCCAAACGCTAAATCTGGGACAGGAATTGGTGAAGCCGTTGTTGTGATACGAAACCGCCCGGTGTTATGGTCTGCGTTTGCTGAGTGGCTAAGGGTTGCGGTGAGGATAGTGTCGTTACCAAACTCAACCGGCTGCTCAAGTTCGAATTCCAGCCAATGCCGTTTACCGCCATCACCGTCGGGAACGACATACTTTTCACCTTCCTTTTTGGCAATCGCCCACCCTTTCTCCGGCTTGCCATCCACCACCGCTTCCGCGGAAAATCCCTCTTGAGTGAAACTCGACCTCACAGCCTTGATCGTCAGGGGCTGTGCTTTTGACGGCGTTTGCGACTTGGCCAAGTCGAGTTTTAATTCGCTCAGTACAAGATTTCCATTTTCACTTCCGCGCCCCGGGCCTTTACCTGGAAGGCTCTCGTCTCCAATCACTTCTAGGCGAATAGCCTGCACCATGCGACCATCACCTTTGTATTTAACCAAATACCGGTCATTATCCGGATTTGGCCCGGATGCCAGCAACGACATGTCTTCTAACATAGACAGTTCACTTTCTCCGGACGTAAACCAGCCGATAGGCTTGATGGCCGTAAATTCTCTCGCTAGCTCGTTTAGTTTCGTGACCGGCAGTTCAGAACCATCGTCAGGAATCAAATGCGTTAGTAGACGCGCATGGCCGGCCACTGTAAGCTTCCCCAGCTGGCCGACCTCACGTTTAACTTCTTTTCCTGCGATAATCGCGGTAGCTGTGATTTTTCCCCACATTTTGTCAGCCGATGGNGTTTTTGCNTAACGGTGGGCATAAATTACTCCCTGAGTAGATAGATGACCGTCCTGAATGATTAACGGTGTGGTCACCATNANTCCTGGNGGCACGTCTTCGATATCCAATCTNATTTCACCCGCGAAATCGTCNATGCGATTTGCGGTAAATGTAAANCGTTTTCCATTTCCAGCATTGATCGTCGGATTGCCACCGCCAACTGAGATACTAAAAGATGGCGAGCGCCGACGAACGATTAACTCGTATTTNTAATCCTCGCCGTGTTGTTTCCGGACNTCACTAACCCGGACGAAATATTTACCGTCAGCCGGTGCAACAAACGTNAGACGAGAGTCNTTCCCCAGCTTTCGTTNACCGTCATCATCGTTTTCATAATTCAAGGTAAACACGGGCAATCCGTTATCGGGCATTTCTGTNCCCACGGGATACGGCACGACCACGTAAGCNGGTTGACCCACCGGATGTGCTCGTGGCGTTGTATCGAAATANCCTCTACGGCTCCCTGTACCGGGATAAAACTGTGAATCAGAATCTGGTCCTCGCCGTGCACGAAAGTGTTTTACCACTTCTCCGTTAATGTAGATCCAGTCATTCAGCAACATCTCTTCATAGTTTTTAAGCCTCATTCCCAACTGAGTGGAATTCGCGGGACGGAATTCAATNTCCGAATCGTATACCGCCCTTAACAACAAACGCGGCACCGGTTCGCCGTCNGCTCCAAGCACTTCGATCTTTGAATCTAAAGGCGATTTNTTTCTAGCTGCATTNGTCTCCAGAACCCATTGCTCACCAGCTTTGGCATCAAATGAAAANAAATCATCATCCGNTGANACCTNTACATCTTTTTTNTCAGCAGCAAAGATGACGCCTGTACCTACTGCCGGCGCGGTAAGATGTGTNGCTGTANNCACCGTGCTATTTGGTTCGAGTTCTGCTACTCTCAGCAACTCTTCTAATTTAGGTTGTTCGCCGTAATCAATATCACTTGGGACGTCCGCTATAACCTGCCCAATTGAGTCCAATCCGCCAACCTTCACGTTCACTGGTATTTCACCGAGGCTGCCATCAAGTCGACCGGCCACGAGTCGCTGGTCATTGGTNAAATCAACAGCTGCAATCCAATCCGACTGACCCTCTACCTTACGTAACATCCGCATCCCATCTGCCTGCCACACCTTGGCAAGACCATCTTCAGCGCTGCTCGCAATCATCTGGCCATCGTTTGAGTAGGCAATGGCAAGNACTGCTTGCTCATGTGCAAAGGTTGACGAGATAAGTGGATTCGTCCCTTCAATCGCTTCTCTACCAATCCGCCACACTCGAATACGATTATCCACACCGGCTGCCGCAATNTATTGACCGTCCGGACTAATCGCCAGACAGTANAGCTCCTTAAGCGACTGGCTTAGGGTGTCCAGNCGTTTAAANGATAACAGGCTCCAAATCTTAACGGTACGATCGCCGCTTGCGGAAATTAACAGGGGTTTATTCGGATGATAGGCGAGAGAATAGACAGCCCCATTGTGCCCGTCCAATACTGCGGTGATAGACTGCTCCTCAGTTGACCACAGAATTATCTGNTTATCGTAACCGCCGCTGGCAATCTGTTTTTTGTCCGCGGAAATCGCTACCGAGTAAACTGCATCACGATGTCCTGTTATTTCTTTCAACAGAACGCCATCTGCAACGTTGTACACACGGACATTGCCACTTACGCCGGTTTCCCCTGCTCCTGTAACAAGCCACTGGCCATCAGTTGAGAACACGACGCTNTTCACCGCACCTGGAATACCTCCCAANNTTAATAACGGCTTCAGTTCGCTGCGNTCGTATACTACCACTTCNCCGTAGGAACCTGCAGCAATCAGTTTGTTATCTGGTGATACGGCAACGGTGTTAATTGGTACTGTTGGTTCACCCNTCAATTCAATCTTTGGCGTTACGAGAGTGATAGGTGGCTCATTACCGTCNGGNCCTATCGCNCCCTGGCTTACCCACCGTNCCAGTAGTTCTTTTTCGGAGTCATTCGGTGCTNCATTGTCTTCCGGCGGCATGGCTGGTTTTGCATCACCGTTTAGNACCCGCACCAATCGACTNAGGTTGGCGTGTTTAGGTGTAATTACTGCACCATTTTTGCCACCTTGCAGCATTGCCTTATGACTCGACAAATCCAACCNACCTTGTTTGTCATCCGCATTATGGCAACCGACACAATATTTCCGCAGCAACGGNGCNACTGTGGATTCATACGAGACCAATTCTTGGCCGTCCGTTACATCATCCTCACTCAACGCGAACGCTGGATAGTACAGCAGAGTAAGGATTAGCGAAGCAATTTTAAGATATGTTTGCATGGCAAAAATGATCAATTACGACCACTTATCGGTTAAATAAAAATTCCCGTGATGTTAATACACTCCAATAGAGATCTTCCAGCACAATGCGACGATCTTCTTCCGGTGTTTCCGCATCAATAATCTCACTCAATCGCGCAACTTCCTCTTCCGTTGCATACCGCCCGATCGCGGACAAATAGAGTCGTTGGATAATATCTTTAGAACTCGCCATCTCCTTCATTGAGACGGCAATAACATTCTCGTTACTTTGCAATTTCGAGTTCAGCGTGTCGCCATTATAAAGATGAAGAACCTGGGTCATACTGGGCTCGTCACTACGTTCGCATTCGCAGGTGATGATGCGATCAGGTCGGCCAAACGTTGAGAGAAAGTAGTTCGCTACGTTGGAATCCGGTAACTGCAATGCCCGGGTACCTTTATCATGCCCGGCGAATTCCGTTGGTACACCTGTCACAGTACTCAGTGCATCAAGTAACACCTCGGCTTTCAGACGCTTCGGGTAATAGCGGGAATAGAAGCGTGTATCTGTTTCGTTCCCGTCGACGCGTTCACTCGATCGTTGATACGTCGTTGAAAGCATGATCGCACGCATTAAGGCGCGAAGATCATACTTATTTTCAGTCAGGTATTCGGCAATGGCGTTTAGAAGGTTTTCGTTTGATGCCGGGTTCGTGACCCGCAAATCATCCACGCGTTCAACGAGCCCCACACCCAGATAGTTCGCCCAAATGCGGTTCGCGATGGATCGTGCAAAGTACGGATTTTCAGGGGAAGTCAGCCACTGTGCAAGAACAATACGTCGATCACCTGTCGCTGAGAATGGCACCGCCTCTGCATCAAGCGGTCTAGGCGATTGCGGCCTACCGGTGCTCGGTTGCAGAAGCTCACCCTGAGTATCGCTAAATATAACCCGTTTAGCATCGCCGGCGTTATTGCCTTCCCCCCAGCCTTTAGCCCGCACACGCGAGAACATATTGGCCATGCCGTAATACTGGTCGTTTGTCCACTTTTCCAGCGGGTGATTGTGGCATTTCGCACAATTGATTGACAGACCCATGAACGCCTGTGATACCGTTTCTGCCATGTCTTCCGGAGACTGATGAAGCGAATAAAAGTTTGCCGCGCCATTAACGAGCGTCGAGCCACTCGCCGTGACAATTTGCCGCACAAATTCATCCCAGGGCAGATTACTATCAACACGTTCGCGTATCCACTTGTAATACGAATCCACGGCTGCTTTTGGAAGCACCGCACTGTTAACTAGGAGGAGATCTGACCATTTGTATGACCAGTAATCAACGAATTCACTTCGCTGCAGGAGCGCCTCGACCAGCCGTGCGCGCTTTTCGACCGAAGGTGTCTCATCCTCCAAAAATGCCGTCAGTTCTCCATGAGTGGGTAGGATACCGCTGGAATCGAGAAAGGTTCTTCGGACAAAGGTCGCATCGTCACACAGTGGTGACGGAGGCACTCGTAACTTTTTGAGCTTTTCATTTACTAGTTCGTCGATGAAATTTGCTGCAGGTTCATTTTCAAATGCATTTTTCGGCAAATTGTTTTCAAATGGGACGCTTACAAACGCCAATTGATTGATATTCAAATACCAAACTTTGATGGCGCCTTCACCCGGCCCCACAACGGACACCTCACCGTGATCCCCAACCAACGCCACATTTTGATTCACGGTTTTGTATTTTGCCCATCGCGTGACATCTTCTGTCGAGCCATCTGAGAAATGTGCTAACACTACAAGCTGTTGTGCATCACCTGGCTTTTGAGATGAGTAGCGTGGCAACACCTCAAGGTTGTCAATTACTGCATCGGAGTCGCTGGGCCCTACTGTGCCCTCTGCAATCCACTCTGCTAATACGCGGTATTCGATTTCATTTACATCCAGCCTCACACCTCCTTTGTGTGGCACGACGCCCGTCGGTTTCGTCAATAACAGGCTGCGCCCCGGGTCAGTTGGCACAATGCGACGACCTCGCGCCTGACGAGTCAAGTAGGAATAATCAGCCGCTAAGTCAAAACCAAACAAGGTCAGCCTGAAGCCGTTCTGGCCAGCACGCGCGCCGTGACAAGCACCTGAGTTACATCCAGCTTTACTTAGGACTGATTCAACGTGGTTACGAAAACTCCAGCGAAATTCCTTCTCTTGCCCGGTAACATGGACTTCCGCCTGCGATTCTCCAGCCTCGCTTTTAACGGTAACCATCGCGGTTCCGTTTCCAACTGGCACTGCACGACCGTCGATTACTTTTACGACCGATTCATCTGAGCTGCCAAACTCGAGACCTTCGGTCACTTGGCCGAGATATTCGCCGGACTCTTTCTCTTGGACAACCAGTTGTTGTCTGGCCTGAGTTGTGGATAACTTAACGACGCCCGGGATCAATTCTATCTCCGCCTGGGCGGCTACATTGCTAACTAACACTGCAATTACAGCGAGTAGCGGTCTGGCAATATTCCGCTTTGTCACGATTGCCCCCAAAATAATTCCAACACAGTAAAACATTATGCTGCTTTTACATACACGCCGCAGCATGTTTAGTCACACGTCTGACGTTCCCAAGTTATCCTGCAGCTATTTAGAACAAGTCTTCGATGGCTTCAGTACCAAAGTCCACAACCGGGAATGGGCGACCCGCAGGACCTGGCAGCGTTGTTTCCAAATCAACTCCGAGGCTACGGTAAATCGTCGCGACAATTTCCGATGGTTGTACAGCTTGCTCAGCTGGATAGCCACCAATTTCGTCACTAGACCCGACCACCCGGCCACCTTGTACTCCGCCACCGGCAAAATATGCACTAAAGCATTGTGGCCAATGGTCACGGCCGCCGGCAGGATTAATCCGTGGTGTACGGCCGAATTCAGCGAGATTGCATACGAGCGTGTTTTCCAGCAACCCTCGCTGATGTAGATCCTCGATCAACGCCGAATATGCCTGATCGTACATTGGAGCAACAATATCCTTCATGCCCTCAATAGACGTAAAGGGTTTGCTGCCATGGATGTCCCAGGTAATCTCGTTAAACACGGTTAAAAATGTATTAACGGTGATAAATCGCACTCCAGATTCGATCAGGCGTCTCGCTAGCAAACAGCATTGTCCAAATCGGTTTTCCCCATAACGCTCTCGAACTGCTTTCGGTTCACTCGCCAAATCAAATGCCTTACGCGCCTTCGCACTCGTCATTAATCGGAACGCAGCATCAAAATTATTGTCCAGCAGCTTTGCGTTTTCACTACTTTCAAACCCCTTCACGGTATCTTCCACGACCTCGCGAAGTTTCTTGCGACGTGATAACCGCGCGTCTCCTATTTCCTGAGGCGGCAATAGATCCGGAACTTTAAAGTCTGGCTTCGATGGGTCCGCCATCAGATTAAACGGATCGAATGCTTTTCCAAGAAACCCAGCATCCTGACCATGCGGGAGGTTTCCGCCCGTGGACCCCATCGGCTCGGGCAAGACTACGTGACCAGGCAAATCATCCCGACGACCTCGCAAATACTCCATGGCACAGCCCGCGTGTGGTGTATTGATACCGCCGGTAAATAAGCGTCCGGTTTGCATCATCTGATGCCCAGTGTCATGAACGGCAGCTGCCGTGTGATAACAGCTGCGGACCAATGAAAACTTATCTGCAACTTTTGCGTGCTTCGGTAGTATCTCGCTAAGCATCATCTCCGGAGATGCAGTTTGAATCGGCTTGAAAGGTCCGCGGATCTCTGCGGCAGCATCCGGCTTTGGGTCAAACGTATCGAGCTGACTGGGTGCACCCAGATTAAAGATCATGATGACGTTTTTTTCGTCGTTGCCGTCATCGACAGCACCTTTTGCTCTGGCAGCCATAAGCTGGGGTAAAGTAATTCCAACTGCACCTAGTGAGCCTACTTGAATAAAGTCACGACGCGTTACACCATCACATGTCGTAACGCTTCCCTCGCCATGAATACGCAGCATTTCTCGACGCCTTATATACCGTTAGGATTCCGTCATTTTCCAACACAACTGTGCTCAATGACTCCATACCTAAGGCTACCAAAACCGGTTAGCATCTACAATCGAAGAGTACCGCGGACGAATTCGTATAATCCAAACTCGCCGACTAATGCAAAATCCCTACCGCGCTGCACGTAGTTTTGCTAAAAGCAAGGCGACCTTCGCGTGCACGTTAGAATTAGCGCGAACAACAAGTACATGCAAAGGTGGGTAGTAGACCATAACGGCCTGTCCGCCTTTTGATTCCCATACATTCGGATCAACCGTTGATTCAATCAGATCAATCAATTGTCGCGCACTATCCAGCTCCGCGGCACCGGCATTACCTCCTAGGCCTAAGCCACTCGTTACACCCCCACCTAATGAATCCGCTAATCTCATTTGATCCATCAACGAGTTCACCAGCAAACTGCCTTTGTCTACCACCCCACTACGCTCCGCTCGCAATAACTTCCTCTTTAACTCATCCCGCACGTGGAGCATTCTGCCACGTAAGACAACGCGATGTCCGTTTAGTGTTGGGCTAATGGGGAGCTTCGGATGCTGCATAATCTCCGAATACAATTCCACCATGGCATAAATACAATCAGCCTGTTCGAATTGGCTGTTACTGGTCGATTCGGCATTTAGCCATGCTTTAATTTCACGATTGATCTCTATAAAAGTACGTGCACCGATTGCCGTACTATTCATCAAGAACAGCACAAAAAGAACACCAAGGCTCTTGGCGATCTGTTTCACAAATATTATTCTCATCACGGTACCGCGTCGCTTAATTCAGTGCCTTGGGGACAATTGGTTAACCAGCCTACCTACACCTGTCATTTTACGCATGGACGCCTTGCCACACCAATCCGCTAAATGGCAGCCACGACCGCCTTACATCACAAAGTGAAAGAACACGATGATCCCACAAAACGTAGCACGCGACCTTGTCGATGACAGCCTCTCGTATCAGGATTTTCTTGCGAGACATGGAAGTCCTGGCGATATCAAAAACTGGACAGACGTAAATGAGTCGTGTTCGCTCTCTGACGAACAGGCAGACCTTTTAAGTTCTTTTTCACGTCAACTCCACGTCGTCTGTATCGCCGGCGCGTGGTGCGGTGATTGTGTCAGACAAGGGCCGATCCTAAATCACATCGCGTCAGCTAGCGACCAAATTAACCTGCTGTTTATCGATCGCGATGCGTTGGCCGAAGAATTCAAAGCGACCTGGACAGTTTGTGGTGGGCTACGTGTACCTCAAGTTCTCTTCTTTAATGAGGATTATCAGTTTCTAGGCCATGCTGGTGACCGGACAATTACACGGTACCGGAAACTCGCAAGATTGGCCTTAGGAGATGAGGCACCCATCAACACAAGCTTCGACCAATCACAGAAAACTGTTTTGGAAGACTGGCTTGAAGAATTTGAACGAATTCACCTTATTGCACGCTTGTCGCCACGATTGCGACAAAAGCACGCAGATTAGTCCTTTGGGACGACGATTGGATGCAATTGGCTAAACAGTCCTTGTGCATTCGCTTATTGCCAAAAAGAATAGAAATAGTGCCCTCGGACTACCGACAACTTTTGTGAATTCCATTCCTCAGGATCTTGGCGTGACACTCATTGAAACGATCACTAAAGATGAACTCATCGAGGAGTTCGACCTCTTCGACGACTGGGAAGACAAGTACCGTTTCATCATAGAGCTTGGAGATGGCCTGCCTGCGTTTGATGAAAGTGCGAGAATAGAATGTAACCGTGTTCAAGGTTGTGTGAGCAACGTATGGCTCCTACCGCATGTCGGAGACGACGAACTGCTGTATTTCACCGCAGATAGTGACTCACAACTAGTCAAAGGCTTGATTGCCATCGTAATCATGCTCTTCAGCGGTAAGTC
>PAXU01000097.1 GCA_002714565.1 Rhodopirellula sp.
GCGGAATCGGAAAGGCCATCTTTTGCAAATGGACTGATGATGAAATCATGTGAGTTCGTATAGGCAGCCAACGCATCGAGTGTGTCAGACTTAAGGCGATTGGGTTCCTTTAGAGACGGGTCCACTGCACCTTTGATCAGGCCCGAACCACCCATTAGCGGTCCGCGAATCGTGTGTTCAAAATCCTGCACTTCATCCCGATCAGCAGACCAGTGAACCGGATGCGTCCAACGCAGTCCGGCAAAGGACTGAGTGTTTCTTAGCCCTTCGGGGTTATGCCACGTCCGACCATCAGGTTGGCCGTCCGGATGGCAACTGGAGCAACTAATCCAACGCCTGGCCACCATCGGTTGCAGAGCGGAGTAGAAGAGGATCTTTCCGGCGAGCACCTGATCCGTGAGTGGATTCGCGGTGATTTTAGTCTTTTGAATTAGCCGATTGTCAGTGACGGAGAACTTGGACACGGTGAAGTCGAGTGCGGTATACACATAAAAGAACTCACCGTTTGGCCCTACGCGTACAGCCCGAGGATTCAGTCCAGGAGTTAGACGGGCAACATAGCCCAGTTCGCGATAGTCGTCGTCAATCGTGTTGCAAACATACATGTCATTCGTGCCACCGAAAATGACATAGAACCGTTTCCCATCTGGCGTGATATCCACTTCCCAAGGGTTTGCTGTTACTTGATTATTAACAAACGCGTCCATCGGGATCCGTTTTCGGCGGCGTTCTTCACCGGGAACACTGTCAACGACTGACACGTAAGGAAAAATCGAACCTTGCCCGTGAATCGATGTGATCTTCGATCGAATGTGAGACACATAGACCTTTTCACGGGTTGGATGAGTTACAAGTTGACGTGCAAGATTATCGGTTCGACTACCGGACCATTGATCTGTGACTTTGCCATTGTCGAGTGAGATTTGGGAAACAAGTGCGTTGTAGTACTGAACAACATATAACTTCGACTCGTCGCGTCTAAGGGTCACACCGCGTGTGAAAGGACCGACTTCAAATGTCCTCAAGGTTTTACCGGTGGCCGGATCAAGCTCTAGAACCTGACCGGGAAAATCCAATGTGACATAGAGCCTCTTGCCATCGGTCGTGCTGACAACTCCATACGGTTCGTCGAATACCTCGACCGTGCGGACGATGTCACCCTTTGTAGTATCGATGAAAACGATTTTGTCGTCGTCATATATCGCCACTGCCGCCAGTTTGGAGGAACCAACAAAGGACACGCCTTCTGGATGTTTTCCGACAGGTATTTCATGCAAAACGTCGTTTGTTTTCAAGTCGACCACGGTCGCGGTGCCGCTATCACGATTGCTGCAAATTAAAAGAGAGCCGTCAGCTGATATGTCCATCAGGCTATTACTGATGCCGGCAAAAGTAGGTGACCAGCTGAAGATAAGGATCCCGACAAACAGAAGGATGTGTGATGACTTCATTGGAAGGCTCTGCGGGTGGAATGGGGGTGGTATGACATTTATGAGTTTATCAAAGATTGAGAGCGGGTTTGATCATTTGATTTGACAAGCGCAAAACAAAACCGGCGTCCTCAAGCGAGGACACCGGTTTGATTGTTACCTAATCTATTGGTCGCTATACGAATTGCTTACTTAAGGATGGAACCCTTAGCTGATTCGATAACTTCCTTAATTGCATCGCTGTTGAATTCAGCCTTGGTGTAGGCGTTATTCTTAGCAACGACTCGACCCTTCCAATGGAGAACGGTCAAATCAGCGTCCTTCGAAATCTGATATTTCGGAGGGCCGGCGATTCCATCAAACACCGTGAGTTTCACGTGGTTGATGTTGTTTTTCTTGCCAAGTGCAATCAGCGTCTCTTCCGCTTCATCGGCATCGTCTGCCAAAAGAACGAGATAGCTTCGAAGTTGCTTAGCTTTGTTAGCTTCGATAAGTGCGTCAACTTTCTTGACCAGACTGGTCAAGTCATCCGAGGTCGTACGAGCAAAAATTGCAACGACCGGACGTGTGCCGAACAGTCACCTATAGCACAGTGATTTACCAGCATTTTCGCCGCAGGTGTCTTTAGTATTGAATGGAGGTACTGGTGTACCAACACCCAATCCTGACTCCACCTCAGCCATGACAAGTCCGCCCATTGCTAGGGCAGCTGCCATCATTGTGGGTACAAGGATGTTTTTCATGTTTCTTTTCCTTAAACTTTGTACGTTATGTACATGTTTTGACCAGGTAACAATTATGTGGTCGTAAATCGTGCTTCTGCACGTACTCATATCTTAGTCCATTGGCCATGCGTTATTCCAGTCTGTCTGTGAGATTAAGCTGGCAATTTTGAATTAAAGAGTAGAGATCTATGCCCAAAAATCATCAATTAATCCTCCTAATTCTCCTGTCGATAACCAGTGTGCTACAGGCGGAACGCCCAAATGTCGTATTTATCATGACAGACGACCAGGCGCCATGGGCAATCGGTCTTTATGACAAACCGACCCATGCCAACACCCCAAATCTGGATAAGTTGTTTCGCGCAGGTACGTATCTGCCCAACACATTCGTCGTCACCCCGGTCTGCAGTCCGTCACGCGCGTCACTCGCCACAAGCCGATATGGCACAGAGGTAGGGGTAACTGAATGGCTCAATCCACGAGTTGAGGCGGATCACGGATTGGATCCAAGTACGCAGACTTGGTATGAAGTGATGCAAAATGCGGGCTACTTCACAGGGTTGGTTGGAAAGTGGCACTTAGGATTGCTCGATAAATATCATCCGACCAAGACAGGGTTTGATTATTTCATGGGTCACCGTGGAGGTGGTTGGTCTCCGGTAAACCCAACGCTTGAAGTAGATGGTCAGAATAAGAAGATTGACGGGCTGACTACGGATATCCTCACGGATCATGCAATCTCTTTCATTGAAAACCGGCCAGATAATCAGCCATTCCTGTTAGTTTTGCACTATCGTGCTCCGCATGCACGCTGGTTGCCCGTTGCACCTGAGGATATGAAGCCCTTTGAGAAACTGGATCCCAAGTTGCCATCGCCCGACTTCGAAGGTTTGGATGTTCAACGTGTTAAACGATTTACACGCGAATACCTTGCAAGTACTCGGGGAGTGGACCGAAACGTCGGTCGATTGCTGGAAACGCTGGATAAATCCGGATTGCGAGAGAATACCGTAATCGTGTTTACGAGTGACCATGGCTACAACATGGGACACAACGGAATTTGGCACAAAGGAAATGGACACTGGATTCTAAAGAAGGACTCGTTGCCGCTGGCTACTGAAAACATCCCTGCAGGTCAACGCCCGAATATGTACGACAATTCTCTACGTGTACCAACGTGCGTTGTTTGGCCAGGCGTCACAAAGCCTGGCACAAGAATTGACTCGTCGGTCACCAATCTTGATTGGTATCCCACGATGCAGGCAATCGCCGGTGGTTCAATTGCGGAGAAAAAGATAGTGAGAGGCCGAGATTTATCACCGTTGTTAACAGGGTCGGCCGACGGATGGGATGACGAAGTATTCGCACAATACTCGACGCGTCATCAATCGACAACGCACATGCGATGTTATCGAACTTCCCAATGGAAATTGGTTCGGGATTTTAACAATCCCCAGCGAGATGAACTCTTCAATCTTATCGCTGACCCCAGCGAGACGACCAACGTGATTGACCAGCAGCAGTATCAGGCAATTGTCGCTCTCTTACATGCAAAGCTCTTGAGCAAGATGAAAGAGATAAACGACCCAGCGTTACCGTGATACATCATCATGCAATTGACTGCAGATATCGCGGATCGATGGACGATGCTGATGCCGTTCTAAATGAAGTCCTGATGTGTGGTGCCCAGCGGGTGTGTTAACAGGCTGCTTACGGTTTCAACGAGTTTGTCTACTACAGCGTTAAAGAATTGTTCTCCCTTTTCTGCGGTTGCTAGATCGGGACGTCCGGTAAACCCATCATTGGTGCGCTGCGTCATGTCACGGCTGACGTAAACGCCGTTGACTACGTCGTCTATTAATTGCCCGGCGGGTTGGATGTGCTCAGTACGCACGAGTTCCGGCCGGACGTGCATGATCATCGAAGTTTCGAATTCACACGCGTGTCCGACGTATTTGTGATCACCTTCAAGTGTGCTGACGATAAAGTCGTCCGCCACTGCCCAATATGAACCGGCTACCAGCATCGAATCGACATGATTCAGTTGTAATTCTCTTACAGCGATTTTCATTGGATCAATATTTCCGCCGTGACCGTTAAGGTAGAAGATCCTTCGGAATCCATCGTTGAGAAGCGACTTGCCGATGTCGAGAAGCATCGACACATAATGATCGAGATCAGCATTCAGTGTGGCGCCAATTCTCAAGTGATGTGCACTTGCACCTAGCCAACTCGTTGGTGTGAGAAGGGTTTGTTCCGGCAATTTGGCTTCAAGTGCTTCCGCTACTGCAGTGCATAAAATGGTGTCGGTACCAGTTGGCATGTGGGGGCCATGTTGCTCCACGGCCGCAATGGGGATGATGCAAATCGTATTTTCACGATCGATCGCCTTAATGTCCGGAGATGTCAGTTCCTGAAAAATCATTGATTACTTGCCTTGGTTAAGAAATGGATGTGGGTTTAACGGTCACTGCGTACAGCGAGCATGGGCTTGAGAGTTGACGGATGTACGATTTTAGCAAAATATAGAAGTGAAGCAGACAAGACACCATGAGCAACCCCCTTTGTAAATCGAAAAAGAAGAAGAATCGTAAGAAGCGTAATGCGCAAAGCGGCAAGGTTACTCTCAAAGACGCAACTCACGTATGTCGTAAATGCGGACGCATCTCCGACTCAAAGAAAAGGCTTTGTAAAGCAATTAAGATTCGCATCGAGGAGTGATCGGTTTGGATAACTAACCAACACGGTACTTTTCAACGAATGCATCGTTTAGCTCGATACCAATACCTGGTCCTTCTGGCGGTTTGGCTCGGCCATGGTTATCTCGGACTTGCTGAGGAATAGAAAGAGGCGTGGTTAGCAAATCTTCGTGAAAGAGATTTGGCGTCGTGTCGTATTCGAGCATTGGTTGAAACTGATGCAGGCCACCTGGGATATCTGGCAATACTGAAACTAAATGCATGTCGACCGCGATGAGAATGTCGGATCCCCAGACGTGTGGAATTACCGGCGTACCGAAAGCATGTGCCATTGCAGTGATTTTCATTACTTCACTAATGCCACCGGTTGTCGCAACTTCCGGTTGTAAGATATCAACGCATCCACGTGAAATGAGCTCTCTGTGGCCGAATCGCGTCCATTCTGCTTCACCGCCAGCTATGTTGATGCCCGGTAAGGCCTGTCGCACCGCCTTGTACCCGTTGTAGTCTTCTGGCATGACGGGTTCTTCAAACCAATAGAAGGCCAGATCACGCAGAGTTTGCCCAAGTTGTATTGCCTCGCCGACGGTATATGCGTGATTGCTATCCGCCATCAGCTTGAATCCGTCTCCGGCACCTCGCCTGACAGCGGCCGCTAATTCGCGATCACCATCGACTCCAAGCCCGAGCTTCATTTTCGATGCTGTGTAACCCATTTCGACGATGCTCTTAACTTCTTGCTCAAATGCAGAAGCCAGATCGTCTCGCTTTTGCAGCATCATGCCATAGCCGTAAACCACAAAGTCTTCACGGGCCTTTCCACCTAACAGTTGGTGGAGCGGCATGTCAGTGGCTTTTCCCATGATGTCCCACAAGGCAATGTCCACTCCAGAAAGGCATGAAATCGGCATGCCTTTTTGACCATGATCACGCATGGCATTATAAACCTCATGCCAAATGACATTGATGTCGAGGGGATTGCGACCGATCAGCATCGGTGCAATTACGTGATTGACGATTGCCTGATTGGCAAAAGCAAAATTACCTGCACCAAAAATCTCACCGATGCCTGTGATTCCGGCATCCGTGTGTACCTTAATGATGTGCGCAGTACGTTTGTTGTAGTAGCCCTGTGCAAACCCTAACTCGACATCCATGTCGTGCTGGAGAATCAGCGTTTCGACATTTGTAATTCGCATTTCAATGCTTCGTCTAGGCCAGAATTCCCTGGACCGGTGAGCCATGTACATCGGTCAATCGGAAGTCTCGACCTTGATGTCGATAGGTCAACCTCTCGTGGTCGATACCCAGACAATGGAGAATAGTTGCATTCAAGTCATGAATGTGTACCGGATCTTTTTGTACGTTGTAACTAAAGTCGTCAGTTTCTCCGTACACGACACCACCTTGGATACCGGCACCCGCCATCCACTTGGTATAGCAGCGTGGATGATGGTCGCGACCGTAGTTTGTCATAGTCAGACCGCCCTGACAGTAGATAGTCCGGCCGAATTCACCACCCCAAATTACAAGCGTGTCATCAAACATACCTCGTTGCTTGAGGTCCTTAATCAATGCGGCGGATGGTTGGTCGACAATCCCGCATTGGCGTCGGATGTCTTTTGGTAGGTTCCCGTGTTGATCCCACTGGCGAATGAATACTTGAGTAAACCGGACATCACGCTCCGCAAGTCTTCGTGCGAGCAGGCAGTTTGCGGCAAACGTGCCAGGCTTTGTTACTTCAGGGCCATACATATCCAGTGTGGCTTGCGATTCGTCGGATATATCGGTTAAATCCGGTACCGACGTCTGCATGCGGTATGCCATTTCATATTGTGCGATGCGGGATTGAATTTCCGGGTCGCCAACTTCGTCAAACCGATCCTTGTTGAGTTTTGCCAGACCGTCGAGCATACGACGACGCATTTTCGCTGACATTCCTTTGGGATTAGACAGATAAAGTACAGGGTCGCCCACGGAGCGCAAGCTAACACCCTGATGCTTCGTGGAAAGGAATCCGGATCCCCAAAGTCTCGCGTAGAGTGCTTGACCGCCGAATCCACCATTGACAGTAGAATGCAGGACCACGAATGCCGGCAGGTTTTCATTCATACTGCCAAGGCCGTAGGACAACCAGGCACCGGCACTGGGGCGACCTGGTAGTTGGCTCCCTGTCTGGATGTAAGTGATGGCAGGGTCATGGTTGATCGCTTCCGTGTTAATCGTTTTGATCACGGCAAGGTCGTCGATGACTCCAGCGGTGTGAGGCAGGATTTCGCTAACCCATGCTCCATGTTCTCCGTGTTGATTAAATTTAAAGATCGACGGTGCTATGGGGAATCGTTTTTGACCGGAGGTCATGGTGGTAATACGCTGGCCGTTGCGGACGGAGTCCGGCAGGTCTTTGTCGTACCAGTCCTTCATCTTCGGCTTATAGTCCCATGTATCGAGTTGGGACGGTGCGCCGGACATGAATAGGTAGATTACTCGCTTCGCCTTGGGTGCGAAGTGTAATCCAGCTTCGACAGCCTTCTGCTTTTGTTGTTCTGCAAACAGATTTGGGTTCATCAGGGATGCCAGGGCAGCCGTTCCAATGCCTGTTGCACTTCTGCTGAAAAAGTGACGGCGTGTTTCTACTAATTCGTATTCACGTAGTGGATTCATCTGGGTTGATCCCCTAGTTCTTAGTGACTGTTTCGCTCAAGTTAAGCAACATGTGTGCAACCATTGTCCAGGCGCCAAGTTCATTGGCTTCTAGTTCTTCGTTGCGTTTCGACTCACCGACATTTAGGAATTCGGTTGCCGCACCTTCGGTTGACTGAAATTCAGCCAGGTATTCGTTAAATAGCCCTTCGACGACAGCACGTTCAGACGGCTTGGGTGTTCGTGACAGAACACTTCGATAGGCATAGTCAATTCGGTCTGCTGATGTAGCACCACCATTGGTAATGATTCGCTCAGCAAAATGTCTTGCCGCTTCCAGGAATTGCACATCGTTCATAAGTGCAAGTGCCTGAAGTGGGGTGTTTGTTCGAGCTCGTCGAACCTGGCACGTTTCGCGGTCCGGAGCATCGAAAATGCTCATAGTAGGTGGCGGTACGGTTCGCTTCCAAAATGTGTACATGCTGCGACGATAAAGTGCATCGCCACTATCTTGGTTAAAGACGGAAGTGTTACTTCCTCCGAAGCCGACTGGTTTCCAGAGGCCAGCTGGTTGGTATGGCTTGACACTCTTGCCCCCGATGTTGCCAACTAGCAGGCCACTTACTGCGAGTGCTTGATCACGGATGACTTCGGCATCCAAACGGTGACGCGGGCCGCTTGCCAGCAGTCGATTTTCCGGGTCTGCCTCCCAATTGGACTTAGTGACTCTCGAGGATTGCTGATAGGTGGCCGAAAGGAGGAGCGTTTTTTGGAAGGCCTGTACATCCCAGCCGTTTTCGATGAACTCAATTGCCAGCCAGTCGAGTAATTCCGGATGGACGGGTCTTTCTCCTTGCACCCCAAAGTCTTCAGACGTGCGGACGATACCGATTCCAAAGAACTGTTGCCAAAGACGATTAACCGTTACTCGTGACGTCAATGGGTGCGATGGATCGACTAACCACTGAGCCAGTCCGAGGCGGTTGTTCGGTGCATCTTCTTTTGAAGTCCCCAACCATTCTGGTACCGCCGACTCGACAGGATCTCGCTTGAGTGTGTATTCACCACGCTCGAGGATGTGAGCTTGTCGTTTCTCAGCTCGATCTTCCATGACGAGTGATGACGGAATCGCCTTTTCAAGGTCTTCAAGTGCCTTTTGTAGTTCCGCTTGCTTTGCGACAGGTGCCGCGAGTGCAGCCTTGGACTTAGGATTTACATTGGTTAGGTAGTACCGAAGGATCTGATTCTTTTGGTCGTCGTTTCGTTGATCGGCTGCGACGTCAATCAGTTTCCCGATATTTTCCGGCAGTCCTGCTTTGCTGATCGCTTTCTGATACGCTTCCCAGGTCGAAATCGACGCTAATTGTTCATCATTAAGGGCAGCGGTCGTTACGATGCCGGCCTTGTCCCAATGGGTTGTGCCGCCGAATTGAGTGAACGCCCAGCCGTTGATCTTTGCTCCCGGATTAAGTCCGACTGTTTTCGCAGGGACTTCAAGTCGCACCCATTCCCCAGTTTTTGGCAACGCACCCATGGGGAAATTCAAAGCATTTTTTTTGCCAGGCAGGAAACACTTGTCAGCACCCCAGTGAGCTCGATGATCCCAGCTACCGTCGTTGAACTGTAATTGAATCGATTCCGGTGGATTGTCCGGGTCGAGAAATACGTAGGTAAAGAATACGTCGTTTTCAGCGATGACCAACGGTTCCGTTGCGCCGGTGAAGAAGTGTTGGTTTAGCCCTTCGCCGGTCCGTGTATGTGATTTCTCCCCACTAAATACCGGATGGTCGGGACCGGATACAAACTGCCACGGGCCGTCTCCATCGCCTGCTTGTTGGGCACCTGCTGGTAATTCGTCGTCGATCCAGACCCGTTCTTCACGGGAAATCTCAAACGGCGTATCACTGGCGTTTGCATCGGTGTATTGAAAATCAGTAATGGTCTTCTCCGCAAGCGCTTTGGCGTCTGCGAGTTCTTTCGTGATGCGATCCTTGTTGGTCACTTGATCTTCCGAAGGTACTTTAACTACCGGCGGCGGTAAAAGAGCATTGCCGTCCATAGCCTTTTCCGTCAGGCTGAAGAAATACGAAAAGAGCTGATAAAATTCCTTTTGTGTGAGTGGGTCAAACTTGTGGTCGTGGCACTGAGCGCAACCAGAGGTAAGTCCCATCCAAACGGTTGACGTTGTGTTTACACGGTCGACGGCATAACGCACGTAGTATTCCTCATCAATGGAACCGCCCTCACTGGTAGTTACATTGCATCGATTGAAACCTGTTGCCACGCGTTGTTCTAAAGATGGCTCTGGCAGCAAGTCACCGGCCAGCTGCTCGGTGGTGAACTCATCAAACGGCATATTCTGATTAAAAGCGTTAATTACCCAATCGCGATAGGGCCAAATTTGGCGTTCGTTATCCAGATGTAGTCCATGTGTGTCGGCAAATCGTGCGGCATCAAGCCAATGTCGAGCCATGTGCTCACCGTACCGTTCGGATTTCATTAGTCGATCAATAACTTTTTCAAATGCGTCATCGGACGTGTCGGCGAGGAAAGCATCGATCGCCTCAACGGTTGGTGGGAGACCTGTTAAGTCCAGCGTCACACGTCGAATTAGGGTTTGTTTATCGGCTTTTGGTGATGGTTGTAGTCGTTCAGCCTTGAGTCGCTGGTGAATAAAGAGGTCAACAGGGTTCACAGGTTTCCACTTGCGAATGGCACGCGGTGCTTCTGGCTTTGTCGGTGAAATAAACGCCCAATGTTCTTCCCATTCAGCTCCGTTACTTACCCACTGCTTAAGCGCGTCGATTTCGGCCTCCGACAACACCTTACCCGAGTCCTCAGGAGGCATCTTTAAATCCGGGTTATCAGAGGTGATCCGTTTGATCATTTCACTTGCGTTTAGCTTGCCCGGTACTACTGCCACGACGTCGGAGTCGAGGGTGGAAAAAATCCCTTCCTTCGTATCCAGTCTTAAGTCGGACACGCGTTCGGCTTCATCCGGGCCATGACATTTGAAGCATCGATCCGAAAGCACCGATAAGATGTCTTTGCTGAAATCCACAGACGAATCAGCGGCAAACAGGGTAGAGGTTGCCGTTAGAGTTACTACTAACAGTGTAAGTACTGTTGTTTTACGCATATCGATCAATTCCAGGGAAGGTCCAGATTTGGGCACGGTGGGCTGGCCGACGGTGTTTGCCAGCCATGGTTGATATATCGTTATTCTAACAACTGGGCGCTTTTGCGCCATTAGTTGGATACCAGTCGCATGCTAGCCTACTGCACATACATGAAGTCATCTAGATTCAAGATGATATGACAAAGGTCGACCAAGGCCTGAAAGCGATCCGCATCTGTTATTGGCAACGGCAGTGTGTATTCGTAATCGTCCGCCGGATCAACCTGAACACGTTCCTTGCATATGGTAATAGATTGGGTGCGTATGAAACGACGACCGAGCTTAAGTTCCTCACGTGTCGCATCTCTGGATAACGCCGCCATATAGGCGCGATTAATTACTATGTTCAGTTGGACCGGCGTGTATTTCTGATTTAAAGAGGTGATATTCCGGGCGAAGGCTTCAGCTTGGATTTGCATAAACTCACTATTCATCATGGCGAGGGCTTGTGCGGCGTGAACGCTCACATTGCGTATTCCACATGAGGTAAGTGTAGATGGTGAGTCGAAGGACTCAAGCATCGGTGGGCGAATATTTCTTTTAATAAAGGTGTAAATACTACGGCGATAATGCTGAGTGTCATTTGGATCCGGTTGCCATGTGCCTTTGTACTGTAGCCTTGCAATCTCCGGGTGCAGTGGTAGCCGGACGCCCGGACCTCCTGCTTCTTCGTTAAGTTCTCCAGATGTTTGAAGAACTACGTCACGAATTTCCTCGGCTTCCAATCGACGGCGGTTCATGCGCCAGAGAAGTTGGTTATCCGGGTCTATATCTGCAGCCGCTGCCCGAAAAACACTGCGTTGTCGGTAAGTGGACGAAGTGACAATAATCTTCTGCAAGTGTTTAACGCTCCATCCAGACTCGATGAACTCGACTGTCAGCCAATCGAGTAACTCCGGGTGTGTGGGTGCCTGGCCCATTGCACCAAAATCGTTTGGTGTGGAAACGATTCCCTGAGCAAAGTGATATTGCCAGACGCGATTAACGAAGACTCGTGCGGTGAGTGGATTGTCAGGTTGTACCATCCAGTTTGCCAGTGCAGCACGGCGTCCGGACGAACGATGGCCATCCACCTCGACAGGATTAACTGTTGCCAAGACGGGCTTCTCAGTGGACACGAGCATGGTGGGGAACTGCGGCTGCACTTTCTCGCGTGGTTGATGTGGTTCGCCACGGAATAATAAATGTGTGTCAGGTGTTGGGTGGAGTGAATCTTCAACAGCCATGATCGCTGCGGGTGGCACTGGCTTGACCCTAAGCAATGTCACTTTTTTATTCTGAAGCTCCTTATATGTTTTGAGGTCGTCAGCATCTTTGGATATGCGTTTGACAGCTTGCTGTTCGCTTACGGCAAGAAACCCCTCGGCCTGTGCAGCGATTCGTTGTTGCTCCTCGTCTCGTTCGGCAACCGGCGTTTGTACCGCGACCTGCTGTGCTGGAGATAGGAGTTTTAATCGCGACTGATAGAGGTCTTTCGAATGTTTGTCGACCAGCACTTGTATTGCATCGCTATTCGTTTCGCTCTTTACGGTCCACGCCTCCATGTCTTTCTCGTGTTGGGCGATTTCCTCATCGCTTGCAAGGGACCATTCCAGCGGGACGGTGGCTGCGAAGAAAGACTGCAGTCGGAAATAATCTGCCTGTGGAAAGTCGTCGAATTTGTGGTCGTGGCATCGAGCACAACCGATAGTGAGCCCTAGGAACGCGGAGCCAACCGCGTCAGTCATTTCAGTTAATAATTCCTGACGGTTCTTTAAGTCGTCCTGAAGGCCGGCATTTAGACGCAGCGGGCCCAGGCTATGTATGCCAGTACCGATTAACGCATTTGGTTCACCTGGATAGAGTTCATCTCCTGCGATTTGTTCTTTAACAAACCGATCAAACGGCTTGTCGGAGTTTAAGGACGCGATCGTGTAATCTCGAAAACGCCATGCATGCGGTCGTGGGTCGTCATACTCAAATCCGTCGCTGTCTGCATACCGAACAACATCGAGCCAGTGTTGCGCCCAGCGTTCTCCATAGCGAGGGCTGTTAAGCAGGCGATCTACCAAATGCTCATATGCATCGACTCGATTGTCGTTGACAAAGTCATTCACTTCTTTTGCGGTTGGCAGGAGTCCGTGTAGCCCGAGAGTTAATCTCCGAATGAGGGTGTGTCGGCTCGCATCTGGTGAGGGTGAAAGCTGTTTTTGTGTCAGCCTATGCAGCACGAATTGATCGATAGGCGACCGGCCCCAGTCGGCGGAGGTTTCGGGTGTGGAAGGGCGCTGCGGTGGTGTGAAGGCCCATTCCTGCGCACTGGATGTCAAAGGCATCACGGCGATCAACGCAAATATAATACTGTGAATCTGAGGCTTCATGTGTGAATGGGTAGTCTTTAAATGATCTCTGATATGACCTTGCCACCAATGTCTGTCAGGATTTCTTCCCGTCCGTTGTGTAGAAAACTTAGTTTATGCTGATCCAATCCAAGTTGGTGAAGGATGGTGGCGTGTAGATCTCTTACATGATACGGGTTTTCGACGGCCCGTAATCCGATGTCGTCGGTGCCACCTACGGTAACTCCACCCTTAATGCCACCACCAGCCAACCACATACTAAACCCAAATGGGCTGTGGTCTCGTCCAGTTTCTCCTTGTGACATCGGAGTGCGGCCAAACTCTCCACCCCAGATAATCAAAGTCGAGTCAAATAGTCCGCGCTGTTTAAGATCACTAATCAGGGCAGCAATTGGCTGGTCGACTTGTGCCGCCATGCGTAAGTGGTTTTCTTCGATATCACTGTGCCCGTCCCATGTTAGGTTGCCAGGGCCGCCGCCACTATATAGCTGAACAAATCGAACCCCTCGTTCCACAAGACGCCGAGCCATCAGGCATCGTGTGCCAAAGTCAGCTGTTTTCGAATCGCCGGTACCATACATGTTATGGGTGGTCTTGGATTCCTGACTCACATCGATTGCTTCCGGGGCGTGCATCTGCATGCGAAACGCCAGTTCATAGGTTGCCAGTCGTGACAACAAGACCTGGTCATCAGATCGTCGTGTTAGTCCATTTAACTTGTTGAGTAAATCAAGGCTGTTACGTTGTCGTTTGCGAGAGCGATTATCGTGAGGCACCAAATCAAGGATTGGTACTCCGTCTGGCCGGAAGAGTGTGCCCTGGAACACGGGTGGAAAATAACCTGCACCCCAGCATGGAGGTCCACCAACAAGTGTACCGTCAGGGTCAAGCATCACTACGTAACCCGGAAGGTTTTGATTAACCGTGCCAAGTCCATAGTTGATCCACGAACCAACGGTCGGGTGTCCCATCAGTGTCCGTCCGCTATTCATCTGATAAAGTGCCGCTGAATGGACAATGCTGTCAGCATGTAACGAACGGACAATGGCTAGGTCATCGGCGTGTTGGGTCAGCTTTGGAAATAGATCGGATATCAAAGCACCCGATTCGCCAAAACGACTGAAGGTTCTCTTACTGCCGAGCAATAAGGAGTTTTCAGTGGTCTGTTGAGTCTGAACACTGCCGAATGAGTCCGGAACCGGTTGTTTGTGTAGCTTGTTGAGTGTCGGTTTAGGATCAAAAGTCTCTACCTGGCTGGGACCACCGGCCATGAAGAGGAATATCACACGCTTGGCTTTCGCCGGGAAGTGTGGATCTTTACTTCGTAGAGGATTCGCGGTCGCTGGAGATGCAGCCTGCCCGTCGTCTGCAAGCATGGCTGAAAGCGCAAGGCTACCAAAGCCTAGTCCGGAGGACGAGAGCCATTGGCGTCTTGATTGGAGAACCTGGGTTTGATGATCCATAGAATTCATCATAACGTGATCAAATAAGAAGTCCCAACCAATGACCGATGCTCAATATAACTACAGTAACTCTTGCAACGGACCGTGATTTCCCAGAAGGTGTTGAGGTCGTCCTGCCAAGTCATCAAACGTTTTGTGACGCACGTCGATTCCCAGCTGCTGATAAAGTGTAGCGAACACTTCCCGATAGTGCACCGGACGGGATTCGGCATGCTCGCCAAATTTATTCGTGGACCCCAAGACTTGGCCACCTTTCATGCCGCCACCGGCAAGTAATGCGCCAGCGACTCTGGGCCAGTGATCTCGACCTGCATTTGTGTTGATCTTCGGTGTGCGCCCGAATTCTCCCCAGACGACGACAGAAACATCATCCAGTAAGCCACGTTGCTTCAAGTCCGTGATAAGAGCGGAGACTCCGATATCCAGCAGCGGTAATGTTTCACGAGCTTCCATGAAGTTTTCTTTGTGCCAATCCCAGTTGTAGTCTCCCTTAAGCATGCGGCCGTAAGGATAGCGGGTGAACACCAGCGTGACACAGCGAGCGCCGGCTTCGATGACGCGACGTGCCAGCAGGAATTGATCGAGCATCTTGCCGCCGCCACGTTTTGGTGGGTTGGCTGCGTCAATGCCGTATAAGTTTCTCGTGGACTCATCTTCCTGACTGAGGTCCATTGCTCTAGCAAGTCGCCCGCTTGCCAACACGTCAAATGCCTGTCGGCTGTATGTATCCATCTTTTCACTCGTGCCGCTCTTGTCGACTACTTTCCGAAAGCGATCGAACGAAGTAAGTAGGCGACGACGGTCACTAAGTCTTCGTACCCCTTCACTTGTCACGGTGAAATTCGCGGTATCGACACTNGATAATTCCAATCCGGCATGTGCCGGGCCNAGGAAGCCNCCAGTACCTAGCTTGGTACTGTGAACAAAACGAGCATCATAGTAATCCGGNGATAAATCGACGGTAACGGGCACGCCTTTAACGGCCGGGCCAATTTCATTGGAAGCTACTGCGCCGAGAGATGGCCATCCGCCAGGTGGGTAGCCGACGACTTCTCGTGAACCTGTTTGTGTTGGATGATGCTCCCATCCNGTAACGACCTGATGAACATCGTGCTGATCGATGGCGCCCACAAGCGAGCGAATTGGCACAAGATCTTCCATCATTCCAGCCAGACGGGGCATGAGTTCGCAAATCTCGATGCCGGTAACACTCGATCTGATTGGACTAAATTCGCCGCGAATTTCAGATGGTGCGTTTGGCTTGGGGTCAAACATGTCGAGATGCGGTGGTCCGCCAGGAAGGAAGACCATGATGGTACCTTTTGCACCCGTAGGCCTTTTTTGAGCCGCTTCGGCCCTTAGTATTTGTGGTAGCCCTATGCCGCCCATGGCCAGAGAACCAACAGTCATAAACCCGCGTCGGTTTATGTTACGCGCCGCTTTTTGAAATGAGCCACGAATTAAAGACATGAGCGCTACCAGTGCCATNGGATGGGAATGTGCTACCGCTTTATTCTAATGAATGAGCAGACGTAAGTCATATGTCAGTTGGTGATGGACAGCGCAAGGGGATGAAATCACTATGTCACGCTGCGNTTGAANATACCCAGTTCGCTGAAATGACAGTCGACACTGGCGCTGTCGGAATTCGGCTTGTTAGGTAAACTAAGAATAATGCATCTTAAAGAGATGTATATATAGAAGCACAGAATTAGGATCAACAAAAGAATAATCGAGAATCGGGCATCGAATGTTGGCAACCGTTACTAAAACCTACCCCAAAAGCATATTTATCGTTCTTGGAAGTATATTTTTCGGCATGAATTCCGCCTCGCTTATTCATGCGGATGATGAAGACAAGCCGGATGCAGCGGCAATCGAGTTCTTCGAAAACAAGATTCGACCGGTATTGAGTCAGCATTGCTACTCTTGTCATGCAACGGATGCAAAAAACATAAAGGGTGGTTTATTGCTGGATTCGCGGGATGCTTCGAGAAAAGGTGGAGATTCCGGCCCGGCCGTTGTGCCTGGTAGTGTTGAGGACAGCTTGATTATCTCAGCGCTCAAGTATGAGAGCTTTGAAATGCCCCCGAAGGGTAAGCTCGATGAGGCCGTTATCAATGACTTCGTGAAGTGGATTGAGATGGGGGCTCCCGACCCGCGTGATGGGACGGCTGTTACCAAGTCTTCCATTAACTTTGAAGAAGGACGCAAGCACTGGGCATACCAAACGGTTGTCATGCCTGAACAACCGAAAGTGAAAGACAAGAAGTGGCCCGTAAATGCGGTTGATTACTTTACGTTGGCTCAAATGGAATCACGGGGAATTCAACCGGTAGCGCCGGCTACGAAACGCGACTTGATTCGACGGGCAACCTTTGATTTGACTGGCTTGCCACCCACACCGGAGGAAACAGAGGCGTTTCTACAGGATGAGTCGCCCGAAGCGTTTTCCAAAGTGGTAGAACGATTGCTGGCGTCGGAGCACTACGGGGAACGGTGGGGTCGCTATTGGCTAGACGTTGCCCGCTATTCAGAAGATCAGGCCCACACATTCGCCGTAAAGCCAAACTCAAATGGATTTCGTTATCGCGATTGGGTGATTTCTGCTTTCAACAGAGACATGCCGTACGATCAATTCGTTAGATTGCAAATCGCCGGTGACCTGTATGGTGAAACGGGTGATGTGCCTTATGAAAACCTTGTGGCACTGGGGTACTTCGGGCTCGGCGCCCAATATTACAAGAATTCAGATCGCGAACGTGCAATTGCGGACGAACTTGATGACAGAATTGATACGCTAACTCGCGGATTTTTAGGTCTCACCGTTAGTTGTGCTCGATGTCACGATCACAAGTTTGATCCGATTCCTACTCAAGATTACTACTCGATAGCCGGGATCTTCAGTAGTTCTCGCTTGAACAACGCGGCGTTGTGCTCGCCGGAAGATGTTAAGGTTTACCACGATGGTCAGCAACTCATCAAGGATACGGAGAACGCGGTCAAAAAATATCTAGCAGACCGAAAGGAAGCAGCAGCCACGTCAAAGGTTCCTGAGATTGCTAAATATATGGAGGCGGTATGGCGATTTAAGGTTGCNAAGGAAAACGGCCAGGCCGTGCCTACNAGTGAATTGGCGGAGGCTGCCGAGGTTAATGAATTCCTGCTCAAACGTTGGATTGAATTCCTTGATCCAAAGAATAAAGGCAAGGTGGCAGAACTTGCTGCGTGGTTTGAGTTGAAGGTCGGACAAGCGGGCGAGATTGACTTAAGCAAAGAATTACCCGAACGCGTAACTGCTGTTACCCGTGGTTTCCAAAAGCTGGTGGAGTCATTAGTCGTNGTTCAGGATGGCGTAACAGTAACCAACATAGCAGCACGGCCTGAGGGTGAAGAACACGTTTCAGGTAATCCGAGNTTTGTAACNCCAATTGCAACAAANATCAGACCGGCGGTTGGCATTGATGTGGATATATCTGGNGCCGGCGAACTCTATTTAATCGTNACNGATGCAGGAAATGGCAAGAGTTGCGACCATGCAGATTGGATTAAGCCTAGATTCATTAACGAGGCGGGTGAGGAATTATTACTCACGGATCTGGAGCCCAAGAAATCGGAGTCATTTGGCGGCCCGGTCAAGAATAAAAACTATACGGGGAACCCAATNCGAGTTGGTGGAAAGATGTATGCGAACGGAATTGGTGTGCATGCTGAGTCCAAGCTGATCTACGATATCCCGGAAGGTTACAGTCGCTTTGCAGCTATAGGTGGATTGGATAATAGCGGTTCCGATCAAGGGGGTTGCGGTGAGCAAGCCAGTGTGCAATTTGCGATTTACACTGAAGAACCCAAGGTGCAACCAAAAAATGCTGGAACAGATTTGCTTACAAAGCTACTTGGTAAAGACGGACCATTCGAAGTAGCCGATAAAGACCTTGAAAACTTCTTATCCGATGAAAACCGCACAGAATTGGAATCGCTTCGTAATGCTCACGAGGAAGCAAAGAAAGTAGCCACACCTATGTACCCAGTGGCCCATGCTTATACCGAGGCGAATCCTCATGACCTAAGAGTGTTCGTTCGCGGTAATCCGGCAAACAAACGTGAAATCGCACCTCGCCGTTTCCTGCAAGTATTAGCAGGAGAGGAACCAGAACCGTATAAGGATGGAAGTGGTCGCCGTGAGTTAGCCGACGATATCACCTCACCGGACAATCCACTCACGCCTCGCGTGATGGCAAACCGTGTTTGGCAGCATCATTTTGGAAGAGGTATCGTAAACACACCGAGTAACTTTGGGAAACTTGGTGAATTGCCGACACATCCACAGTTGCTGGATTATCTGGCTAGAAAACTGATCGACTCGGGATGGTCGATTAAGCAGTTACATCGTGAGATTATGTTGTCCAAGACTTACCAGTTGAGTAGTGCTAGCAACGACAGTAACGCAGAAATTGATGCTGATAACCTCTTTGTTTGGCGAATGAAACGACGCAGACTCGATGTCGAATCCTGGCGAGATGCACTCTTGGATGTTTCAGGGCGACTTGACAAGTCTCTTGAAGGCCCGTCGACGGACCTAGCCGATGCAAATAATGTACGTCGTACGGTCTATGCCAAGGTCAGTCGCCACGAACTAGATAGCCTCCTGAGGTTATTCGATTTTCCCGATGCGAACATCACCAGTTCCAAGCGAAGTGAAACGACAGTTCCACAACAACAATTATTCGTCCTAAACAGTCCTTTCATGGTGACTCAAGCAAAAGCTTTTGCTGAAAGACTTCACGAAGAAGTTACCGAAAGTGATGAGTCGCGCGTGAAACGGGCATTCGCATTGGCATATAGTCGATCGCCGGAACAAGCCGAAATGGATTTGGCCCTCGCATACCTCAAAGCACAGGATACAGAGGACGCTGCAAATCAATTGACTCGTTGGGAGCGATATTGCCAGGTCTTGTTAGGCGCAAACGAGTTCATGTATCTCGACTAGTAAAGCCGGTAGAAAAACGCACAATACAAAACACCGTACAACACGGATTGAATTAGAGGAAACGTAAATGACTTTGAATCATCATCAGAATGCTCTTACGCGTCGGGAATCATTACAGCGAATGGGAACCGGCATGGGAATGCTTGGCCTTGCTGGAATCATGGCTAGCGACGGGAGGCTCATGGCCGGTGCAGCCGCGGACGCTGGTGCAGCAAGCCCTCTGGCTGTAAAAGCGCCGCACTTTGTCCCCAAGGCAAAACATGTGATTCATTTGTTCATGAACGGTGGTCCTTCCCAAGTCGATACGTTTGATCCGAAGCCGGCACTCGAGAAATATAACGGTCAGCGCCCGAATGAAGCGGACCTCAAAACGGAACGAAAAACTGGCGGGCTATTGATGTCACCGTTCAAGTTTCAAAACTACGGTGAAGCTGGGATTCCAGTTAGTGATCTTTTTCCAAATGTTGGTTCGTGTATCGATGATATTTGCGTCATTCGATCAATGCACACCAATATTCCCAACCACGAACCTTCGCTGCTAATGATGAACAGCGGTGAGACACAACCGACACGCCCTGCCATGGGGTCATGGTTGTTGTATGGCTTGGGAACGATTAATCAAAACTTGCCCGGTTACGTTGTGCTTTGTCCTGGTAAGCCTGTGGTTGGGCCGCAATTGTGGAGCAATAGTTTCCTGCCGGGTATTTTTCAGGGCACGCATATCAACCATTCGAATATCGATCCCAAAAAGGTGATTCGTCACATTAACAACGGGTATCTGAGCAAAACAGCTCAACGTGAACAGTTGGATTTGCTCAGTCGTATGAACGAGATTCATCTTGAAAAGCGTGGTGGAAAATCCAATCCACTGGAAGCAAGGATTGAGTCCATGGAAATGGCATTCCGTATGCAAACCGAAGCTCAGGAAGTCTTCGACCTGAACAAGGAAACTAAGGAAATCCGCGAATCGTACGGCGAAGGACAGTTTGCTAACGCTTGCCTTGCAGCGCGGCGACTCGTCGAAAGCGGAGTGCGCATGGTGCAGGTCTATTATGGAAACGGCCAACCTTGGGACGATCACGGTAACATTAAGGCNCACGCTGATAAAGCTAAGAACGTGGATCAACCGATCGCCGCATTAATTAAAGATTTGAAGCAGCGTGACTTATTAAAAGACACTCTCATCGTTTGGGGTGGCGAATTTGGACGCACACCGGTTGCAGAAAATGGAAATGGCCGTGACCACAATCATCANGGTTTCACGATGTGGTTGGCCGGTGGAGGCATAAAAGGTGGCATGACATTTGGAGCAACGGANGACTTTGGATTTGCTTCCGTGGAAAACAAAGTCCATGTCCATGATTTACATGCGACAATATTGCACTTAATGGGGCTTGATCACGAGAAGNTGACGTTCCGTTACAGTGGCAGAGACTTCCGGTTAACGGATGTCCATGGACGTGTCGTCAATGAAATCATCGCATAGCGAAAACTCATCACAGGTGGTTTCNGGTACAAAACGCGTATTGTATCTGGTGTTTGCGGGATTGACGTTTGTACTGGGTTTTCTGGGCGCATTATTACCAGTGCTACCGGCGACTCCATTCTTGCTGCTTACAAGTTTCTTTCTTGTCCGATCGTCTCCACGACTCAATGCCCGACTAAGACGGTCTCGAGTNTTCGGGCCGATTCTCACCGATTGGGAAGATNACGGTGGAGTAAGGAGGCACGTGAAGATTCAGGCTGTGATAGTCGTTGTCGCGTCCGTTTTTGCAACAATCGTCCTTACAGAATTCTTGTTTTGGCAGGATGTTGTCATCGGAATTCTTGCGGGTATCGGTGTATTCGTTATTGTGAAATTACCGGAAGCGGAGGTCGGTNATCGGAGTGATGAGGGCTAGATNTCCCGTGCATGNCTGCACGTGCTGTAAGGCAAAAAGTGGTTTTGATTGTTACTCGTAGTCAGCACCAATCAAGCTTGTCAGAACGGATGTCTGCCACAACTCTAATTCGGACATCATGCGTTCAACNATTTCAGGATTCTCTGACGCGATGTTTTTTGATTCNGCCGGATCCTCGTGGNTGTTAAANAACTCAACCTGACGGCGTTTGTCCTGCTCGTGGATTACCAGTTTATATTCGTCGTTTAGCCAGACTCGCGGTCCCTGGAAATTGCTTGCGGTAATTTCCGGATGAATGAAATTGGTAAAGTTGCGAGTGTAGATTCCTTTCATCTTCTTCACCAAAGGCGTCGTTCCGATTTGTAGATCAGGTTTGATATAAGGCGTGTCTCTGTCGACTTGCGATGAACTATAGCTCCAAAATCCAATGGGGCTNTTTCGTCGTTTCTGTTCAAAGGAAAGGATGGGTANCAAATCGATGCCATCTAACGGTCGTTCCGGCAATGGCGTTCCGGTGATGCGACACAANGTGGGCAGGATATCTGATGTCACNGTGTTGGCCGATATGACTCCATGTTGATCAAATCCTTTAGGCCACTCTATTACCGCTGGGACTCGAATGCCGCCGTCATACATTGTTCCCTTTCGACCGCGATAGGGAGATGTNACGATTCCNTCACCAGGTGTGCCGTTGTCGCCNCAGTACCACAACATCGTGTTTTCNCGCAGGTTTTCTTTGTCTAACCANGATCGCAATTTGCCAATAGAACGATCCATGGCAGTGATCTCGGCGTATCGTTCGCGAAGAATCTNACCGAGCGGACGTGTCGTTGGTTCCCCGGTTTCATTACTCGTTAAACGAAACGATTTGTCGGCATATGTCTCAACCACATCGTCATAAAGTCTTAAATCCGCTGGGAGACCACTATATGGCTCATGAGGTGAACCGAACCAGATTACAAGAAANCATGGTTTTCCCTTACGGTTAGCCGTGCGGATGAACTCGATAGCCGAGTCTATNATGATCTGCGATCCTTCACCTGAGATGACAGTTGGCGTGCGACCATTTTTTGATAGGACGGGATTCAGCTCAAAGAAATTGTCATGCGACAACCATTGATGAAAGCCGAATGCACCAGGGTTGGTGGGTGAATGTCGTTTGACCGGACCTAGATGCCATTTCCCAAAATGTCCGCAATAGTAACCGGCTTTTCTCAGCAGCGTTGCAATGCTAATCTCATCAGGTCTGAGAGAGTAACCAGGATTGAATGTNCCATANCGATTTGGGTGACGTCCTGTTATCACGCTCCCACGAGTTGGCGAGCACGATGGATGCGCCGAATAAAAACGATCTAGCCGCAATCCACTTGTTGCCATCTCATCGAGTACTGGCGTCTTAAGGTGAGGATGACCGTTGTAGCCGGTTTCATCCCAACCATGATCATCTCCCATCAGCAAAATGATGTTCGGCGAATCACCGGCATGGCAATGATTTGCGGTCCAGCAAATCAGAAACAAGAGAGTCGTAGTGATACGTGAAACTCGCATTTGTTTCGTGCCTGTTTCCTATTTACGACTCTTTAGATACGCTTCGGCAAGGATGTTACCGAGTTGAATGATGCCTTCGGAATCGATCACAAGCTTTTTCGCNTGTGGTGGTAATTGAAATGCTCGNANATGAGTAGCATCGTCGTCTTTTGCAAGTGTGTCAGCGATCATCGAAGTTACATCGATTTTGTTTACGCGTTCGTCGTCCGTGGGCGGTTGCTGGCAAACAAACCAGTGTAGGTCTGCTAATTCAAGATCTTCCCGCGACTGCTTGATGATCGAGTCGATGCGANCGGCTGCATTTGAGCGATAAGGCCCGAAGGACATNTCGTTTTCACCGACATGGTAAAAGACACCCGCCAGCCTGACCTGATGCCCTTTGGTTTCGAGNTCTGCGATTGAATCCCTGATGAACTGTATAAATTGACTGTAGATATGTCGAGATTTCGCTTCAGATCCTTCCGGNGTCCAGTCAATAATNTGAGAACCGCTGTGAGTAAACTTAGCGATNGCGATGTTCTCGTTGGANGCTGCAGCAAGTGTCTNGCCGAAACTCAGTTCTGGGCCAAATGTGTCATAAAACCCTGTGATACCAAGTGGCTTCCACTGCGATGATTTGGATACGCCGCCGCCCAAGCTATATTTGAAAGCGATCTGTGGCTGGTTTTGCAGTAAGTCGTTGTGGTTGTCGGATGTCTCAATGTCAGCGGTGAATGCTCGTTCGCCTTCCATGTTGCGGTGTCCTGCGAGTACAAAGAGATTAATCGTACTCTTCTTTTTATAAGGCCATCTCTTCAAGTTCTCCTGCTTCGGACGCTTGATCCCGATCGAACTTAAATAGGCATCAGCATAATTCTCTCCATGCTGAAGTTGCCCGAGTGTGCCGTAATGATAGTGCAAGCCAACACCGCCACCGATTTCGACGCCGATATGGTTGTTGGGAATGTACTCAGCTAGTGGATCGGACGTTGTAACCGCCCGCTGACCTTTGCTGATCGCATACATCCGGGGTCTTAAATCCATTCCCCAAATCGTTTTGCAGCACAATTCACCGATATAGAATTTCAACTCAGGGCTTCTTAAATCACGCCGCCAGCAAGCAAGAAGGTTTTTGAGATTCTTGCCATAATTGGGCATGTAATCTTCGTTAAACATATCGTTCTCGCCCTGGTGCCACATGAACCCTTCGATTCGATAACGGATGTTCATCTCGTCTAGTTGGGCAAGTGAATCTCGAATCAGGTTCAATGTCAGCGGATACATTTTGAATCCCGACGGCTCATCGGGATTCCAGTCTCCACCCAGATGCGTCCCACCTGCTGCACACTTGATGATGGCGATCGGGGCATCAATTGCTGCTGTAACTTTACGAGCAAAGCTTAGTTCGGGACCAAAGACGTTGTTCACCGGTTGCAACGAGACCCAACCGGTACTTGTCGTTTTGTCTTCCCGCCCCAGGGTATACGTGAAAAGCACATCATTCTGTGGTGTGCCGAGTCCTCTAAAAGGAGGGAAGTTATCGATGTCTTTAACTTTTGAATCGCTGCCGACCATATTCGACTGACCCGCGAAGATAAATACTCGAACGACATCATCAGCGGCTGTCAGGTTCGATGTTGTGATCGTGAGTGGCAGCACCAAGGCCACCATGGTTAATACGCGGATCATCTTCTTTGGAGTCCTTTGATATCGCTGAGAATTAATTGGTGGGCGCGGAGCGTTTGGCTATTTGGCAATACAGTACAGGTGCTTGTCACCACGAAGGAATAACTGACTACCGGCGATGGCAGGTGAGGCATCGAAAAGCTCGTCGAGTTTATTCGATGCGATTACCTTTAACTCTTTGCTTTTGCCAAGCACGAGTGTTTGCCCGTTACGACCAGTTACGTAAATGCGATCAGCTGCTGCCACTGGTGATGAGTAGATGTTTGCAATTCCAGGCAGCCGTGTGCGATCCATTAACGTGTCTCCGGAGTTGGCATCGAGGCATGTCCAAATGCTACTGTTTGATTGATTGAAGAAGAGCAGTCCGTCGTATAGTACGGGTGATGGAACATAAGGTGTACCACGTGTTTGTTTCCAAGCGACGACACCAGATTCGGTAATATCACCTTTGGAGGATAATGGTACCGACATTACTGAATGGCCTTTATAACCGCTCATGCAAATCACATTGTCTCCTTGAATTACAGGACATGGTGTTACATTGCCTGTTAATCCGCCACACTCCCAGATGATCTCGCCGGAATATAGGTCATAGCTGCGTATTCGATTGGAGGCAGCGGTAATAACCTGTGTGCGACCACTGTGCTTGATGACTACAGGCGTCGCCCAGGCATTTCCTTCTTCACGTTCTGACTTCCAGATTGTTTGACCAGACTCAGCATCCAGTACCTCAATTGATGATTGTCGCTGATGGTCACGGACAATTACGATCTTGTCGTCGTGCAATGTAGGTGAGCATCCTTCGCCAAGGCTGGCACCCATATGTGCTAATCCCAGGTCGCGTTTCCACAGGGCTTTTCCGTTCAGATCAAAACAGTAGAAGCCGGCTGATCCAAACCAGCAATAAAGGCGTTTCCCATCAGTAACGGGTGATGCGGAGGCAAAGTCATTATCACCGTGATGCCCTTCGTGGGGCACTTTGCGGATTGTCTTTTGACGCCATTTTTCTTTGCCGGTCTCACGGTCAAGGCATAGAACGAAAAAATCGTAAAACGTATTGGGGTGTTTGATTCCGAAAACCCGCATGGGCTGGTCTTCCGGGCGTGGCTTGTCCGGGTCTACGACTTTTGTGTTAATGGCCGTTAGGAGGTATACGTTGTCTTCCCAAATAATTGGGGTCGAGCTTCCGGCCCCATCAATCTCCACTTTCCACTTTATGTTCTTATTTTCGGACCACTCGGTGGGCGGGTTGGCGGTCAGCGATACTCCGGTTGAATAGGGACCGCGCCATTGGTGCCAATTCTGTGCCTGGCTTTTGGTTGGTGACTGAGCGAATAAGCTTGCGGACGTAAATACAAGGAAGGTAGAAAGTGCAATTGCGAGTTGTTTATACATTGAAATCCGACGACCTCCCGTGTTTGTGTTGATATCGGACAGTCTAACACGCTACTTTTTCTAGCGTCAGTGGTCTTGGATGCGTCGAATCGGCTCCAACAAACGTCATCCTATGCAGTAAAATGCGTACACGCAATTTCAAAACACAAAGTGAGTGAAGCCGTGAAGCAGCTTAAAGAAGCAGTGTTAATCTTGATCATATTCGCGAGCGCCGCTGCCAAGGCAGATCGTCCGGAGAAAATAGAATTCGTGTTGTCGAGTGATGATACAGTCGTTTTCCTTGGCGGAACCAACATGGTGCGCCTTCAAAGATCCGGAACACTCGAGACTCTTTTGACTCACGCATTTACTGCGGAATCTAAAGGACCACGCTTTCGAGACCTTTCATGGGAAGCGGATACGGCTGGAAGGCTTGGAACCGTAGTCGAACGTTGGAGGCCAGACGGATTTGGTGGTCGCGGTGATCAATTCAAACGCGTTGGTGCAACTGTGGCATTTGTGCAATTCGGTCTCCTGGAGTCGATGCATGGCGATGATGGGCTCGACCGTTTCAGAGAGGATTATTCCAACTTGCTTGATGAACTTCGGGAACAGGGGATTCGGCTTGTATTGCTAACATCGACACCGTTCGAAACGCCAGAGAGTCCACATGTACCAGACTTGAAGCGACATAATGAGTCACTGCGTAAATATGATTCCGTGATTGAAGAACTCGGTGAAAAGTATGATGCAATTGTGGTGAACCTGAATCTGGACTATCCATTTGCACTTACTAATAACGGGATGCATGTATTACCGGAGAACCAGGAGACGGTTGCCAGAACGATCGTTCGTCAACTCGGCCTAAACATGCCGCCGCTTAGAAAACTGTCTGATTTGCACATGGCAGTAAAGGAAAAGCACCGACTGTGGTATGACTATTGGCGACCGGCAAACTGGAAGCTGCTGTACGGTGATGACTCCCGTCGGGGATTCACCCGTGGTGGTGAGGACTACATCCCATTTCGCGAGGAGTGGTCAAGGCTGATACCGCTTGTGGAGCGGGCAGAGCACAGAGTTTGGGCCGTTGCTAGTGGAGAGCTGGATCCCGGTCATCGTCGACCGGAGCCAGAGAAACTATTCGCGCATCCCTCGGCAAATATCAAGGAAGAACTTGCGGCGTTTAATCTGCCAGATGGTTTTAGCGTGAACCTGTTCGCATCTGACCAGCACGGTCTGACGTCCCCCTTATCAATGCGATGGGATACATCCGGGAGAATGTATGTCACTGTTACAACCACCTATCCTCATGTGTTTCCCGGAGATGTGCCGAATGACAAGATCATCATCATTGAAGATGTGGATAAAGATGGTGTTGCCGATCGCTCCACGGTATTCGCTGATGGACTGAATATCCCGACTGGACTGGAGTTAGGTGACGGTGGCGTTTACGTGGGCCAAAACACGGAAATTTTGTTTCTTAAGGACACGGACGGGGATTTGATTGCGGATGAGCGCGAAGTCGTGTTGGGCGGTTTTGGCAACGGCGACTCACACCAGACAATCAACTCATTTATCTGGAGTCCAGGAGGTGAACTCTATTTCGGTCAAGGCGACGGTTGTGAGTCTCGCGTAGAAACGCCATGGGGCAGTAGCGATCTGTTTCAAGCCGGGTTTTATCGGTTTAGACCACGCAGGCTCAAGCTGGATCCGTTGCTTGATGACTTTATGGGGCCCGGCAATCCGTGGGGAGTGGCATTCGATAATTGGGGACAGATCTTTAGTGTTGATGGGGCAGGCGGTGTCACATTCCTTTCACCGGGGCAAATCCCGTCGCACCATCGCATTCGTCTGCGTCGCATCGGTGATCCAGGTGGTTATTGCGGTGTCGGTCATATTGATGGTGAACATTTGCCAGAGTCGTTCCGGGATTGTTTTGTGACATGTGACTTTAAACGCAACCGAGTTATCCAGTTCACAGTGGATCGACGTGGCAGTGGGTTTGATTTGGATTTCGAAGAATCTCTTATTGAATCCAGTCACCGCAATTTTAGGCCTGTTGATGTTAGACAAGGACCTGATGGTGCGATCTACGTAGTCGATTGGTATAACCCAATCACTTGTCATCAGGATGATGCCTATCGTCATCCTGATCGCGATAAGGCGCACGGGCGAATCTGGCGGATTGCACCGGATCGACTCTTATCGCATCCACAAGACCTCGCAACCATCGACACAGCAGAGCTCATACAGAATCTCGATTCAGATAACCCGTGGATTCGATACCAAGTGAAACGGGAATGCACGTCGCGTAAATCGGAAGCAGTCGTGAGTGCACTGGAGACTCTTCTAGAAGCTGCGGATAAAAAATCCCAAGGCTACGAACACCTGCTGTTTGAGGTGCTTAGTGTTTACGAAACACTTGAAGTGATTAACCAACCGCTACTGCTCCGTTGTTTAAACAGTGGTGACGAAAGGTTGCGTGCTTATGCAACGCGTGTGGTTGGGCGATGGCATGATCGAATCGATGATCCCTTGTCGTTGTTGTCGAATCGTGTTATCGATTCAGACTCCCTTGTCCGCATGGAAGCGGTCGCAGCATGTGCGGGAATTCCTTATCCGGAGTCAATTACCTTCGCAGCCAGAGCATTTGATCTGGAAGTTGACTATGACATCGGATACGTGTTGAAACAGGCCGCACACCACTTGCAACCGTATTGGTTGCCGGCATTTCGAGAAGGCCGACTACGGTTTCAGACACCACAACACCTGGCGTCGATCCTGAATGAGGCAGGTGGACGTGAAGTTGTCGATCAACTTAAAGAGTTGGTACTAAATGGCACATTAAAGGATGATTCTAGACGGTCGGCTATCGAGTCCATCATCGGTATGGCAAATGAGGAGGATTTGACGAGATTCGCACTCAACTTGGAGATGTTTACCGAAAGCGAGAAATATGATGCGGCCAGCCATGCCAGCGCGTTACGTCAGGCTGTTGTTGTCGCCAAAGATGTGAAGGCTTCTGGTGATGTGAGTGCAATGCTGCGGACACTAATTAGCACAGGAAGTGACGACGTCAGCGTTGAAGCAATTAAGTTGGCAGGTAAATGGAATACTGTAGATTTAAGCGGTGAAATCGAAGAGCTCGCAGCTGATCAGTCCACAGCAACAGCAGTTAGGACGGCGGCTCTAAACGCTCTTGCTGAAATCAAAGGCGATGAAGCTGGAAGCTTTATTAAAACGGTTTTTGCCGAAGCCAAAGCCGCAGGTATACAAGCCTCTGCCATTGGCGCGCTGTCGCGGGTGGATCGAGATTCCGCGGTAGATCAGTTTGCCAAGTTCATTAAAGAGGACTCGATTACCTCTAAGGAGGTTAGCTTGGCTCTTGTGGAAATCCTGGCGCGAGATGGTGGCTCAGAACGACTCGCGGATGTGTTGACGGAAAGTGAGCTCAAGGAAGATGTTGCACGTAAACTCCTTAGTGCCGTTTTTCAATCGGGTAGATCGGACCAAGCTGTGCTGGCTGTAATCACCAACGTGCTTAGCGTGGGCAAGTCAGTCCCTGAATACGACGAACAATTCGTGTCAGAACTTGTCGATTCAGCTGCTTCCAATGGTAATGCCCAAGCCGGTAAGGTCATGTTTAAAACCATAGGTTGTATTTCATGTCACAAAGTTGCTGGTTCCGGTGGCACTGCAGGGCCTGACCTTACGGCTATCGGCACGACTCTATCGGGTCACCGAATATCTGAAGAATTGCTTTGGCCACAGAAGCAGGTGAAGGAAGGGTTTTCACTTGTGCGGGTTATCACCACCGAAGGCCGCGTGTTGCAAGGATATGAAAGAAAGACAAGAGAGACTCAGCAGACTGGCGCGTTGTTGATCGAGGATCCTCAATCAGGTGAACTCACCAAGATAGACAAAGATGAAATCGACGTTCGGCAAAACGCCGGTTCTGCGATGCCATCGGGGCTGACAACACTGCTGTCTGAAGAACAATTATTGGATCTAATTGCCTACTTGCAGAGTCTTGGCAAGCTGTAGATTCACTACGGTCTGGTGACCGTATTGCTTGCATTGACTTTGAGGGTTACTTCTTGCGATCCGCCCCCAATCCAATTCACAGTTGCTTTAACATCTGAGTCGTGATCCCCGAGTCCAAAGTGCAGCACAGTTGAATTCTGGTTCCCCTGACCCGTTGATGAACACACTTGCCGTGTCAGCATCTCTTCACCGATCTTGATGCGAACTTGGCTGCCGATGGCCATTTTGTCGGTGACATCATTTCCCACAAGTTTTACCTTCACGTAATTCCTCGAGGCTGATTGATTCTGATACAGGCGTCCTTTAGTTGCCAAATCCAAATCACCGTCGTTATCAAAGTCACCCCATGCTGCCTGATAGGTGGTGTCCGCACTGATACCAGACTCAGATGTGACATTGCTGAACTTAAAGCCTCCATTGTTTTTGTACAGCACACAGTGATCACCGCCGTATACCGTGGTGAAATATAGATCCAACTTTCCATCATTGTCAAAGTCTGCCAAAGCCGGCGATGCAAATGATTCCTGCCATGCGAGTCCTGCCTCGGCACTTAGGTCCTGAAATACCCATTCTCCGCCCTTTCCCAAGTTTTTTAAGAACTTAGGTCGGTCCTGATATGCTGGTGGATGACTGAAATTCCCAACGAATAGATCAAGATGACCATCGTTATCAAAGTCGCCCCATGATGATCCAATTGTGTGTCCCCATGCTCCGAGTCCACCGTCACCGTCGACTTTTGCAGCCTTTTCGACCTGAGCAAACACGCCCTTGCCATCGTTTTGCCATAGGGTGTTAGCGACGAGTCGGTAATTAGATACATAAATATCGAGATCTCCGTCTTCATCGTAATCGGCAGTGGTGATGCCTCTGGCCGGCATCGTCGTACCCTTGGTCCGCCATGCTTCTTTGAAAGTCATGTCGCCGTTTCCAAAGTACATGGCGTCGAGCTGATATGCCGGGCTTTCATATCCCCCAACATAAATATCCAGATAGGTATCACCATTGAAGTCACCAAGCGTTGCACCAAGACTCACTTTGGTTGGGAAGTCAGGCAGGTTGTCACTGATATCTTTGAGTGACTTGCCGGCTTCGTTCAGGTACAGGTAACCGGGGCCCGCCCAACAAACTGCGTCAGGGTAACCATCGTTATTGATGTCACCCCAAACGGCAGAAGCGGCAATACTTGTATCCGGCATTTGTGAAAAAGTGCCATCACCGTCGTTCAGCCATATTTGATTGCCGGCATTCAGGTCAATATGTCCATCTTGGTTGATATCCACCCATGCTGCTGTACCATCAGCCATACCATCGAGCTCCGTTTGTTCGTTGACAACAACAAACGTCTGCGAAACAGCTGATGAATAGAAGCCGCACAATAGAATTGCGAGTGTTCGTGTTAAGTGCATACCGACCCCCCGGTGATTTGTTCTTAAACAGGTTTGATATCCCTAGCTAAGGATATCAGAAATGATGTGCCCTTCGGAAAGTCGCATCGGACGCTCATTTTGATCGAGCATCTCGGAATGCGGGTCAATTCCCAGGCAATGGTAGATCGTGGCGGTAATGTCCGCTGGTGTAACCGGGTCGGCCGCGGGATAGCCAGCGATGCCATCTGAAGCGCCGTAAACTTGTCCGGCATTTATTCCGGCGCCAAACATGCACAACGAGAAGACATTCGACCAATGATCACGGCCAGCATCTTTATTTATACGCGGTGTACGACCGAATTCACCTGTTACGACAACAAGTGTTTCATCTAATTCACCCGTTTCTTCCAGATCATTGATGAGTGCATAGAGCGCCTGATCAAAAGGTGGACATAGATCATTTCGGAGTGACTTGAGATTGTTCCAATGACTATCCCAGGCATAACCTTCTTCACCTTGTGTTCGTAGCCAGCTGCATTGAATTACTCGTGAGCCTGCTTGCAGGAATCGACGACCAAGGAGTACGGACTGACCAAATAAGTTTCGCCCGTATGCTTCACGTAGCTTTGGGTCTTCTGAGGATAGGTCTACGGCACGACGCACAGCATCAGAGGAAAGAACGTCGATTGCTTTCTGCTGCCCTGCGGCAAGCGCTTGTGCATCGGAAGTCTTGTCCAGATACTCAACCTGACTGTTGATTTGGTCGATTAGCTTGCGGCGCCGCGTGAATACGCGAGGATCGCGGTTTGCTACTAATGGAAGATGGTCCAGCTTGAATCCGTCATCATTTGGATCGCCACCAGGCTGAAGTGGATCGTATTTACTGCCTAGTCGGCCGCCCCATTGTCCGGCACGACGCCCGCTACCTGCATCGAGTCGACGGGGAATGATTGCCCATGGCACCATTGGGCCTGACCCAGGCGCCATCTTTGCTATCGCAGCACCGACATGCGGGTGATCTGAGCGAGCCATGAAGTTTGCTTGTCCTGCCGTACCTTCATATTCGTAGCCGGTAAACATCGCGTAACCACCCGAAGCGTGATCCGGACGCGGGTGCGTTACGCTGCGAACGATTACGCCTCGGTCTAGCACCTTTGCAGTTAATGGAACCGAGTCACATACGTGCACACCGGGGACAGCAGTGGAAATTGGGTTGAACGTACCGCGGATATCGTCAGGTGCGTTTGGTTTCGGATCGTATGTGTCCATTTGAGCTGCACCACCTGATTGAAACAGGATGATGCAGTTCTTCGCCTTACCGAAGCTACTCTGTTGCTTTGCTGATGGCGAGCCTGCCAGTAGCTTGCCGTGATTAGCATCGAGCAATTGAGGCAGTCCCAAACCCGTTAGGCCCAATCCACCGATTTTGAGCATTTCACGACGCTGTAGGGATTCGCCTTTTTGCGATTCGGGTCCGTAAAGACTGAGCATGGCTTGCCTCGGTAGGAATTTGGGTGGGGCTCTTTCGGATGCGTCTAAGACTCACTTAGTCGCCTATGTATAGCATAACCGAAAACTGCTAAGCATTGAGGGTACATAATTGATATCGGCACTACAAGAGAAATTCGATTAGTCTGGCTTCTTGAGTGAATGCAAAAACCTAATAAAGGTAATAATGCTCTGAAAAAGTAGTTTGTGTTATCATAAAAGGGTAATAGATAGGCTGTTTGTGCCTGTCTCCAACCTATTGCCTTTTCATTCAAAGACCCACCGGAAAAGGACGAATACCGTGCTAAAACGCATGACGAAATATATAGTTGCGATCCTCTGCCTTATAGCACTCACTGCAGAGCGTACCGAAGCGCAAGCCTTTATAGAGCAGATTCACCCAGGTGTGGTGAAGCGCGGAGTTACAACACGCATACATCTGGTCGGGACGGAGTTGCTTACTCCTGTCGATATTTGGACTTCGCTGCCAACAGATCTGGTGCATCAAGTGGGTATGGAAGCGGATGATCAGGGCAATATGTTCATAGACCTTGAGGTGAGTGAAAACGCTCCACTAGGACTCTACGGCATGCGCCTAGCCACAGACGATGGCCTCAGCAATGTACATCTGTTTTCCATCGATGACCTCGAAACCGTCCTTGAGGAAGAATATGTTTCTCCAAAAGAACACAACAACGGCAAACTTGAGCTCGCTCAGCCGATTGCGTACCCAGCAACGGTTGCCGGTGCCATCAAACCAACCGATGTGGATTATTATTCAATCGAAGTGACCAAGGGAGAAACGCTTTCATTTGAGGTGGTAGGCAACCGACTGGGTAAGGCACTTGACCCGGTCGTAACTATTTTGGATGAGAAGGGCAAGTTCGTTGTTAGTAGAGACAACGATGTTGGGCTGCTTTTTGATTTGCGATTTGAACATACATTCGAAAAGGCGGGTAAATACTTCCTGCGATTACATGATTCACGATACGTAGGATCTCAGCATTGGAGTTACTCGTTTAGAATCGGCAAGTTTCCGATCGCCAGAGTTGCAATTCCATCTGCCGTTCAGCCAGGGGCATCCACAAAGCTAGGGTTTCCACAGGTTGCAGATTCACAAGCAGAGCTGTTACTTCCAGCCGATTGTGACCGCAGCACCGTGTTTTTTGACTTCAAGCGTGAAGGTGACGACGCATCGACATGGCTACCCATTTCGGTGAATAACAATAAGAACCAACTTGAATTGGAACCAAATGATAAACAGGAATCAGCGGTTGCCGTGACGCTGGAGACTAATATTCACGGTTCGTTTAAAGATGATCAGGATTGGGACTGGTACTCACTGGAACTGCAAAAGGGAATTACAGTTGACCTGAAAGTTGAGACGCGAAACATTGGATCTCCGGCTGATGTCGAATTGACGATCTACGACCCTAAAGGTGACGTCGTCAAACGAGTTGACGACGTAGGCTTTGAAGATGCCATAACATCCTTTACGTCACCTGAAGAAGGTACGTATTACTTTAAACTCCGGGAAGTTGTTCAGCATGGCGGGGAAGCATTTGCATATCGCCTGGAAATCAATGCACTTAAAACAGCCATTAAGGCGACAAGCGGCATTGGTCGAATTGCGGTTCCTATTGGAACCTGGCAGCCCTTACCAATTGACGTTGATCGTAGTCGAGTGGCCGGTGACCTGACGGTGCAGTTGCTCGGCGTGCCGGAGGGGTTTCGGCTAGAGTCGAATGTAATACCTGCAGATGTAACTAAATGGGTTGGGCGACTGTATATCGACGATGGTGTAAACACTGGCGTCTATGCGATGCGCGTCAACGTGCAGCAGATAATCGAGGGCGAAGTAAAGGCCGAGTCGTATGCGAATACGCAACCATTGGTAGATAGAATTCCCACCGGTCGCGGACCGCACGGGGAGCCATTTGAGTTGCGTGAAGACCAGCGGCGATTGCCAGCGAGCTTAAAGGACCAAATTGCGGTCCTCGTCACGCCTCCAATTCCTTTCGACTTCAAGGTTAATACACCTGATGTGTTATTGGCACGTTACCAACATGTCGAATTTAAATTCGACGTGATGTTTGATGAGGGTTTTCAGCAGCCAGTGACCTTCGAGGCCAGAGGTGGCGAATTGGAACAGGATCGTTTGCGAGCTCCTCGCGTAATTGCAGCGATCCCTGAAGTGACACAGTCAGTTTCCGATCTCACAGGTACATTAACGTCCGGTGTCGGTACGAATCTGTTGAGCCATCGGGTAACCCTAACCGGTTCGACGACTATCGGAGATCGCGTCATCAACTTGACTCGTACGTTTGAGCTCAAAATTGATGCCGCATTCAAACCGTCTGGTATGCAGGACCCCGTAGATATTACGATTGGGAAGGAAACGATGCTTGAGGTGTTCGCAAATCGCATCGATCCGTTTATCGGAGAGGTGAAGCTGACCACTGGAGATGCAAATGGTATTACCTTGCCGAAAGAAATCGTGATTCCTGAAGGAGCACCATCTGTGAAAATCAAAGCCGTCGTTGCTGAAGATGCTCCGGCTGGAGCCCAAAACATTGCATTAAATGGAAACGCTACGGTCGATAAGTACGCCGAGGCGAGTAATGGTTATTTAAAAGTAACCGTTGTGGAGCCACCAGCAGAAGATGACGCTGAGAAAGGTAAGGAATAAGGAGATGAATTTGCTGTTTTCATTGAAACGATGCGGAATGTTATTGGCTGCACTCGTGTTGGCAGGTTCGGCTAATGCTGCAGATGAGGCTCCTGTTGCCCTTCGGATTCACCCGGGAACGATTGAGGTTGCACCTAACCGCTACCCCAGTCGCTTTATCGTGTCAGCTCTTTACGCTGATGGTTCGATTGCGGATGTTACCGACACAGCTGATGTTAAAGTACTGAATACTGAATTGGGTGAAGTGGACTCAAGTCGCCGATTTATTGGTCTCAGTTCTGGCACAACGCAGTTGGTTGCAAGTTTGGAAGGCCTGTCGACCTATGTAGATGTTCAAATTGGTGACGATAAGCCATGGGATCCGGACTTTGGTACAAGCGTTGTTGCCTCTCTGACACGAGCCGGCTGTAGTCAGGGTGCATGCCATGGATCACCAAAAGGAAAAAATGGTTTTCGGCTGAGCTTGCGCGGCTTTGATGCAAAACTGGATTTCAGCACGTTGGTTCAGGAAGAATACGGTAGACGACTAAACCGCGTTGCTCCAGAAAACAGCCTGATTTTGGAAAAAGGGTCCGCTAAGGTTGCGCATCAGGGCGGCAAGAGACTCTCTGAAGACGATTACGCTTATCAATTGCTTAAGCAATGGGTAACGATGGGGCACAAGGACAGCAGTAGCGTGCGAACAGTTGTTGACTATGAAATTTATCCAAATGGAGGTCGTTTGCATAAATCGAGTCCTACACATCGCATGGTTGTTTTTGCACGATTTAGCGATGGAACTGTCGAAGATGTCACAGATTTGTGTGTGTTTGCTACGGGTGACAATGCGCCGGCCGACGTTAGCAAGGATGGAACGGTGCAATTCCACAATACAGCAGAGTCACCGGTACTCATTCATTACAAAGATCAAGTGACTTCGGTGAGGTTTACGTATATTGACCGTGACGACGAATTTAAATATGAGTCACCGAACCCTAGGAATTTTGTTGATGAACAGGTGTTTGCCAAGCAAGCCGAATTGCAATTGAAGCCCGGCCAAATCGCTGATGACAGCGTTTTCCTGCGACGTGTCTACCTCGATTTAACCGGTGGAATTCCAGATTATGAAATAGCTAGAGCCTTTGTCGAATCAGATGACCCGATGAAACGTCAGAATCTGATCGATTCACTTCTCGATTCATCGGAGTACGCAAGCTTCTGGGCATTGAAGTGGGCCGATATTATGCGTGCAAACCGTGAGACGGTTTCCACCCGCGGGGTGCATAACTTCCATCGGTATCTAATTCGAATCTTTGATGAAGATCGCTCATTCGATGATGTTGCCAGAGAGATTGTGACTAGCAAGGGTAATACGATTAACTATCCAGAGGCAAACTTCTTCCGCATAGCACGTAATCCTACAGATGCTGCAGAGGCGTTTTCACAGTTGTTTCTCGGAGTGCGTATTCAGTGTGCGAAATGCCATAACCACCCGTACGAGGCGATTACACAGAAAGACTATTACGCCTTGTCAGCGAATTTCTCCCGTATGAGCATAAAGGGAACACGTTTCGGCATCGATGATGAGATTATTTTGGTGAACGACACTGGCGACGTAAAGATGCCCGGTAACGATGAACCATTGGATCCAATGGCCTTTGGAGTCGTAACGTCCACGCACGATGCCGTGTCAGATCACCGTACTGGTTTGGCAGAATGGATTGCAGATCCTGAGAATAAGTACTTTGCACGTTCAACCGTGAATAGAATCTGGCTCCATTTGATGGGACAAGGAATTGTGGAGCCTGTTGATGACTTCCGTGATTCGAATCCACCGTCCAACGCCGGATTGCTCGATGCGTTAGCCGAAGAGTTTATCGAATCCGGTTATCGTTTTAAACCAGTAATTAGAGCCATTGCTAACTCGAGCAGCTATCAATTGCGTGGTGATAAAGATCTTCGACAGTCGACAGCAGCGGCAGAACCAGCACGCTATTTTGTTGCTCCAGTAATTCGTTTGCTATCTGCGGAGCAAATAATTGACTCTATTTCAATTGCTACGGATATCCCAGAGGTGTTTGAAGGATACCCCGAGGGCACACGAGCTATTGAGCTGGCTGAAGGTGACGTGCCGCACCAGTTTCTTAAGGCATTTACTCGGCCCATTCGCGATGTGGCATGTGACTGTGCACGCGATACGGAACCCACACTTAACCAAGTACTGCATTTGGTGAACAACCCAGACATTTTGAACAAAATCGAGTCTGATGAATCGCGATTGGGTCGCTGGATCACAGCCGAATTGGACGACAATGTCATCGTTGAAAACCTTTATCTAGGTACGCTGTCGAGAAAACCGACATCAAGCGAATTAAGCGTGGCAGAGTCCTATATAAAGGACTCCGGTAATCGAATCGAAGCATTACAGGATCTTCAGCACGCTCTGTTGAATTCCAACGAATTCCTGCTGAGACATTAGCCTTCGGGAGTGCGTGCTTCTACCTGCTCTGTGATTGGTAGGTAATACTGCGGTTTGCGATTTGCTGCAAAGTTAAACATCGCTTCCTTATATACACGTGTCTCATCCAAATCACAGTCATACACGATGAGTTCATCTGCAAGAGTGGATGATTGAGCAACGATTTCACCCGACGGCGCTATAATCGACGATAAACCGATTTGGCTAACTCCTTCCTCTACTCCCGCTTTGCCGACTGCCACGACCCAGCAGCCGTTTTGATATGCACCGGCCTGCATGCATAGCTGGTGCTGGAAGCCAACAAGATGATCTAGCTCCGGATGCTCTGGAATGTGATCTGGTGTGTTGTATCCCAGCAAGATTAGTTCGGCGCCACCAAGTGCCAGAACTCTGTATGTTTCGGACCATCGGCGGTCGTTACAGACACACATGCCAACGACACCGCCAAAGGCATTCCACGTAGGGAAGCCTAGGTTGCCGACATCAAAGTACCGCTTCTCTAAATTCTGAAAAGGGTTGCCGGGTCTGTGGTCACTGTGACCAGGAAGATGTACCTTGCGAAATCGACCGATGACGTTTCCCTCCGCATCAACCAGGACGCTGCTGTTGTAACGGTGTTTGCCGGACTCGTCTTCAACGACTTCTGCAAATCCAAGGTGAAAACCTATTTTGAGTCGTTCGGCTTCGTCAAATAGTGCTTGCGTACTGCCTCCTGGCACGGCCGTCTCGTAGTAGGCATCTAGCTCTGATTCATCGTCAATCCACCAGTGTGAAAAGAAGGGNGTGAGGGCGCACTCGGTAAACACAACAAGGTCAGCTTGCTCAGTTGCTGCTTGTCGCATCAAGGAAATCAAGCGATCCAGAGTCTCTTCACGTGACGCATCGCGTGAAACGGGGCCACTTTGGGCTGCGGCAATACGAATAANGCGTGACATGATCTCATGTTCCTTCTAACTGGAAATGACGCAGACGACGCGCATTTTACTAATTGCGGCCGATATTGGTTCCGCGTGCGCCACCGGCGGGAGGCCGCGATTGNCTAACTCCGTGTGGTGAACCACCCGCAGCGTGGGGGGCGTGCTCNTGCAGCCATCCCTGAAGTGGTATGTCCTCGGGCTTNGGGTCATACGTCCCATTGGCCGTTGTTCCATCACCAAGCAGCTGTCTTTGAATAGGAGTAAGGGATGGGTACAAGTGTTCCACTGTCATTTCATCTTTGTTTCGCATCCAGCGGTAACTATAGCCGTACCAGATTACTTTACGAGTTAGCTCGGAGGTGTTTGGGCTGCGCGTGTGCCAAACNCGCCGGTCAAGAATGACTGCTGAGCCTGCCGGGACACACAGTGGTTCTGACCCGTTAGGGTTTGAGACGCCATCAGCCGGACAATCCAACACGTTGTTCAAATGCGATCCGGGCACGATTAGCGTGTTTCCACGATTTGGCACTGACACGTCAGTGAGATAGTAACCGATTTTCACCGAAAGTCGTGGACGTGGATCCGATTCGATTTCATCATTCACACGCATACTGTCCTGATGCCATGCGACACTCCATGGTTGGTCGTCTGCATTTTCACTTGGCGTGATATCCAGGTGCGAATGGTAAAGATAGATGTTCCAACCGAGAATGCTCCAGAGTTTGGGGAATACTCTGGGGTTGTCAACCAACTCGATCATTGCGGGGTCTTCTTTCACNACATCTGTGACCGAAAGTAGTCGGTTGCCGTGCTGTGGTTTACGTTCACGATCATTTACTCGATCGACAACGTCAATTAATCGGGAATTGAAGTCATGGGGCAGGGCATTTTCAATAATAAGATAGCCGTTGGAGTTAAAAAACTCGCGTTCTTTGTCAGTAAGTTCGTATTCCAGTATGGCTTTGTCCATGTGAGTCTTTCGATAGACGCTTTAGTCCGTAGACTACGTTTTACCACATGCAAATGCTCAAATGCGATGCGTCCGGTGCTACCTTTTTCCATGAATTAGGTCAGAGACCGAAATGATAAAAGTAAAGCGAATAGATGACGCAACAGAANGTTACATGCATACAGATTACCTGCTTCTCTGAGAATCTTTTCAGTAGCTGACGAGCTGTCATTCCAGAGAGGATTGCCAGCAACACGAATCGTATCATTCTGGCTGGAATACTCACTAACAAGAATGCGGCGAGATCCATTTGTTGAGAACCGGCATTCACGGCATAGATTTTGTATGGTCGTCCAAGGATCGGGCCCATGAAAAATGCCAGCTGCCCATCCGCACGTATCTGCTCGTTAACGGTATCGATCATTTCTGCGTTAATGGCCGGGATCTTTTCGAGTAAGCGATGAGCGGACTTTACATCCTGCTGTCCCCAGATGAACATGCAGACGCCGCCAACGAGCGCACCAGCAAGTGCAAAAACACATGCCTTGAGGCTGGTTTTCGTGCAGCGAATTGCAATGCCGCTGAGCAGGACGTCTGGAATGATAAAGAATACGGTGGCCTCAGCGAGTCCCCAGAGAAATGACCAACAGCCTATTCCCATGGCGGAAAGTCGCCTTGGGCTGCCAGTGCTGTCATTTGACACGATAAACTCTCCATGAACGTGGACTTCTCGCCTTCCCAGACTAATGGGTCACCAACAAAGACATCCAGAAAGAACGGGACAAGTAGTGCTTCACCCTTGGGTAACGCCTTTCCCAAGCCATGCATGAAGCAGGGGATGATCGGCACATCTGGGTGCTTCTTTGCAATATGGGCAATACCGGTTTTAAATCGCCCCAATTCCTCGGGTTCACCGCGAGATCCTTCAGGAAACAGGATNATAATCTCATTACGTTCAATTGCATCGTAGATTCCGGCGAGCGGGCTTGTTCGTTTCTTCTTCACTTCACGATCAAGTGGGAGGATGCCCATGATTCGCAATGCAAACCATTTGATGAAGGGATTGCGAAAGAAGTAATCCTGTGCGGCCACCGGGCGTAGTGTCCGGAGACGTTTTAGTGGAAACAGACACATTAGTGCTAACACATCGAGATGGCTGTTGTGATTGGCAATAAGGATAGCCGGACCGGAATCGGGTAGTTTCTCGCGTTGGCGCACGTTCATTCCCAGGATGACCAGCATGATTGGCCGGACGATAAGGGCAAAGAATAACATTCTTAGGAAGTGATTCATGGCGCTAACGGTCCCGCACTACCAAATGTATGGAATGTAAAAGTGTCGTAAACGAAATGGAAAAAAAGCGGAGCAGTATATGTAAGGCTATCGATCCGATCCAAAATGCCGCCGTGCCCGGGTATGGTGCTGCCGCTGTCTTTCACATCCAAGTCACGTTTCACTGCAGAAATGTTTACATCACCAATNAAGCCGGCAATAGAAATAATCAATCCGGCTACGATGGATTGATTCGGTGAAAAACCCACGAGATGTGGACCGGCCCACCATGCCAGTAACGTAGTCGATCCGACTCCGCCCAGAAAACCGACCCATGTTTTACCAGGGCTAACCTTGGGGATAATCTTACGTTTTCCNAATGACTTACCCCATAANAACTGGCATACGTCGTTGAGTTGAGTCAAAACTACCANGAATAAAACGTATCCTGCACCTGGTGCTGTTGCCCCNTGTTCTAAATCGTTGCGTTTAAGAACTAATAAGAATGCAGTGTGACTGATGCAGTAAATTGTCAGCATCATTCCCCAGTGAATGGTTCCAGCTGACCGGTGAAATCCCTCCGTTTCCCCGATCATGACCATTCGGGTGGGCAATAACAGAAACATGTACACAGGGATGAAAATGATGAATACGCCGTACCATTCGATATAGACCCAATAGTATTGAAGCGGGATGGAAAGATACGCCCAAAACAATACGCGACGGTCTGCGCGACGCGTCGGTATTAATGAAAAGAACTCTTTCAAAGCAAGGAAGCTAATAAATGCGAAAAAGAAAATGGAAACTGCACGATCAACAACCATCGCAAATGTGAAGACACCTGCCATCAGCCACCATGACGATATGCGCTGTGATACCTCATCAAGGTTCATTCCCGGTTTGATTACCTTGAGTGACTTCACGAGGATCGTTGAGACAACTAACAGGCCAAAAATGCCCGCAATGGTAAAGACCACGGGTTCACCCAGACGCTGGATTGCCACATCAAGCCACTCAGGTGGCGATTCAAACCAAGTTCCAAGCATCATTGAGCGATCTCCGATAACGCCCGTCTTGATCGGTTGAAAATCGTGACGACGAGCAATGCTAAGATGACGTACAGTGCATAAGACAACCAGNCTTCGCTCTTAATCTCTAGCCCTATCAGCAGGCAGATAAGACCGAATACAAATGCGCGATCACTTTTTCCCATCGGCCCGTCGTAACGGCGACTTGCTCCGATTTGTATGGCGATGACTCCTGTCATCTCTGAGATCACAGCAAGTAGAACGATGATTACTACTATAGAGGCATCAAAGCCCTCAACGACGGCTAGAGGCAAATACAATGCGGCATCGGAAATCACATCTCCTAGTTCGTTGAGAATCGCACCGAGATTGGATTTCATATCGTGCTCGCGGGCAAGCATGCCGTCGATCGCATTTAGCGCCATTCTTAGAAACAACATTGCCGGTACCAATAAGAGTGGCCATTGCTTCTCAGGCCACAGGAAGATGCAAACGCCGGTGCCNACTGACAGTAATGCCGCAAATACAGTGACTTGATTGGCAGTGATTCCTAGGCGAGCGAGGAATCGAGTTGTAGGCCGCAATATACCCTGAAAGCGAGATTTCAATTCGTAGATGCTAACCATGCATGGCGCTCCTGTATCAGTATTCAGGTGACGTGCAATGTACGTGACGTCAGCGTATCACTCTTATTAATACGGTGTAAAGCAGAATATCAGGCTATTTCTTCATGTTGAATTGTTGCACGGTCTTTACCGTGTCACCAATTTCGAAAAAGTCGACTACAACAAATGTCGGTAAATGTTTCGTTTGGCGATGACAGGTTTCAATTCGATTATTAAGTAAATCCGGGTTATTCGCCTGACGAGCCAGCGACGCAGATGCAACCGGATTCGTTAAGAAGTGATTTAGGATGAATAGGCGATTAGTGGGCTTGCCTCGATTGAATTCAAATGAAAAGTCGTCTACGCTCTTCACTGAGAAATGCGTTTCCGTGCAAAATGTCCAGACGTCGTGGTAGCCAGACCACTGCCCGCCGCCACGGTCCGTAAATAACACCAACCGCTTTCCGGTGCTAATCAGTTGATTCAACGTCGGCCACGGATCATTGACTTGTTGTGAGTGCACGAATTTCGTGAGTTCCGTTTCATCAAAACACTGTTTCACAGCATCGGCTGGGACATATGACTCAAATATGATCGTGACGACAGCCTTTGGTGTTTTTTCTAGAAAGTGTCTGATCTCGATAAGGCCGTCGGTTAACAGCCGTTTCCCGAGAAACGGCTTGCTGTGAACTAAATGGACCTCGCCGTCAACAATATGAAGGTCGAGCATTAATGCTCTTGCTCCATCGGTCAATTGTCTTGTGATCGTGTGGGTTTGGTTTGGAAATAACCAACGGTCAGCTGCATTGGACATTGAATTGTGTGTTGTGAGATACGTGTTCTCATCGTACCGTCGGGAAAGATACTTTGAGGANTCATGTTGGCCGTTGGCCTCACACGAAAAGAAACCGCCTACGAGGACTNTCAGCAATGCGACCGACCGCTGATGTACGTGATTATGCCAGAATTTCATTAATCACCCGGCCGTGCACATCTGTAAGGCGGAAGTCACGACCGCCAAAATGATAAGTCAGCTGCTCATGGTCAAATCCCATGATGTTTAGAATTGTCGCGTGAAAGTCATGAACATGGACGGTGTCTTGCGCTACGACATTTCCGTATTCGTCGCTTTTTCCATAGATGGTGCCGGGTTTTGTGCCACCTCCAGCAAGCATGCACGTGAAGGCAGAGTTGTGATGGTTACGTCCCTTTTCATTTTCCGTACCTGCAGGTGACCGCCCGAATTCCGTACAGATGACTACGAGTGTCTCATCCAGCATGCCGCGTTGTTTTAAGTCGCTGATCAGAGCTGCTAGCGGTTTGTCGATGTCGCTGGCTCGCACACGGTGATCGCCCATGTTGCCGTGAGAATCCCAGTTTGCACCTGAACCGGTGTGAATGACCTCCACAACACGCACACCTCGTTCAACTAATCGCCGGGCTGTTAATAGCTGCCACGCTGTTGAGATGTTGTCACCAGATGTAATTCCATACGACTCCAGTGTGGCTTCTGATTCCGTCGATGCATCGAGCAATTCAGGGGCAATTCGCATCATGCCATCCGCAGTGTCATATGTTGCAGTGCGAGCCTGTAGTCCGGCATCGAGTGCNCGGCTTTTCATGTGTTTTAGATTGACACGTTTGAGCATCTTGCTCTCGAGTTCGTTTAACGTCAANGACTCTATCGGACTCTCGAGGTTGGGTACTGGATCTGCACCGGGNCGAATGCGCGTACCGGCGTGTTGCCTTGGCAGGAAACTTGAATCCCAAACCTGGCTGCCAGCGTATGGTGACTTGGCAGCTAGTACGATGAATGACGGCAGGTCAGGGTTTTCTGTCCCTAGGCCATAGCTAATCCATGAACCTAGACTTGGCATTGGAATGGTGGTCAGGCCACAGTGCATGGATAACGTTGCCTGACCGTGGCTGATATGGTCATTTACCATCGAGCGGATAACCACCATNTCATCGACGAGGTTGCCNAGGTGCGGGAACAGATCACTTACCATGATCCCGCTTTCACCACGCGGCGAAAATGAAAACGGCGATGCGTTTAGGAAAAACGGGCGTCCTCGCCANTCGATCGTTTTTCCATGATCTGCCTGGAGNTTGGGTTTGAAATCGAACGAATCGATNTGTGAGAGTCCGCCTGATAGATTTACCACGATGAGGTTTTGCGCACGCGGCTTGAATTGTGCCCGTTTTGGAGCAAGCGGATGACCGTTCTCCTGTTTTGCCGCCATGATCAATTGTGGTCGAAGTATGCTCCCGGACATTAAGCCTGTTACAGCACCAGCGCCGTATTTCAGGAAATCTCTCCGCTTGGGACTATTGTGTGACATGCCGTTCAATCGACGTAAAGGAATTCATTTGCGGTTAACAGTATTTTAGCGTAACTGGACCATGCAGCTAAACGCGAATCCGTTTCACTTGAAGCGCCTCGGTACTCTTGCGGGATGCCTTTATATACACGCAAGTCGTCGATCGCCCCGTTAAAACATCGTTCGATAATTGTAATCCCCAAGCCGACACGGAAATTCAATTCGGTTTCAAGTACTTTGTCGTTGCTAGGTGCTGATGCCTTTAGCTCGCCATTGAGAAACAATTGGATGTGGGTGGGTGTACGTACCAGTGCGATGCGATGCCAGTTGTTGGCCGGCAATTCAACTTTATCTGTCAAAACCCAGTTCTCATTTCCGATTCCAATCGACCCTGTGAACATATTTGTTTCATTGCCGGATTGTTGAACAACAAATCCACGGCCACCACCAAGGTGGTTGCCAAAGATATCAGCGTAGAGACGTTGCGTTTTGCCTGGCCGCACCCAGCACTCCACAACAAAGGTGTCGCCGAGATGGTTTAGTGTATCCGGGCATTCGACGAAGTCACCGTCACCATCAAGTTCAATACACTTACCGTTCTTGCCGTCTACAAACGTAGGATCCCCAAATAACTTTCCATGTAGTCTTTTTCCGGAGGTGTCTTCCGCAGAACCATCGAACCGGTATTCCAATTCAAGTGATACAGGCAAGCCAATAATCGACTGCTGTTCGTCTTCCCAATTCGCTGTGTACTGCTCGATATAAGTAGCGGCAGCGTCTAGTTCTTCCTGAGCAGGCTCTCTGGACCACGCCGTCCGTAAAGCGAGCCGCAGTCGTTCGGTGTCCGTACAATCGATCTCTAAGAGAGTTTCTGCAAACGCTTGTGCCTGTTGGTGTACGAAATCACTGTTCCTCAGATATAACGCCTGGAGTGCGTGGGTGGATTGAGGACGATTCGCAGTGGTTCGACTNGTATCGGCACCGTCAAAGAGCGCCAGAAATGGATGNTGCTGAATCCGTTGAGTCATCAGGAACACGGTTCGGTGTGGTGAATCGTACACTGCACGAAACGGTCCNTGCTGNCTAAACTGCCAAGACGACTCCGCAGGAAAGGGATGTTCCCCTGGGCGTGCTAAGTCCAGTTCGCCGGAAATTGATAGCATCCCGTCTCGAATCGCTTCTGCATCCAGTTGATACCGGGTGAAACGGCCCAGCCAGATGTTTTCGGGATCTTGTTGTTGCTGGGTTTTATTCAAAACTGAGGACCGTTGATAGGCGGCAGACGACATGATCAGGCGGTGCATGTGTTTTACCGACCATCCGTTACTGATGAATTCCTGTGCCAGCCAGTCGAGCAGTGCGGGATGTGTAGGAGAACTGCCGCTGACACCAAAGTTATCAGCTGTCGCGACAAGACCTTTTCCGAAGTGATACTTCCAGATGTAGTTCACAGCAACTCGTGCGGTAAGAGGGTTTGTGTCTGATGTAATCCACTCAGCGAGTTGGAGGCGACCGCTTTGGCCATCGGGAATCTTTAACTCATGTTCTGGGCTGAGTACTGATGGTGCACCGCGTTTGACACGCTTGCTAGTGTCGAAGGGATCACCGGAGATCTGGATAAGTGCATCAGATGCCGTGCCTTCGCGCATGGCATAAGCGCGTTGAATACCTGCGGACACTTCAAGTTTTCGCAGTTCATTCCATGTGTTTCTGACGCCCATGTCCAGATTGGAATAGACTTCTCGAATGCGAATATCCTGATCATCAAGGCTCGTCCGCAATGCTGAATCGAAGCCACCGCGACTGCGCAACTCTAAGTACCTTGCTGAGTCGCCATCTATTCTCTTGAGTTTGTCTGCGAGCTCCTGCTGCAGGCCGCTGGAAGCCCGGTCAGCATCCATCTGATTTCGCAATGCTGTGATTCGATCTCGAGATTCTGCAGGAATCGCTTCCCATTGGGCTTTGGTTGAGAGTGGTACCGTCTCGCCAGCTGAATATTGAGGTAATTCAGAACCCGAAAATGGATAGTGACTGCTTTCGAAGATTCCATACAGCCCATAGTAGTCCTCTGTAGGGAAGGGGTCCGTCTTGTGGTCATGACATCGTGCGCAACGAATCGTAACACCCAAGATTGCACGTCCTATCGTATCAATAGTGTCTTCGATAATGAGTTCCGGGTGGTAGTGTTTGAAGATTCCATTTCTAAGCGACAATGCAATGAANCCGGTTGCAATAATTTGTTCGTTTGAATTCTCAGATGGATGAGTTGCCGCAAGGAGGTCGCCGGCAATTTGCTCCACGATGAATTGGTTGTATGGCTTGTCCTTGTTAAACGCATCGATGACGTAATCTCGATATAGATATGCGGATGGAATTGGGCAATCGACGCTGCNCCCTTGNGTGTCACTGTATCTGGCAAGATCCAGCCAATGCCGGCCCCAGCGTTCGCCGTACCTTGGGGACTCAAGCAGACGGTCAATTAGAGCCGTGTACGTTTCTTCACTAGGGTCTCTGGTAAAAGTTTCGATGTCACTCCATTTTGGTGGCAGCCCGGTGAGGNCTACCGTNGCACGGCGTATGAGATCAACTGGTGAAGTCGGTGGTAACGAGGCGATGCTGAATTGCTGGAGCTTTGCGTCGATAAATAGGTCTATTGGATGGGTGCTATTGCCAGTGCGTTCTGGTAACTGAGGTTTTGAGATAGGTTGGAACGCCCAATGNGAAAGATCCGCTGATTTGGCTACGTGTGGTTTGGGCCACGGAACTCCCTTGCTAACCCATTGGGTTAGCAACTGTATTTGTTCTTTTGATAAGGGTTGTTTGGGGGGCATCTTCAAGGAATCATCCAGATGTGAAATTGCCTTGATCAACAGGCTTTCTTCTGGCTTGCCTTGGATGATTACTACTCCAGAATCTCCGCCAGCGAGGAGAGCAGATTGAGAATCTAGTCGTAAACCCGATTCCTGCTTCGCTGGNCCATGGCAACTGTAGCAGCGTCTTNCAAGGATTGGGCGTATTTTCGACTCGAAGAATNCTTCATCGTCGNCACTCTGAGCAATCAAGACTGCCGGTTGGATCAGAATCAACAGGGCAAGGGANGAGACGAGTTTTTGNGATAACGGTTGCATTAANAACTATTGTAACCAAGGTTGTATGCCCTATATATGAATGNNCATACGTTGGATTCCGNAATTGCCCCTAATTGGTAGAATAGCNTGTAATTCAGGATCTAAGATTCAGGTTTGGAGCGACTAAATGCAATTCCCATACAAGCTGCCAATAGTGGTTGCACTCCCNCTGTTGTTAATCGCCAGTAGCCAGAGCCGTGCAGAAGAAATCCAGTGGAATGGGTTTCTCGGACCAGAGCGAAATGGGTGGGTGTCCTATTTTAAGCCGCCAAAAATGTGGCCGCAGTCTCTTAAGCGAAAGTGGCAAGTAAAAGTTGGCGAAGGCTACGGTACCCCCCTAATAGCAAACGGATTGGTTTTTCAACACGCGCGAGAAGGTGATAGCGAAGTTGTATGGTGTCTCAATCTTGAGAACGGCAAGATGAAATGGCAGCAAAGATACTCCGCGCCATTTAAGATCGGTGGAGGTGGCCAATATCATGGAAAAGGGCCAAAGGCATGTCCGGTGTACGCCGACGGACGACTGTTTACGGTCAGCATTTCCGGCACGATGAGCGGTTGGGATGCGGCGTCGGGTAAATTGCTCTGGACTCGCAACTTTGATGATCAATTCGGCAAGAGCCATCCATACTGGGGAGCATCCAGCTCACCTATCGTTGCCGAGGATAAGGTGATTCTGCACTTTGGGACAGATGATGAGGGTGCATTGGTAGCCCTGGATGTAAAGTCCGGTGAGCCTGTTTGGTCGACCAGTCGAGACGGAGCCTCATACTCATCTCCATTAGTGAGCGAATTGGAAGGAGTAAAGCAGGTAATACAGTGGACCCACAACGCGCTATTGGGGGTGGAACTGAGTACCGGTCAACGGTTGTGGTCTCACCCATTTCCACATGTTGGACATAACCAAAACATGCCAACGCCGTGTGTACATGAGGGGAACGTGTTAATTGGCGGTGAGAATCGAGGGTTATACAGCCTTAAGCCACATCGGGTAAACGGCAAGTGGGTAGTGAGAGAGAATTGGTTTCAGGAGCAAGTTGCATTTGACATGAGTTCGGCCGTGATGAACGGTGATCGCCTGTTTGGAATGTCACACTACAAGAGCGGCCAGCTGGTGTGTGTTGATGCTACTAGCGGTAAAATCGTATGGAGCGGCCCGCCAAGAGTTGGAGCGAATGTCACATTTTTATCTGTGCAGGGAGCTGTGCTAGCGCTTCGTGATAATGGCGTTCTCCAAATACTCGATCCGTCGGCCGATCAATATAAGTTGATTGCCGAGTATGAGACTTCTAATACGGCGTCCTGGGCACCACCGACGTTGACGGAGGACGGTGTACTTGTGAAGGGTGCCGAATTGTTATCTCTATGGATGATTCGTTAAAGTAGCTTCTTAAGAACACTTATTTATCGCGCGGACCGGAAAATGATCTCAATATCGGTGGCGCGAACTTGTGGCTTGATAGGTTGATTTCTGTGGTTATTACTTCGAGAGCGTGGTAACCAAGCACGATCTCAGCAGAACCGTTTCCGATAAAGTCGTACCTTGTACGGTCCTCCGACAAATCCGTGTAAGCGTAGGTTGTTATCCTGTGCGGCGGAATCTGTGGCTAATTACCAGAGCACAGCTGAGACGGTGAAAAGGCGGATCAAGGTCTTCGTCACACTATTACCGATTTAGAGCTCCAACATTTCCGGGAAATGCTCTGCATACCAATCTCTCCAGATGCAGTAGTCTTCTTCCGACGGCGAAATATATGGTGCGCGGTTGTTCTGTGTTGTATTTAGAAATCCCGAAGCGATGGCCCCTAGGCGATCATAAGCACTATCGGTAAACCCTCGTGGCTCAAACTCATCGCCAAGAAACTGAAACAGTTTTTCAAACTTGCGACTTAATTCCTTGCAATCTTCACTTTCCGGGACATTGTTGATTAAGTCCCAGTAATGCAGGCAAACGCGAGGATTCCAGTAAACTACGCTACTGCAACCTCCAGCGGCACCATGTGGAACAAGTGACTTCCAGGAACCTTCTCCAACGAAGACGTTTACGATGTTGGATAACTGGCTGCAACCTTCTGTGGTGTATCCAACTGTTCCGGCGTTGGCTTTCACCATCAGATAATTTGGAAGTTCGGAGTGAATGTTGTTGTGTTGTTCGACGGTCAGCGTCACTTTGGAACGCGTAGTTTCATAAATGCTAAGCGGTAGATGATCGCAAGCTTCCGATACATCCCTGAAAAATGAGATAATCTGTTTTTCATCGACAGGCATCCAGTAAGGAAGTGCAACTTGAATGGCGTCTGCTCCAATCTCAGCTGCAAAAGCAGCCCGTCTTTGGGCTCCCAGGGTATAAGTGGATGTAACGCCGATCATGATTGGAGTTGGATAGTCTGCCGCAGCATTAACAGTAGCGGAGGCTATCTCTTTATATTCCGCGAATTCCATCGCGTAGAATTCACCTGTCGTGCCACCAGTGTAGACGCCCGGGATACCAGCGCGGCAGCACTTAACCACATCTGATTGATAAGTGGACTTGTCGAACTCATTTCGTTGAGTCCACGACACTGGTAACCCAGCCCAGGGGCCTCGCATGGTGGTGCGGTCTAACATGTGCTATTTCCTTCAAATAGTTCTGGGGACCAAACACGCTCCGCATTGCCTCGAAGAATCAGTCGTTTGGCTTCGTCGTCGATGTCTGCATGGACGATGCGCGCATGTTGCATGGCAGTGTGATAAAGCGGGGTGTCAGTGCCAAAGAGAATACGGTCTGCACCGACTTCGCGCACTGCCCATTCGAGTAATCCGGGGGCCAGCGATCGCGCACTCGACGTATCAACAATGACATTTTCGTGTTTCGATTGCTGTATGGCGCGTACTTGTAATTCAGGATCCCCGGTTGCTCCGCCCCCATTCCCCAAGTGTGCAAGCAATAAGGTGATATTCGAGTGACGATTGGCGAACGGTATGAAATCAGCCGGCCAACTATACGGATCTCCGCTGTGAACGAGAACCACTGCATCGTGTTGCGCAGCGAAATCAAACAACGCATCACCATGTTCAGTAATGGGGTAAACGTGCTCTTCCGGGTGCAACTTGATGCCCACGCATTTGGGAGACTGCAGCATCTCCGCTGCCTGTTGATAACTGTCAGGCTGTAGAGGGTTAATGACTACCCACTGCAATAACCCATGTGTTTCGGACACGACCTCGGCGGCGTCTCGATTACCTTGGCATGTGTCAGCTTTTCCACGCGGGAGTAGTGCAAGTAATGGTGACGCGATCGTCGTCCCCACGTTTACGGCCTTTGCACGACGAACAACCTCTGCAGCCGAGCCACTCACAAAGCCATTCGTTAAGTCAGAGTTTCCATCTCTGTGATATGTGCCGTAGTGAGCGTGTACGTCAATGGCCACGATTTGTGTTGTCGCTTCTAAACTCATCCGGCGTGCTCCGTTTTTCGATTGCAGATCGCCTTCCATAAATACTCTCGTGTCTCTTCTTTCTTACGGTTGGGGAATATAAAGGAAGCCACAAAGGCAGAGAAAACACCGCCGACCACAGCAAACGGCGTGATCAGGAAAATGCTTGGCCCTTTGTCCAATTCTAAAGCCAATTCGTACGTAGGCTGTTCAGATAGACCCAGCATCCAATTAATCTCGACACTCCATGCGGTGTATGTGGATGTCATAAGAGACATGGCAGTACCAATGAGGATTGCTTTTTGCCCTACACGTGGAAGAAATAGTCCCGCTATGTACATCGTTCCAAGCGGACCGAGAGCAAGATTAAATGTCCTCGCGGTATAACCCAAAATATTGTCACGATTTGGAGCCAGAAACATCTCGTATGCAAAAATCGTACAGGTCATACCAATCAACAGCGTCACTCCCTTTGCGAGAGTTAATGCAGACCTTTCCGTTAAATCAGGTTTAAGCCGTTTTGCGAAGTCCACAGTGACGACGGCAGAGATGGAATTCAAACCGCTATCCAGGCTGGACATCGCCACTGCAAATAAAGCTGCAATCACGAGGCCTGAAACGCCAATCGGCAATCCGTGTTCTATAAAGTGTGGAAATACTTTATCTGATACTGCTGGATCTCTCGGGTTGGAGACGCCATCAATGATCTCGGTTGCGAACTGTGGATCAAGGTAGTAACTCAATAGTGCCATACCACAAAGCGAAAGCAGAATCAGTAATGCTACATCGCCAACATAGTTAACAATATTACCCCGTTGTGCCGCCTTTACATCCTTGGTTGTTAGATACCTTTGGACGGCAACTTGATCGGCAACAAAGGTACAGGTTTGCCAGGCAATCCCGTGACAAATGGTAAAGAAGATTACATTTCGATTCGTTATATCGAATGAAAACCATTCAGGAAAACCTCCCTGGGTGTCGCTTTCGGTTGTGAGAGTATTCCACCAGTCTGTTGGACCGGTACCTGTGTGATATGCAACGAAAAATATCGTCAAAACCACACCAAGAAATAATGCGATGAATTGTGCGACATCAGTCCAAATAACGGCCTTTATTCCACCGAGCATCGTGTAAATGGTGGCAAGGATACCTACGGACCAAAGTACCTGAGTGGTCCATTCATGAAGGTTTGGATGCCATGGAAGTGAGGACTCGGCGATTTCATGTGTTATTTGGGCAACCGCTTCAGACGCAGTCAAAACGATGATGGCCATCCATAGTAATCGCAAGATGAATATGAACAGGCTAGCCGCTACCCACCGGGTTGTTAGGCCAAATCGCGGCTCAAGGTATTCATAGATACTGGTGACATTCAAATTCATGAACATCGGTATCCAGAGCCGGTTGGTAATGAAAAACGTGATAGGAAGGGCTAGAAATGAAAGTGCTAATGCTGGTCCATGCTGGATCATCTCTCCGGGCGACGCCAGATAAGAAAGCGTTGATAACATCGTAGCGATGATGCTAAGGCCTACAGCCATCCATGGCATGGAACGACTTGCAACGAAGTAATCCTGTGACTTGCTTTGACCACGTGAAAACAACCAGCCAGCAACAAGAATTGCAGCCATATAAACAAACACGACAGCGAGATCGATTGCGTGAAGTCCGGTGGCCAGCAAGTTGTGAGGTGTAAACACAGTGAGTGTAATAATTAGAGTTTCTTTGATGTCGTTTACGACATCCTACCTGATCCCAAGGTGGATTTCGCCTGAACAAGTCTAAGTCGTTAACGAAGGACAGCTTTGGTACGATGATAGGTGTAAGCGTAATGATGCCAGCATGTGGAAAGAGTCATGAGAATACACATGAGATGTGGAAGTTGTTTGCCAATACGGTCGCTTGTCGTCAGCCTGTGCGTCGCATGGATAATAAGTACCTCGGTAGCCGCTGACGAACCCCTAGAAATAGGCACATCTCCGCAGTTATTTGCTGACGACTTTCTAATCGAGTCGTCGCGCCACCTTCGCAGGGTTGCTCATCAAGCGGTCAAGGCAAATGACGGAGAACCCATTTTTACGAGTGGGAGATTGTACGGCACTGTCTTGTATGACGACGGTAAATTCAAGATGTGGTGGAGGCATCAGAGTCAATCTGGATACTCTTATGCTGAATCCGTCGATGGTGTGAGTTTTGAGACGAAAGCAGAACTGTCTGGAATCAATTTTGCTGGAGATTATACACTGGCGGTAGAGATTGATGAGAACGCTCCGGATGAGAGTGCGAAATTCATCGCTGGGTATGATGCACCCGGAATGGCCGCTGGCATCGCGAAGTCTACCGACGGGATCAACTGGACTCCTCTCAACGATGGTAAGCCGGTCACACATCGAGCCGCCGATACTTATAACCAGGTTCTTTGGGACAAAGCTGCGGGTCATTACAAACTATTCACTCGTACGGACTTTGGTGCCGGTGGCGGTGCCGGCGAAGTGCGTGGTCATCGTGTTATGACGAATCCCAATATTCACGAAGATCCAACGAACTGGGAACTTGTCAAAGAGTGGATCTTTCACATTCATGGAGAGTCTGAAAAGCAACGTCGACAGATTTACGCACTCACCGATTGGATTTATCACGGACAACATTTTTCTCTGATGAGTGTCTACGAACATATCGATGACTTCAGCGAAGGCCCACAAGACAAAAACAAGCGGCACGACAAAGACGTGATGAATATTTACCTCGGGAGAAGTCGCGACGGTGCGAGTTGGGATCTAAGTTCCGTCTATGCGGAAAAACCACTGATCGAGCGAGGTGGCGAAGGTGCGTTTGATAATGGAATTGCTATCGCGGCGTCTAGCATCGTGACACATGATAACAAGCACTGGATCTATTACAGCGGTTGGAATGAACGGCATGGAAATGCAGATGAGCCTCGCGAAAGAGATGCGGCGATTGGATTGGCTACGATGCGTTTGGAAGGATTCTATTCACTACAGGCAAAGGAACGGAAAGGAACCATGACAACACGGGCGTTTGTCTTGGGTGGCGATGAAATTCAAATCAACGTTAAAGCGGTGGCAGGTGAAGTGACTGCAGAGATTTTCGACGCACGCGGTAAGACCATTCCGGAGTTTAGTGGCGAGAACGCAGCATCGCTTATTAAGGTTAACGATGTGCGTGCGGTTTTAAAGTGGCCACAATCGCTCGCAAGACTGAATGGCTCAGTAATTAAACTGAAACTAACCATGAAGAATGCGCACGTTTATGCAATGAAGGTCAATAAATCCTAGTTAGGCCGTTATTATCTTAGAGTGGTCGGATAGGAAGACCGCCATTACAATCGGGCACGAGAAACAGATGATGCAATACCAACAGCTTGGGCAAAGCGATCTTACGGTTAGTCAAGTCGGCATGGGGTGTGTGACTTTTGGCCGGGAGATCAACGAACGGACATCTCTGGAGATTCTCGATCACGCTTTTGATCGTGGGATTACGCTTTTTGACACTGCGGAGGCGTATGGCGGCGGTGCTAGCGAAGAGATTCTCGGTAAGTGGATGGCACTACGAGGTACTCGAGACAAGCTTGTTCTGGCATCGAAGGTTTCCGGTACCTTGTCTTACGATCGAATCGTGAGCTCAGCTAATGAGAGTCTAAGACGCCTTGGTGTAAACCATATTGACCTTTTTCAGTTACATGTTTGGGATGAAATAACATCACTGGAAGAGTCGTTACGTGCACTGTCGGATTTACAACAGCAAGGGAAAGTGCGGTATGTCGGTTGTAGTAACTACAATGCCGAACAACTTGCCCGTGCGCTGGCCATTGCACATGAAAATGGTTGGCACCGAATGGAATCCATCCAGCCCCCATATAATCTTGTGCAGCGAGAGATCGAGGCTGACATTTTGCCGTTATGCATAGACCAGCAACTTGGGGTTATCAGCTATAGCCCGCTCGGAGCAGGATTTCTGACCGGCAAATATCGAAGAGGTGGAGAGGTGCCCGAGGGAACTCGATTTGATGTCATTCCTGGTCACCAGCCGATTTACTTTACCGAGCATGGCTATTCAGTTCTTGATGAGTTAGATCGCCAATCAACGGACACAGGGTTGTCATTGGTGCAATTGTCGTTGCAATGGGTATTGAATCAGCCGGGAATAACATCTGTGCTGATCGGGGCACGTAACCTAAGTCAGGTGGATCAAATGGTGGATCTGATTTGATCGTCGGATCACATCGGCCGAATGACTATTTTGGTTCAATGGCTTTGGCACCGAAAGCTGCTAGGTCAGGTGTTGGGCTCTTTACACCAGTTTTGGGTAATTCTGTGCCGGTAGTCCAAACAACAGCGTTGAGGATTAACGTCCGTAAATCATCATTCTTCCAGTTCTTATAGAAGTGGGGCATGACGATACCGAATCCTCTTCCCTTATCAGCTCGCTGGACACACCATGCAACAGCTTCTTTTTTTGGTGCTTCCGGCGGTTGCAACGAGGTTGCGATGATCGTGACGTTCGGTGCTGGTTTGTTTCCCTTGGGCCCGAAATAGTTATTGCCGTACGGTTCATCTCGTACGGTGAATGACGTCCAACCCTGACAAATTGGATGATCCGGTGAAGCAGGCTTGATCTCAGCTTTGTCAAATATCTTTGCATAAGAAACATGATGGGTACTCCCGGGGTTAGCGAAATAGCCTCCCATCCATTGGAGTAGTGGATGCTCGCCTGTTGGTGAGACATCTTCTTTCTTCAGACCTGTCGCATAGTGAATGCACACGATTCCGCATCCGCGTCTCATCATCTGATGTAAATGTGCCAGATTTCGAGCCGCATCCTCAAAACGATTCGCTGGAAACGTGTCACCAAGAAACACAACGGTATTAGCAGCGGCACGTTGTTCTGCGGTCGGCCACTTTAGTGAAACTGATGCGGTTATCCCATCTACGTTGGATAGGGATTCAACGCAGTGTTTTATAAGACGAGCGCCGGCTTCCGGTTCATGCGATCCCGGCCCATGATTGCTTGGTCCAACGACGATTAAAACGTGTGTTTCTGCGGATGCGATTCCGCAAATTGTAAAGAACAACATCGAAATGGCGGTAATTACAAGCCTGCGGCTTGAAAGTTTCCACTGACATGTAGTTGTCACTTGTCTCTCCGTACGGTGCTGAATCAATAGATACATCGTTTTTCGCTTCCCTTATAATAACCGTAGTGAGTTGTATTATGAAAATCGGCGAAATTAGCAGTCTAAGAATGACGCGTGATTCCAGAAACACGAAGATTCTCAACCGACGCCAGGCGTTTGGTATGGCAGGGGGCGCAGTGTCTTCGTTGAGTCTGCTGGATCCACTTTGGGGTGAAACGCCAACGACTCGAAAAGCCCGAGCCAAGTCAGTGTTATTGCTCCACATGGATGGTGGACCGTCCCATATAGATTTGTTTGACTTGAAGCCCAATGCACCCGATGAGATCAGAGGTCCGGGTGCGCCAATTCAAACAACAGTCCCGGGGATCACTGTTGGGGATTATCTACCCAAACTTGCGAAGCAAATGCACCACGTTGCTCAGATTCGCTCAATGACGCATAAAGATATTCCGCATGAT
>PAXU01000098.1 GCA_002714565.1 Rhodopirellula sp.
ATTGGGCGAATAACGATGCTAATGACATGCTGCTTCATCACTCCGCAAGAGCATAACGTGTGATTTATGAAAAGGATGAAATAACAAAAAACGACTGCTGCGGCTAGAGCGGTTACGAATGATACACAGCAGCCTTCATCATTTGGGATTGCATATGCGCCGTTCGCGTCTGAATGACACGTCGCCCGACGGCGTGCTATTCGTGCACAGCGTTTGGGTTTTACAGAGACATTCCGGCCACGCAGCTAACATAAGAAAACAAGGTAGTAGGTGGTGATCGTAGCGCTAGTCTGAATACTAGCTCAGTCCAAGCGTGGACATGAAATCGTTAGACAGGATGGGTTTTGTCGGGAAGAAGAGTTCCCCTGCATCGCAACCGGCTTCTGTACCGAGCATTTGAGCATAAGCACGCACGCGGTCAAATACGTACGCTTTTTCAGCGGGAAACTGGGTCTCGTACGATTTAATTGCGTCGATTTTCTGATCGATCGTATCACTAATGTCATACGTGAAGCGTGTCAGTGAGCTGTCTGTTGCAAGAGGTTCAAATGCAAGGCGAAAATACAACTGTCTGGGTATGATGTGCCGTTCTAGTCCGTCGAAGTGCTCAGGCCACTTGCACAGCCGCGAATAGAATACGGCAGCATCTGTAATCAACATGGCCTGATAGTGATCTGGAGATGCCATCGGTGTCTTGTCTCCAAAGCCAATTACGACCTTGGGTCGGTACTTGCGAAATTCGATTGCAAGTTGGCATCGGGCCTCAAAACTGTCGAATAAACGACGATTGGGGAGATCCAGAATGATCCGTTTTACTCCGAGGATCTCAGCAGCTTTGGCAGCCTCCTGCTTGCGGACTTCCGGGCCGGGGCTAAGTGGAGTAGGTTCGCCATCGGTTAAGTCGATGATCCCACACCGTACGCCTTGATTTGCTAGTTTTGCCAAGGTGCCACCACAGGCGATTTCCACATCGTCTGGATGGGCCCCCACAGCGATCACATCTAGTTGTTCGTATTCTGAGCTCATGAACTTTATGCTATTACAGGTCTTCGTAATGGAATCCCTTGGAAAACGATTTGTACTGTTTACCGTCGACTTCGACATATGGATATACGAGGTAATTTACCGGGCCAGCAGCTTGTGCCGGAATCAGAGTTAAATCGCGACCTATTGAAAACGTGATGCGGTTTTCAGTGAGGTTTCCATAGTAATAGTCTGCCATGGAGGGATCTTTATCGGCCTCGGAAATGTCGACCGGTACCCATTTGTTTTCGACGGCAAATCCAGCCCAGCAGTGGTAGCCGGCGATTTCACCATCGCCTCGTTCTGGTGGCAATGGAAAGCCAATTTCAAATCTCGCAGGAATACTCAATTCACGGCAACTGGCGATGAATAAACTGTGAAAGTCAGTGCAGTTTCCAAATCCATTGTCGCAGGCCCAGTTCGCGTCACCCCTTCCCCAGGCTTCGCCGGCCGGCTTGTCATATTTCATGTGGTCATTTACTGCATCGTACAGTTGTCGACCGCGGCCTAATTCGTCATCGACAATGTTCGCATTCAGGATCTTAGCTAGTAATCCCGCATCGATAGGTACAAATGATGAAGCTTTGGTAAATTGCTCGTTAGCATGCTCGTCTAGTGATTCTTCGTTACCAATTCGATGTTCAGATCTTTCCACGGAATAAATCACTTCAAACGGTATTTCTCCATTTACATCGGCATTCGCATTAAAGTGCAGGATGAGATTTCCAAAGTTGTTTTCCTTATTGACTTCGTGACGCCCGGGAACATTTACTTCTCTATTCAGTATTTTCTGATTGTGCGTGTCCTGAGCGACGGGTAGCCAAATCGATGNGGCTGTGTCAGGGTCCAGGCCAGTTATCTTTCCTGCATAGGTGAATTGAAAACGCCGAATTACTGCCTCGTCTTCACTTGTTGCATTGCCATCACTTGTTGCATCTCCATCACTTGTTGCATCTCCATCACTTGCAATCGATGCAGTACGATCTCTTTGCTCGTTGTCCTCTGTGTCCTGTGTGGTTGTTTCAGTCTGTGAGATAGTCTGTGGTTCCACGTTATCCGTTTGTGAATCACCACAGCCGGTGAGAAACAATATGCCTAATAGGTTGAGTGCAATAGCCAGTTTAAAAGTTCGAAACATGGACGTTTTCTTACCGTTAATGGGATACATTTGTGCGAACACGCACACGCTTCGGCTGGCGAAGTGCATGCAATGCGTGTTACACGCGTGATGGGAGAGCGAGGCGTGGCTTACAGGATGCCCTCTGTGCTACCACCAGGAACTGGGATTTTGTAGCTCCCGTCTTCCTTTGGATCAAGCGGGGCTGGATTATCCATTGCCGTTAGATTATCGACATCGGCAAGTTTTAAATCAGATTGAAGGGCTTTATCCCATTGGATAACACGTCCACTGTAACTTGCCATGCGACCCAGGATAGCAGTCATGGTGCTCTTCGCGCCATACTCTGCTTCGTTCGGAATGCGACCAGCTCTTAGGTCTGCAAACAGATCATGGTGTTCCTGCTGATGACCGTTACCGCCATTGACGTCAGCCTCACGGGTATCAAAAGTCTTGTTACCATCGGCATCGTAGATCTTACCGCCTGCGATGTCACAGTAACCGCTTGTACCGTGTGCATGCTCTGTTACGTTATTCCAGCAATTCGGGATATGGCGACATTGGCTAAACATTTTTGTGCCATTTGCGTAGGTGAATTCGACGAAATGATGATCATAGATTTCACCATGGTCCATTCCGTTTCGCACTTCTCTACCACCCATCGCCTGAGCGGAAACGGGGAAGTCGTTCATCAACCAGTTAATAACATCGATGTTATGGATGTGTTGCTCGTTAATATGATCGCCACAAAGCCAATTGAAGTAATACCAGTTTCTCATCTGGTATTCGAGTTCGGTTTGATTGTCCTGGCGTGGGCGCACCCAAACTCCGCCACTGTTCCAATAAGCACGTCCAAGCACGATATCGCCGATGGCTCCGTCATGCAGTCGAGACATGGTTTCCTTGTATCGTTGTTCGTGGCGACGTTGCAGTCCGACACCTACGGCCAGATTCTTCTGCTTCGCGATTTCGCCGGCATCGAGAACGCGGCGTACACCAGGTGCATCAACGGCTACAGGCTTTTCCATAAACACGTGAACGCCGGCGTTAACAGCGGCTTCGAAATGCAACGGACGGAAACCAGGTGGGGTTGCCAGAATTACGAGGTCGATATCGCTTGCCAGCACCTGCTTATAGGCATCAAAGCCGGTAAACGTGGTGTCAGCAGTTACTTTGACTTTGTCAGGGTGCTTACTTTTAATTCCCCGTAGTGCNCCTTGGACACGATCTTCAAAAACATCGCCCATTGCGACCAACTCGAGTCCACCACCTTGGGTGTTCAGAGCTTGAATTGCAGCGCCAGTTCCTCGTCCACCACAGCCAACCAGACCGATCTTAATGGTGTCAGTGCCGTATCCGTTTGCAGCTCGTGCAATTTCTAAATTGCCGGCCACTGTGCTTCCGGCCACCAGGATGGTGGAATTGCGAAGAAAAGTACGACGTGATGTGTTTTGCTTGTCCTGCTTCGACATGATCAGTCTCCAAGGGCTGATTTTAGAGTGTTTTGAACGAGTTTAACCTCGAAACCGCTGGTCTCTTACTTGGGTTTAGCATAACCTCAGAAGTGACTTGTTTCAATTCAGGCAATACAGCGTTTGTATGCGTTTTGCATACTCGTTGCTTCGACTATTTACCAATAGACGTAGGCATTTAATGGTACTTCCAAAGCGACTATATCTCGCATCTGTACTTCTGTTAATTACTCGATTTCTGGCGAGTGACTATGCACATGGGCAATCACGAGTTGCGCAGGCAATTCCGGCAATGGGCACAGAGGCCAGGATTATTGCCTACGCGGAAAACGAAGAGGAAGGCCGTAAAGCTGTAGAGGCAGCTTTAGATCGAATACTGGAGATTGAAGACAGGTTAAGTGATTACGATTTGACCAGTGAATCAATGTTGTTTTGCAAGTCAGCACCTCACGAAGTTCTACGCCCGATTTCAAACGATCTATGGGTCTGCTTATTACGTGGTAAACAAATCTGGAGCCAGTCGAAGGGTGCGTTTGATGTAACGGTTGGCGCATATTCCAAACTGTGGCGTCGAGCACGGCGTCAGCGAGAATTCCCAAGTCAGGAGCGATTATCCAGTGCCGCGATGGTGGTTGGGTTTGATCATGTCGAAGTTGATATGGATTCACCGCGAGCAGCGATTTCGACAAGCGGGTTGCAGTTGGACTTCGGTGCCATTGCTAAGGGATATGCAGCGGACGAGGCGATACGTGTTTTGAAAGAGCATGGAATCAGCATCGCGATTGCTGATGTAGGAGGCGATGTGGCAATTGGCACTGCTCCTGATGCAAAGCCAGGCTGGCCAGTTGGAATCGCACCACTGTCAGAGACAGGAGAATTACAAATAACACATCTTTCTCAATGCGGTGTCGCCACGTCCGGGGACGCATTTCAGTTCGTCGAATTGGATGGCCGGCGGTATTCACATATTATCGATCCGCGTTCCGGCATCGCGCTGACGCTTCGCAGCAGCGTGACAGTTGTGGCACCAACAGGTCTGGAGGCGGACGCTTGGGCATCGGCAATCTCCGTACTAGGGCCACGCGTGGGATTGAGAATGATCCGCAGACTACCGGGAGTCACTGCTTACGTGGTGACCGATAGAAATGGGGACGGTATAGGCGAAATCAGCCAGTCACGGGGCTTCCCGCAACTGGCTGATGAAATGAGTCCTTGACCAAACGCCATGGGCGTCGGGGAGATTAATACTCTCGGTCTTGAATGATGCCCGGCAGCGGGATTGGATATTTGCCGTTGGCATCGGCAACAACCGGTGGCTCACTGTCGTAATCCATGTTTTCAAGATTTGGTGCGAATTCATGTTCACAATTGAGCAAATCGTCATAGGTGATGACTTGGCCTGTGTGAGCAGCCATTCGTGCCATGGACGTTGCGATGCTTGATTTCACGCCACGATCCACTTCGTTGTATTCCTTGTCGTTGCGAATTGCGTCGATCAAGTGAATCCATTCTTCCTGATATGGGTTTGGTTCGCGCTCTGCGTATGACCAGACGAGGTTGTCATCGGTCATGTTGTGGCCTGAGAAAAGTCGTGCCCGTGATGGTGCGTGGCCAGAACTCGACACGATGGCTGAGCCTTTTGTGCCATGTGCATAGGTTGCAAATTCGTTGTGGCAACCTGGGATGGTACGGCCGTTAATGAAGGCTTTGGTTCCATCTGCGAACGTGAATTCAACACTGTAAGTATCAAAGTTCTGATCCACGTGATTGCCACGGTAATGGCGACCGCCGGATCCTTTCGCTTCGACAGGCCAGTCGTTTTTCATCCAGCACATCTCATCGATGTTATGGATGAGGAAGTCGCTGACGGCGCCGCCGCTTGCCCACAAAAAGCCGTGGAAGTGCCTGATCTGATAAAGCAACTCGTTGTCCCAATCTTCCGGTTGTGGTGGCACGGCCGCTGAACCGGTAGGCCCTGCCATGCGATAGGCACGTAATTGGGTGATGTCGCCGATAACGCCATCCTGGATCTTGTCGAAGAGCTCGCGGCGTGCTTTGCAGTGTCTGCACATCAGGCCAACGCCCACCTTGAGGTTTTTCTCTTTTGCTTTTTCATTAAGGGCAAACATCTTTCTGGATGACGGGCCATCTACGGTGACCGGTTTTTCCATGAATACGTTTACACCCTTTTCAATCGCATATGTGTAATGGAGCCAACGAAACGCAGGCGGTGTGGTTAGGATGACGATGTCACCAGGATTAAGAGTGTCAATCGCCTTCTTGTAGCCATCAAATCCGAGGAACTTGCTGTCGTCTGCGACTTGAACCTTGTCTTCAAACTGTGCTTTGAGGCTGTTGTGGCTAACAGCAAGCTTGTTTTCAAATACATCTGCCATGGCAGTCAGTTTGATTTCGTTGTCCTTTACCGAAAGTGCGTTAGCAGCGGCACCTGTACCACGTCCACCAGCACCAACAAGTGCGATTTGTACTGTACTGTCATTGCCGGCGTGTACATGCGGTGCGACGCTGGCAAGGGTGGCACCGGCTGCTGCCAAGGTAGTACCGGTCTTTAAGAAGTCTCTTCTTGATTCTTGTTCTTTGGACATTTTGTCTAACCTGTTTAGGAAATAATGTGCTGTCTTAACGGTTTATCGTGGTGTGGAGCGATTACTCTTCGCCCTCTTCGTCTACCTGCTCTGGCAAGGTGTTGTCCCACTTGTCCTTGAGTTCCTGATCGGTGGGGTCTACAAGTGGTCGCACGATTCTGAATCCGACGAATACCGCATCCGTATGATACCAGATGCTTTGTGGAATTTGTGGGTCCTGCTCTTTCCAGTCAGCATGGGATGAGATTCGAGCTGCACTGCGAAGTGCGGCGGGTTTATCTTTCCAGCTTCCACCTCTTACCACCCTTGGATAAAGTTTGGTCGGTATCGCTAGTGGGTTATTCAGGACATCGTTGTCACCGGTCGAGTAAAAGTCTGCTACGTACTGATCAAGCACCCATTCCGAGACGTTGCCGTGCATGTCATGCAAACCCCATGGATTAGGCTTTAGCTTGCCGACCTTTTGATATTTGTCAGGAGCATTCCCGCTGTGCCATGCGAATTCGTTGATTGCCGAAGCGTCGTTCCCAAAGGAATAGCGAGTAGTTGTGCCGGCTCGACACGCATATTCCCATTCGGCCTCTGTAGGTAGTCGATAGTAACGCCCGGTTTTGGCTGTCAGCCATTTGCAAAACGTTCTAGCGGCGTGCTGCGTCATGCAAATTGCCGGGTATCCACGCTTCCCCATTCCAAACGTCATATCGGTGTATGGTGGTGTTGGCTTGGAGATCGTAAGATCCTTTGCGAGCTTATCCCGTTCATTATCTTCGATTCCCAGTGCGCTTCTGCGAAGAATATCCAGATCGCTCATCCATACTTCATATGCGTCCCAAGTGACTTCACACTTAGCCATCCAAAACGGCTCGATTTTAATCTTACGTTGAGGGCCTTCATCTTTCTTGCGCCCATCTTCTGCATCCGAACTTCCCATGGTGTATTCACCACTTGGAATGGGCAGCATCTCGATCTTGCCTGATGAATGCTCTACCAATTCAGTGTATGGCTTCATTTCTTTTTCAGTTTCCGCTGCGGAGTCCTTAACCGGAAGCGGATCGGGGTGTTTGTCCACCGCAAATGCACCGGTTGAGATCACTAAACTGAAAAGGGTTGCCGCAAGGCTGAGCCTCATTCGCATAATGTGTCTTCTCATTAGTTAATTTGGTATACGATAACGCTGGAAACACTCATCATAACCACCGGTTAAGAGTGCTTGAAGTATCCGTCCGAATTCACACGCGGCACAGACTAACTGCGCGGGCTAAGACAAGGAATCAATTGAGGAATGAAGTCGGTAGTACTCACAAAACAAGATTCGCCACTAAAGATTGAAGATCGCGATTCATTAGAACCTTCCGAAGGTCAGGTGATTGTGTCGCTCAAGGCAAGTGCCCTTAATCGACGTGATTATTGGATAACTCAAGGTTTGTACCCAGGTATTCAATATCCGGCGGTTCTTGGATCAGATGGTGCTGGTGTGGTTTCAAGGATTGGTGCCAATGTAGATGAGTCCATGATTGGTTTAGATGTTCTCATTAATCCGGGACTCAATTGGGGAAACAATCAAAGTTACCAATCGAGCGATTTCCAGATTCTGGGAATGCCGGGCCTCGGCACATTGGCCAGCGAAGTTCTTGTACCGGCGGAAAACGTCTGTCCTAAGCCTGAGCATCTTTCATGGTCTGAAGCTGCGGCTCTTCCCTTAGCCGGGCTCACGGCATTTCGTGCGTTGATGAAACAGGGATTGGCAAAAACTGGTGATACTGTCCTCATAACTGGTATTGGGGGTGGAGTAGCTACCTTTGCTATGACGTTCGCATTGGCGATTGGCATGAAAGTATTGGTAACGTCATCAAGTGATGAAAAGCTCTCAAAAGCACGTTCGCTAGGCGCGGCGGCAGGTTACAACTACGGGACCGACGACTGGGGTAAACAACTGAAGTCAGAGCACGGGATGCCCAACTTGATAGTGGATGGCGCTGGCGGTGCGGGTTATGGGGTGTTGTTAAATCTCGCATCCCCAGGTGGAACAATCGTTAGTTATGGATCCACAGCAGGTGCTCCTGGGAAAGTGGACCTGTTTAAGGTGTTTTGGAAACAGCTCCGACTAATCGGCTCCACTATGGGCTCAGCAAATGATTTTGACGAAATGTTGGATCTGGTCTCACGGCACAACTTGCGTCCGGTTATCGACTGCCAGTTTGAGATGGAAAATATAACCGACGCCTTTGAGCAGATGGCAGAGTCCCGGCAGTTTGGAAAAATCGTTGTCAATCAACCGGTGTAGAGNGTACGGCGGGATTGTCATCTGGTTCGTTTGNCAACGGTGCTTAATTTACGGCGTGGNATCTGGATAGGTATTGGCGGTCGAGTAATCGGTAATTGACGGNTTCTTCGATATATTCCTGTTCAATGACTTCAATTCCTGCAAGATNCGCAATGGTGCGAGCCACTCTTAGGAGNTTTTTGTGTGCCCGGGCAGGTAGACCCAAGCACACTGCGAGTCATCCGAGCCACCGAGCGGATTCTAGTCTGGGAAAACCAGGCAACACTGGGAAATTCGGGGATCTGTCGCATTAGCCACGACGAAACCTCGGTGACTTGCGGAGAGGGTTTACTGGGGCTGGGCAAACGGAACGGTCAGTTAAACAAGCTGCTGTTCGTCAAGATCATGCCTGATAAGTAAACCCACGTTTTGCTGTGAAATTGACTGACCGAAATTCCACAGCCTTATTTATTTTTTGTTCTTGCCTTACAAACTTATAACCGTCAGACTACGAAAGCACACACCGGATGTGTGCGTAGATAGTTGTCGCCAACACCTCGCGAGTACCCAGTTATGTCCACAGCTCTCCGCGGATTACGGTATCTTATTCCTAGCCTGACAATGATGGCTTGGACCTTACTCGTCACATCTCCAGTATCTGCGATCACAATCAACCTCGAACGCCCCGGAGATCGTGAATTCGTCCGTGATCAGGCGCAGATGTTGGATGCGGCAACCATTACAGAAATTAAGAAGATCGCCGACAAGCTCCTGACCGATATGGCAACTCCGATCCTGGTCGTCACGATCGACTCGATGTCATCCTGCGGTGCGGACGGCATGCGTATCGAAACGTTTGCCACGCTTCTGTTCGATCAATGGGGGATTGGTGTAGCCGACCTGGGTGGAGAATATTGGAACACCGGCATCCTGCTGCTCGTTTCCAAGGGTGACCGGACCGCCCGAATTGAACTGGGTGGCGGTTGGGGACGTGAAGAGGATGGGCTTTGCAAGCAAATCATGGATGACCAGATCATCTACCACTTCAAGGAGCAGAGATTTTCAGAGGGCATCTTGGCCGGTGTGCAGGCCCTGGACCGCATGGCTCGCAAGTTGTCTTTACCCACCAAACCCAGGCCATTCTGGCACTACTTGGTCATCATTGGTTTCATTGCTATGGCAATTTTCACCGCCGTCTCACTGGCTCGTAAGGGAGCCAGTGGCTGGGCCTGGGCTGCCTGGGCTGGGATTTTCGCAGTCTTGGGATTTATCCTCTACCAGGCACTCAACAATAGTGGAGGGAGCGGGGGCGGTTACAGTGGAGGATCGTTCGGTGGCGGTTCTTCTGGCGGCGGTGGCGCAACAGGATCTTGGTAAAGGTATTAAACATGCAACAAGCATCTACCCTCTTTAACGAAGAACAACAGCAGCAAGTCGAGCGGGCCGTACAGGCTGCCGAAGGCCTGACCTCGTGTGAAGTCGTACCGGTCGTGGCCACTGCCTCCGGTCGTTATGACCGGCCCGAGGACATCGTCGGCCTATGGCTGGCAACCCTGGCAGCTGCGCTCACCTGGTACCTCTTCCCACGGTCTCTGAATGAAACGGGAAGCTGGGAAGGACCTTCCCTTCTGGTCCAGTTACCGATCATCCTGCTGGCCGTCGTGGTTTCTTTCCTTGTGGGTGTCGTACTGGCCGCCCGCACGGGATGGTTGCGGCGCCTCTTTACACCTCGCCAACAGATGCTGGAGGAAGTTTCCGCGCGGGCGCGGGAGACGTTTTTCGACAAGCGAATCCACCACACCAAGGAAGCTACCGGGCTACTAATCTACCTTTCTCTTTTCGAACATATGGCCGTTGTCCTTGGTGACCAGAACGTGATGGACCAGGTCGGCCAGGATTTTCTCGACGACCTCTGCGACCAACTCACAAAGGGCATGCGAGAGGGGCACGCCACCGAGGCACTCTGCAGTGTGATCGCGACTGCCGGAGAAAAACTGTCGGGCCCTTTGCCATGTGGTGACCANGATACCAATGAATTGCATGACACCCTAGTTCTGATCGACTAAGGTAAGTTGATCGAGATGCGTGTCACCGAAAACTCGCCACAAAGGGTCAATTAGTAATGCTCACGAAGTGGTATGATCTTGAACAGTAACGTTTTTACTGAGTCGCCGAGTGGCCAGCGAGCCGNNCANTACCAACCGGGNGCCTNCGAGACCTTNNCCAGNNGTGCTTAATTTNCNGCNTGGTATCTGGATAGGTATTGGCGATCGAGTAATCGGTAATTGACTGCTTCTTTGATGTGGTNGTCTTCCACGGNTTCTGTACCAGCAAGGTCTGCGATGGTACGTGCGACTCTTAGTATTTTGTCATGCGCTCGTGCGGAGAATCCGAGTTTGTTTACCGCGGCTTCCAGAGATTGTTTGGCATCTTGTGTCAATTGGCAAAAGTCACGTACTTCGGCAGCCTGCATTTGGGCGTTGAGGTTGTGGGCTCTTCTGTCAAATCGGTTCACTTGCCATTCTCTGGCNATCTGAATCTGATTTCGCATGCTGGCGCTGGGCGTGCCGTTTTCAGAGTCAGATAGATCCTCAATGGGTACAGCCGGGACTTCGATATGAATGTCAATCCGATCAAGTAACGGACCACTAACCTTTGCAAGGTACTTGTCGACCTGTGCATCAAGGCATGTGCATCGCTTCTTCGGGTGATTCTTGAAACCGCACGGACACGGGTTCATGGCTGCGATNAACATGATATTTGCCGGGAAAGATGTAGCACCGCTCGCGCGGCTGATAGTAATCCGGTTGTCTTCTAGCGGTTGCCGCAGTACTTCCAGCGTGCGGCGGCTGAACTCAGGCAGTTCGTCCAGAAAGAGGACTCCGTTATGTGCCATACTGATTTCGCCCGGCATGGGAATAGAACCGCCACCGGCCATGCCAGCGTCGCTGATCGTGTGGTGTGGGGCGCGAAAAGGCCGGTGTGCCACGAGAGATGCATTTGATGGCAGGCGCCCGAGCACACTGTAGACCTGAGTGGTTTCTATGGACTCTGCTCCAGTGAGATTCGGAAGGATGGATGGAATGCGTTTTGCGAGCATGGTCTTACCGCTTCCTGGNGGACCGACCATGAGTATGTTATGACCACCGGCCGCTGCGATGGTCATTGCCCGTTTGGCCATTTCCTGTCCTCGGACGTCTGAATAGTCCAGTTCGTAATCTCTTTGTTGTGATAGCAACTGGGTGGCTGTTCCAGGCACTCGTTCCATCAAAAGATCACCGGTGCAATAAGCAACTGCCTGAGCAAGGCTGTCGACGGCNATAACTTGCAAATCCTCGACAACACTGGCTTCATAAGCGTTTACGCCCGGCACGAGGATCCCGTCAAGATGTGGATATTTTGATGCAGCGATAGCCATCGACAAGCAACCCCGAACCGAACGAGTTGAACCTTCAAGTGACAGTTCTCCCACCACNGCAAATCGTTCCAGAATAGACAGGTCGATTTGTCCCATAGCNGCGAGTACTCCAAGCGTGATAGGTAAGTCAAAGGATGACGCTTGTTTNCGCAGTCCAGCGGGTGCGAGATTAATCGTGATGACTCCGGAATCCGGGTAAAAGAACCCGGAATTGACAATGGCACGTCGCATTCGACTCGTGCTTTCTCGAATTGCCGCATCGGGTAACCCGACGAGTACTATTTTGGAATCTTCNCTAGGAGAAATATCGACTTCCACCTGTACTTCGTGAGCATGAAGGCCAACGAGTGAAAACGTGTGAAGTTTAGCTAGCATGTTGATGCATACCTTACGCAGTGCGCGAGGTAGCAGATGATTCCGTTGTCAATTGTATGAGCAGACGGGGATGTCGATAGTCGAAATGACAACGGGTGACATAAAGTCGCCTCAACGATTAGCACGTATGGATATTTCAGTCGTCATGGCTGTTGACCGCATAAATAACGGTCGGTGCATCAGGTATCTCTGTTTTCATGCGTTTGGCATGTCTGTTATTATTTACCGATGCCAACGGTGGCGGCATCCGGATCGTTATGACAAATACAAGGGTGGTGTGTTGTGCTTGAATACATTTCGGATTCGGGACGACAGAGCAACTATACGAAGTTGGTTATCCAATTATCAAACACTCCCCATTTCCGTTTCCAGATTCAAAGGCGACCTATCCTGCGACTAACTCCTGCCGATGGATCGAGGAAGGTAAGTTGATCGAAAAGTCTGCCCTGCATTCATTTCTTCTTACCTAGCGGGAAAACAATCTAGCTTGCTAGAAACCAAATAAGTTATCACACTTAGTACACCTATGAAGACTCCCATGAAATCAATCGAGCTATTCGCTGGAGGCGGTGGCCTGTACGTTGAATTTGTCCCTGTCTCTCCTTTCCGTTTATTGAATGCTACGTCATGTCGCTGGTCGTCCTGCAAGAAGTCTCGATAGGTTACCGCGGTCCCGCTTTATTGGATGCGGTGGACTGCCGTATCGACGCTGGCCAACGGATTGGATTGTTGGGTCGTAACGGGGCCGGAAAAACGACGTTGATGCGACTGATTGTCGGCGAGGAAACGCCTGACGCTGGTGAGATCCTTTGCGACCCGTCCGCTCGCATCGCCTTACTGCCACAGGATGTCCCCAGTGACCTGCAGGGCAGTATCCGTCAGATTATCCAGCAAGGTCTGGATGGCCAGAACCTGCCCTCGTGGCAGGTTGACCAGCAGGTTGAGCAGATTGCTTCCCGGATGAAGTTGGAACTTAGCGGTGCGTTTGAATCGCTCTCGTCCGGAATGAAACGTCGCGTGCTTTTGGCCAGGGCGCTGGTCTCGAACCCGGACCTCTTGCTGCTGGATGAGCCTACGAATCACCTCGACATCGAGGCGATTTCCTGGCTGGAGAGTTTCCTGGCCAAGTGGCCCGGTGCCATCCTGTTTGTCACGCACGATCGTACTTTCCTGCAAAATCTGGCGACTCGAATCCTGGAAGTTGAGGGTGGGCGTTTGTTCGACTGGTCCTGTGACTACCAGACGTTCCTGCAACGGAAGGAAGCTGCCTTGGCGGCAGAGGAAAAGCAAAATGCGCTGTTCGACAAGCGTTTGCAACAGGAAGAGACTTGGATTCGCCAGGGGATCAAGGCCCGGCGCACGCGCAACGAGGGCCGGGTGCGAGCACTCAAGGCGATGCGGGTAGAACGGCAGCAGCGTCGGGAGAAGACCGGACGTGCCCGGCTGGAAATTCATGAGGGGCAACGCAGTGGGAACCTGGTTGCCGAGGTGAAAGAGATCTCGTTCTCTTATCCCGACCTGGCGATCGTGAAAGAGTTTTCCATGATGATCATGCGCGGGGATAAAATCGGAGTGATTGGGCCTAACGGTGCTGGCAAAACAACTTTGTTGAGACTGTTGCTGGGGACGCTGGAGCCACAGTCCGGTTCGGTGCGACATGGCGCGAAACTCCAGGTAGCCTACTTTGATCAACTCCGTGAGCAACTGGATGAAGACGCCAGCGTGGAAGAAAACGTGGGTGAGGGCTCTCAGTCGGTGATGATCAACGGTAATTCAAAGCATGTACTCGGTTACCTGCAGGACTTCCTCTTTACTCCTGAGCGGGCGCGGATGCCAGTGCGATTTCTTTCCGGTGGTGAGCGAAACCGAGTACTGCTCGCCAAGTTGTTTGCCCGCACTGCGAATGTGATTGTCCTGGACGAACCTACTAATGATCTTGATGCCGAAACCCTGGAGTTGCTTGAGGAACGTCTTGTGAACTACCCGGGGACAGTACTGGTCGTGAGCCACGATCGCACCTTTCTTAATAACGTGGTCAGTAGCAGCATCGTGTTTGAGTCGGGCGAGGTTCGTGAGTATGTGGGTGGTTATGATGACTGGGTTCGCCAACGTCCGTCTTTTGAAGCACAGGAGACGCCATCCAGGCCAGCCAGCAAATCAGCCAGTAAATCGGCCAGCAAACCGGTCGATAGTTCAGGTGACGAGAAGAAGCAGAAGATGTGCTTCAAGGAAAAGCGAGAGTTGGAG
>PAXU01000099.1 GCA_002714565.1 Rhodopirellula sp.
TTCCTTGACCGGCTCTTCCTTAAAGGCATCCTCATCCACAAAGTGCTTGAAGCCGTAGATAATCATGCCAAATTGAGTGCCCCAGTCTCCCAGGTGATTATCGCGGATGACGTTATGTCCGGCGTAGCTAAGCACTCGAGATAGACTATCCCCAATCACCGTGGAACGAATGTGACCAACATGCATTGGTTTTGCAACATTGGGTGATGAGTAATCAATCACATATGTTTTTGGCTCCACAACCGTATCGATCTGAATCTCGGTTGAATTGGATAAATCGTTGACTTGATCTGTTAGCCATTGGTCACTGATAGTCAGATTTACAAATCCTGGTCCGGCCACCTCGACCTGACTGCAGATGTCGTCCAGGCCCACGACCGACACAATTTCATTCGCAATTTCGCGTGGTTGGCGATTGAGTTTTTTTCCCAATGGCATTGCCATGTTCGCCTGGTAATCTCCGAATCGGGCATCTTGGGAAGGCCGAATCATGTCAAGTAACGATTCAACGTCACCATCGAAATTTGCAAGCACCTCTCGAAAACGCGCTCGTAGCTCTGTAAGAATCTTCATCGCGGAATTGGTCTTTGTATCTTTGAATGCTTAGGTGTCTTGAAGTAAGTCGCTGATATCAATCTCTTCCGCGCCAGCCCAGAGTGACTCAAGCGAATAGTATTCCCNCGCCTCATCNTCAAACAGATGAAACACTACTGAACCGTAATCCAGTAGTATCCAGCGGCTGTTGTCGTATCCTTCCAGCCCCATTCGTTTATCCTGCAAATCGTCTTCCAGCTTGTGGTCGATATCTTCGCTTATGGCGTGAAGTTGCCGACGACTACTGCCCGTGGCAACAACAAAGTAATCGAACATGGATGATTGCTGCCGCATATCAAGTAACTTGATATCACGACCACCGTTTTCATACGCAACCACCACGCCTGCCCGTGCCAATTCAAGACTTCGAGCATATCGCTGCTCAGCATCCGGNCCATCGGCACGGCGNAANCTNTCTGAACTGGGAATACTGCCTTCGAGCTCTTCCTGATTTTGAGAATCGTCTGTCAAGTTTTAACCTGTCATCAATGTGGATTAATTCGCTACTCCGATTCTAATGTCTCGATCGAAAACGGTGCAGTAGCTAAAAGACGATTGCTGTCACTACCTTGAGTCTGCTTACTCTTGAACAAAAAAACAGGGGCGTGAGTTTAGAGCCCACACCCCTGAGTTGAGTTTCGGATTCAGTAANAACTGAATAATCTTCAGCGGTTTAGAAGACTCCCATTGCNACTAAGCTGTAGCGGACAACAAATCCAGCAGCCACNACACTCACCATGCTCATCAGCTTGATAAGAATGTTGAGGCTTGGGCCACTAGTGTCCTTGAATGGATCGCCAACTGTATCGCCGACNACACCTGCTTTATGAGCATCGCTGCCTTTGCCACCAAAGTTACCAGCTTCGATGTACTTCTTAGCGTTATCCCATGCACCACCAGCGTTTGACATGAAGATCGCGACACAGAAACCACAGGTCATGGTACCAACGAGTAATCCAAGTACGCCGCCGACGCCCAGGATAATACCGGTNGCAATCGGAGTGACCAGACCCAGAAGCGATGGCAANACCATTTCCTTTTGAGCAGCCGCCGTACTAATTCGCACCGGTTCCTGATAGTCCGGTTTTTCAGTACCGTCCATGATCCCCGGCTTCTCACGGAATTGACGTCGAACTTCTTCGACCATTCCGTTTGCCGCACGACCGACGGCTTTCATCGTCATAGCACAAAATACGAACGTTGCCATACAACCGATGAATACACCGATTAGGATTTTCGGGTTCATCAAGGAAGCATCATAGTATCGAGCGTAGTCGGGCAACGTCGCAGTCTTGACATCAACAGCGTCGACATTGATACCACCACCGCTGATCGTATACAGTCCTTCCTTTTCTTTGCCCTCAATTGGAGTAACCGTCACAGACTTGGCATTTTGCCAAGCCTCATCATTCGTCTTGTCACTGGGGAATACCAGATATGAATGATGATGCTCACCATGACTTTCAACAACAAAGGTATCGGTTACCTTACTGGCTTCACCATCGCTTAGTTCTGTTGATGCAATATGAGCTTCCGCCCAGTGGTCAAACCCCATGCGAACTTCTTCGATGTATGCAGCCAACAATGCAAGTGCTGTAAGTGCTGCGGAGCCGATGGCGAATCCTTTACCAGTAGCAGCTGTAGTGTTTCCAAGGCTATCCAAGGCATCGGTACGTTCACGAACGATCGGTTCAAGGCCGGCCATCTCGGCGTTGCCACCAGCATTATCAGCAATCGGGCCGTAAGCGTCCGTTGCCAATGTAATGCCTAGCGTGCTGAGCATACCAACGGCAGCAATTCCAACACCGTAAAGACCAAGTGTGAATTGACTGACGTCTTTGAATTCGAATCCGTTTGCAAAACCGAATGCCAGTAAGGTACTTACACATACCACCATGACCGGTACCCAAACACTCTTCATTCCTTCTGCAACACCATCGATGATTAGCGTTGCCGGACCTGACTGTGCCTGACTGGCAATCTGCTGTGTCGGTCTGTACTCATCACTTGTACAGTATTCCGTCCACTTACCGATGATCCAACCAGCAAGCAGCCCAACTGAAATACTAAAGGCCACTCCACTGTGATCGGACATAATGAACTGCGTACATGCAAAGGCGGCAACAATCACAAGCACGGTGGAAATATTGATTCCTTTACTCAGAGCTTTAAGCAAAGCTTTCTGGCTTGCATCGTCTGANCTGCGAACCATGTAAATACCGATGATCGATAAGCCAATTCCGACCGCTGCAATCAGCAATGGGAGGAATAGGGCTTCTAATTGCTGCCCGGGGTCTCCAACAAATGCAGCCACACCAAGTGCAGCGGTTGCAAGAATCGAACCACAGTAGGACTCGTATAAGTCAGCACCCATTCCGGCAACATCACCTACATTGTCCCCGACGTTATCTGCAATCGTAGCTGGGTTACGCGGATCGTCTTCTGGAATACCCTGCTCAACTTTACCAACTAGGTCGGCACCAACGTCCGCTGCTTTGGTGAAGATACCGCCACCAACGCGAGCAAACAGTGCTTGAGCACTTGCACCCATACCGAAGCAAAGCATGGTAACCGTAATCGGACCCAACTCTACGTTGAAACCCCATCGAAGGATGGCATACCAAATCGTGATATCAAGCAATCCAAGTCCAACAACTGTGAGTCCCATCACAGCACCTGAACGGAAGGAAACCTGAAGTCCTGCATTGAGGCTCTTCTGTGCACCTGCAGCGGTTCGACTGCTTGCCCAGGTTGCTGTCTTCATTCCGAAGAATCCAGCCAGACCGGAAAAGAATCCGCCAGTAATAAAGGCGAACGGTACAAAGTTACTTTGGACACCCGATAAGGCGGCAAGTCCAAGTAACAGGAAGATAATTACAAAGAAAACAATGACCACTTTGTACTGTTGCTTGAGATAAGCATCAGAGCCCTCCCGAACACTCGCGGCAATTTCGATCATTCTCTCGTTGCCTTCATCTGCCTTCATCATGTTCTTGTAGAACAGGAAGGCCTGAGCTAACGCTACGATCGATGCAATGAGGCAGATAGCCCACACGGTTACTTCGTGTTTCTCAAATCCTTCCGAAGCTGCTGACGATTCGGTTTGATCTACTTCTGCAGTTGCATCCGCAGCCTCAGCAGCAAACGCGCTTTCTGAGGTTGTTGCCCATATTAGTCCGCCTAGCACAAGGCACATTAAAGCAACCCGCAATGCTGTCATTCCGGTACCTCGTTTACCACGACTCTTCATCGTTTTTATTCCCTTATTAGAAATCTTGCCGTACTCGAGTTTCTTTTAAACTCCGCTAGTCGGCAAACACTGATATAGCGGTGGTGTTTCTTCCGCTATTTCTCACGCAAAATATAATGGTCACTAAATCAACACGGTAGTCTAATGAACACTATTTCAATTCGTCAACTAGTTACCGTCACCTCTTTTGAGTATTTTCCAACGTTCTTTAAGGGTGTGATTTCCTACTTAATTCACAGGCTCTTAAACTCCAACGCCGCTCCGCATAAAATCTAATACTAAACGGCAATGTCAGGATAAAAAAACCGAACGGGAATACATGATTAATTCACATCTAATTGCCACCCTTGCCCTCCAAAAATCACTCCGGCCACTGCATGGGTTACCTCTCCTCGCCGTGTGTAGCTTGCTATTGCTAACTTCAAGTTCAAGCGCACAACAGTCTGACTGGCCTCAGTGGAGAGGAATTAATTCGACAGGAGTTTTTGAACCTGGTGTGGAGTTGTCGACCAAATGGCCAGCAGATGGACTCAAACCAAAGTGGTCTGTAAATGTTGGCCCCGGATATAGCGGAATTTCTGTCGTCGGAGATCTCGTATTCACAATGGACCGAATCGCTGATGAAGTGAGCGAAGAAGAGCAGAATAAAAACCCCGATGCACTTCTCGACGGGGTCGAACGGATCCTCTGCTTTGACCGTAATTCCGGAAAACTTGTTTGGCATCATGACTACCGGTCTAACTATAAGGGTCTCGATTACAACAAGGGACCGCGAACCACACCCACCATCCATGCTGGTAGACTCTACGCACTTGGAGCGATGGGGCATCTCCATTGCCTTGACGCTCGAACTGGAACACAAATCTGGGCACGTGACCTTATAAAAGATAGCGGTGCGAAACTACCTACTTGGGGCTTCGCAGCATCACCGCTTGTAGTTGATGACAAGCTGATCATTCATGCGGGCATTCCAGGTGGATGCTACTGTGCTCTAAGTCTAAAGACCGGCAAGGAAATCTGGAGAGCTGGTGATGACCCGGCGGGATACGGAGTGCCGATTGTTGCCAAGAGTGGTGATCACCGTATCCTGATCGGCTGGACACCGGAACACATCATCGGGATGGATATTGAAACTGGAAAAGTTCATTGGCAGATTCCATATGAAGTTACATATGGAGTCTCGATTGCGACACCAATCTTCCAGGAAGGTCACGTACTGGTTTGTGGTTACTGGCATGGCACCAAGTCCATCCAGTTGGACTCCACACTTACACAAGCCAATCTCGCGTGGGAAGAAAACATGTACCTGCGAGGATTGATGGCACAACCGTTATATAAAGATGGGCATGCATTCCTCCTCGATAAGCAACACGGTGTGGTGTGTTTTAAACTGGAAAACGGTGAAGTGAAGTGGACAGATAAGAATTCACTAACACCGAGAGGACGTAATCCGCAATTGAATCTAGTGTGGATNGGGAAAACGAATCGAGCACTGGGATTGAACTCCGAAGGTGAATTACTNCAGGTTGAATTGACGGAGGAAAAATTCACTGAGCTAGGTCGAGCCAAACTCGTCGACTTCACATGGGCTCATCCTGCATTCTCTGGTAATCAGGTATTTGCCCGGGACGACTCCAAGATCATCTGCATCGATCTTCCTCTTGAGTAGCGGCACAGATTAATGTCGTTNAATGTTGACCAGTTAGTANTCACCTACTTTGGCTCATATCACATTTTTAAGTGGTNACATAATCGTTACAACCGGAACGACATACACACGCCATTGTCCGATTATTCCGGTTGTTTGGATCTTATGTGCAGGAAATCTGGAAGACCCGTTGGTTAGCAGTTTCAAACTACTATCCAAGGGAAAAATGCTCCGATTATGAAAAAGCAGACAACGTGTCCTGTTTATCACGAGGTTATAGACACTTCAGATAGTGACAAATGGTGAATTATTCTCTCCCCATGGAGATTAATTCAGCCCTATAATGGTCTGTGAACGAATCAGTGGCACAATAGGGGCGTGCCACAACTAGAATACGGACGGAGAATAAACCGATGACATCCGCAAGAATTTCACGTAGAAACGCACTCGTATCCATCACGGCAATTGCTAGTACTCCTGCTGTTGGTTTGGCTGCTAAACGCGATTCAGTGCTAAGTGAAATCAACGAAGCTGATCTAGTAGATTTCTTTGCAGCTAAACGACGCGGGCTAATTGCTACCCGATTTATACCGGCTAACTCAAAACGCGCTACAGTCATGATGAAAAACCTGACTGATCGTCGTCTTGGCGTTCGTCTTCCGACGACCTTTGCAGGCATACCAATCCTCGGCCAATTCGGCGGCGGTGGCATGGGTGGCGGTGGCATGGGNGGNGGCATGGGCGGCGGCATNGGCGGCGGCATGGGCGGCGGCATGGGTGGNGGCGGCATGGGCGGCGGCAGGGNCNGCAAGGCATGGGCGGNGGCATGGGCGGCGGCGGCATGGGCGGCGGCGGCATGGGCGGCGGCATGGGTGGCGGCGGTATGGGCGGCGGCGGTGGTATGATGGGTGGATTCCAAAATATCGATCCCGGCAAAGTCAATCGATTCAAATGCACAACCGTATGCCTCGAACATGGCAAGAAAGAGCCACACGCACGAGCTAAATACGACATCGTTCCACTAAACCAGTTCACCAATGACAAAAACGTGGCAGAAATCTGCTACATGCTCGGATTCAGCGGGATTAATCAAAACGCGGCTCAGGCAGCTGCATGGCACTTCACAGATGAAATGAGCTGGGAAGAACTTGCAAATAAGATCGGTGCCGAACACCTTAACGGCACAGTCGATCCATATTTCCAGCCACAACAGCTTCGTTGGGGCTTCGCGATCGCTAGTGAAGCTCAGCGGCGTGCTCACCTGCGAGCAGAAGCTCGAACCAAGAGCCTGATTGATCAAGGTAAAGAGTAAAACCGAGATAAATCCAATATGAGGCGAGTGGGAGATTATCCCACTCGCCTTTTTTTATGCACCTGACGACTATGCCAGAACTGAGTCATCAATCAACTGCCCCATTATTGCACTCCGTCTGTTTTCACATGAGAATACGGGAGTGCACTCTGGTGCATCTTATCCATTCAGACCTTCAGTCAGAAACGGGCTCAAATGAAAGTCGTACCCCTAGGGGACAAAGTTGTCGTTAGACGACTAGAAGCAAAAGAAGTAACCGCCGGAGGAATTGTACTTCCGGATTCAGCACGTGAAAAACCACAACAAGGACGCGTCCTAGCGGTAGGAGATGGGGCGTTACTGCCGGACGGTAGGCGTGCCGAGCAACAAGTTAACGAAGGTGATCGAGTCTTGTTTGCCAGCTTTAGTGGTACCGAAGTTGCTATTAACGACGATAATCTGCTTATCATGCGTGAAAGTGATATTCTCGCTGTGCTTGAATAACAATCCATTGAAGTCGTCTTATAATTCTCCACCACCAAATCGCTAAACGTGCAGCGTATAATAAAGGCCTCTGGCGACTACCACTCGTGCAGAATCTAAAACCTAAATTTCACGGAACGTATTGATATGAAATTCCTAGCTCTTTCTCTCGTTGCTGTGATGCTCCTTAACCCCGCTGCAAATGCCGACGAAGCAGCGCGAGCCAAGCGCGATGCTAAGTCACTTCGCGATATGACTAACCGTGCTGTTGCGTTTTTGCAAAGTCAGGGCCAGGCGGAAGATGGTTCATTTAGCAAAGAATCCGGAATTGGGATTACAGCTCTCGTCGCAACCGCAATGATGAAAAACGGTGTTTCACCAGATCATCCATCAGTGGCCAAAGCACTCGACTTTCTAAAACAATTCGTGCAACCAACTGGTGGCATCCACCAACCTGAAACGCGATATCGTAATTACGAAACATCTCTTGCGATTCTTTGCTTTGCCGAAGCGAACGCCAATGGCCGCTATGATGAACTGCTCGCCAAGGCGGATCTTTTTGTGAAGGGAATTCAGTGGACCGAGGAAGAGGGAGCCAAGCCTGCCGACACAGCATTTGGTGGATCCGGCTACGGGAAACATGGTCGCCCTGACCTCAGTAACACATCGTTTTTCATTGAAGCGCTCAAGGCCACCGGCAATGATGCTGATAGTGAAGCTTTGCAACGTGCACTGACTTTTGTTTCCAGATGCCAAAACCTTGAATCGGAACACAATACGACTGAATTTGCAGATAAGATTGACGACGGTGGGTTCTACTATACGCCGGCTGCAGGCGGGACAAGTCAGGCAGGTACCGCAGACAACGGTGGTCTGCGAAGTTATGCATCGATGACCTACGCTGGCCTAAAGAGCATGATCTACGCAGGCGTAGGACCTGACGACCAACGTGTTACTGCTGCGGTTGATTGGATCAAACAGAATTACGATCTCTCATCAAACCCTGGTATGGGTGATGCCGGCCACTACTACTACCTGCATACCTTTGCCAAAGCTCTCGATGCGATTGGCATTGATGAACTGGAAGATGAAAAAGGCCGTGTTCATAAATGGCGCAGTGAGCTAATTACCGAATTAGTTCGGCGACAGAAAAAGGATGGCTCCTGGATCAACAAAAATTCTCGTTGGCTCGAAGGTGATCCCAATCTCGTTTCCGGATACGCACTGCTCGCTGTCGCTTATTGTCGTAAATAAGATCCATGAAGAGATCTTCGCGTAGCTAGTCTCCGGTGCTATAGGCACACACATCGTTGAGCCTTGAGCCTAAAACCAAGTAAATCAAAGTCAATTGTTACCACCCTCGGTTCGCACCCGAGATCGCAACTAACGGCTGGTATTGCTAGCAAACACTACAAAATGATGGATATCCCCTACCAATTCGAATTATTACTCCAGTCCGATACACGCTATAAGCGGGAAGCGTATGGCTTCATCAGAGAAGCACTTCAATATGCTCAGGAGTCCGTGTTTCCAGATGCTGAAACGGCAGAAGAAGGTGAAGAACGACATCTCACCGGTCAGCAACTCTGCGAAGCGATCCGACACTTCAGCCGTAGCCAATATGGCATGATGGCCAAAATGGTCTTAAACGATTGGGGAATCACCAAGACGGATGACTTTGGTGAAATCGTATACAACCTAATTGAAATCGGTCTGATGAAAAAATCCGACTCTGATTGCAAGGAAGATTTCAACGGCGCATACGACTTCCAAACAGCATTCATTGACGATTATCAAATCGAGTATACCGGCGAACTTTAGAAACTCGTAGTCGCAGCTTAGAGTTGCTCGATCGCTTGAGCCACTACGTTGTCAGCCGTGATGCCAAAGTGCTCGTACAAGACGCTTGCCGGAGCTGACGCACCAAAACTGTCCATGCCGACAAACCGACCATCAATGCCAATGTATGCATCCCAGCCCTGACGGATACCAGCCTCGACTGCAACGCGAGCGGTGACTTCCGGTGGGATAACACTATCTCGATATTCCTTGTCCTGTTGGTTAAACAATTCCCAACATGGCAAGCTGACGACTCTCGCAGCAATTCCCTGTTCGCTTAACCGTGTTTGTGCATCAAGGCAAATATGAATTTCACTTCCCGTACCGATTAACACCACTTGCGGTGCCTCTTCTGAATCACGAAGCACGTAGCCACCTCGTGAGACACCGGACGCACATCCGAATTGTGACCTGTCTAAAGTCGGAAGACCTTGGCGCGTAAGCACAAGCATGGCCGGATGGCTTTGATCAATCAGCAAAGTCTTGTATGTCTGAGCAACCTCGTTAGCATCTGCCGGACGAAATACTCGTAAACCGGGGATCGCGCGACACGATGCCAGATGAGAAATCGGTTGATGTGTCGGTCCGTCTTCCCCCAGTCCGATCGAATCGTGGGTCATCACATAGATTACTGGCTGATGCATGATGCTGCTCAACCGTAGCGAAGGTCGCAGATAATCGGTGAACACGAAAAATGTCGCGCAGAATGAACGCAGTCCGGACAGNGACAATCCATTACAAATTGCGGCCATTGAATGTTCGCGTACGCCGAAGTGAATATTGCGGCCGCCAGGTGTTGCGGCTGACAACTCACCTGCATCTTCAAAATCAAGGTTGGTCATGGTCGACGGTGCNAGATCTGCACTTCCACCGATCATCCAAGGGTAAACTTGTGCTACGGAATTGAGNACCTTACCCGATGACACNCGGGTGGCCAAACCTTTCTCATCTGCTTCAAANTCCGGAATGCCATCTTCCCATCCCGCTGGTAATTCGTCATTCCAAATTGCCGACAGTTGCGAAAACTCGGTCGGGTGCGACTCAGTATATGCTTCTAGTCTCTCATGCCATTCCGACGCGACAGTACCTACGCGACTTCCGATACCCGAAGCAAAATGCTCATATACGCCTTCAGGTACGACGAATTGTTGACTACCGTCCCAACCGTAAGCTTCCTTGGTCAGAGCAACTTCGTCGACTCCGAGAGGTGCACCGTGTGCTGCATGAGAATTTGCTTTGTTTGGCGAACCGAAACCAATGATGCTCTTCAGAATAATAATGGTCGGTTTGCCAGACGTGTCCTTAAAGCTCTGCATTGCAGCACGAATGGAATCCAGATCGTTGGCATCCTCGACTGTCACTGTGTGCCATCCGAGTCCTTGAAATTTCGTGGCCGTATCTTCCGTAAATGCCAGATCCGTTTCACCTTCGATCGTGATGTTATTGTCGTCATAAATCCAGCAGAGGTTGTCCAATTTCAGGTGACCAGCAACGGATGCTGCTTCGCAACCGATTCCTTCCATGAGGTCGCCATCGGAGCATAGTACGTATACATCGTTATTAAAGAGATTAGAAGCGTCTCGATCAAAACGTGCAGATTTCCATTTGGCGGCCATGGCCATGCCAACACTTGTGCCAACACCTTGGCCTAATGGCCCTGTTGTCATCTCTATACCAGCTGCATCTCCCAACTCAGGGTGTCCGGCACAGGGACTACCGAGTTGACGAAAGTTTTTGATGTCATCAAGGGAAATCGATGGCGAATCAGTAACATTCCCATCGGCATCAACACCATTTACACCAGCAACATGAAGTGTTGCATAAAGCAACATGGATGCATGTCCACAAGAAAGAACAAATCGGTCACGTACCGGCCAATTTGGATCTGCAGGATTGAAATTCAGGAATTCGTTCCAAAGTACGTACGTCACTGGTGCCAAGGCCATCGGAGTGCCAGGATGACCGCTATTTGCTTGCTGAACCGCATCCATGGAGAGCGTACGAATGGTATCTATCGCCAATTGTTCAATATTTGACACGTCTGTAGCCATAAATCTGCTAGTTTTCCCGTTCATTAAGCTCGATACATACCGCCGAGCTACTGCGTTTCATGGTGTTATCTTCTTATTATTCCCTCAGTTTACCAAGCAAACAAAATCATGGACAGTCTATAGTTTTGGGCCCAAATCGCCACAAATTGACGCGAAAATTCATAGGCAGTCTATGTTTAAATCAATTTAACCTTGCGTTTTGGCTGTTTTTTTCGGTAAAGTCCGGGGCATGAGTGGTGAGAAACAAAATTCAGCGGCAAATCAGCCGGAAAAGCGTGTTGATGCACTTCACGATAAGGTGAACAACCTTGAAACTCTGTTTACGCACCTAGAACGAACGGTTCAGGACCTCGATAGCGTCGTAAATGAGGAACACGACCAGATCTCGTCGATTAAGAAACGCGTATCTCAGCTCGAACAGCGAATCGAGGATGACAAAGAGGATTTTCCTGAAGATATTCGCGAGTTGTTATAGAATACCGCCATTGCTAACTACTGACTTACGATGGCACCGCAATGACAGATCTGGACCGCTCTCTCGCATCTCACGGTGACACCCCTCTGTCATACAGTGACAATCAAACGCTTAAACGCACAATAGACCGGAAAACTGCGATGGCCATTGTCGTTGGCATCGTCATTGGCTCCGGTATCTTCTACAAGCATGGCGCCATTGCCGCCACTGGCGCTAGCTTCACGATGATAATCTCATGCTGGATCATAGCCGGCATAATCTCATTGCTTGGTGCTCTTTGTGTGTGCGAGCTAGCTCTAATGATGCCAACTGCAGGTGGATACTTTCACTACGTGTCAGCTGCATTTGGGCGTCCATTTGGATTTATGGCTGGGTGGAATAGCTTTGTTCTGGTCCAAACCTGTGGTTGTGCTGCACTGTCGGTTGCATGCGTGTCCAAACTCTCAGAGGTATTTGGTAAAGAGCCATCGGAAATAACAAAAGCAATGATGGCATGTGTCGTTCTTGCAATCGTAGTATGGATTAATTGCAGAAGTGTAAAAGCGAGCGGTGGTTTACAACTCGTCACGACAGTGATTAAAGCCGGATTTCTTGTCCTGCTCGCTCTATCACCACTGCTATTCTTCTCTGCGGAAGACAGCGGATTTGAAACCGCTAATTATGCATCGACATTGTCGACCACGGATACCGATGGTGAGATTACAAAGTCAACATTTAGCATCCTTGCGGCTGTTCTTGTGTCAGTACTATGGTCGTATCAAGGTTGGTCTGAGATTGCACCAGCCACCGAAGAAATTAAGGATCCACAAAGGAATATCACGCCAAGCATCGTTGGTGGTGTTGCGATCATTACTTTGATTTATGTCTTAGTATCAATCGCATTTCACGGAACGTTGAGCATGGATGAATTAGAGCACTATGGTGAAGCAGTGCCTAACACTGTAGCCGAGCGTGCTTTGTCGGGATTTGGTGCAGGTGTTTCATCATCAGGCAACACGCTTGTTTCCATCATCATTGTCCTAAGTACGTTTAGTGCATTGAATTCTGTCATACTGACTTCACCTCGTGTCGCATTTGCTATGGCACGCGACGGGCTCTTCTTCAAATCCATTGGCAAAATCCATCCTGTCACCAAAATCCCAGCCCACGCCATTTGCTTGCTTGGCGGTCTGAGCGTGGTCTTCATACTGTTATCTACGCTTAAGCTCTCAAGTAGTGATGGCTCGGAAACTAGCGTGTTTGACATCCTTACGAATTTCAGCGTGTTTTCTGCAGCAATGTTCTTCGTGTTGAGTGTCAGTAGCGTTGTGATGCTGCGGCTCTCTCAACCCGATCGGGAAAGACCTTACCGCGTACCACTCTTTTTCATCATTCCACCGCTATTCATACTCTTTAATCTTTGGTTCGTGGTAATGGTTTTTATCGATGATCCAATCAATGCATGTGTCGGAATTGGTTTGATGTTCCTCAGCTTGCCAGTGTATTGGTGGCTTAAGTCCAGAAATGCGCAAGATTCGAATCCCGACGAAATCGTAGCAGAGCCACCGCATTAACCTGGACAGATGCGTCCGGTCTTAGAACCTGAGTAGTTCTTTGAGCTGTCCATACACCAAGCCTGGATCTTTGAGTATGAGGACTGTGAGAAGCACACTCAGACCGATTGCAGCTAAGACCATACTGACAGCGAATGGATTTCCGGGAACTTTCTCTTCCTTAAGGCGTGCCGCCAATTCTGTCTCAAGTTTCTGCCAACCTGTGTAATCCTGTTGCGGACCAACACTGCTTATTTGTGCACAACGCGCGATACTCTTTGACTCAAGATTAAACTGGATTCCTAATCCGGGCAGGATAGCTGAATCACCGGCCCATCTGACGTCCTTATCCAACTCTGCCACGAGTGATGCCAATACGGTTCGGAGTTGTTCACAGGAGATGTTGTATACGACCAATCGTGGACGCATCACCAATACACTTAGAAGCCAAATCAGCAAATAAAGAGTTATGAACAGCACCCAGACAGTATTACCAAAGAATTGAGCTGCGGCCTGCGGCATAAACAGGTCCAAAGGACCCACAATCATTAATCCCGTAATTGCAATCCCAAGTGCGGATATATCTCGTGCACCTGTAGTAATGAATGGTCGTCGGCGCAGATTGATAAGCCCCAGCAGCATTAAATATGCTGCTAGCGGTCCCAAACCAATACAAATATGCAAGACATCCATGGACGGTATTCTAGTGCTAACTCAACCAAAAAGTACACTATCCAAACGGCCTAATTCTCTATTGCTCTCCAAGTAATTCAACAGCGATTGCCGTGCGAGGTGAGGCCGTCGGAGANTTCTTAATAATGCCGGACACTGATTGCACGGTTCGTCTGGCAAAATNCAGATATTCTTTATTNTCGAGTTGCTTACTCAGGTAAATCAGATTCAAAGCGGATGTGGAATTCCCTGACGGTCGCGCGCCATCAACCGGGTTNTTACCGCGGGCAAGCAAAGATTCATGATCATTAGCNGTAAAGTAGAATCCACCGCTCCTTGCATCCCAAAACCGCTCCAACTGANCCTTCATCAAGGCATCCGCCTTGGATAGCCATTTTTCGTCACCGGTTGCNTTATGTAACGCGATTAGCCCTTCGATCAAGAAAGCATAATCATCNAAGTATGCATTTAGCTTTGCCTTTCCCTGACTGTATGTTCTTAAGAGATTCCCGTTATCATCCTTTAGGTGTTCCAGACAAAAGTCTGCCGCGCGTGCTGCCATCTGTGTGTACTTNTCTTGCCCAAGCAAGCGTCCAGAATCTGCAAACCCTCTAATCATCAGACCATTCCAACCGGTAAGTATCTTATCGTCCATCAATGGACGTACACGTTTACTTCGATGCTCTAACAATGCGGCACGCATTGGTGCCAATTTTTTGTTCAGTGANCCCCATGGCTCGTACCGTTTTTCCAAGTCATCCCAGTGATTTGGTAACAGTAGAGCATAGAACTCTTCTTCGAAATTCGGATCTAAGTCGATGCCGTAAACATCTGCAAATAACTTGTACTGCTCATCATTGAGAATCTCTTTTACATCTTCCTGAGTCCAGCGATAGTATTTGCCTTCGACGTGTTCTGAATCAGCGTCTAATGCTGAATAGAATGCCCCTCCTTCATCAGTCATTTCCAATTCAACAAATCTTAATACTTCCTCTACGACCTCGCGATAACGATCGTTACCGGTAAGCTCATATGCTTTTGAATACACCGATGCAAGTTGCCCATTGTCGTACAGCATCTTCTCAAAGTGTGGAATTGCCCAAAAACGATCAACGCTATAACGGTGAAACCCGCCGCCAAGGTGATCACGTATACCACCCATCGCCATCTTATCGAGAGAGTGCGTCAGCATTTGCAGCTCAGGTTCAACATCAACATCATCATCCTGTTGCATCTGAATCCAAAACATAAGGAATTCAAAATTTGATGGCTCTGGAAATTTTGGTTGCATTGGGTTTGCCGGGTTAAAGCCAAATCCACCGTGTTGAGGATCAAATCTCTCGGCGAGTGCATCACGCACATCACGCAATAAGTCTGAACCGAGTGGAGTTAGCGACTGCGGCACTCGACCATCAAGCCGGCTCTTTACGAATTCAGTCAGACGCTCGGCATCACGTTCGAGCAATTCTGGTTGATCTGCCCAAACATCATCGATGCGTTTGATCAGTGTTAGAAAGCCTGGTAGCCCTTCGCGATCTCCATCACGAGCAGGAAAGTAAGATCCACCAAAAAAAGGCTTGGCCTCAGCCGTCATAAAGACACTCATTGGCCATCCACCTCGTCCGCTAAGAGCCTGAATCGCCGCCATATAGATTTGATCGACGTCTGGTCGTTCTTCGCGATCTACCTTGATACAGATGAAGTGTTTGTTAAGGAATGCAGCGATTTCATCATCCATGAATGACTCCCGCTCCATCACATGACACCAGTGACAACTGGAGTAGCCTACCGATAGAAAAATGAGCTTGCCTTCATCCTTGGCCTTCTTAAATGCCTCATCTCCCCACGGATACCAATCCACCGGGTTGTGGGCGTGCGTCAGCAAATACGGGCTGGTTTCATTGATCAGACGATTCGTCTTTTGGTCTTCCTTCTCCGACTCTGAATCCTTGGCGCCCGCTGATTGTCTTGCTTCTGGTTCATCCTGACCCGTTGCACTATCCTTGCAACCGATCGAAAAAAACAGAGTCAGCAGTAGTAAAAAAATATGCTTGGCGCGGAATGACATCACTCAATCCTTCTTATCTGGGGCGCAGCTGCATTTTTTGCCACTGCAACGTTACATTAGAACTCAGGTAACAGATTTACAGAGATGCTCGTTAACCGCCTAAATCACTCAAAAAAGCCTGAAGCCCATCATCGTCATCGTCGTCATCATCGTCGGTCTTATTCTGTTCGGGTGGAGAAGCAGGTTGCTCGGCACTAGTAGCAGCTTCAACATCTGCATCTGCCATGTTTGCCAAGTCCATCAATGACGGCATTTCGTCAACGGCTTCACCACCGCCAGCCTGGTCACTCACTTCAAAGTCGCCGAGATCAAGTGCATCGGCTTCGACTGGGCTAGCTGCATCTTCATTTAACTCAAAGTCGCCGAGATCAAGTGCATCAGCTTCGGCTGGGCTAGCTGCATCTTCATTTAACTCAAAGTCGCCGAGATCCAATACCTCATTAGCACCATCAGCGTTATTGTTCACCCCGAAATCATCGATTTCTGCCAGAGCAGCATTATCAGCAGCAAGTTCCTGAGCTTCGTATACAGCAGTGGAAGGAGCATCCAAAACTTCAGAAAACTCAACCGTCATTTCCACAACGCCAAGTTTCAAGTCATTACCTGAGATAACCACGGCTTGTGTATTGATAGGGTGTCCATCTATAAATGTGCCGTTCGTTGAGCCTAGATCTTTCACTTGCACGGATCCGTCAGCCGCAAACAATTCGCAATGCTGGCGGCTAACTAATGGGTGTTTAATCGTCAGGCCAGCTTCTGTGCCACGGCCAATTACAATCGGTAAGGCAACCGTTAGCTGCTTGTAAACCTCTCCATCTTTAATAACGGATAGCTTAACGTTCATAAAATCTCTGAATGTGGAATCAGACCTGAATTGTGTGTAAAAACCATTCGCACTCGGCGAAACTACTATGAGACATTACCAAGCAGCTATAAACAACCACTACGTATAAAAAGTCCTTTAGCGGAGACAGAACTAGCAGAAAAATACTTGATTAGAACTCTAAGTGAAAAGTGCATCACATACCGCAAATACTAAATGTCCGATAGCAACGCATAAATCCAATTTTATATAGCCGCTGTGGAATACACAATTCAATAAATCTATGTGTTGCCCAATAATCCGGTCGCAACCAAGCGTATTATGTAGTTCAGGTGACTCGATGTATATCTTCAGTGGAGAATGTCGAATTCCAAACCGCCTATATGCAGTGAAAAAATTCTGTAACCGCGATGCTCCCCCCTTTAGTCCATTAATCGTGTTGGCTAAACTTATGAAAAGTAACCGAGACGCTCTGACGATATTTGATTGAAACTGCGTTTTAAGCGGGTGTAGCTCAGCTGGCAGAGCACAACGTTGCCAACGTTGTTGTCGTGGGTTCGAATCCCATCACCCGCTCTTTTTTATTGGATTTCAATTTAGCTGACGCCGCAAAATGGACTGACCGGCACGGAATCCAACGTGGAATGATTCCCGCTTAGATTTTGTAGGTAGGCAGCTCGGTAGAACCAAAAACCTTGGTTAGAAAGAGTGCCGGCGTACTAGGCAGTAGATACTGCTTAAACGCTACTTCTTAAAAACATTCGAAACCCCCTCATCCTAACGATCATTGGGAACTGGCTAACGCTATGTCTGACGCTGAATCCAACGCTGTACCAGAAGAAAACCTTGAAGAAGCTCAAGATGCTGTCGCAACAGAAGACATCATTGAAGATGTGGATGATATCGCAGAAGATGTCGAAGATGCTGACGATGAGCAGCGAATTGCCACAGAAGTTGAAGTCAAAGAAGTTGGAGCATGCGAACGTCACGTCGTCGTAACTGTTCCGCGAGATGACATCAACCGCTATCTAGATGACGCGTACAGCGAACTGATGCCCAAAGCACAAGTTGCCGGGTTCCGTCAGGGACGTGCACCAAGAAAGCTCGTAGAAACTCGTTTCAAAGACGAAGTTACAAATCAGGTCAAGGGATCCTTACTCATGGACGCCATGGGACAGGTCACCGATGAACAAGACTTTTCCGCAATCAGTGAACCTGATTTCGACTACGAAGCTATCCAGATGCCTGATGATGGGCCGCTCACTTTTGAATTCAGCGTAGAAGTACGTCCGGACTTTGACATGCCGGAATGGAAAGGGCTGACGCTCGAACAACAGTCGCACGAATATACACAGGAAGAAGTCGAAGCAAAGACAAAAGACCTGCTGCAACGATATGGCGAGGTAGAAGACCACGATGGTCCAGTTACCGAGGATGATGTCGTCATCGTAAACGTCACGTTTAAGGATGGAGACGAAGAAGTATCCAGCTTGTCTGAAACGAGTGTGCCAGTAAGGGAAACACTTTCGTTTGCTGATGGAGAACTAGCTGAGTTTGATAAGCTTGTGCTTGGTCAGTCAAAAGGCGATACCGCATCGGGTAAAGCAACGCTTAGCGAAACACTGGATACGGATAATGCCGGCAAATCGTATGATGCTGAAGTGGAGATTACCGGCATTAAGCGCGTGAATCTGCCAGAACTTACAGAAGAATTCCTGGAAAACGTCGGTGGTTTCAAGAGCGAAGAAGATTTGCATGAAGTCGTTAAAGGTGAACTTGAACGACAATTGCAATACCACCAGCAACAAGGACTACGCCAACAAATCACTGGGGCGTTGACCGAAAGTGCAAGCTGGGAACTTCCACCGGCCTTGCTACGCCGACAGAGCCAGCGCGAGTTGCAACGTGCAATCCTTGAAATGCAGTCGAGTGGATTCCCGGAAGAAGAAATCCGACGACAAATCAATCGTATCCAGCAAAACCTTCTGGGAAGCACCGAACGTGCACTTCGTGAACACTTCATACTTGAACGTATCGCCGAAGAAAATGAATTAGAAGCAACATCCGAAGACGTAGAACGCGAAATCCTCACTATTGCCATGCAACAGGAAACATCGCCACGTCGAGTACGTGCAAGGCTTGAAAAACAGGGCGATATGGATGCACTTCGCAATCAGATTGTAGAACGTCAAGCTATCGAGCTGATTACATCGGAAGCGGACATTAAAGAAGTACCTCTTGAAGATGACTCATCCGATAACAGCTTCCCTGTTTCTCATGCAATTAGCGGCCAACTACCTGGTTCAGAAGATGTCGAGGAAGAAGCGGTTGTTGAAGAACCTGTAGAGGAGCCAGCAGAAGAAACTGCTGCCGTAGAAGCTGAATCGGAAGCAACTGAGGAAGCCAGCGAAGAAGCGACTAGCGAAGAAGCAAGTGCTGATGAAGCGGCTGAAGAAGCAACTGACGATTCCGAAGATGCTGATGAGGAAGTTGCAGAAGCTGCTGCCGAAGAAGCTGCTGGCGAAGAAGCTGCTTCCGAAGAAGATGCATCTGAAGACGAAGCCGCTGAGGAAGAGGCAGCTGAAGCCGATAGCGATGACGAAGCAACTGACGACTAGTTCGTCAGAAGTGCGTCATTTCCCATCATTTCTATGGATTTAAGTACGTTTGCTACTGCGCAATCGAATTCTTGTCATTGCTGACTAAATCCATGGTTATCCGCAGTTCTCGAAACCGCTGATTTGTGCCATAATTGCGACCAATAAAG
>PAXU01000100.1 GCA_002714565.1 Rhodopirellula sp.
TCGTTAGTCAAATACGGTCTCTCCTGGAATTCAGCGGATCGTCTGCCAAACGGCCTTCGTGGCCTGGTGAGCGGTACAATGCTGCTGACCTTGAGGTCTACATATCTCTCAACGGTTCTGCCGTGGGTTGTCTCCGGTTCGAAGTAGTCGAGGCGGAGCCAGTCTCCAACAGAGAGTTTGAGATCGTCAGCAAGCCATTGATTGATTACCACCTCATTGTCGCCCAGTACGGGCAATGGAGATTGGTTGTCTTCATTCACAAGCGGCCCCAGTACTGTCTGTGAATCAATCCCCGTTACGATCGAATACGGCACAAACTCCCCATCGTCTGCCACGGTTCGCTTTGCTTCAACAAGTCCTTCACTACCATCCTCGATATGTTGAGAGTCAGAGACTTTCATTAAGGCAGTGGATATGTAAGTAAATACTTGTTGAGGACTGTACTTTTCAAAAGCGCGTAACGCTACGCTGACAGAGTCATCATCGAGCATCATACGGTCACTGGAGAGACTGTAGTACTTGAGGACGACTGTGGATTCGGTTGCACCTGCCGGTTTGTATTGAATGGATACAGGATTAATCTCCAGACCGAGATCACTCAACGTGGGTTTGAGCCATGACCGGAGTCGCTTACTTGCATCTTCATCTGGTGGATTATCTCCTTGCTTGGAGGACACTAGAATCGCGTTGCACTGATCGTCTTGATCTAATTCATCTTGCAGCAGATCCAGACGAACATATGCGTTTCTTGATGTCGTCTGATTAGGCCGTAACGCAAATCTACCGAGACCCTTGTTTTGGATAATTGCGGCGACTTTAAGATCTGGGATGCCTTCGACGCGATCCGTAGACTCTTCGGATCCCAGTGGACTGTCGGCATTAACTTGCAGTTCTTTAGGCAGTCGTAGTGTGATAAGGTCTCCGACTTTTACGTTCAGATCAGCAGCCAGAGCTTGGTTGAGTATTACTTCACCATCGTTAAGTGCGACTGGTTGAGCATTGAGTGAGTCGAGATTCCAAAACGCATCTGAAATACCCAACACCAGGATATTTGCGGCCCGAGCGACTTCTATGTCGTCTTGCCCGCCACGGGTTTCAATCGTGCCTTGAGGAAACACAATTGCCGGTTCTGCTAATTTGTAATCTGATCCGAATTCAGGTTGCGATTGTAATTCCGTAACGAGCTTAGCTCTAAAGAACCGGTCATTCACGAGTATTTCATCGATGTCACCGAGTCGATCGAGCGTCACGTGCCGTAAACTCGCACGCATTGAATCACCGATAAGCAGTGCGCCTGTAAGGACGGCTGTCGCTGCGGCTACACCTAAAGCCACCGCCAAGTTGATGCGCCAGTGGTGGATTAGACTTCCGATGATATACCGCTGATTGGTCATATCAGTTTGCCGTCATCAATCTCTGATTTGGAATCAAGCATGTCTGCAATTTCGCCGCTGTGAGTGACTACGACGAGCATCATGTTATCAGTGCGTTGGATATCCAAAAGAAGCTCAGCCACTTGTCGGGCATTTGTGCGGTCAAGATTCCCGGTTGGTTCGTCCGCGACGAGTAGTGAAGGGGAGAGGATAAGTGATCTGGCAACTGCGACGCGTTCCCGTTCACCACCGGAAAGTTCTGATGGACGATGATGCAGTCGATCGCTCAGACCGACTCGTTCGAGAAGATTTAACGCTCGTTCTCGTAAATCAGACCCTGGCTTACCGTCGGCCAGAGCGGGAATCAGCACGTTTTCCAAAACGCTCATCTGTGGCAGCAGATGATGATCCTGAAAGATGAACCCAATGTTGTTATTCCGATATGTAGCGAGTTCCTGATCGTCCAATTCAAACGGGTCATTGTCGTCGAGCGTAACGGTGCCGGAAGTTGGCCTGTCCAGTGTGCCCAGTATGTGTAGCAGTGTGCTCTTCCCGGAGCCACTTGGACCGACAATGGCCAGATTTGTGCCGGCGGTTAGTTCGAGTGAAATGCCTCTGAGGACCTTCAACGGCTCACCGCGTGTTGGGTACTCTTTATGCAGGTCGGATACGATTAACTTTGTCATTCGATTCTGTTGATATGGTTATTCGTGGTCAGCAAGTAGAGCAAGAACTCCAAGTCCGTAAAAAGTGTATTCTACGTCACAAACTTCATCCCATGCGGCTGCCATGAACCCGCCGTCACGATTTTGTAGGCTGTTTGTAAATCGCCGTATCGAACGTTTATCGATGTTGTCACCCGCATCGAGGTCTTGAAGGGTTAACAGACCGGTAAACGTGCTAAGCAAGTCGGCGATTGGGATCCGCGTGTTTGCCCTGATGCCACCTTCATCGGTTTGCATTTGCAGTAGGAAGTGAGTTGTCTCATCACGAATGTCATCGGTTATTGCACCAAGCGATTTCAGAACGCCTATTGCAGCGGCTGTCGGATTTGTTCCGGCTCGTTTGCCCGCCTTGATTTCAAGAAAGCCGCCCGACTCGGCCCGTTGGGATTCAATGAAATCAATAAGCCCAGTTTGTGAAGGGATAGGCCTCTCAATTAGCTCGCGGCAAATTAACACGAGAAATGAATGATACGTGCTGCTTATGTTTCCTTCGGGTGCTTTAGCATAGCCACCGTCGTCACGACGCAGAGACTCAAGTGTGTTGGCGACATTATCCCGCCACGATTCACTTAAGTCTTCAAAGATGTCTATACCAGCCGACGTTTCCAGTAGTGCTGCGCCGTATATGAGAGATACAAAATCGATGATGGTTTCATGGCCAGTAAGGCGGTTCCGGAGGAACTCGGCTGAGCGTTCTGCCGGTTCACCATAGAGTTCGCCAAGGATTCCCAGGCTTCTCAAAGCAAATCCGGTGTAGTACAGATCGCTTTCTCCCTCACGTCCCGCAAATCCCCCGTCCTCGCGTTGTTTGTTTAGGAGGAATTTAGCGTGTCGTTTTCGTGTTGGTTCATCAAGAGCAGCGATCCCGATGGCCAGTCGAATTGTCAGGTCCTGGAGATAGGGATTCATTAGCTGGCGTGTTGAATTGTTGCTGGAGGCTTTGCCACGACAACGTAGATGGTGAAAACAGGTGTTATTCTGCTTGTTGTACGAATGGTGCTAAATGTTGCTTGAGTTCATTACAGATATCGATCGATTTGGGTCCGTCAGCAGTGATTTCACAACAGACATTTGTCATGGTGCCTTGCGCGATTTGACTTCCGGCGTTGAAAAATGTGAATTCGTAAGTGATGCTTCGTGTACCGATTCTGGAAATACTTACTTGAATCTGAACTTCATCTTCGAACTTTGCTGTACCGGAAAAATCGCACTGCGAAGATACGCGTGGCCAACTGACTGTGGTTTCCTCAGAGGTAACAACCACGCTTGTACCCACATGCCGCAGAAGCGCATGTTCAGCTTCTTCCATCATCGTAAAGTAGACGGAGAAGTGCATGATTCCGGCAGCGTCGGTGTCACGGAATTGTACTAGTCGGGTGTACTGGAAGGATTCACTCATGGTTTCACTATAGTGAGCGATGGGGTGGATGAGTGCATAAAAAAACCGGGGAGCGATTAGGTTGGATGAATCGGCCCCGGCTTGAAAAGAGTAGGTTTTCTTAGCGGCTTGAGCGTTTGGCTCAGTCGCCTGTGTATGGCAGTAGTGCCATAAAACGAGCTCGCTTAATTGCCTGTGTGACAGCGTGTTGGCTGACCGCACCACAACCCGTCTTTCGTCGACCAACAATTCTGCCGTGACGATTAACAAGCTTCTTTAGTGAGTCGACGTCTTTGTAATCCACGAACATCGGTCGTGGACGCTTGCCATCGACGAATAGTGGATCCTTCTTCTTTGTGCGTGTTCTTGCTTTGGACCGGGATCGACCCCGTCCACGTCCTCTGGGAGCTGGCATAATTTATTTCTCTTTGCATTTGCAGGTTTCGTTACCTCGCGTGTCATTCTTCATAACACGCGACCTCCCCAAGGTGACTTCGACACCCCACGGACGTGCTCAAACAACCTGAACAACGGAGGAGGGAAAGATTCCAGTTTATGACAAAGAATCCACCCACGTAAGAGGGCATTTAATCATGGACACCCACTTTTTCAATCTCACCTCAAATGCATACACAGTCTATGATCTTGCGATGTAAGTCTGCGAATTCTATGCCTGTCTTAGATTGCGCAGCACAATCTGCTCCTCTGGTTACAAAATGCAGACGCTGGGTGAGGTTATTTGAAGAATTTCTTAAGCGTCTCATCGCTCGGTGGTTTTGTCACCAGAGAGACAGCAACCATGGTAACGGTTGTCGCTGCAACCATTAAAGCTACAGGCATTACCCCGAAAATCGTATAGTGCGGATTAGCCGCCCAATTCGATTCTGCGAACATGTATAGCCATGATCCACCTGCTGCCAGAATCGCGGCGTAGGCACCAGCCTTGGTCAGCTTCTTCCAGTACAAACTGGCGAAGATCAGCGGGAACAAGGACGAGAATCCACTGAAGCACCACACACCTAGCGTGAATACTCGCCGTGGTTCAAACAGACTGAAAAAGTATGTAAGGGCGACAATTGCCACAATAAATGTTCGGGCAATGACGATCAGTTGTTTATCAGTGAATTCACTTTTCTTGCGATAGTGTGTAACGATGTCCGTCGTAAACATGGTGCCCACACACAGGAACTGGCTGTCGAGTGATGACATAATCGCTGCCAGGATTCCTGCTGATAATAGTCCAGCCACAAATGGTGTGGTTAGCGCTTTCACTGCAGCGGGTAAAACCGCATTAGGCGGGAAGTGTGCTGGAATGATGTCAGCACTTGTCATCCAAACTCCCAACAATACGCATGGAACCCATACGATCATGATGAAAATTGGATGTGCCACGACAGCAAGCTTGAAGCTATCCGCACTTTTTGCAGTAAGCCAGTGTTGAAACAAGTGTGGAAACATTCCGACAGAAAGCGGTACAAAGAAATATGTTAGAAACTTCCATGGATCCATCGGACGAGGTGAATCAGGAGCCCATGAGGTAGCACGATATACACCCTTGGCTTTCTTACGAGTCCATTTCTTTAGCTCGGGCTTGCCAGACATCGAGTCGTTGGGGTGTCCAACTTGTGCCTCAAAAATCTTAAGACCGACGGCATCAGCTCCACCGCGTCGATGCCATTTTTCGAAGTCTTCATGCGTTAGCTCTTCTTTTGCGGGCAGATCTTTAATGTCCCCCTTAGCTTCATTTTCAGTGATCCGGTCATCTTGAAGGAGAAGAGCTTTGTTCTTTTCTTCAAGCGTAAGGTCGATTAGTCCATTCTTGGCCGCAAAGACAGCTGGACCGCGTGTCTTTTTCAGGTAGCCAGCTGGGCCAGCCACAGGGAATGCATCCATACCAGCCTTGATCTGCTCATCAGTTAACGTCAGTCCCTTAATATTTTTAGCGTAGTTGTAGTAGGCTAGGGTTTTCCATTTTGCAAACGAATCTTCGTATTTGTCCTGATCTTGTTGATCCACCACACGCATCATCTTACTTGGGTTCTTATCAACCACATTTTGCGTTGCCTTCTCAAGACCACCAAGTTCGTTTGAGATAATTACAAATGTGATCAGCCCCAACACCATGAAGACCATAGTCTGCGCTGTATTTGCCATTGCAGTTCCACGCATTCCGCCGAAAAACACGTAAATCAGGACAACGATGCAGATTACCAGCGAGGCAAGCCACGGTGGTACGCCGTAGTCATAATCTGCAAATGCTGTTTCAAATGCACCTTCTGTGATGCTGTTGATTACAGTACCGGACGCCATCACGCCAATAAGAAGATATGGAATTACGAGTCCAACAAGGATAGGAAATAGAAGGATTCCAATTTTGTCGCTCTCTAGTCGGTCTCTAAAATACTGAATCTGAGTTGTATAACCATTTTTCCGTCCTAAGTCCCATAACTTTACGCCAAGGACAAAGAAGCAGAGAGAGTGAATGATGCCACTGGAAGACGCAAGCAGACCATAAACACCAGCACCTTCTTTAAAAGACTCTCCGGTGGATCCTACTAGTGCGAATGCCGTCATAGTTGTGCCAAACAGTGACATCAACAGCATAAATGGGCCAATTGAATGGCTTGCCAGCATATAGTCTTTGCTGGTACCGCGGAAAAGCTTGCTGGCAAACAGGCCAAGCAACAAAAGTAGCATCAGGTAGATACTAATGATGACTAACTGTGTCATTATTCACCTCCCTCACTTACTTCTGAATTGGCATCGGTGACGGATTCTGTTGCCACAGCTGCCTCATCATCATCAAACACTGGCCACGCGATTTTTGTAGCGATATACCAAGTTATGCCCGCACCAACGGATATAAGCGCCTGCCAAAGCAGTGCAACGGGCATGAAGCCCATCACAGGCTCCTTTTTGTCCCAATTCCAGACATCGTGATGAAGAATGATCAGGAGGATAACTAACCCGATCACGATGAACTTGCCATTCTTGTTCATGATTGCGTGTCGATTGCGGAAGGATTTAATAGAAGTAGGATTCAAAAGTGCAATTCTAGAACAAATCATGTGATAAATCATAGACACCCACTGTTTTTGGCTATGAATTTNGTGAAACAGTCAAATTCTCTNGTAAAGAACTAAGACAGGCATGTACTTCGATNTGTTTTGACTCCGAAAAACCANGCAGAATCAAANAGTGGGTGTCCATGATTGAGATTATTGAGCGTCGTTGATGGCCATTTGCATTGCTGGGTCGAGNTCCTGGAAGACTGCGCCAGCACCATCGTAGAAAATTCGGCCAATTAAGAGATCGGTGATGTTTCCGATGTATTGAGGATACATCTTTAGGAATCTACCCATGCTAAATGGGTTGCAGTAATAAACATCAACCAATTTGCGGATCCACTGCGTGCCTTCCCTAAACTCATCAACCCAACTTGCAAGTTGGGTGGCACTGGTGTCATCGTTTTTCAATCCAGTGACAATGGCATCGGCTGCCATGATTCCTGATTGCAGNGCAAAATACACTCCTGAGCTATAAATGGGATCTATGAAACCCATCGCGTCCCCAACNAAGACCCAACCGTCGCCGGANTGTTGAGTTGTTGTATAAGAAAACTCTCTTGCAACGCGGTACTTNTCAATATTCGTTGATGGCGCTAAACGCCTCTGCATGGCTGGACACAAAGCTAACTCATCAGCAAATGTCTGTTCAGGTGACTCCCGACCCTCAAGCATGTAATTTCGATCGCCAACTACACCAACACTTGTAATTCCATTACGCAACGGGATAAACCAAAACCAAGAGTCCTTCTTTTCTGTATGGAGAATGATGGTTGCTCCACCGTGCTCTCCAGGGTCACGTTCAGCATTTTCAAAGTATGACCAAATGGCGATCTTCTTGAGATCTTCCTCATCGTGTCGCAATCCCATTCGATGAGCAATTACTGCCTGTAGTCCAGTTGCATCCACAACTACTTTGGCCCGCACTTCCTTACTGGTCCCCTCCGCAGTCTGCACCGTAGCACCAACAGCGCGGTCNCCATCCATGAGTACGTCCATGACTCTAGCTTGGTCAACGCAAGATGCGCCGTTAGCTNCCGCATTTTTAAAGAGCATGTGGTCAAACTCAGCCCGCTCAACCTGCCACGTACTTGAGCACTCGCGCGGGTCATGTTGCTTAAAGAAAAAAGGTTGCGATTCCTTTCCGGTGGAGCTAACAAACTGCACACTGAATTTACGCACATAGTCACTGTTGCGCATCTGATCGAGAACTCCAAGTCTCTCAAAACACCAGAAGGCCTCCGGCATCAAGGACTCGCCGATGTGGTAACGAGGCATGGCTTCTCGTTCGAGCAATAGGGTATCAAACCCACCTTGCGAGATGATCGTAGCAGCCGCACTGCCTGCGGGGCCACCGCCCACAATTATGCAGTCGTATTTTTCCTTTAGGTTATTCACAAGAACTTGGTCTTCTAGCGGATTATGACGTCATGAATCGGTGACAACTTCGAGCAATTCAACAGCAGGTTTCCCATTGCAGTAGATCCACGCTGTTCTCCCAAACAGGCCGTGTCCTACCGGTACATCACAACAAGTAGAGAGATCTTCGCCGACAGTGATCTTCCACAAGCTACTGAGTTCCACACGCCGCAACACATTATGTTGAATAAGGATACGTCCCAACGGTGTTTGCTGGCTTAGGATTTCGTCACGGACTGGAACGTCAATTGATTCCAAGTCCAATCTAACGATACCAAATTGCACCACGCGATCATCTGATTGCCTAGTCAGGAGAATTTTTCGGCTATAAAAGCGCTCATCCGTTCTCGTCTCTAGCACTTTGACGTCTACGAGTGATCCATGGTATTCCTCGACGGTCACGGTCATATGGTGATTATGTGACAAAAGTCGACGCGAGGTTTCCGTGAGATCACATTCCGCTTGTTCAACATAAGTCCCAAACAGATTTTTGTCGGAATAGAACAACTCAACCAGAGCTTTCGGATCAGGAGGAGGTGCTTGATTCTCCATCGTCACATCACGTAGAAAGGCTGAAGTTGGCTGGGAAATGGACTATTAAGGAAGCGGCGCGGTTACTTCATCAAGCATCCTGATCAATTTGGACAGGTTCGGCGACGGCTTCATCAAAAGATGGTCGGTCCAGAACCGTATCCACTAGGAAGTACATCAATCGTCGCATGTCTTCCGGTTGAATCTCATCTGCCACTAACTCTGCTCGCTGTTGGTGTTTATCAACAAGCCGATAGGCGGTTTCAAATACATTTGCTTTAGTATACAACTCCTTCACTCTGGCTAAGCGTTGTTCAGCGGAGAGCTGATCATTCTCAACGAGTGACAGAAGTTCTTCCTGCTCATCAGAGTCTAAATTTTCCAAGGCAAGTGATAGAAGCACTGTTGGGCGTCCGCCGAGTGTATCTCCACCGGCATTCATCTTATTGAAATCATCACCTTGCCAGTCGATCAAGTCATTGAGAATCTGGAAAGCAACTCCAAGATTCCTCGCAAATACTTTGACCGGTTCGCGATACTCACCAATTGCGTGGGCTAGTCGTACACCGGACATCATGGCTGCTTCAAATGCAGGTGATGTCTTAAGTGCATAGATCTTCAAAGCATCGAGAGGTGACAGCCGTTTATTTAATGAATCTCTCCACAAGAGCTCAGCGCCTTGACCCTCTGATAGCTTGGTATGTGCTTCGGCTAGGATGTCGATAATGTCAGAGGCGACATCCGGGCCAAGTGTTGCGGCTTCGCGTGAAACCAAGCGATAACCAAGCCCGATCAGATAGTCGCCGACATTGATAGCTGTGGGGATACCGTATTTACGATGTAATGTTTCCTCGCCATAACGGTAAGCATCATTGTCCTGAATATCGTCGTGAACCAATGATGCTTTGTGAAATGTCTCAATAGACATTGCAGTTAACTTGATTTGATCGGAAAGGGATTCCAGATGTGCCGCCCCCATGCCGGTAGTGCCACGTCCACCAGTTAGTGCATCATAGGTAGCGAGCGTTATAAAGGGCCGTGAGTGTTTGCCCCCTCGACTAAGGAAGTCATAGGCAATGGCCTCCGTCGCGCACACGGGATCCAAACCACCAACCCCTTGCCCGTTCATTTCGCTTAACCTTGGTCCGCCACGGAACCGCGGAGCGAGTCTTTCAAGTTCATCGGTGGCGAACATATTTGCAGCGGACCGCATCAAATGCATATAAGTGCGTGTTTGTTGTGTGCCTTCGGAAGCTTGAACGTGAATCATGTCGCTTACCCACTGTTCATCTACTGCAGTATTTCGGCAGTCGTTTGAAAGTAGTGGGACTGCCATGCACGGTATGCCGGCCAGCAGAATCTTGTCGATTGCCTTCTCAAGCACATTTAGGCAGGCTACACCAACAATTGCATCAACGTATCCACTTACGATGATCTTCATTACGATCGGTGAACCTTCAGCTACCAGCACACGGTAGCCCATTTCTTCAGCGGCTCCACGAAAGTCAGCAATGCTGCAGGCACCGCATGTTTTACAATCGAGTCCGAATTGATCGTAATCGGCAGGGCAGCCTTCGGCGTGTTTCAAACAGTGCGGAAGCAGAAATAATCGACGTGATGGTGGTACCATTGCCACCTGGTCTCGCCAAAACTCACTGGCCAGATTTACCATGGTCCAACCGAGGTAGCCTTCATCGAGCCCGTGCTCGGCCAGCATCTCCCGTGCGACAACTTCCATCTCGTCCTTTGTCATTGGACGGGATTTATCGAGTTTGTCAGCAACTTCCTTGCACTTCATGCGCAGTTGTTCACGATGGTCCAACGTTTGTGGCACCATTTTTAAATGAGCAGTAGACCGTCGTGCAGATCTGCGACTAGATTGGTCCTCGGCCGAACCGGATTGTTGATTCACCGATGATGCAGTTGCCAAGATTGATTCCTTCATTTGTCCAATCGGTACTCTACAGCTGTGCGTGTTCTGATGACTCTGAAAACAGGTTTTGACAGTTTCCCAAGGCAGAGACCGTAAAAATCATAGGATACAGTCTTTCATAATACCACAGCTTTGCGAAGTAGAAACCAATGGGAGACGGGTTCGTCCACGTATCTTTCTCTACCGTATCCAGTAACCACAAAAGTCCTTTTTCAATTATCCCCTTATATTTGTGACCTTTGTCGGTAGCGACAATCGCTTCAACTGCTAAAGCAGTTTCTCCTACGCTGCTTTCCATATAGCTAAGTGTAATAGCGGTTGCAGTCGATTCATCATCTATCTGCTTATCCTGAGAGGCTACAGAACTTCCCCATCCGCCATTTGGGTTTTGCTGCTCAACTAGCCATTGCAATCCTCTCTTAGCAACTTCGTCGTTTTCTTTTCCCCAATCCGAATAGGCGAGCAATACTTTTGACGTACCGTATATCGGGTTTTCTTCGTTTGGGTCATCCTGGTTACCAAACCACAAAGGTAACCAATAGCCGTTTGCATGCTGTGTATTCTCTAAATACTTAAAACTGCTATTCAGAGTACGTGTTAACCGAGATTTCGGGACTTTTGATTGCCAGGCCGCCAGTGCTCGAAGAACATGCGCCGTCAGGTCACTTCCGCTTCGGTCGAACGGTAACTTACCCCACCCCCGGCAAAATGTTGGCCATCCCTTATCTCGGTTTTGCAGTCCTAACATCCATTCGATTCCAGGAGCGATGGAGGCTTCTAATTGCCGGCGATCCTCTGTGCTCATCTCGCATTTTTTGGAGATTTCGCTAAGAGCGATGAGTGCTCCGGGCGTATCATCACAGTCTGGTACGGCGCCACTCAAGTTACTCCACCCCCAACCTCCGGGAGCAGCACCGGTAAAAGGATGACGTGTCGCGTGCTGACAATTCAGCAGCCACTCGAGACAGTCAACCGTTTGCAATCCTGAGGGGCATTTAGAAAGTGCATTAATGCTGAGTGAAGTGTTCCATGTCGCAAGATTTGTGTCGATCGGCCAGCTACCATCACTTCTCACACTCCCGGAAATGAACCGGATTCCATTACAGGTAACCGGATGATCAGCACGCTCAATGGACGCGAGACTCATAACCACGAAGCTTGTTAATGGGATTGCCTCGAGATAACCACCACTATCCGGTTGCATCCTTTCAAGCACTCGCAGGCTCTTCTTTACAGCGAGTGTGCGAATAATCCTCGAAATCGGGTTCCATGGTTTCTTATGAAAGAATCGCGCCTGACCAATAGCAACGAGAGCGGGAATGGCGTAGCTCACCACGGGCATCTTAAGAAACCTATAGAGTGATTGCGGAAAGCAGGCTAACTCAAATGGTAATGGTGATACATCATTCCAATCCACTAGGCCAGCAATTGCAGCATTGGTGAGGATAGGAACAGCAAACGTCTTATCCTTGCCATAGCGATCGCGGAGTCCATCAACACGGCCACGTGAATCAATGAACTTGTTCGCCCGCTCAATGAGAGACTGATATTCACCGGACTTACCTGCCAGTTCTAAGGCTGCAACGACCAGCATACTGGTTGCAATATTAGAGTAACTCAACGTGGTGTCCCCGAAGCCACCGTCAGAGTTTTGATGTACTGCGATCCAAGTCACTCCACGATCAATCAGTTCGGAGATTTCCTCAATGTCGCCCAGGCCACAATTGAGTTCACTGACCTTTGCCTCACTTGCTTGCAGGCCATTGCGAAAAACAGCAAGTGCGGAAACAGCTGTAGCAGTGGAGAGTGCGCTTGAAGATAATTCACCTTCCCATATCCCATCCTTACTACGTTCTGCCAACAAGTGACTCGTTGTGCGGTTAATTGCAGCGGTAAGTCGTTGAGCAATGGACATATGAAGCCAATCGTATCGAGCGATTATGCGCCCGATCTAGAGTTGCAACTGATTTTGAAATTGCAGCCACTGCTGGTATTCAGGCGAACGCACAAATGCTTCATACCCTTCAATTGTACTCAGGTCTTCGAATTCAACCGCGTGGTCTGAGGCTAGCGTTTTAAGGGCGTTTAGCAGTAAAGGATGGTCTTCAAAGTAGATCGCATAATCAGCGAGATTCCATGCAGCTTCAATGTCAGAAGGAGAGTTCTGGATGTACCGGTCAGCAGCTTCCTTCGCTTTCACCTGGTTTTCACCAGCCATGTAGATTCCTGTTCGCGTGGAGTCGAGATATGGGTCTCCACCTAGGGACTTGTCGAGGCGATCCACACAGGCAATGGCATTTGTAATGTTTTCCTGAATGACAAAGAAATCGATAGATAGTAGGTCAATGGAATTGTCGTTAGGAAAATCGCGTTTGAAAGCCTCAAATGCCTGTAGATATTGAGTTTCATCCAATTCCAACAGTGCTGTCATATAGATTATCCGTATCCGTTTCATGTTACGCATAAGCGCGGGTAACTGGTTATAGGTACGAATTACCCCATGATAGTCACCGAGTTGGTAGGTGTTTTGTAATTGCAGCATGTTCAATTGATCTGTCTGGGTGATGCCGTCGCGTTTCATCAATTTAACAATTAGCGTGAATGCCCTTTGGATCGTCTCGGTTCTCGTCTCTCCTTCGGTGTAGATGAAATTATCAATGATACGCACTTGACCATTGACTCTATCAAGAATCATCTCGTGATAGTCGATTCCGCTTGATTCAGAGTGGATGAGTCGAAACAGGGCGGTTCTGTAGCCACGATATGTCCGTGAGCGCAGGAAAACAAAACTACCATCAAGTCCAATTGCATCAGCAATTTGTTGAGCCCAATCTAGCGACGCAGGTACAAAAGCAGACTTGAAGCCTTGTTTGGCGTCAGCAAAATCCAGAGGCCCAGGAAAAATCTTTTCCATGGGATCGGTTGCTCTATCTACCAGTGTTTCAACATCCCAAAGTTGTGAGACGGACACACTATTGCCGCCGTTGATTCCTTCTTCGATTTGCCGCGCCAGCCCGATTGCATCTGCTTCGGTAACAGTCGTCGAGTTTTGTTGAGCCATGTTATCTGGCATGGACTGATCTGAATAACCTGAACCATCGGCGCTTGCTAGGCCAGGCGTGCCAACGCTTTTAGGATCCTGATTGTATTGAGTGATGAGAAAGACTGTTGTCGCGAGTCCAACAACTATCACGGCGGCAGCAATAAGAACCCAACGCTTGTTTGAGTTCGTGTGTTTAGCGGCCAGAGTCGCGTTTGTCATGATGACGCTGGGCACTCGCTGAAATAGCTCTTCGCGAAGCGTCGGGCCAACGTCCACTAGCGGCTTCGGCGTAGGGGTGCTTACAAGCGCGATGTCATCTTGAATCCCGCCAGCGTTGACATCTTCAATGAATGCCGAGATCGCGTGGTCTTGGGGTTGTTTCTGTACTGCCTGATTGGGCGCATTCACTGCGGTGAGCAAGAGTTGGTTGCCACACTTTGGGCAAGGCGATGATTTTCCAGCGAGGTGATCAGGAATCTGAAATCTGGCACCGTACTGGCATGCTACTTCTATGGCCATCTACGAATTCTTTATTCAGGATGATCAGTTTTCAATTTGATGTAAATCAGGCACTCTCGACTGTTCTATAGGCGCTTCGCGTGAGTCGATCCAATTGTCTGCATCAAAATGTTTTGTGTATGCACCATAGTCATTGAACCAGAATTTCTTGGCCATTCGATATACAAAATTCTTTTCTCGGATTTCATGGCCCGGATTGTATTGTGACGGGCGTAGGTCGAGATTCTCTAACTCCGCAAATGCTGCTTTTCGAGCAGTCGTATCCTGAGCTCCATGGCGACTGGCAATTTCGTGGAGAAGATCAGGTCGTTCCAGAACAATACAGCCGCGTGTATGCTTAGCAGTTGTTTCTCTGAAGTCGCGCAGAAATTCTGATTCGTTGAACACTTGTCTTAGTGGGCGTTCATCATGAATAGACTCATTTGCAAACTGAATAATAGGGCATGGTTCGATATCACCCCATGGACTGATGTGGTGCGTAAATCCTGTGGCAGCGGGGCATAGGGCATTGCCTTGGTCATCATGGTAAGCATCGACAATGACGATTGGCTTCTTTGCCCGCATTTCAACAACAAATTTTCGCACTTCTACTTGTTGTTCAGGTGTAAGAGCCAATTCCGGGCACGGGTCAGGCCCAATGGGTCTATATATATGGAACCATGCGTACATGACGTTCATGTCTATCAGGCGATCAATCCATTCTTCGCTAACAAGCTCGTCATAATTCGTTTGGCAAACGCTCGTACAGACACCGGTAAGCAACTTAGCATCCAGACAATTCTGGATACCGGCCATTGTTTTGTTAAAGACCTCTTTACGGCCACGTCGTTCATCGCTGACGATTTCATTTCCCTCGACGCTAATCAGGGGCGTCGCATTGCCAAGCCGTCGCAATTCGGCGGCAACTTCTGGTGTGATGAATTGCCCATTCGTAAAGATTTGGAAATAACAGTCACGGTGATTTCCTAGCACTTCTAATAGCTCGGGATGCATGAATGGCTCACCCCCGAGGATCCCGAAGAAGGAATTGCCCATGGCTTTGGCTTCATTAATCAGCCTGTCCATGGCTTCCACTTCAATTTTGCTTTGCTTTGCAGCTACATCTACCCAGCATCCCTGACATCGTAAATTACAGCTATTGATGATGGAGATGTAGAGAAACGGTGGAAAGAAATCCCCACGCTTGAGGCGTTTCTTGTGCTTCTGCACACTGCGGATTCCCTTAAATCCTGCTTTCCAAGCCAGATTCCAAAGCAAACGCTTGTTCGTGTGGAACAACAATCTTTTGGCCATTTTGAAATACATGAACACCCATCCATGTTGGGAGGACTAAGTCGATTCACGGCAGTTGCCGCAGTTAGTCTCAGTATAGACGTACTTGATCATGCCGTAATAGTGGTTGGCGATATTTACACTCATGCAGTGCAAAACAAATTCGCTTAAATCAACGGTCTCAAATCAGCCATCAGATGATTGTGAAAACAGCGTACCGGGTTTAATTTGATAACCCCGCAAGAACTCATCAGCTGTCATGGTGCGTTTTCCAGCAGGTTGCACCTGTTCAATGGCAACCACGCCATCATCCGTAGCGATCCATAACTCTTTGAATTGGTTGTCGATCAAACTACCGGGTACTCCACATTCGCCATCAACAAGGCGGATTTCACCGATGAGTAATCGCAGCGGTTTTCCGTTTTCACGATTGCAGAATGTGAAGCTGCCGGGCCATGGCTGAACTCCACGATGACGATTTAGTATTTCTGCTGTCGTGGCGTTCCAATCAATATTGCCGTCAGATTTGGCCAGTCGTGGTGCGCGAGTTGAACGAGTATCATCCTGTGATTCGCCAATTGGTGTCGACCGATCCCAATTCTCAAGCATGGAAATGGAATCAAGTACCGCAGGTGCTCCAATTTCAGCTAGGCGATTCTCAAGATCAACAGCGGATTCATCCGGCTGAATCTTGGTTTCGATTTTTATTAGCGTAGGACCGCCATCAAGAAGTGGCGTCATATGGATCACAGTAATTCCGGTTACCGGATCACCATTGATAATTGCCCACTGTACCGGTGCCGCCCCCCGGTAAGCGGGTAAAAGTGAACCGTGGAGATTGATCCCTCCGAGAGGTGCGCTGCTAAGAGTTTCCGCCGATAGGATTTGACCAAAGTCACAAACGACAAGTAAGTCCGGCTGCATTTCAGTTAGCTGTTGGACGAATGCTTCATCATTCACGTTGGCCGGATCTAAGAGGGGGATGTCAATGCCATCAGCAGCCTGTCGCATTGGGTTTGGTGGCGGGCGACGGCCTCCCCGTGCCAGTTTTTCAGGCCGCGTGACAACAGCGAGGATGTCGTGATCAGATTCCAATAACAACTTGAAGGCCGGTACGACAAATCCACCGGTTCCCATGACGACAATACGCATTCGGCGTCTCCGGTGTTAACAAAACTGTGACTCAAAATCTGCCAAACGTGCGAAAACCGCTACGTCATCTGGTATCGATCCGTCGGCACGTTTGGATCTAAACTCAATCTCGAATTCTTCAAGTTCAGCTTCGATCTCCGCTAACTCATACTGGTTCATTCTGTCGGTGAACATCACACCATCCAAATGATCCGTCTCATGTTGAACAACACGGGCCATCATTCCAGACAGGTCTGCTGAGAATGGTTTGCCGTCGATTCCATAAGCATCCACATGAATACTCTTGTACCTGGCAACCGGCCCATAGATACCGGCTAAGCTCAAGCAGCCTTCTTCTGCCGTTTCCCGGCCTTTGCCTCGAGTTAAGACCGGATTGATGAATACTAACTCCTCACCATCCCCTTTTTTTGCCGTCGTGTTTACGACGAATAGCCGAAGTGGTAAGTCAACTTGATTTGCAGCCAGACCGATTCCGTTTGCTTCATACATGAGTTCGAACATTTCCTGGACGATAGCTCGAAGCTCGGCATTTATGCGTTTCACCGGTTTGGATTTATATCGCAAAGTCGGATGAGGTAAAGAAATGATTTCCATCGGAGGGGTTCGGACTCTTTCATTACGAAAGGATGAATTGACTGCGGTAGACGGGGATGTCGTTCTTTCGCATCCGTCTTTCAAAGTGTGTTCGGTAATCCAAGTCGTGTTCAGCAGTTTTTTCTTCTACTGCGTTTGGGCCGCTGAGTTCCGGAAAGCCCTCGAGCAACTCTAAGGTTACATCAAAGTATTCTTTTACATCTGTCCAGAAGTGCAAGATTCCATTCGGTATGAGGCAACGAATGATGTCCGTGACGAACGACTCATTCATGACGCGCCGTTTTCGATGACGAGCTTTCCACCAGGGGTCTGGGAAGTATACGTGAATGGCGGCGACAATATTATTCGCAATATGCTTTGAGATAAACCCAAGTGCATCGCCCTGCAGCATAAAAGCGTTTGCCTGTTCTTGTCGCGCTAGGCGCGATGCACAGTGCTTTGCATATTTTCGAGCGATTTCAATGCCAAGAAAATTGCGCTCCGGATGATCAACGGAAGCCGTCTGCATAAAGAGACCTTTCCCGCTGCCAACCTCTATTTCGAGAGGTTGTTGCTGGGTAAAGAAATCCGAGATAGTACATTCGTCGGTCAGATCTTCGATTTCAGCATAGTATGGGCTCAGATCCAGAGTTGGATTGAGTTTTCTTAATGCACGTCGTCCCAATGCTCACCTCGTCATTGCATCCGGTTAACCGTCATTCGGGTCTTGCAAGTGCTGCTTTTAGGGCAGCGAGGGGTAAGGGAATACCTCGGAGCGTTCCTTCGCAGGCAATTTCACCGTTAACGATGCATTGGAAGTCACAGACAACCATGCGCTGCCGCCGCACTCTTGTAAGTCTGCATATGACGATTAGGCGATCACCAGGTAGAACTGCTTCGCGAAAACGGACGTTATCCAGCCCACCGAAACCAACCATATCGGCTCCGGATACATCCAGATACTGACAGATAAAACTACAAAGCTGAGCAGCTGCTTCCAGCTGAATAACGCCGGGCATTAGGGGTATATTTGGCATATGCCCCCGCACCCAAAACTCATCTTCGGTGATGTCTTTATAACCGACGATAGTCAGCGACTCTTCATCGAGATATACCACAGCACTGAGCTGTTCCATTTCAAACCGCTGTGGATTGTGCTTAGCAATCTCATCGCGATCTGCAATTACATTTTCCATGTCGATCTGGTCGAGATCCACCAGGAATTCTTTGGCGACCACTTTGGATACCCTTGTGTTTGTAAAATTCTTACCTAGGCAGAATTGCTACGCGGCGAGCACTAAGTCCGGATTTTCTTTCGTTTTGCTTTGCGAGCCTTTGCATTGGCCGGACGGCTACCGTGATTTGCTTTTTTGAGTTTGCGACGAGGTTTGGTCATTGCTACTCACCTGTTGATTAAGGAGTTATTTAGTTGATCAACCTATATAGGAATCAAGTATTTTAGACTAACACGGCCATGAGAATCTGCCAATAAGTTTAGGCAGGATCTACATCGCGATATTATCTCTATGCACGACTTCTTCATAAGGGCGGTAACCGAGTGTCTCAAGGATCCGATCAGAACTCAGACCCTTTATCTGCTGCACTTCCGAGGCATCGTAATTCGTTAATCCACGCGCAATTTCATTGCCGTCCATGTCAATAATCAGGACGGCGTCGCCCTTAGTGAATTCGCCATCCACCGCAGTAATTCCAATCGACAAGATGCTGCCACCCTGTTTACTCACGGCCTCGCACGCGCCTTGATCCAGGGCAATGGAGCCACGAGGCTGTGCAGAAAATCGAAGCCATCGTTTCCATGACGACATCGTTTCGCTTTTTGCCATGAATAAGGTTCCTACATCATTTCCAGCAAGGATGTCGATTAGCACATTATCAACCTTACCATTGGCGATGATCATGTTTTCACCGGCATTCGTTATAACGGTCGCAGCATCAAGCTTGCTGGCCATTCCACCTCGAGAGAGCTGGTTGTGTTGATCATGAACAAATTCCCCACTTGCCGATGCAATATCTTTAACAAGGGGGATGCGCCTGGTGGATTCTTCATCCGGTGGCCCATCGAACAGCCCATCAACGTTTGAAAGGATGATGAGTAGGTCGGCACCGACCAGATTGGAAACAAGTGCGGCGAGGCGATCATTATCCCCAAAAGTTGTTTTTAGCTCATCGACCGAAACCGTGTCGTTTTCATTTACGATCGGGATGATCCCGATATCCAGCAACGAGAGCAATGTGTTTCTGACATTCAGGTAACCAGCTCTATCATCCAGATCTTTTGCAGTTAAGAGGACTTGAGCAGCAGTGCGATCATGGTCGCTGAAAACCTGCTCATACTCTTTCATCAGAGCAGTTTGACCAACGGCAGCAACGGCTTGCAACCGACTAAGGTCTGACGGCCGGTTTGTCAGGCCAAGCTTACCCATCCCGGCACCAACCGCCCCACTACTGACGAGAATCACGTCTTTGCCCGCGACACCGATTTGATGTAACTGGAGTGCTAAGTGATGAATTCGATTGAGGTTTAGTTGTCCATCATCGCCAGTGAGGACGCGCGTACCAACTTTGACCACAATTCTTTTTGCGGCAGCGGCGATCTCTTGTCTAACAAGGTCAGTCATCGGTGTTTGATTTAATGATGGATGTGGCGGGAAACAACGTCACCACTTGCACTATGACTGACAAATTCTGGATGTGCAAAAGCCTAAATCGGCATTCAACGTGATTTATAGAATTGCCGTCATACACACAGGAATCATACGTGGTATTGGGAAACAGCGACGCAAGTGAAATCACACGCTGCTGATTTCATATGTACGAGAGTCGGTGCCGCCGTTTTCGCAATTGTTTAGTGCGATTTCGTACAACTGTTGGCCGACGGCAGTCGGGTAAGCACCAGTGATGCATGCCTGACATAACTCCGCGCTCGTATAACCAATCGAGCGAGCGATGGATTCAACTGGTAAATACCGCAGTGAATCTGCCTGAAGTTGCGTAGCCATTGCCTGCTGAACTTCGAGGGTAAGCGGCCCACCGTTGAGGAATTTTGGTGCAAACAATTCACTGACCGTCGACATATCAATGCCGTAGAAGCAAGGTGCGACGATTGGTGGGCATGCAACGCGTACATGAATCTCGCGAGCACCACCAAGCTCCCGAATTCTACCTAGCAGCACTTTCATCGTGGTGGAACGAACGATTGAGTCTTCTACTAAAATGACACGTTTGCCTTCGAGCACTTCGCGCAATGGTGTGTACTTGGTTTCCGCTTTTTTCCGCCGCCCTTGTCCACCTTCGATAAATGTACGTCCAGAGTAACGATTTCGGATGAGACCTTCGCGACATGGTACGCCAAGCTCGTAAGCCATACTGTCCGCAGCAGCCTTACTGGTGTCCGGCACCGGTACAACAATGGTGTCATCGTCGATCGTTATGATCCCCTCATCCTGTTCGATTCGAGCAAGTTCTGCCCCGAGTGCTGTACGGGACATGTATACCGATCTGTCGTCTAGCGTACTAGCGACATTTGCAAAATAGATCCACTCGAAGAAGCAGTGTCGTCGACCTGGGGTTTCAGCAAATTGTTCGATATTAAATTCACCATCAACGATGGTAATGGCATGACCAGGTTCAAGTGACTTGATCTCATCACTATCAAACCCAACATTTAACAGGGCAACACTCTCGCTGGCAGCAGCAAACAACGGACCTCGCTTAGCATAGCACAGCGGTTTGATACCTAATGGATCGCGAGCAACCAGCATATCACCCTGGGCGTTTAGCAGAACGATGCAATAAGCGCCATCAAATCGTTGGCTCACATTTCGCATCACTTCGATTAACGTTGGATTGCGGTCACCCGACATTTCGCGGCTTAGCTCGTGCATCACGATCTCCGTGTCGGTTTCCCGAGCCAGATGATGATTGTCATCGCTAAGCAACCTATCTCTAAGTTGTGGGTAGTTTGCTAACTGCCCGTTAAAGGCAAAGCTAAACCACTTGTGTTTCTGAATGTGATGTCTTTCGAACGGTTGAGCATAGGAACGGTCTTCCTGTCCACATGTTGCATAACGCACGTGTCCGATTGCGGCACACCCGGCGTATTCCTGCATCAAGGCTTCGCTCTTACCGCGATGTGAGAGTCGGAACACTTCGTGTACGGTTCCGATATCCTTGTGCGTATCAATCAGCTGATCGCGCGAATTACTGAAGCTCGTGATTCCAGCGGCGAGTTGGCCACGGTTTTGAATATCCTGCAACATGCGCGGCATGAGCCGTGAGATTTCTTCCGCCCCTTGTTCTACACAAAGGTCGCTCAATTCACCGCCTGGCAGGTGATAAACGGCAGCAACGCCACACTCGTGATGAAGTTCACTCATCGACTAATCGGTGCTATTCCACAAACAGGTATGGGAGGGGGAAATAGAAAAGCATCACGCTTGAGCATCCAACTCAAAGGTCTATCAGAGAAAGTTGCCGTGCTAACCTATGAGCATCCATTACTCAAGCATCGGACAAAGATCTGACTTACCCCTCCTTGGGACTCATCCATGAACACCTGCATTCTATGGCCGCGGTCCGATTTACTCAAGCGAATGCAATGTCACCAGTGCCATCTCAAGTCAAATGTTTAGTCGGGCTGCCGCGGCCTTATCGAGAATGAATGTGATTTTCGAGTGATTCTGAAGTGCACTGGCAGTGCATTGTGTAGATACGTCACCTTGAACTGCATCGCTTACCGCAGCAGATTTGCCTTCGCCATTGGCTACAAGAATGATTTCCCGTGCTTCAAGAATGGTGCCGACACCCATAGTGATTGCCTGTCGTGGCACATCGTCAATCGATTCAAAGAAACGGGCATTATCTCTAATGGTCTGCTCTTCTAGATCGACGACACGTGTTCTGGAATCCAGAGCGCTACCAGGTTCGTTAAATGCGATGTGACCATCCGAGCCAATACCAAGTATTTGCAGGTCGATTCCGCCGGCATTGTGAATTGCTTTTTCATAAGACAAAGCCATGGCAGCGATGTCCTCAGCAATGCCACTGGGAACATGCGTGCGTACGATTTCAATATTGATGTGGTCAAACAGGTTTTGATTCATAAACGTCCGGTAACTTTGTGCGTGCTCCGGATTAAGTCCGAGATACTCGTCCAAGTTAAATGACGTGACGTTTGCGAAATCCAAATCCTCTTCCTGATGCATCCGAATTAATTCTTTGTATAGCCCGACCGGTGAACTGCCTGTAGCTAACCCCAAGACAGAATCAGGCTTCATGCGAATTTGATCAGATACCAACTGCGCGGCATGCTTACTCAGGTCTTCATAGCTGTCATACGTATGAATTTGGATCATATTATTTTTGGGTGTGTTATCCGTAACCAGTGCCGGTTAGCATAAGACCACTTTGCCTTTTTGAACGGAATAATCGTTCCATTTCCACAACTTACATTTTCTTTTCCGGAATAATGCCGGTACATCCTAGAGCATTCTTATAGGTGTTCTACAATAAAACAATCTGTGTACCAGCACACTTCTTGCGAATACCTCATCTTGTCTTAGTCCGTTATTAAATTGAGTCAGCAATCTGTGGAAAAGACTGAACAACAACGCAACAACTTGGACCCAGCCGTATCACACCCATCTGGTGTAATGATTCCGGTGCTTCGTTTCAGTACGCCTATTGAAACCGCTCAGTTTATTGCACGCCGAATCGCAGAAGTGATTGGTCACTGCAATGATGAAGGCCAAAACGCTGTAATCGGACTGGCTGGTGGCAGTACGATGGTTGGCGTTTACAGAGAGTTGATTGAGCTTCACAAGCACGACGATCTAGATTTTTCGAAGACCATCATATTTGGATTAACCGAATACAGCGGCATCGATCTATCACAGGATCAAAGTATGACATCGCGAATGGCTGCTCAGCTATTCGACCATATCAACCTTCCGAGAACCCAGACTTTTGTGCCAAATACAACCGGGGATTTGACTCAGCAACAGCAGGAGTGTGAGCGAATCGAAGAAGAGATTGAAGCGGCAGGCGGCTTAGATCTCGTCGTACTTGGAGTTGGTTCGAACGGGCACATTGGATTTAACGAACCGTTTAGTGTTCGAAATAGTCGGACCAGAGTTTGTTTACTTGATCCTGTTACGCGACGATCGGCAGCAAGTGATTTTTTTGGGGAAGAAAATGTGCCAACTCAAGGTATCACATTGGGGCTTGGTACTATTTTCTCGGCAAAGCAGGTCGTCCTCGCGGCGCTTGGAGAACATAAGGCAGATGTGATTAGGGAATTGTCGGAAGGTCCTATAACGAATCGTGTTCCGGCCACTGTGCTGCAAGACCATGATGATGTAACAGTTTGTATCGATCCGGCCGCAGCAAGCGAGTTGACGGCCGAGTGCACACCTTGGCTACTCGGCAATGTCCAGTGGGATGAGGCACTCATCACCCGGGCACTCGTTTGGTTGTGTGATGAAACCGGCAAAGCGTTACTAAAGCTCGATGATGACGACTTCCGCAACTACAACCTGCATCAGTTGTTACGGCATCATGGACCGGCTCATGAACTAGCCAAGCGGGTATTTGGTTGGTTAATGAACACGATTCACGAGAATCCAATTCCTTGGCCTGGTTCAAAAAAGGTAATCTGTTTCTCACCTCACCCTGACGATGACGTCATTAGCATGGGTGGTACTTTAATCCGACTCGTGGAAGAAGGTCACGAAACACACATTGCTTACATGACCAGCGGCAATATTGCTGTATTTGATCACGACGCAAAACGCGTTGCGGACTTAGTTACCGAGTACAACCATTTATTTGGAATCGACACACAGCAATCGCTGGATGTTGAAGAGCGAGTAGCTCGGGCACTCAAAGAAAAACAACCAGGTGTGCCGGACAGCGATGCCGTGCTCAAAATCAAGGGATTGATTCGTTGGAGTGAAGCCAAAGCCGGAGCCGTTGAAGTAGGTTGTCGAGAGGATAATCTGCATTTTCTCGACCTGCCGTTTTACAGAACGGGTACGGTGGAGAAGCGTCCGGTTGGAGACGCTGATATCTCGATCATCTTAAATTTGCTTGAGACCGTACAACCGGATGTTATTTACGTGGCTGGTGACTTATCCGATCCCCATGGAACACATAGGGTTTGTGCTGAAGCAATCTTTCGGGCAGTCGAGTTATTGGAACAAGCAAATGGCAAGCGGCCTGAAGTGCTGCTGTATCGCGGTGCCTGGCAGGAATATGCCATGCATGAAATTGATATTGCAGTGCCACTAAGTCCAAAACACCTGGACACAAAACGCCGAGCGATCTTCATGCATGAAAGCCAGAAAGACGAAGCGCTCTTCCCGGGAAGTGATCCACGAGAGTTTTGGGAAAGAGCAGAGGATCGAAATCGCGGGACAGCAGAGGCATATAATCGCCTTGGCTTACCGGAGTTTTTAGCGTTAGAAGCCTTTGTCGTTTGGGACGGCGAACCCATCTAATACCGTGTGTAGCCGGCGCCATTCATTGACATCGTCGTTTGCAGTTGCCGAGCCAAATCTGTAACGTCCGTTGCCTCAGATTCCTATGCTTCATAGAATGCACCCGCGCTAGGGACTCTTTGGTTTTGTGCTTTATGACATCGCTTTTTCAACGGTCGTTA
>PAXU01000101.1 GCA_002714565.1 Rhodopirellula sp.
TTCTGTTTTACGATTCCAGCGGGCAGGCCATCTGCTGCGTGCAGTTCCAGCGTTGTGAAAGCGAATATAAGAATTACAACGAGTCGAAGGTAAGAATTCATCAGGCTCTTGGCTTCAATGTGTTACAAATGCAAACGGAAGCAAGGCATTATTGCCGCATGCGAACGATAGTTTTATGGTAGCACGGGGCATTTAAAGCTATAAGGCCATTGTGCACCGGCTATTCGCGAATTTCACCGCCGACATTCTTTGGCATAAGGCAGATGCCGATGGCGCCGAGTAGATAAATCCAGCTGGTTATTCGTCCAACCAAGGCATAGTCTTCATTAAACGCTGCAAGGATATACGATCCTCCGACAACCGTTAAAGCAGTTAAGACTCGACCGAAATTGAAACATACACCGGCACCCGTACTACGGATTCTGGTTTCAAACAGTTCTGGCAGAAAGAGCGGTAACCAGCCAAAGAATATTCCGCTGAAGAAACCAAGGATTCCAAAGGTGACGAGAAACGCGAATTGGCTGCTTGGATCTAAATACCAAAACAACAGTTGAGAGCTGGCGAGACAGATGATGCTCGTAAGCAGATAACTCCTTCGCCGTCCAACTTGGCTGGCAATCCAGCCGCCTAAAAAGCTACCAAATATTCCGGTCAGGGAACGAGCCATACCAACGTTTGCTTTCAAGTCGGGATTGCCAATTTCGTCACCAACTTGTCCAGCCCAGAACACGGCCCAGTTAGCAGAACCCCAGCCGCCTAACAGTGGCACAGTAGCCAATAGAATACCGACGATGGTTACAGGTAACAGTTTTCCCGAGAATACATCCTTGGTTGACACTTGTGCTTTTTCGGGTTCACTATCGCCTTCTCGTTTTTTCTTCAGCCACAGCGGTGACTCGGGAACAAGTATCCATGAGATAACAGCAAGGATGATCGGAGATGCACCAAGTAGCATAACCCAACGCCAGTCATCATCTGTAACTGCTTTATATTTGCCAAGCGTAAACGTCAGGAATATTCCAACATTGGCAGCGGTTCCAAGTACTCCCGCAAGTAGCGGTCGCGATGCCGTTGGCCACGCTTCGGAGATGAGCGCGACGCCGTTGGGCCACATGCCGCCAACGCCCATACAGACGATAAACCGGATCATCCACATCTGTACAGGAGTTTGTGCCCAGTAGGCGATCAATGAAGCAGAGGAATAACAGAGTATTGCCAGAGTCATGCCTTTAGAGCGGCCGTATTTATCACCGATATAGCCAAACACTAAGCCACCGAGTGCCGCCCCGAATAAGAAGGCAACCACAAAAAAGCCTGCCCATTTACCCACTAAGCCGTTAAACCGCTTTTCTGATTCCGACCCAATGAGATCATCGATCGTAAGGACGGAGGGAGCATCTTCGGCTGAAAACTTGTCCTTTAAAGTCTTAAGGTCTTTGGTACTTAGCGATTGGGCATTTTTGTGATCGAGTTCTTCTAGCGATATCCCAGACTCAGCATTAGTATTGAGTTGTTCGTATAAATCTGTTCCCAGTGCCGTATCTTCTTCTGTTGTTTTGTGAGCTTCAACGTTTCTTAAGAGTTCCTTACCCGCGGTGCGCATAGCTAATCCATTGGTAGCCATGTGAGTACCGCCGAAGAACCAACCTAGAAAGGCCACGGCAATTGTCACGACGCTTTGGAATTGCGTAAGCGAGTTATCGTTTAGAGTTGGCGTTGAGGACACGTCATTTGACATTGGTTCAGTCTTTCACGAGTTCTTGAATGGTCGGTGTTATTCATCAAAGAAACGCACGCAGCGCCACTCATCTCTCGACGCGGATACATCGATTACATTGCCATCAGGATCGAGCACTTTGAATGAGCGTTCAGGTAGCTCGCTAATAGACTCAATCACGGTGCGGTCTTTTACATCGCCCTTTGAAATCTCCGCTCCCCATTCCAGGCACTTGTTAAACGTCGCTTCCAGATCATCGACGATGACTCCAAGGTGAATAAATTCGTGCCCTTCTTCCATCACACTACGTGTACCATCATCTTCGTATGGTAGAAGCGTGACGTTGATGAATCCGTCGGTCAGATCCATGCTCTCGCTGTTCGGGCGGTAATCAAAGAATCGCCACCCAAGAGCATTTGTATAGAAGTCCCTTGATCGATTTATGTCGCTACAGCGAAAAGCGATATGAGCAAAACGTGGTTCTGACATGATGATTATGTGAACTGAAGAATTTGACTTAGTGCTAAACCGGAGCATGTGCCCCGTTTCAAAACGGCACAACCTGCGAGCTAATTAGCTTAGCATATTGGGCGATGGGATTCACAATTGAGTCATGCGTTGAAAGAACTGTGCACAATCTGACGCATATCGACTCAGGTCATCAACCGTTTCAATGCCTTGTGCCTGATGGATAGTGAAAAATCCATCGTAATTTACTTCCGTAAGCCCGGCGAAGACACCCGCAAAATCGACGCCGCCGTCCTCCCAAAGCTCCATATGATGAAATCGTACGTCACCTCGACAATAGGTTGGCAGACTCTCTGGACCGACTGGATCGAGACGATGGTTCTGTACATATACATTCATGAGATGCGGTCGGAGTCGTTCAAGCGTATCAGCTAAATAGCTTTCACCGTTGAGCATTAAGTTGGCAGGTTCGTAAATAATGCCAAATGCCGGATGGTCGATTTGTGAAACCACCTCNAGCATTGGGTTCACCTGTTCGAATAACGACGACGTATGGCATTGATGCGCTAGGCGAATGCCTTGCTCGTGAGCAATCCGGATGGCATCTGCAGCATGAGTCACATCCGCCTCATTTTTTATNCAGATGCGAATGAGGTTGCAACCGAACGTGTGGGCTACATCAAGTGATGGCCGAATGTCGCGTAAGCTGTTAGGACCATCCTGATTGTTTAGCGGCACATCGAAGTCGGCCGTAACCATGGAGACTGTTAGGCCGGCATCTCGAATTAAATTCGCTTGGCGTTGAAGTTCGGTTACGGGTGTTTGCACACCACCGCAGCTGGCACGCATGCAAAGTGCATCGTAGCCATTTGCGACCGCGACATCGATCAACGCTTCTAACGGTAGATGTAGTCGAGTCTTACAAGCGGCTTCCGCAACGCGTACTGACAGTGAGAGTTTCATGTGCTGCCTCATAGATTACGGCAAAAAGAAACGTGCACCGGAATGAATTCCGATGCACGTTTCTAAAACGATGAGGACGCTGGGGCTTGAACCCAGGACCTACGGATTAAAAGTCCGTTGCTCTACCAACTGAGCTACGTCCTCACATTTACTCCAACAGGGTGCATCTCCCGAAGGATATGCAACTGGATTGGAACTACGGTAATTAAAACCGGATTAGGACTTTTGTCAATCCGCCCTCATTGAGGAATTGAGACAATGCAGTCCAAAAACTGCATGTGAGTACAGTTAAACGCATAAANGAGAGTACATATAGTAAGGCCGTTAGGAATCTATAGGTATTCCTGATTCTATTGAGTTTCAAAAGGGAAACGCTGTGATGAATACGCGATCAACTGGANGCGCCAATCATTATTGTGACTGCCAAGGACATCACAGATGAAGATCGGTCATTANTCAATGGTGCTGTTGAAATGGTGTTCAGNAAATCNGATTTTCATCGTAATAAGCTTGAACACTTGATTACCGACTTGGTTAATCAATCGCTGACATAGGATCGACAGCGTCTCTATTCGAATGTGCAGGTCTTAGTAATCTTCAGCTGATTACCGATATCGTTATAACGAATGTCGTCCATGAAAGCTCGCATGAGCATTAACCCACGACCACTGGGCTTATCAAGATTCTCTGGCAACGTGCAGTCAGGAACGTCATTTGGATCAAAGCCGTCACCTTCATCCTTGATGACGATTGAAAAAAAGCCAGCCTCGGATAGCTCGCACTCTACGTGAACCTGTTTGGTGGAATCGAGCTTGTTCCCATGTTTAACAGCGTTGGCCAGTCCTTCCTCAAGTGCCAAATGTAAATCGGCTAAATCACCCATCGACACGCCACGTTGCTCAAGTTCTGCAACGATCTCATTCTGAACCCGTGCGGATTCGTCCAGATCACTTGCAAAGCTTGTGCTAAATATGGATGTTTCAGGCATGTTTTAATGAAATGAGTGAAAAGTTGATTCTGTGAAAGGAGCTTCACGAAATCAGGTGTTGGACGAGCTTTTGGATTCTACAAACTGAAGTGTCGAAAAGCGCTTGTGACTTAGAATCCTTTGAGTGCCTTGGCTTGGTTTTTCTTGATGTCAAATAGTTTACTTAATTTGGTTACATCAAAGATCTTCTTTAATTCTGGCCGAATGCTGCACATGCGGAGCTTACCGCCCGCCGCGTCAACTTTCTTCTTCATATTGATTAGCTTGCCAAGAGCTGCACTTGATAAGTGTTCGACGTTTGAAAAATCCAAAATGATCTTTAACAGGCCAGAGTCAACGAGTCGGTACATTTGATCACCTACGACCTGAATCGTGGCTTCGTCGAGAATCCGACTGTCTAAAAAGCAGGCAACGGTACAGTCTTCCACCGTCTGAATATCAAATCGTGTAGCTTGGGATGACATTTTTCACCTGAGTCCGTATGAGTGAATAATGATTAGCGGATAATACGTGAATAATAATAGATAAGTGCGAATAGTTGGAGGTGCCCATAGATTCATATCCATTTGCACATCCTATGTAATGATGACCTGTAGCGTGTCTAAATTCAAGCTATCGACGCTCCAAAAATGGGTGATACTCCAGAGTTTTAGAGTTTACCGACTAGGGAATATTTGCAGATTAGTAGTTGCTGTGTGACGCCCAGCATCGAGTTTCACTAGAGTAAAGACAAAGCACTGCAAAACAACTTTGAAATCCCTTTNGTGNATTGTGACNTCGATGANCANCCTGCTTGGTGGATTCGTTTTTGTCAAAAGCGAGTTAGGTGCCGGATCTACTTTTTCAGTCGAATTGCCCTTACGGCTGCATTTAGAAGATCTCGAATATTAGACGACGCACGCGTTTGTTAGTCATCAATCGGAACGAATCGATAACCGATTCCACGCACGGTTTGGATTGCCGTGTGCGATTCCCCGAGTTTGCTTCGTAGGCTCTTGATGTGAACGTCGATTGTACGTTCCGTACTGCAAGCGTCTTCTCCACGGCCTGCCTNTAACAACTCAAGTCGTGAGAATACGCGATTCGGCGAATTCATGATAAACCAGAGCAGTCGCAGTTCTGTCACAGTTAGCACAATTGGCTNTCCATGCATCGTCGCAGTAAACGTATTCCGGTCAATGACGATTCCTGATGACTCAACAACATCTCTCTCCGGTACCNGCCCGACGGAGCGACGAAGTATCGCTTTGATGCGCTGAATAAGCGGTTGTAGCTTGAACGGCTTCACTACATATTNATCAGCACCCATTTTGAATCCGACGATTTCATCGAGCTCGTCTCCGCGTGCCGTTAGCATCATAATTAAAACGTGCTCAGTTTCGGGGGATGTTCTCAATTCCCGGCAGATTTCGAATNCGTCGATCGGTGCAATCATAACATCGAGAATGATTAAATCCGGGATAATCTNTTTCGCCAGAGCCAACCCATTTGCNCCGTCCGTGGCGGCGAAGACTGTATATCCTTCGCGCGTCAGATTGTATTTCAAGATGTCGACGAGAGCTTGCTCATCTTCAATAATTAGAATTGTTTCTGTTGACACAATTAGACTCCGGATCCACACGCATACAGAAAACATCTGCAATCTACCNAAGTAAGAGTACTGCCGGATTATTAAGAAACCTAATAAGACTTTGTTAAGTATCTGTTAATCGCCGAATAACACACTTCCTGATGCGAATTACAGGGAGGTGTGTACTTAAGCGATCGAGTTAGACACATAACGTATGACAAACACCTTCGGTTATAATGAGAGACGTGTTAATTCAGGTTCTCAGCACAGGTTTCACCTAAATGAAGTCACACTTTCCAAACCCTTTCTCAAAGTACGTTAGCTTACTTTGTGTCCTGTTTTTTACAGGTTCAGCGTTACACGCTGCGGATGATGGTGAAGCGATTGAGTTCTTTGAGAAGAGAATCCGTCCTGTTTTGGNGAATAACTGCTACCGCTGCCATGGGCCGGAAAAACAGGAGTCAGATCTGAGGTTGGATTCTTATGCAGCCATGTTACGGGGCGGCGCCACCTCGCCTGCTGTCGTACCGGAGAGCCNGGACGAAAGCCTGCTGATTCATGTTATTGAATACGAAGACGAAGAACTCCAGATGCCGCCGGATAAGAGACTGGATGATGAAGTTGTTCAGGACTTCCGTGATTGGATCGCCGATGGGGCAGCACATCCTGAAGCAAAACCATCTGAACCGGGAAAGCCTGCCACTGACACTGCACAGCCGACAACCGAACACTGGTCGTTTCAACCGGTGACACGTCCAAACCTTCCTAAGGTTGAGCGAGTAAATTGGCCGCAATCGACGATCGATTACTTTATCCTANCGCAGCTCGAAGAAAAGCAACTTGGAGTCACACAGCCTGCTGACCAACGTAGCCTGATGGTGCGAGCAACCATCGATTTAACAGGCTTACCTCCCACCCGTGAGCAGATTGAAGAGTACTTAAGCGATCGAGCACCTGGGAGTTATGAACGGTTACTTGATCGATTGCTTGCATCTCCGGCATATGGAGAGCGTTGGGGGCGTCACTGGTTGGATGTCGCGCGTTACGCGGACTCCAATGGATTAGATGAAAATATTGCACATGGAAATGCATGGCGGTATCGCGATTACGTGATTCGGGCACTTAACCATGACAAGCCATTTGATCGGTTCGTGCGTGAGCAGGTTGCAGGTGATTTNCTTACCGCTGAGCACGCAGATTTAGCACTCGAGTCACAAGTGGCCACGGGATTCCTGACGCTCGGGCCTAAGGTACTGGCAGAGGGTGATGAAACCAAAATGCAAATGGACATCATCGACGAACAAATCGACACCGTAGGTCGCGGCTTGCTCGGGCTAACGCTTGGATGTGCTCGCTGTCATGATCACAAGTTTGATCCGATTTCGACAAGGGACTATTACAGCCTGGCTGGGATCTTCAAGAGTACCAAGACGATGGCGTCATTCAAACGCATCGCACAATGGAACGAGGTCGAAGTCTGGTCCAAGGCTGAACAGCAGGCATACAACTCGGCGCATGAACGGGTTGTCGCGGCCGAAAAATCCCTTACTGAATTCATCGCCAAAGCAAATGAAGATGTCAAAACTCGCGTCAAACTCGAGGGTGAGCCGAAACAGGAAGAATTCGCCAAACACTACGATGAACAAACCACCAGGCAAGTAGAACAGCTGACAACAACGGTTGGCGAACTGAAGGCGGCACGTGGGGAAATCCCTATGGCAATGGGGGTAACCGATGGTGAGGTTAGTGATGTAAAGGTTCACATCCGTGGCTCTCACCTGTCGCTTGGTGCTGTGGCTGAGCGAACTACGCCAGCGGTGTTTACCAGCGTTGAAACCCCTGCGTTCTCAGAGAATCAGAGTGGTAGGCTGCAGTTGGCAAACTGGCTCACGGATCCTTCACATCCCCTTACAAGTCGCGTTATCGTCAACCGGATTTGGCGATGGCACTTTGGCCGCGGACTGGTGGATTCGACTGATAACTTTGGGTTGCTAGGTGATTATCCGAGTCATCCGGATTTGCTTGATCATCTAGCCAGTGGCCTGATGCAGCGAGATTGGTCGATCAAGGAGCTACATAAGTGGATTATGCTTTCATCCACATACCAAATGGGGAGTAATCATAATCTTCATGCTGCCCAACAGGATCCGGAGAATATCTTCCTTTGGCGTTACCCAATTCGGCGAGTCGAAGCAGAAGTGATTCGCGATCGACTGCTCTTTGTGAGTGGGCTACTGGACCGAAGCATGGGTGGCTCGATGCTGCACGTGAAGAATCGGGAGTTTTTCTTTGATCACACATCTAANGACTTAACAAATTATGACAGTCCGAGACGCTCAATCTACTTNCCGGTCGTGCGCAATAACCTGTATGACTTTTTTCAATTGTTCGACTATACCGACGCAAGCGTCGCATCGGGGGATCGCAGTAGTTCCACGGTCGCACCGCAAGCTTTGTACATGATGAATAGCCCGTTAGTCGAAGAAGNAGCCTGCAAGTTAGCAGAACGATTACCGGATGCCTCAGTTAAAGTTCGACTGGAAGCACTCTATTGGTATGCATTGAGCAGACCACCTGTGAGTGAAGAACTTCAACGTGCTAAGAAGTACATCAAGCAACTCAAGACTCAATTAACACTTGATGGTGTAGAANCAGAAGAACTTGAATACAAGACGTGGCAGGCACTTTGTCAAAGTGTCCTGGCAACGAGTGAATTCATGTACCTTTACTAGGTCAACTAATACTAGGTCAACTAGGAAATCAAATTGCGTGAATACTCCAGCTAAAAACCAATCGGCAATCCTACCGGTGCCNAGGCTATCGCGTCGAGCAGCACTAAAAGGTGCAGCGATGGGTTTTGGTCAAATGGCGATGGCAACCTTGCTTGCCAATGAAAACTCTGCTGTTGCAAGTGACAAGAGCAGGCCGTTNGCTCCCCAATTGCCAATGTTCCCGGCACGTGCCAAACGGGTGATCTTTTTGTTCATGAAGGGCGGACCCTCACAGGTTGATACGTTCGAGTACAAAGAAAAGCTGCAGCAGGATGANGGCAAGGACTTGCCATTTGACAAGCCACGNGTGCAGTTTGCCGCTACCGGAAAGCTGCTGAAATCTCCGTGGAAATTCAGACGATATGGCGAGTCCGGAAAGCTTGTGAGCGACTTGTTTCCAAATGTAGCTCAGCACGTGGACGATATGTGCTTTTTGCACGGTGTTCACGGTACCAACGCAGCCCACGGCGGTGCCTGCCTGAAACTTCATACTGGAAGTGATAATTTCGTGCGCCCAAGTATGGGAGCATGGGTCGCATATGGACTCGGTAGTGAGAATCAGAATCTGCCTGGCTTTGTAACGATCTGCCCAACGTTAGCCCACGGTGGCGTAAAAAACTGGGGATCTGCCTTCCTGCCAGCACCTTATCAGGGGACACCACTTGGTGTCGCAAGCAAACCATCGACGGAAGCCCGGGTAGCGTACACTCGACGCCGATGGGGTAGTCGATCCATGCAGCGGATACAACTTGACTTAATGCAGGAATCAAACCAGCAATTCCTGAAATGGACAGGCCCGAATCAGGAGCTAGAAGGTCGNATTAATGCCTCGGAACTTGCATTTAGAATGCAGGATGCTGTGCCACAAGTCCTCGATGTATCAGGCGAATCGAAAGAGACATTAAGTCTCTATGGAATCGATGAAAAAATGACATCTGATTTTGGCTTACAGTGCCTGCTGGCTCGGCGATTTGCTGAACAAGATGTCAGGTTTATTCAGATCACCCATAGTGACTCCAAGGTTCAATGGGATCAGCACGGTGACCTGCTGAACGGCCATACGGAGAAAGCCGGTGAGGTCGACAAGCCCATTGCAGGTTTACTGACTGACTTGAAACGGCGAGGGTTACTCGATGATACTCTGGTGATGTGGAGTGGCGAGTTTGGACGTACGCCGGTGGCTCAGGGTACAAATGGCCGGGATCATAATCCNGAAGGCTTCACGGTTTGGATGGCCGGCGGCGGAGTTAAACGTGGATTTTCCTATGGTGCGACCGATGAGTACGGTTACTTTGCACAGGATAAGAAGATGCATGTACATGACCTTCATGCAACGCTGCTGCATCTACTCGGGGTCGATCATGAACAGCTTACTTATCACTATGCCGGCCGCGACTTCCGTCTTACAGATGTCGAAGGCATTGTTCAGCATGAGATCTTTAGCTAGTCATCGATCTGTTGATCTGACGTAACGAGTGCCCATTCATGCACAAAGCAAACGGGCTACACCATCGCTTGGTAGACCATCCCTTTAACACGTTTGTTTAGCTCGCAGTGGAAATTGGGATAGAGTTGGTTCATCATCACCGCGTAGAACTCATTCACCGGGTCCAGGAAGTACTGCGTGTTATAGGCACCTCCCCAGAAGTAATTTCCTTCCTGGCACAAATACGGTTGACGACCGGCATCAACGACAATTCCAAATCCGAGGCCAAATCGATCATGCCCCACTCCGCCGATATCGATGGGCAGGTCGCCAATTTGATTGGTTCGCATGACGCGAAGTGTCTCCGGACTGATCAGTCGCGTTCCGTTTAGTTCGCCACCTCGAGTGAGCATCTGTAGAAACTTTGAATAGTCAATTAAGGTGCTATGCAATCCAGCGCCACCACTAAAAAATGTCCCGTTTATTTCATGTGGCCGTGCCACTGCATCGAAGTCGAGATTTACAAAGGTTGTAATCGCTTTTTCGGGTAATAATCGCAATCCACAGCCTGTGCTCGGATCATACGTTGCCTTCGCATTGATGTAGTCCATGCCGTCGTAAANCGACTCGTCAATATTTGGCGAATACACAGGTGCCAAACGCGTTGCCATCTCTGCCGTGGGGTAAAAAGCCGTATCCGCCATTCCCAAGGGATCCAAAATCTCAGATGTTACAAAGGCCTCAAAGGACTGCCCGGAAATGACTTCAATCAGACGGCCTACGACGTCGGTGTTCACTCCATATAGAAAGCGNTTGCCAGGGTCAAATGCCAGTGGACACGTGCTTAACCTATCAGTCCATTCCGCNAGCGTTGTACCGTCACTGTAGCCCCAATCATGAACACCGGCCTCTTTGTAATACTCNCCAAGTTTGCGGTGCGTATGGAAGTAGCCGAATCCGGAGGTGTGTGACAGCAATTGTTGGATCGTGATATCAGATGTTGCTGCTCGCAGAGTGGATTGTCCTTCTTCATCTCTCTGTCCGGCGAGCACCTGCATATTACTGAATTGAGGCAAAAACCGTTTGATCGGAGATGTGAGCAAGAATTCACCTCGCTCATACAGCATCATGGCACCAACACTCGCGATGGCTTTGGTCATCGATGCAATGCGTACAACGGTGTCGAATTGCATTGGTGATTNAGTTTCAATTTCGCGATGGCCGACAGCAGATTGAAAGTAGATATCTTCTCTACCGCCGATTTGTATATTCCAGCCGGAGATGATTTCTTGATCGACGTACCGTTGGGCAAGATCGGTAATTCGCTGTAATCGTGATTCACAAAACATGGAGTTCGCCAATTTCAATGGTTGTCTGTATTTGTTGTTTAAGCACGCCTGGGAGGATTCGAACCTCCGACCTACGGTTTAGGAAACCGACGCTCTATCCCCTGAGCTACAGGCGCGGGTTGTNGTTTGTTCTANTCTGTGGAGTTTGGTTTNAATGACCTTAGGAATGCGACCAGATCGCGAATATCACGAGCTGAAAGATGCTTAATAAGGTCTTCTGGCATCGGAGATTTAGCTTTTTGCATGACATCGATATCATCGCGTGCGATCGCAATTCGTTTACCTTCTGCCGTCACTAATTCTACGGCGTCCTCAGTTTGTTTTCTGATAACACCGGCGTGTACTAAGCCGTTAGCGTCAATGATCTGTACGCTGTCAAATCCTTTAGCCGTCGCTGAATTAGGCGTGACGATCGCTTCCATGAGATACTTTGGATCTTTGTCAGTAGCAATTTTGCTCAGATCCGGACCAACATCACCACCTCTCCCTTCGATTTTATGGCATCGCACGCAGGAGACTTGCGTACGTTCAAAGAAGATCGATCGTCCTCGGGACATATTTCCTCCAGCGAGCGTATCCATGTATTGGGCTGCCAGCTTATCTGACGGAATACGACTGCGCAGCCGGTCAATCTGCTCATTGACGATTTTCGATGGATGACTCGCTGCCGCAAGACGTACGTCTAGTAGCGTGTCATCTGGAATCCCCTTTTGCTGGAGTCGGTTTAGTGCGTCGAGCATTACAGCTTCGGAGACCGAGTTGTTGATTTTAGATAGGGAGTTGTAGGCTAANTGCCGTTCGATCGTGTTGTCTGATCTGACGGCTCTGGCTAGTTGTTTGGTAGCGGCGGTGACATCGATTGAGATTAGTTGATCACGAGCCGTTGCTCGGACAAGTGGATGCCGGCTTTCAAGTGAAGTATTTACCAGCTCTGAATGCCTCGTGTCTTTGATGATCCCAAGTGATGCGAGTGCACTTGATTGTTGGACAGCGGTTGCCGCATCATTGGTTAATACGGCATATAGCACAGGCCCAATTTGCTTGATGTTGAGACTTGCCGCGATCTTTATTGCATGGTCGCGTACGGCATTGGATCCTTCAAGGATNCCCGCGAGATGATTTATGAAGGCGGTACGCCCGATTTCCGCATCTCTTTCATCAAGTGGTCGCCATGCTCCGAGTACTCGGTCGCGAGAAGCCGGCTCTGTCCAATCACCTAACATGCTCAATGCTTCGATTTGTAACGAATCGGTGATATCGTTTCGTGATGCAAATTGTGCAATTCGATCTGCATTTTCACTTGTGCCAAGTTGGAAATTGGCGTTGAGTACTCGTCTCATCAATGCGTCATCGGGGGTGGGGCTTGAGATCAAGGCTGCCAATTGCGGTAGTGCGTTTGTGATAGGCAAGTCGTGTATCGCGCGTGCTGCTTCGCGTACCACAGCTGGGGTTGGGTCGAGCAGTAACGCTGCGAGTTGATCGCTCTGCTGGCGTCTGAGTGCAACGACAATGGCGAGCCGTTGTGCGGGTGACGCCTTGGCAGCGAGTTCGACAAGGTGCGTATCAGATGCATTTGCCGCAAGAGCCAGAATCAGTCCATGCCGTAATACCGGGTCAACATTGTTGTTTTCGTCGATAGCGTTCATCAGGGGCATGATGGATTCTTCAGCTCGCAAGTATGAGAGTGCGGTGGCAGCTAGGTGCCGTACGCGTAGAGAGTCATCTTGCAGCATCGAGACAAGCTGANCACTTGCTGAATCTGCATTCAGCTCGCCCAGGAGTCGTGCGGACAAGGCTCTGATTTCAGCATCACCGTCGTCGCTGAGCTCTGNGAGTTGGTCGATCACGGCAGGGCGTTGGTCAATGTTCTCACGGGCGATCACAAGCAATCCCCACATGCTGTGAAGACGTGCAAGCTGGTGATCAGATTCGGAGGCAACAAAAACGAGATGTTTAAGGGAATTTCGGCCTGCCAATTCCAGGTGTGATTCCTGCCGGACGCGTTGGTCTTTGTGGCGGAGGAATTTCACAAGGTTTTCATCACTCATTTCGGTTAAATCCGAGGTGAGGAAGCGTTCGGTGTCTTCACCTTCGGTTCTTGCTTGTTCGTTTGTCGTAGTAAAAGAGTAAATGCGTCCTTTCCCGAGTCCGTTCCAGCCGTTCACCCAGTCAGATACNTACAAGGTGCCATCGGCGCCAAAGGCCAGATCGGTTGCAAGGATTTTCCAAAACGGCTGTTGATCATCCACCATCTTGTAGCTGGCACCGTTGGGCTCGAGCTTGAATGATCGAATTCCGCTGTTTGCCGGACCGCCACGGAAGTCGCAAAGCAAGAACCGGTTATCGAATTCCGGTCCGAGGCCGGTTCCTGGGTAGAACACAAGCCCGGAAGGACCATCAGCAAAGTTGCGGATGGGGGGGATAATGTAGGCAGGTGTATCTTCGTTGTATGGATGCCAGATCTTCTCTCTATTGAACGGGCCACGATCTGANAGGTATTGGTATTCCATTCGCCAGCCTGTGTCACCGCCTTCTACAACATAGACCCATCTGGCGCGATCGCCGCTGTCAGAGTTGTTATCGCCGGTGAAAAGATTGCCAAACTGATCGAACGCTAGTTCTTGTGGGTTTCTCAATCCGGTTGCAAAGACTTCCAGGTTGGAACCATCGAGATCACATCGAAATACGGCGCCACTTTGTGGGTTCTTGAAGTGTTTACCATCGGTTTTAATGTTGTAGCCGCGATCGCCGATACTGAAGTAGAGCCGATTATCAGGTCCAAGAATCAGGCCGTGTGAATCATGACCTCGAAAGGCAACCCGTACACCGTAGCCGTTGTGAAGCGATTCTCTTTGTTCGGCCTGATTATTTCCGTCATTATCCCGCAAGAGCCACAGGTGCGGGATGCAGGTCAGGTAGACGTTTCCATTTCTTGCAAGAACGCCGGCTGCGGTGCCGTCTTCGATTTGATTGAATTGGTTAGCGAACACTTTTGCGGAATCTGCCTGACCATCACCGTTGCTGTCCCTGATGAGCCGAATTTGATCGTCGTAGCGTGTGTATTCTGAGATTTTGTCACCAAGATGTTTCTTGTGATAACGAATGCGATCGTCAACGGATTGGGCGGCGAGATCGTCGTCGACCCAGGCCCGGTTGTGTTGGCGGTTATCGGTGACGCCACGATTTTGCCGAAACGACTCGCACACGTAGAAGTTACCGTGGTAATCGACGAAGAATGCGACGGGGTTTGCCACCAGTGGTTCAGCGGCAAACACGTCAACGGTGAAGTTGTCCGGGACTTTAAACGTCTGGATTTGGTTCTTGGCTTCGTCGGAGGCTTCGGCAATCATCGGTGCTTCAGGTGCGGGTGCATCGCCTGGCGGAAATGCCGATGACTGATTGCTATAGGTTAGTAGAACAGCAAGTGCTGAGAAGAGCAGAAGAGTGAGGGTAGCCAGATCAGTGCGGCAGATGCTAGACGGGTTGTGATTTGAAGATTGTTGTTTTGTGAAATGCAACACGCTTGTTTCCTGTGGCTTGGCGACTGATGGAGGGATTGAGTGTTATGTACCCATGAGTTTTCCGCACCGGCGATTTTTTGAAACACGCTCGGTGGTGAGAACTGCGAGAGTCAGGATCGATTGAGTTGTTGGTTAATCCATTCTTCCAGTTCATCAAGATCGACCGGTGGTAGTTCCGAGAGGTCGGGTCTGAGCTTTGTGGCACCTTTTATATAGACGTGTTGGATATCATTCTGCGGCTTCGTGGTATTCCAGTGGAGCAGGATACGGATACAGCAGGGGAGTGAACCAGGCACATTTACTTCGTGCGTGCAGATAAGTGGTACATCGAGCCACCCAAGCTGTCGGGCAGCGAGTGCAGGGAATTCAGCGTTTAGATCGTGTGTGCAGCTAAAGATCGCGCTCGCCACATCGGTGGCTTGAATATCGTTCAGGCGAATCATCATTGCTAGCAATTGTCGCGTGGCGGTGAGTATTTCATCACGATCGTTGGATTCTACGGTAGTAGCTCCACGGACTCCGCGGCACATCAAGGACATATGCTGCATCCTCTTATATAAAAAAGTATCAGGTTGAGTAGCTATTTTAGATGCGCTGGGAGCGTATAAACACCGTCAGAACGGGTAATTAGGTGAATGAGTTGAGTGAAAACTAGGGTGCAATGGTGAATGAATTAAGGGCAGATGGTTAATAGGGATTTTTAGTAAAAAATACTCTCGTAGGCTGTTGACGGTGTTTGAGGGTGTTATAAGATGGGTGTTTCCCCTTTGGGGGAAATAAACGATTGATCTTTTACAATTTGGTTGTGAATACTAGAACGTCACTTTATGTGACGTACCTTATGTCAATTTTCTGATATATAGTTTTCTTTGAGACTATACGAATAACATTTCCAACCGGGCCCTTTCCGAGCATCGGTTGGAGAATTGGGATTCAAACCAAAAAACAACTGGCTAACCAGACTGGGTTAGTGGCTTTCGGGCCGCTATCTTCAGTACCGATAACCAATTGAAGGGTTTGATCCTGGCTCAGAATGAACGTTGGCGGCGTGGATTAGGCATGCAAGTCGAGCGAGAAGCTACTGATTGAAACTTCGGTTGATTTCTTTAGTGGACAGCGGCGCAAGGGAGAGTAACGCGTGGAGACCTACCCCAGGGTCGGGCACAATTGAGGGAAACCTCTTGTAATACCCGATAACGTCCCCGGACCAAAGTTTTTCGCCTTGGGAGGGTTCCGCGTCCTATTAGCTAGTTGGTGAGGTAATGGCTCACCAAGGCAATGATGGGTAGCGGGTGTGAGAGCATGACCCGTCTCACTGGGACTGAGACACTGCCCAGACACCTACGGGTGGCTGCAGTCGAGAATCTTCGGCAATG
>PAXU01000102.1 GCA_002714565.1 Rhodopirellula sp.
GGATATGCCGAACGTCTGAAACCCTACGTAGCTGACACAAATCATTTACTGCATGATGCCGTGGCAGACGGTAAAAAGCTATTATTCGAAGGTGCTCAGGGAGCGTTATTGGACATCGACCATGGCACATTTCCATTTGTAACAAGCAGTAACAGTTCTGGCGTCGGAATTACCGGCGGTAGCGGTGTACCACCAAAGTGGATCAACAAGGTAATTGGGGTCATCAAGTCCTATTCCACGCGTGTTGGTGGTGGGCCTTTCCCGACAGAACTAGATAACGAAGTTGGTGCTAAAATTCGGGATCTTGGAAATGAATACGGCACGACCACCGGCCGGCCGCGAAGATGTGGATGGTTTGATGCTGTAGCTGTAAGGTATTCAGCACGGCTCAGTGGCGTGGATGCACTGAGTTTGATGATGCTAGACGTCATGAGTCACCTTGATGAAATTAAAATCTGTACCGCTTACCGTATCGATGGCGTCGAGACGAATCTATTTCCAAGTAATGCGGATGACTTGCGACGTGCGGAACCAGTTTACGAGACGCTTCCGGGTTGGAATCACGATGTGACTGCTGCTCGAAGCATCGAGGAGATACCGGAATTAGCTATGAGTTTTGCCAACAGGGTTGGTGAGATCGTCGGGGTGCCCGTTGCAATGGTGTCGGTTGGTCCCGATCGGGCACAGTCTATTTTTGTAGATGGAAACGCTCAGCAAATGGCAGGCGTTGGCGGTTAGTCGCGTCATGCGATATCCTACATGAAGTGCAGCCGTTTTCATTTGAGCAAATGACGGCCTTGGACGGCCTCTGACAGATAGGCGCCCATTCACGCTGACTCAGGAATCGTATCGGGATAATGGCTAATTCTCAGCAGATGCCATCTCACATAGCCGTCATCATGGACGGCAACGGACGTTGGGCTCAACGTCAAAACCTGCCGCGCATCGAAGGGCATAGACGTGGCGTTGCCAGTGTGCGTAGAACGGTCGAAGAGTGCACGCGCCTTGGAATCGAACAACTGACGCTGTACTGCTTATCGAGCGAAAATTGGAAACGACCACAATCGGAATTAGATTTCCTGATGCATCTGCTCGAGCAATACATGATCGAGGAACGTAGCACGATTATGAAGCAGGATGTGCGTGTACGTACCATTGGACGACGCTGCGGAATTCCAGAGGGCGTTCTACGTGAAATCGACAAGACGATTGAATTAAGTGCCAACAATAAAGGTACGTGCTTATGTCTTGCGATTAATTACGGTGGCCGTGGCGAAATCGTAGATGCGATCAGCAGAATTGCTCACGATGTAAAGGAAGGTCAAGTCGATCCAGAATTGCTCACTGAAGAACGAATAGGTGAGTATCTTTACACTGCTGGAATGCCGGACCCCGATTTATTGATTCGCACAAGTGGCGAGATGAGGATTAGCAACTTCCTGTTGTGGCAATTAAGCTACAGCGAAATCTGGGTGACGGAAAAGTGTTGGCCGGAATTTGAAGAGTCCGATCTACATGAAGCCATCGAGATTTATTCGGGTCGCGAACGGCGTTACGGTGGATTAACGATGCATATAGATAACGAATAACAGCGGCGATTCTNAACACACTNCAAGTTTTACAGGTAGACCATTGCTCAAGACTCGATTAATCGCTTCGACGATCATCATCGGCTTCNTGTCNGGAGTCATTTATCTTGATNTTGCGCATCCGCTTGCTGGNGTTGGTGGCTTGTGGCTCGTACCGTTGTTATTGCTTGCTTCNTTGATGGCTGGNTCTGAACTTGCTGGCATGTGTGCTGAAGGAGGATTGTCTCTGAACAAGCGAATGGTGCTTGTCGGCATATTAATTGTTCAGGCCTTAACGACGGTCCCATTGCTAATGGACATTGGCAGCGGTTATCCAGCGGATTGTCCNATCGGTAGAGCAGGTTGGCCNGGGATCGGNCTNGCTGTAGCATTCGGATTGCTNATGTTGACCGAGATGATTCAGTTCCGTGAACCGGGCGGAGTGGTTGCAAAAATATGNAACGGTACACTGGTCGTTCTCTACGCCGGATTTATGCCGAGTTTCATGATCCTTATTCGTACATTTGATGGTGGTGGCGAATTGGGAATCGTAGCTTTGATTTCACTTGTCGCGATCCCGAAGATCAGTGACTCTGCTGCGTACTTCACGGGCAAGTCAATTGGAAAACACAAGTTGGCGCCAAAATTGAGTCCAGGCAAAACTGTGGAAGGCGCCATTGGCGCGATTGTCGGCGGTTGTCTGGGTGCATGGCTGTTCTTTGAAGTATTAGCACCCAAAGCTGCTCCGGCCATTTCNGANTTGGCGGTATGGAANTGGTTGGTTTATGCCATTGTCCTTACCATTACCGGAATGCTCGGTGACTTGGCNGAATCACTTATAAAACGTGATATGCAAACGAAAGATTCAAGTTCGTGGTTACCGGGACTTGGCGGAATTTTGGATGTCATGGACTCGATCACCCTTTCTGCTGTTCCGGCGTATCTATGCTGGGTGTCCGGTTTGATGAGTTAAGCCCAAATGAATTTGGTTGCACAACAGAGGGTTTTTATATTTCTCATCTCTCAGCAACGCCTAACCAAATAAAACAACGGCATTTAGATAACCGTCAATTCCATAGAAATACCCATATATTCGGAAAAACCCTTTACAAATCAAGTCAACAATTGAAAAGATAGTACTAGGCTCTGACAGCCAATAATTGACTTATCCTATGTCAGCTATAGTGACTTACATGAAAGACATGNAGGCCCTGAACAGGCCTCTNATCGAATCGATGGCTTTCAATTGCAAAAGTGAATTCACTACGTATTCATACCTTAATNGAATCGCGTGAGATTAACTGATTTTCGCCGCTTGTCGGTCTAAGTAGATTTCACGCTGCATATGTTTGAATCATCTCTATCATTATCCGACACGAATCATGTGCTGGCACTGTTTGGCTCACGTGATCAGAACATTCGAATGATTCGTGATAAGCTCGGCGTGGATGTTTTGCATCAGGATGGTAAGGTGCGCGTGACTGGTGAGGAGCCGTCTGTTGTCAAAGCGACGGAGGTTCTTGAGCAGTTGAAAGATCTTGTGCTGCGAAACGGTGGTGTTTCCATCGAGGACACCGAAAGATTGCTTGCCGGAATTACGGGCGATTACGGCGCGATCATGAGCACACAGATTGATGTGATCAATGCCAGCCAGAAAATACGACCACGTACGATTGGACAAGCAAAGTACATTGATGCGATTAATCGTCGGGAAGTTGTCTTCGCGCTTGGGCCGGCTGGCACGGGTAAAACCTATCTTGCTGTCGCCATGGCCGTCCAGTACTTCAAACATCAGGACGTGCGTAAGATCNTCCTCGTGCGGCCAGCTGTGGAAGCNGGAGAGAGTCTCGGATTTCTTCCGGGTGACTTGCGGGCAAAGATTAATCCATACCTGCGGCCGTTACTGGATGCACTCAATACCATGCTCGATTACGACATGGTCAAGGAGCTAATCGAGAAAGACGTTATCGANGTTGTTCCACTGGCATATATGAGAGGCCGNACACTTGATGACGCGTTTATCATTCTTGACGAAGCGCAAAATTGCAGTGTGTCGCAAATGAAAATGTTCCTTACCAGAATGGGATCCGGATCNCGNATTGTCGTATCNGGNGACCCGACTCAAGTAGACCTGCCACCGAACCAAAAGAGCGGCCTTATTGATGCTGTGGACAGACTACAACTAATCGATGGTGTTGAGGTAGTAAAACTCACACGCAAGGACATCGTACGTCATCATCTCGTTCAAGAGATCGTTAATGCATACGAAACNTCGGGCAAAGGCCGGAAGAATCCTCGTTAGATGCCCGACACCTCCAGNACCTGAATAANAAGCTATGGCCAGCGGAAACCAATCAAAACAACGAATCGAACGGACGACCGTACACGGTCTGTCACGGCGTACGCGTTGGAAGTCGCTGCGGGAATTGGCGAGTGATGGATCTGTTTGGGGGCGTGGATTCATTTGTTTGGTTTTTGTATTAATCGTCTTTGCCATCAACCGAGGGTGGCAACCGGCCTTTAGTTTTCACCAGGGCTACATTCCTCAGCGGGATGTTGTTGCGGCAACACCGTTTGAAATTGANGATCCCATTGCTACTCAACGAGCACGCATTCAGGCNCGCTCACGNTCACTAAACGTCTATGAAAATGACTACACGGGATTNAATGAACATGCGCTGCAATTTATGCAGTTGGTAGGTGTTGTAAATGATGCCGAGACGTTTGACGTTCTGGACGTAGAGACATGGTCACAGTTGGTTACACGAAACACTGCATCGAGTGACGATGAGACGGTGACGAAGCAGATGCAGGCTGTGACGATTTTCGATGTTATTCACTCGGATGAGATGATGTACACGTCGCTGCAGGAGTCNCTCTTGTCGGTNTACGACAAGATTTCACGCAATGGTGTGATTGATCGGCTTTCGCATGAACCGGAGGACGGTAGTTACGAGCGAATTCAGGTATACGATCAATCAGGATCNTTTGACCAAACGCAATTTCGTATNCCTGTAGATACCGTTTTGGCTTCTTCTGTGGAAAAGCAAATTGTTGAGGATGTAACGCTTTCACTCGTCTCGAAAGGATTTCCACGATCTGATGCGGAGATCGTTACTCAGGCGTTGGGTAACTGGATTAGCTTTAATACGCTGCCCACAACGTTGACGATTAATCGTGAAATGAGCCGATCCAATCAGGAGTCGCTTGTAAACAGTGTNGAAACGCAACTGATCAGTTATCAACCCGGTGATGTCATTGCCACAGGTGGTGACCCGATTGATTACAGCGAAGTGGAGTTGCTTAGAAAAGAACATGATGCGCGCGTTTCTCAGATTGGTCTGCCGGAGTTGTTGGGCATTTCCATGGCTAACCTCGGAATGTATATCGCGTTGTTTGCAATGTCAGCTGCCTACCTTTACGTGTATGAACCACGTGTTGTGCGNCATCCGTGGCTGATGTTACGNATTCTCTTATTNCTTGCCGTTGCNGTTGCGGCGATTCGATTGGTCGCTCAAGACAGTTGGCGTGCGCANCTGGTTCCGGTGGTGATGTTTGCCATGATTCTCACCATTGCATTTCGTCGGGATGTAGCGCTGTTATTGTCGATGACCTTGGCGTTAATTGTCTCAGTATCGATGGGTAACGGATTGCCGGAATTNATCATCATGGTCGCTGCAATTGCGCCTTCGACTCTTNTGCTCGGTCATATTCGAAACCGAACACGACTGACACAAGTNGGNCTGACTGCGGGTGTGATTACGATGCTCACCACCATTGGAATGGGAATCTTAACTCAGCAAACACCGGGCGTGTCTGCCAACGAATACTGGAATTCACTTCTGAATCTCGATACGTGGAATCTGACAGGGTATGTTATCGCCTTGCTGCGTGGCGCTGTGTGGTACGGGTTCTGTGTCCTACTGGCCGGTTTCTTTACCACTGGCTTGTTACCGTTAGTGGAATGGACGTTCAAGGTTTCCACTGATATCAGCCTTAAGGAACTTGGTGATCCGAAGCATCCGTTGCTTAAAGAGCTTGCGGAAAGGGCCCCCGGTACTTACAGCCATTCGTTACAAGTTGCATCACTTGCGGAGCAGGCGGCTGAGGCAATCGGTGCGAATGGACTACTGGTCAGAGTGGGTGCATACTTTCACGATATCGGCAAGATGTTTAAGCCTGAGTATTTCGCAGAGAATCAGACAGGTGCCACCGGAGACTTGCATCAGCGATTNTTACCGGCGATGAGCCGTTTGGTCATAATCGCTCATGTCAAAGACGGAATCGAATTAGCCCGTGAACATCATTTGCCAACTGCCTTGATTGACTTCATTGAGCAGCATCACGGTACAACTCTGGTTGAGTACTTCTATCATCAGGCTAAATCAGCAAGTGATGCTGATCCGGACAACAACGATGTAGATGAGTCGGAATACCGATATCCGGGCCGGAAGCCACAGTCGCGCGAGGCGGCGGTCATGATGATGGCAGATGCTGTAGAGAGTGCAACGCGCGCATTAGATGAACCAGCACCGGCGCGGATCGAAAGCCTGGTACGCGATATCGCAATGAGTCGCTTATTGGATGGTGAATTTGATGAGAGTGGATTAACCCTGACAGAGCTATCGGTTATTCAGGTGAACTTGACAGGTTCTCTGCAGGCTGTAATGCATAACCGACCCAAATATCCAAGTAAGGACGAAGCTGATGAAGCTTCTGAAGATTCCTCCAAACAAGCATCATCCAAACAAGAGTCATCCAAACAAGAGTCAGCATAGTTGGATTCTGCCTTGTATCGGCACAGGACTTCTGAATTGATCGACGTTCGCATCAGCAATGAGCAGCAAACCCATCCGATTGATGAGAATCGCTTGATCGATGCTGTAAATCTAATCACTCATGATGCCGGAATTACTCAAGGAAGCGTTAGCCTTGCAGTGGTGGATGATCCGACGATCCACGAGCTCAACGTGCAGTATTTACAGCATGATTATCCAACCGACGTACTGAGCTTTGTGCTTGAGCGCGACGAGGCAATGCTCGATGGTGAAGTAATCGTAAGTGCTGACACAGCAGCCGAAGATGCCAAAACTTACGGCTGGAATGCGAACGATGAGTTGCTGTTATATGTCATTCACGGTACGCTACACCTCGTTGGATTCAACGATAAGACGCCCGATGATCAGGCAGAAATGCACGAGCAAGAGGCAAAATACTTGTTGAAGTTTGGATTGCAGCATCGAATTGACCCGGCATAAGACTGGCTATCAAGGGAGATCGCTTCCAGGCATGAAATCCATTCGTCTTTTCATATGAGGCTTTAGGTGCTCACACCTGACACGCTGTCCTGGCTGATAAATCTGGATCTTCTGTTGATTCTGATCGGTGCAATTGGTTCGCGTTTGTTACAGGATTTCTCGCGGCACGACTTGCAAACTTACTGCCGCAAGAAGGGGAAACCGGATCTTTGGACGGATGTGCTTGAAAGGCATGACCGGTGCGTGCTTGCGTCTGAAACGCTATTGTCGCTGTCGTTTGCATTATTCGTTGCTTGCTGCGTGGGGATCGCGGTAACTGAAACAACGTCCAATAGCACCATGGAGAATCTGGTAAAGATTACGACCGACGATACTGGACACCGTGCAGATGGAGGTGAAATCGGACTGGCAGCGATTTGGCTTGGAATTCTTTTGATTTCTCTCATCGTGTGGATACCTCGCGCGATTACCGGTTCATTTGCCGCTCCAGTGATATTTCACTCATGGCTCTTCTGGGTCGGATTAGCCAAGATCATGACGCCGCTAACCGTCGGAGTCGTCGGCATGCGATTTCTTGCCGTGCGTCTAAGTGGTCGGAATCTGTCAGAAGACGAAGAAGAAGAGGCATTGGAAGATGAGATTCGGTCTATTGTCACGGCAGGTATGCATGAAGGGTTATTAGAGGAAGATGCGTGGGAGATGATCGAAGGTGTGATGGAACTCGACGATGTCGACGTCCAGGAAATCATGACACCACGCAGCGAGATCGATGCCATTGATATAAACACGAATTGGGATGACGTGCTGGACTACGTTGTCAAAAGTGGGCGAACACGTGTACCGGTATTCGACGGTTCACTAGATAAGATTGTTGGTGTCCTCTATGCAAAAGATCTCCTAAGCAGCCTAGCTACATCTCCGAAGAATGGTAAGCGTCAGCTTTCGAGTCTTGTGCGTGAAGCATGGTTCATTCCAACGACAAAAATCGTTGATGACCTATTGCGTGAATTTCAGCGCAATCGCAACCATATTGCTATTGTTGTGGATGAATACAACAGTGTGTCAGGATTGGTGACCATTGAAGATGCGTTGGAGGAAATCGTTGGTGAGATTATTGACGAGCATGATAACGAATTACCACCGGAAATTACTGACAGCGTGAATGGCGTGGCCGAAGCGTCTGGTCGTGCACATCTTGATGATATTAATGAAAAGCTTGGGTTAGAGATTACCGAAAGCGATGAGATTGATACTATTGGTGGATTTGTTGTCCATCAGCTAGGTTATATCCCTGCGGTAAATGAAGTACTTACCGAACCGTCAGTGCGGATCACTGTTTTGCAGGCATCGAAACGCCGGGTGGAACGTGTCCGGATTGAACGTGTTTCAAATGGCAGCGAGTAGTTCAAGCGCGAAGTGAACAAATGGTGTTCACAAATGGAATTATCGATTCGGCGGTACCATGGCAAGCGAGAAGTCACAGGCGATAATTATCCGGCTGGTGGAATTCAGTGAATCCAGTTGCGTTGTGACCATGTTTACCCGGGACTTCGGGAAAATAGGTGCTTTGGCAAAAGGAGCTCGCCGCCCGAAAAGTCCGTTTGAGTCTGCTCTTGACCTGTTGGCCCTATGTCGAATAGTCTTCCTCCACAAATCCTCGGATGCCTTGGATTTATTGACTGAAGCGAAGCTTGAGCGGAGATTCCGCGCGGCGACTGGCAGCTTACCACACCTGTACGCAGGATATTATGTGGCAGAGTTGATTAACGAGTTGACGCATACCGGCGATCCCCATCCCGAGCTGTTCGATGTAGCGAATCAGACGATTCATGCACTCGACGCAATGGCAAGCCCGCTTCGCACGATAAGTAATTTCGAGATCAAAGCCTTACAGCTTCTTGGACATTTCCCATCCTTACGGAGTTGTTCAAGTTGTGGAGTTGATATTGAGAAAGCGAAACGTGTTCCATTTGGTCAATTGTCTGGTGGTGTTTTGTGTCCGGGTTGTCGAGTCGGTCGAACGAAGGTCATTGGTATTTCCAGTGATGTGCTGGAAACAATGATTACGCTTTCCGAAACGGCAACGGCGGATGTGAACGATGTAATTAGCCCGCGAGTTTTGGGGGAACTTCGTGGCTTACTGAATAACTACATCGCTCATCTGTTAGGAAAACGACCCCGTCTTCACAAATTCATGTCGCAAATGGCGACCGCTGATGCAGCGAAGGCTTAAGAACAAAAACAGCGTCTGGCTAATGCCCGACACGGACAAGGATGTCCTAAATGCAATACACGTGGAAATGGGCAAGGATGCTCATTGTCTTGATACTGATCGCTATCCCGATTGGCTGTACAACCAGTGTTCGGACGTCTGACGAATTACTTGGCGTGACAGATCTGGATGCAGCTTATCAGCATGCCCGTAAACAGGATCCACCGGCATCTTACGCGGCAAAAAAAGAAGCTGAAAAATCTCCCGGTGACTACCTCGACATGGCATTCAGCGTGTTTGATACACCAGAAACTGCGGAGCAAAAAGAGGCAAGCGAACAATTCCAACTGGCAGAACTTGCGTTTAACCGTGCCACGCAATACCGAGACAACAGTCGTGGCAGATCTTCCGATTTGCGACTGGCTGGACAGCATTTCCAAACCGCTGCGGAAACCTACATTGGGGCTGCAAAGTTATGGAAAGAATCCGCNCTGGAAGAAGATGCTCTATTTATGGCGGGTGAAGCATATTTCTTCATCGATTACTACGAAGATGCGATTAATCAATACTCTGCCTTAATCAAGAAATATCCAAATACCAGACACTTGGACCGCGCGCAGCAGAAGAGATTTGCCGTTGCAAAATACTGGCTGGACGCAGAGATCGATAACCCGACTGGTTTCTTCAACATGAATCTCTTTGATCATTCGATGCCGCTTCACGAGCGATTGTCCAAGGCGATTAATATCCTGGATCGAATGAGATTTCAGGATCCGACCGGNGCGCTGTCTGANGATGCAACGATGCTTGTTGGTCAGACATATTTCAATCTGAAAGACTATTCGAAAGCTGATATTTACTTTGCAGACCTCGTGAAAATGTTTCCCAGTAGTGAACATCAATTCAATGCACACGTGCTGGGCATGCAATGCAAGCTCAAGCTGTACATGGGTGCGGAATACTCAGCTGTTCCGCTAGAAACTGCGGAGGAATATTTAAGCCAGATACGTCGACTGTTTCCACAAAAACACAAACAGCAACGCGATCGTCTCGATCGGTTTGCAGCCGAGATTCGATATAAGAAAGCCGAACGTGAGTGGTTTGTATCCCAGTATTACGAAACGAAAAAAGAATACCGTGCAGCTCGGTTTTATTTGAATGAGCTGGCGACGAATTATAGTGATACGCCATATGGAAACCGAGCAATCGCACGGCTTAATTCCATTCGTCACTTCCCGGGTAAACCGTCTCAAGAAATGGAGTGGCTTGTTGAGTTATTCCCAGAAGAAGAAAAAGCAAAACCGCTAATCGCTGCTGAATCAAATGACGCAACACTTCGTTAAGTGACGTCAGAGCAAATCGATATGATTTCAAAACTCAATATCCTGATCAGATCATCACAAAGAGTATCGATAATCCTGTGCGCGATTTCGATTTGTGGGTGTCAGGGATATAAATTGGGATCTTTGGATTTGTATCGTCCGGATATTCGCACGGTATATGTTCCGATGATCCAATCCGACAGTTACCGCAAGGGTCTTGGAGAGCAATTGACAGAAGCGGTGGTGAAGGAAATCGAAGCTAAAACACCCTACAAAGTGGTTGGTAGAGAGAAAGCCGACACGATTTTAGAAGTACGACTGGTTGATGAGCGAAAATGGGTTATCGCGGAAGATGCCTATGACCAGGCTCGCGACGTTTCGACTGAACTAAGAGCCCAAATTTCCTGGATTGATCGTCAGGGGCAACAGCTCATGCAGCGCAGCGCGACGGAACTCCCGAATGCGTCGCTGGAAATCGTAGAATCTTCCGGGTTCGTACCCGAAGGTGGTCAGTCCCTCGTCAGTGCACATCAGGATGCAATTCAAAAGCTCGCAAAGCAAATCGTAGCTCAGATGGAATTACCCTGGTAAGCGGTCTTCTGGACCGTGTGTCTGCCGCGTTGCCCGGTATACCTCCAATGCATGTTTTACGGCCAGAACATCGTGAACGCGGATTACGTGTACACCTTGCTCCGCGAGTGCGATTGCCGCACCAGCGGTGCCTGGCATTCGGTCGCTTTCCTTGTCTTGCATAACATGTGCAATGAAGCCCTTGCGGCTGTGCCCAACGAGAATCGGGCAACCTAGCTGGAGAAACTGAAAGCAGTTTTGCATGAGGGTCAGGTTATGGTCATGTGTCTTGCCAAATCCAATGCCCGGATCCAGACAGATATTTTCATGCCTAATGCCGGCTTCAAGAAGCCTATCTCGCCGGTCTCTTAGGTAACCATGGATATCACTCACGACATTATCGTAGGACGGATTATCCTGCATGCTCTGAGGATTGCCCTGCATATGCATGGCGCAAATACCTGCTCCTGTCTCTGTCGCAATGCGAATCATATCCGGATCGCCTTCCAATCCGGTTACATCATTTATGATCTCGGCGCCTGCCTCCATGGCGGCGGCAGCAACGACAGCTTTGGATGTGTCGATCGATACAGGGACATCTGTCAGCGTCACAACCTGTTCGATGACAGGGATTACTCGATTCAACTCCTCATCGATGCTTACCGGTTCTGAGTACGGTCGTGTGCTCTCGCCTCCGATATCGATAATCGCAGCACCGGCGTTCGATAAATGCATCGCTTGTTCGACAGCCCGATCAAGGCTGTTAAATGACCCACCATCTGAAAAGCTATCGGGAGTGGTATTGAGGATTCCCATCAACTTTGGGCAATTGTCCAGTTCAATTCGCTTTGTTTTTAGCTGCCAATACATATGTCGTGATTTGTTGCTCAATGACGCAGTTGCTCAGTTGTGACGCATACCGCGTCACGATCCATTTTCAATATCCCATCGCCTGTTGATCTGACTAAATCACTATAGCCATGATTGGCCGGATTTGATAATTCTCCCTGCATAGTCTTGGCAAAAACCACGAGGATATGGATGAATAGTCCAATAGAAGAAATAGCAGCGGACGATGACTTCCTTAACGGAATTGATGGATGGCGACCATTTTTACTTGCGCTGGGAGATGCATTTTCAGAAGTCCTTTCTGATCAAACAAGCTCACCGGTAACAGTCGAGTTGCAATTCAGTGGTTCACGTGTCCTGTCGCAATATGCGCTTTCGTTAAAGCCTCCAACGTTTTTACACATGCTGGAGATGGATCGAGGTGATAACTGGTTCGTCAACATCGAGTTACCGGTGATCTACTCTATTCTCAACGGTGTGCTTGGTTCCTCGGATGCTGAATCGGTTCACCCGGATCGTGATCCGACTAACGTGGAAATCCAACTTGCCGAGAGAGCTATCGCCGCTGTCCTTCAGTCACTTTTAGATCGTTGGGGGCGTGTGGACCACCTTGCAATGCTCAAGGAGAGTGTCCTTGATGATGTAGCGTCACTGCATGAGCCGCCGGCTCAGATTATTGAAGTAGTGCAGGTGGATTTTAAGGTGCACGTTGGATTAACTGTTGGGTTAATCAATATCTCGATTCCAAAGCAAGCAGTCGTAAGTGCCGCTTCAGGAATTGCCCAGCTCCAAAACCTGGTGCGATTCGATACAGCCCACGATGTCAATGCTCCGAGCCGGACACTGGAAATCAATGCTCGCCTCAAGCCGTTTAAGATTACCACTGAAACGTTAGCAAATCTAAAGCTTGGCGATGTCATATTATCCGAACAATCGGTAGAAGAACCAATCGAGATCTACGTGGATGATGAACGATTATTCCTTGCTGAGCCCGTATCGCTAGAAGGAAAAAAAGCTGCTCGGATTCTCAGCCGAGAATCGATGCTTGAATAGCACTCACCACTGCATTACGGTTACCGTACATGTCCGTCGCCGGTGGCGATGTACTTATAGCTGGTCAATTCCTTCAAACCACATGGTCCACGTGCATGGAATTTGTCGGTGCTGATACCGATTTCCGCTCCGAGTCCGAATTCTCCGCCGTCATTGAATCGAGTACTCGCGTTCACCATTACAGCGGAGCTATCAACAGCCTTAGTAAAGTAATCTGCTGAGTCTTCAGATGATGTAACGATTGCATCGGTATGGTGCGAGCCAAAAGAATTGATGTGCTCTACAGCCTCTTTCAGCGAGTCGACCGTCTTTATAGAAATGATCGGGCCGAGAAACTCTGACTTGTAATCCGAATCACTCGCTTCTATTGCGGTTTCAACGAGGGAGCACGTGACGTGATCTCCACGAATCTCAATTTCATGTTCAGCAAGTGCAGCGGTAATTTGAGGAATAGCTTGATCCGCAATGCTTCTGTGTACCAACAGTGATTCACACGCGTTACAGACACCCATTCGCTGGCATTTGGAATTTACGACGATCTTCTCAGCGACGTTGAGATCAGCGGTTTCATCCACGTAGACGTGGCAATTTCCTTCGAAGTGCTTGATAACCGGCATCGTAGCTTCGTCTGCGACTCGTCGGATGAGCCCTTCGCCACCGCGAGGGATTGCTACATCGATAAAGTCATTGAGTCGAAGGAAATGTCCGACAGCGTCACGGTCGGTCGTTGATACTAGCTGAACAGCATCGGTGGGAATGTCGTTTTCAGCAGCAACGCCGGAAATTANATCGACAATCGCCCGACTTGAATGTGCAGCCTCCTTACCGCCTCGTAGGATCACGGCATTGCCACTNTTGATACAAATGGCTGCTGCGTCTGCCGTGACGTTGGGTCGGGATTCATAAATGAAAAAGACGACACCCANTGGTACACGTACTTGTTTTACATCGAGNCCGTTGGGACGTACGGTAGACGAGATGACTTCACCAATCGGATCAGGTAGATCAGCAATTTCCTCTAATGCGGTTGCAATCCCTTCGATTCTCTCGGCGTTAAGTCGCAGTCGGTCAATTTGAGCATCGGTTAAATTAAACTGCGGTGCTGCTTCGATGTCACGAGTATTTGCCTGAAGAATTACCTGATTTCCATCGCGTAATGCACTTGCTGCTGCACGCAGCCAGTTGTTCCGAGATTCCGTGCTGCAAAGCTGCAGTTCACTAGCAGCCCGTTTTGCTTTGGCGGCTGTGTCATGACAGTATTGCTGTAGGTCAGTTTGTTGCTCAGTGGCCATCTGCGGCATGGATCCTGTTTCAGTTTGACGTGGCATATCCTACGGCTTGCGTTACACACCTGATCATTGGCAGCATCTAAGTAGCTGGCAAGGGTGGCAGTTCCTGTTCCAGTTGTCCTTTGACCTTGGGCAGTAGTAACAGGCACTCGATGACCATCCAAAATTGCAGGCACAGTGCACCAACACCGATGGTCCCAAGCAGTGTATTTGGTTCACTACCGCTGATCCAACCCGCTTGTCCATCAAATAACTGCCAGCACAAAGCCCATGCAGGCATGATTAGCATAATGACCATTGGAATGGCTGCAAACCAGATTGGCAGATTGCGCCGCCACAGGTAGAAGACTATGACCATGAAGGCCAGACCGGCAAGTAATTGATTGGTTGCACCAAACAGCGGCCAGAGGATAAGACCACCGGTGCCGTAGTCTTTACCGGGGGCTGGAATCATCGCCATGGCACCGCCTAGCAACACGGCAGTTGCCGTAGCAGCGTATTTATTTGATAGCGGGGAGGAGTTCTTAAACCGCAAGCTCTTACCGAGTTCCTGGATTACATAGCGTTGCAGTCTGGTTGCAGTATCGAGTGTTGTGGCCGCAAAACTTGCCACTAGCACTGCAACGATACCAGTTGCCATTTCCAGTGAAATTCCCAGGCTGTTTATGAAATTAGCACCGCCGTCGACAAATGCTCCGACCTTTTGCGGAAGACCAAACGCTGCCCAATTTCCACTTGGATCATACTTCGTATGCCATGCTGCGATCCCCTCTAGTCGTGAAGCACCCTCCCCGACGCCCATGCCGACGCCTGCACAACATGCAAGGATGACAATGACTGCGAGAGCACCTTCAAGGAGCATGGCACCATAGCCGACATACTGAGCGTCGAGTTCGGATTCAACTTGCTTGCTCGACGTTCCGCTTGAGACTAGGCAGTGGAAGCCGCTAATGGCACCACAGGCAATGGTGATAAACAGGAATGGCCAAATCGGTGGTGCACCTGCCGGTGGTGATTCTGCAATGGCTGGTGCACTTTTCATCAAGTCGGCTTGCCCTGTAGCCCCCGCTACGATCAGACCACCGACGAGTAACACGAGGGCGACAATCAACTGATGGCTATTGATATAGTCTCGTGGTTGAAGGAGTGTCCAAACCGGCATGACTGAAGCAACAAAGCAATACGTCATGAGAATGATCGTCCACACCACGACGGGATTTCCAACGGTAAACAACGGCGCAACTGCATTTGGGTTTGCTGAGGTTACGCTTTGGAGTTGACCTGCTGTAAAACGGATCGTTGTGTGAACATCCGGTGCAATTCCGAACACCGGTGTATTGAGATGATGGACGCCGAGATAAATTGCCAGGTACAGGATTCCGAGTGCTGCCAGCGATGGAACCAACAGGCTGCCGCCCTTCTTGTAGACCCAGAACCCAATCGCGATAGCGATCGGTATTTCAATCCACACGGATAATACCGATTCAGGATAGACCTTGAAGATTACCGCGATCACCAAGCCAAAAATGGCGAGGACTACGGTAAGTGCCGCGAACAGAATCAAGAGAAACAAGAGTCTTGCTCTTGGATTGATTAATCTCCCGGCAACTTCTCCAACGGTTTGTCCTCGATTTCTAAGTGACACGACCAGTGCACCAAAGTCGTGTACTGCACCGATGAAAATTGAACCAAGCACCACCCAGATTAATGCTGGTAACCATCCCCAAAACACGGCGATAGCTGGGCCAACGATCGGTCCTGTGCCGGCGATGCTGGTGAAATGATGTCCAAAAATGACTTCTTTTTTTGTTGGTACGAAGTCGACGTCATCGCGAAGTTGTTTACTCGGGACTTCAGCTTCCTTATCCAGTCCGAAAATCTTCTGGGCTAACCACTTTCCGTATGTGTGGTAGGCGACGATAAATCCGACAAACGCGCCAATTGCGATTAAGAGCGTAGACATAATCTGGTTATTCGTGGGGGATGTTAAAGACGTGTTCGCAGTTTATTAGTGTAGTCCACACTTTCAATCCTTACACATCTACTACTGATTTAGAGTGCTTCTTCCTATAATACCGGTTTACCAATTGGCAGCAAAAACGTGTGTGCGTGCTGTCATTCGGGTCTGATTAGGTATCAATGCAAGGAATATCACGCAGTGGCAGAACATGTTGTCATCATTGGAAGCGGTCCGGCCGGATGGACGTCAGCAATTTACGCATCACGGGCGAGCTTGAATCCGCTTGTATTCGAAGGTGCTATTACCGAAGAGAACCGGATGAGAGGTACTTTGCCGCTTGGGCAACTTGCATTAACGACGGAAGTTGAGAATTACCCGGGCTTTCCGGCAGGCGATCTGGAAGGATATCTTGATAACTCGCTTGATAGCACCCGCCGTATGATGATGGCACCCCATCAGAAGGAAGGTGTGAGTGGACCGGAATTGATGGAATTAATGCGACAGCAGGCCATTAATTTTGGCACGCGAGTAAAAACAGACGATATTGTTGATGTCGATCTTGATTCAACGCCGTTTAAGCTGACGTCGTTATCCGGTGAAGTTACAGAAGCTCATACCGTGATTATCGCAACGGGTGCGAGTGCTAACTATCTGGGACTCGATTCCGAAGAACGATTTAAGAATCGTGGCGTGAGTGCTTGTGCCGTCTGTGACGGGGCGTTGCCGCGTTTTCGCGATAAGCCAATGATCGTCGTCGGTGGTGGCGACTCTGCTGTGGAAGAAGCAGATTACTTATCGAAGTTTGCATCACAGGTGCATCTTATCCATCGACGCGATGAGCTACGTGCTTCTAAAATCATGGCACAACGAGCAATCGACAATGAGAAGATTACTATCGAGTGGAACTCAGTTGTTACCGAGGTTCTTGGCAATGACGACGAGGGTGTGACCGGTGCAACACTTGAAAGCACGTCAGATGGCTCAAGTCGAGATATGGATGCTTCCGGTTTCTTCGTTGCAATTGGTCACACGCCAAACACGGGTTTCCTCAATGGAAAGCTCGACATGAACGAAAAAGGTTACATCACATGGACACAACCGCACCGTACCAATACGAGTATTGAAGGTGTATTTGCTGCTGGTGATGTGGCAGATGATTACTATCGACAGGCTATTACAGCTGCCGGTACCGGTTGCCAGGCTGCTCTGGATGCAGAGCGTTATCTTGCATCAAAGGGTCTGTAATCTGCATTGAGTTTTTGGCTCAAAAGACCACAATCATCGATACAGACTGTAAGGCGGACAGTACACATTTAAGAGTGATAGGGACACGAAATGTCAAACGGGTCAGATAGAGTTGCAAAAGAACGAGANATGCTCCTTTCCGTNCAGGATGCAGGTGCNNTTGGCAAGCTAGGNACATACACGCGACTTTCNGGTCCGGGCTGGCTGCAGAGTGCNATTACNCTNGGTGGTGGTTCNCTNTCCGGTGCGCTATTNCTTGGTGTACTCGGCGGCACAAACATGTTGTGGCTGCAATTGGTTGCAATCCTCATGGGTGTCNTCATGTTGAGTGCGATCAGTTACGTGACGCTTTCAACCGGGAAACGTCCGTTTCCATTAATCAATCAACATATTAATCCGGCACTGGGTTGGGGCTGGCTGCTTGCCACCATTACCGCCAATATGATTTGGTGTATGCCTCAATTTGCACTGTGTTTTGAAGCCTTGGAAAAGAACCTCATCGGGTTTGGTAACACAGATACATATAAGGAAGCGGTTGAGGGCGGTGACAAGATGTACGGCTACAAAGTCGGTATTTCCGTTGTGTTGCTGGCGATCGCAGGGTTTATCGTCTATTTAAGTAGCCAGCAAGGAAAAGCGGCAAAGGCGTTTGACTGGCTTTTGAAGATCATGGTGGCCATTGTCGTTCTTTCGTTCTTTGGCGTCGTCCTTGTATTGGGTGGTGAGGGTCAACTGAATTGGGGAGAGATTTTTAGTGGATTTGTACCGGATTTCTCACAGTGGACTAAACCGACCGGTTCAGTAGCTACCCTGGTCGATGGTATGTCCGCTGATGTACAGAATTTCTGGAGTACTGCCGTTGTTCAATCTCAACGTGATGTAATGATCGGAGCGGCTGCGACAGCTGTCGGAATCAATATGACGTTCTTGTTGCCGTATTCAATGCTTGCACGAGGTTGGGATAAGCCGTTCCGCGGCCTTTCACGCTTTGATCTCTCGACCGGCATGGCTATTCCATATGTACTCGTTACTAGCTGTGTTGTGATTGCAGCGGGAACCATGTTCCACGGTAAAATGGATGAAAACCTGGCAAGTAATGACATTGCTGTAATGCAGACGAGTCCTCTGTTTAAGGATGCAAGTAAATCGCTTTCCAAACGACTGGAAGAAACCGACGAAGGTTTTGCAGATCTTTCGGCTGATGAAAAGAACAGTGCCATTGCAGCACTACCAACGGCAGAGAAAAAAGTTGCGGCTTCCTTGGGGAAACGAAATGCGTTTCAGTTATCTAAGTCACTTTCGCCACTACTCGGTGAAACGACAGCAAACACCGTTTTCGGAATCGGTGTTCTTGGAATGGGATTTTCATCGATTATTATTCTGATGCTGATCAATGGATATGCTTTCTGTGAAATGTTTGGCAAAGAGCAGGGCGGTTCCCAGCATGTGATTGGTTGCCTGATCGCGGGAATTGTCGGTGCTTCATGGTGGGTGTTCTGGGACGGTGATGCCAAAATGTGGTTGGCAATCCTCGTGTCTGCATTTGGCATGATGTTACTGCCGATTGCCTATTCAACATTCATGTTAATGATGAACAGCACCAAGATCCTTGGTGATGAAAAGCCAACCGGTGGTCGTATGACAATATGGAATGTGCTGATGGGAATCTCAGTGCTAGGAGCGGTTGCGGCTGCTGCAACAGCGATCTATGACAAAGCAAGCCATCCGGTTGCTGGTAAGGTTGTAATCGCTGTTGGCGTTGTATTCATCGTCGCCATTTTGAGTACGGCCTTTGGTAAGAAGCCCGAAGCAAATACTGTGAGTGATGCGTCTACAGAAGAGTAGCGCACACTTTTAGTGGTTTTTCAGCTGACAGAAAGACGGAGTTTGAAATGTCACTGATTTCAGTTCAATCAGCACGCTGCAAGGATGCTATTGGTAGTCAGGTTACCATTCAGGGTTGGGTGCGTACCCGCCGTGACAGTAAAGGCGGCTTTAGCTTCATCGAGGTAAACGATGGTAGCTGCATGGCTAACATCCAGATCATTGCCGATGCAGATTTAGATAACTACGAATCTGAAATCAAACGGCTGTCCGCTGGTTGCAGTGTTTCCATTGATGGTGAAGTAAAACCATCCGGTGGCGGCAAGCAAGACACCGAGATACATGCTGCAGCGGTGACCGTTCACGGTTGGGCAGATCCAGAAGAGTATCCGTTGCAAAAGAAACGGCATTCGTTTGAGAAGTTACGTGAATGGGCACACTTACGACCACGGACCAATACGTTTGGCGCTGTGGCGCGTGTTAGAAACTGTATATGCCGAAGCATTCACAACTTCTTTCAGGAAAACGGCTTTCTCTACACGCATACACCTATTATCACGGCCAGTGATTGTGAAGGTGCAGGTGAGATGTTCCAGGTTACAACGATGAACCTGAGTGACGTACCAAAAACAGACGGGAAGATCGATTTTGAACAGGACTTTTTTGACCGGCCGAGCTATTTGACGGTCAGTGGCCAACTCGAAGCGGAGATTTATGCCACGGCGCTTGGCAAGGTCTATACCTTTGGACCGACATTCAGAGCTGAGAATTCCAATACCTCCAGGCATCTTGCGGAATTCTGGATGGTCGAACCGGAAATGGCTTTCTACGAATTGTCCGACAATATGGACCTGGCCGAAGCATTTTTGAAGCGAGTTTTCAGTGATGCATTGAGTCAATGTGCTGAGGATATGGACTTCTTCAATCAACGAATTGATGACACTGTTATCGATACACTAACACAGATTGCAGATAAAGAATTTATAAGGCTTCCCTATACCGAGGCTGTCGAGATTCTGCAAAACAGCGGCCAGCAATTTGAATATGCCGTTGAATGGGGACGCGACCTGCAAAGTGAACATGAAAGATTCCTTACGGAACAGCACTTCGATGGCCCAGTTATTGTCTATGACTATCCCAGAACGATTAAACCGTTCTATATGCGGGTAAACGATGACGAGAAAACAGTACGTGCGATGGACGTGCTGGTACCCAAAGTGGGTGAAATTATTGGCGGCAGCCAGCGAGAGGAGCGGCTCGATGTACTAAAGAGTCGCATGCAGGAACAGGATCTGGAACCGGAAAGCTACTGGTGGTATCTGGATTTACGACGATACGGAACCGTGCCACATGCAGGATTTGGTCTCGGACTGGAACGGGCCGTTCAGTTTGTTACCGGTATGGCCAATATCCGGGATGTTATTCCGTTTCCACGTACGCCCGGCTCAGCGGACTTTTAGAGTGTAATGCAACGCGGGCTTAATTAAGGCAGCGATCGATTTGCCGTACAGCCTGTCTTAGTCGATTCTCATTTTCAACGAGCGCCATTCGCAGGTACCCTTCACCACTGCTACCAAAGCCGCTTCCGGGACTCACCGCCACATCACCATGCTCGAGTAGATGCATGGCAAAGTCGATGGTCGACATGTCGGAAAGGAATTGCTCAGGGATTTTCACCCACAGGAACATTCCGGCTTTCGGTGGTTCAACATCCCATCCGATGCGTCTTAAACCGTCGACCAGTACATCACGTCGACTCTGATAGATTCGGGATTGTTCTTCCACAGCAGCATCAGTGTGTCGAAGCGCCATGATGGCAGCAACCTGAACAGCTTGAAACATTCCATAATCGTAGTAGCCTTTGATGGTCATTAGATGGCGAATCATCTCAGCATTGCCACTACAGAAACCGACCCTCCAGCCAGCCATGTTGTAACCCTTACTCATCGTCGTAAACTCAACACCGACGTCGATAGCACCTTTAGCCGCGAGAAAGCTTGGTGGCTGGTAATCATCAAATGCAACGTCGGCGTATGCGAAGTCGCTTATGACCATGAATCCATATCGCTTGGCTAGTTTTACAACATCGTCGTAAAACTCAGGCTCAACGGTTGCAGTTGATGGATTGTGAGGGTAATTGAGAATTAGGAGTTTGGGTTTCGGATACATATGCTCACACGTGTGAGCGATGTTTGATAGGAACGAATCACTGTCGGCGACTTCCAATGAGATGACATTTCCACTTGCCAACGCGATCGCATACATGTGAACAGGGAAATATGGTGCTGGTGTAATGGCGGTGTCACCTGGCCCCATCAACGCCAGGCACATATGGCTGAAGCCTTCTTTGCTGCCAAGGCATGCAATGACTTCTGACTCAGGATCCAGTCTTACCCCATATTTCTTGAGATACTTGCTGGCTACTTCTCGTCGTAGGTTGGTGATGCCGTTGTTTTTGCTATAGCCATGGTTGCGTGGGTCGCGAGCAGCTTCGGCAAGTTTCTCTACCACAAGGTCTTGCGGTGCGTCCGATGGATTGCCCATCCCTAAATCGATCACGTCGTGTCCGGCAACACGCTTCTCATATAGGAGTTTGTTAATGCGTCCAAAAAGATACGGTGGCAGTCTCAATACTCGCTGAGCAGGCTGTATCTCAAATCGTTCAGATGCGGCACCGCTGTCGATAGCATCATTGTTTGACGATGCATCGTCTGAAGGTGTTTCTGATGAAGTGATATCCGCTTGTGCCATATTATCTTGCACTTATTGCTGGCTGTAACAATTCGAAACTAGCGTGCGGTTTGAACAGCACGAGGCTCTATAACCAACGATAATCGGACATTGGTTATTTGGAAACGATTAACCGCCCTGAATAAAGATGCCAAGCAGGAATGCGGTGGTAGAGATTAGCACTCCAATCCACATAACCGATACAGGCGGCTTGTATTTTCTGGTGTGATACATCGCAAAAGAGAGGAAGAAACCGGCGAATCCGGCAATGGACGCGACAGCGAGAAACCAATTCCGCATGCCCATGATATTTGTTTTCATTTCTTCATCTTCGGCCATTGAGGCGAAAATTCCGAAGCCAAGCGCACCGAGCAAGCTTGCTATTGTCGCCAGAATAGTAATGCTCCACAGTACCGTGACAGTTTCCGCACCACGAGACTCTTCGTCACGCATGCGTTCGACTTCCGGGTCGATTTTCCGTCGTCGCTTTTTCGGCTTCGGAGTATTACTATCGTTGCTGGTGGCTGTATCAGCTTTGCTACGCTGAGTAGCTGCCAATGCCCTTTGCTGGCGTTGTCGTTGCTGTTTGTCTTTAGCCATTAACGATGATCGTCAAAGAGGTGCTACGCAGGTGCACCAGCCATGCTGTCGTAGAATTGTTGGAACAGGTATCGGCTGTCGTGCGGTCCAGAAGATGCTTCCGGATGGTACTGCACGCTAAAAGCCGGATGCGTCTTATGTCGAACACCCGCAATTGTGTTGTCATTCAGGTTCCGGTGAGTGATTTCCAAGTCATCGGGAATCGTCTCTTCTTCAACTGCAAAACCGTGGTTTTGTGCCGTGATTTCCACACGCTCGCTGTCGAGATTCATAACAGGTTGGTTTGCACCACGATGGCCAAATTTCAACTTGAATGTCTTGGCGCCGCATGCGAGTGATAGCAATTGGTGTCCTAGGCAGATTCCGAAAATCGGAACCTTGCCAACTAGTTCAGAAATAGTTTTGATCGCATACTCAACTGGTTCCGGGTCCCCCGGTCCGTTGGAAAGGAACACGCCATCCGGGTTTAGAGCCATTACTTCATCACTGGTGGCTGTTCCGGGCAGAATGGTGACTTTGCAACCGAGTTCCGCCAAGTGCCGAGCGATATTCCACTTCATGCCAAAGTCCAGAGCGACAACGTGCTTGGAGTCCTGCGGTTCAAACGATTCAGCAGGTAGTCGAGCCCATTCGTTCAATGGTTCGGTCCATTCGCGTGCTTCTGCGGGAATGACTTCTTTCACGAGATCACGGCCAACCAGGCCTTGGCTATTTTTTGCTTTTTCAACGAGGCTTGCGTCATCCAGATCTTCTGTTGAAAGAACACCTTTCATGGCACCAACACTTCTGATGTGCCGTACTAGTGACCGTGTATCAATATCTTCGAGCGCGATGATATTATGTCGTTTCAGATATTCGTCCAGAGATTCCTGACTGCGGAAGTTGCTAGCAATTCGCGAGTTTTCCCTGACGATAAAACCGGATAAGAACGGTTGACCGCTTTCCACGTCATCTTCGTTTACACCGTAGTTTCCAATTTCCGGATATGTCATGGTAACGATCTGACCACAATAACTTGGGTCAGTAAGGATTTCCTGATAGCCGGTCATCGAGGTGTTAAAGACGACTTCACCGTCGATCTCACCAGTTGCCCCAAACGACTTGCCCGTATAAACCGTGCCGTCTTCCAATGCCAGCTTTGCGATTTGCGTCATGAATTTGATTCCATCGTGCATGATTGTGATCTGCGCTACAAAGTATTGTGCCGATTTCTGTCGCGTAGGGGAAGTACCGCGGTTGAAGTTAAAGAGAGATCATGGCAACTTCCGATATGCTTGTTAGGTTGCAGGTCTAATGGGCAACGGCAGGATGCCAGCTCATGCAACCGAACGATCGGTGGGTTCTTGTTGCGGCGAACAGGAACCCACTTTTTTTGCGCGCNTAGTGAATGCGGTCCTGCATCCTCCGTCTTCCTCAGCNATNNCTTGTCAGCCGGCAATTGTGGTTGGGAATCGCGTGGAGGGTAACCAACCNCACNATATTCCTCGGAGCCGGCAGGCAACNCAGGAATTNTATNCGGAAGAGTAGCTACACCGGATTACGGTAATGGCTGGCTGGCTCGTAGATATGCAAACAGGTTGCGAATTTCATCATTATTTAGCGTTTTGAGAATACCCTCGGGCATAACTGAGCGACTAATTCCAGCTAATTCTTCAATGTCGTCTCGATTAACCACGGTACGCTGGCCGTCGACACCGCGCATCACGACCACACGATTGTCCTGGTCATCGATGAAACCGGTAAGTGTGCGGCCATCTGATGTAAATACTGCAAAGTTTTCGTAGCCTTCGCGTATTTCAAGNCTCGGATTAACGATATTTTCAAGCATTCGCTGGATGTCATCTCGCTTAAAGGCTGTTAGATTCGGGCCGACGTTACCGCCTGTGTTAAACAACTGATGGCATTTTCCGCAATGCTTCGCAAACAGCGTGCGACCGTCATATGGATTGCCGGTATTCTCAGAAAGAATCTGAGTGTACTTCTGCGTCAGCTCCCTCATTTCTTCAGTACTCGCCCCATCGACCGACTNCCAAACTTCATCAATCACCGCTGTTAAGTCTGCATCGTCGTGNAGCAACATGCGGCGAACGGTNGAGAGCCGGACGGAATCTTTNGCTAAACGTTCATCCTTCACTGCTGCCGCGAGTGCAATGGACCATTGAGGCCGACTTGCCAGTAATGACTGTAATGAGTGTCGCGTGTCTTCGGAAACAGCACTTAACCTTTGCACCGCAANCGTACCGATTTCGGAATCTTCAAAACTCTGTATGGCACNGATCGTGTTTTGCAANACTGCGTTGTCAGGTTCATTTGCCAGAAGTCCCTTAAGTGCAGGCAACGCCTGTTCAGATTTAACTTCACCGAGCACGGTAATCAAATCGATTCGCAGTTTTGCATCCACGTTTGCATCCGCAATTTGCTTGATTGCACTTTCAATAGCCTNCGCAATTCCCTGACGGACCTGCAGCTTAATTGAGCCGCCTCCAGCCTTTTTTAGTGCCGCGACAAGTTGCTCTGGCAAACCCGCAAGCGACTGTCCTTGGAGTGAAGCTTCAAACGCTGTCATCAGTTTGCCCGATGTAGATTTATCCGGGGCACCATCGAACATTGCAGCAGCTGTGTTCAAGTGCTTTTGTTTACCGCTCAGGATGAGCCGTTTCATNATGCGNTCTACGAGGTGCGTCTGCACTAATTCCAGGTACCAGGTGCTTTCGTCTGCCAGAAGNGTNCTAACAACCGTTTCAGAGTCGTCTTCCATAAAGGACTCGATGGCCCACCAGATTAGCAGTGGAACATGTGGATCGTTGGTATCCTCACCGTGTGTGACTAGTTCTTTTATGACGAGCATCGCACTGGATGCATCGCTGATTCGTCGTGCCGAGCATGCAAGTTGACTGCGAACATGAACAGATTGGGTCGTTTGGGCGAGATTTACAAATGCTGTCAATAGAGGCTTCGGGTCTACATTTGGATTTGTGAGTAACTCATCTGTCGCAAGGCGAATTGTCCAGCTGACTACATGCGAATCCGGATGATTACGTAATANGTTTTCCGCGAATTGAGGGGTAAACCCGCCGCTTGCATTGAGTGCCCACAGTGCGTTTAACGCTACCGTGCCCTCGGTTTTTCCGACAATTCCTGTCAGACGTGTTATGGCACTTCTGTCGCGGCGATCAGCAAGTACGCGCAAAGCAGTACTGCGATGCCATGGAGATTCGTGTGCGACGCTTGCGATGAGGTCTGAGGTTGGAATCGCGCCATAGTCAACGGCGTTTCTCTGCTCCGGTTGATCCTTAGCAGCGATTCTGTAAACACGCCCTCGCTTGCGATCGATTCGGCCTTGATAGTGCGAAGCATGATCAATTCGTTGTTCATACATATCGGCCACATAAATGGCACCATCTGGGCCCACTTTAATATCGACGGGTCGAAACCATGTGTCTGTTGTGGTAAGCGGGTGTCCCAGATCCTTTGTAGCAAACGTGGANCCATCTGCTGAAACTTCACTGCGAACAACGCGGCCTTGCAGTGGTTCCACCCCAAAGAGATTACCGTGGTATTGCTCGGGAAGTGCTGAGTCCTGATAGATCACGTATGTGTGGGTGAATCTGACGACGTCATGATGCTTCATGTAGGGAAAGTATCCAAACGTATACGGATTTGATAGTTGCCCGTGTTTTCCAAATCCTTTTTGCGAGTAACCGCCCTGAACGTAATGAAACCCTCGGGTGTTTCCACCGTTGTGTCCGGAGAATACGCGACCAAACTGATCGATCTCCACGCCAAACGTGTTTCCACCTCCTTCGGCAAAGATCTCATACTTGTTGCGCTCGGGATGATAACGCCAGATGAGTTGCCCCATGCTGACAACCGGCTCATCCGCTGATCCATATCGTCGGACTTTTCCTGAGACAGTACTTCCCTGAGCACCATAAAGCCATCCGTCAGGACCAAAACGCATNCTGTTTGCGACGGAGTGAGAATCTTCCAGGCCAAATCCTTCAAGCAGTACCGTTGGTTCGTTATCTGGTAGGTCGTCACCATTTGTGTCGGCATAAAAGAGCAGGTATGGCGGATTAGTTACAAAGACGCCACCTCGGCCGAACTCAAAGGATGTAGCAAGATTTAATCCATCGACGAAAATCTTGTGAGAGTCGAATGTTCCGTCTCCATTTGTATCCTCGTGGATACTGATCCTGTCACGCCCTTTTTCACCGTGTGGTGGCGGGAGANGAATCTTGTCATAGACGCTTCTCAGATAGATATCGCGACTTACCATCTTAAGGCCTTCGATATCCGGATATTGTCGGTATTCCATTACCCACAACCGGCCTCGCTCATCAAACTTCATACTCAGTGGTTGAGCGATATGAGGATCTGATAGGGCTGTTGTAACCTCAAGATCATCTGGNGTTGTGAAGAGTTTGAGNGCTTCCTGTGGTGTGAACGGGCCTTTTTCACCAGTTAGGCTCTGGCGTTTTTGGAGGACTTGCTCTGCATCCTCTATCTCATTGAATGAAAATGGTTTTCGGTCGCTGTCATCCCACAATCNCCATTGAAGATCGTCTCCTGCTCGGAATTGCCAGGCACCCCCCATTTCAATGGCCTGTTTGNCAGTGATCAGAACAGGTGGNGCGACGTTGAATCCACCGCGTGGAAATCGTTGTGCGACCCTGATCGCGATGACGTTTGATTCACCGTAGAGCAATGCATTGGCAGGGACATCATGTTCATGGTCTTCACCAAGTCCACTACGGAACTTTGGTGGCAGGTTACCGGCGGAGCCAATCTTGATGCCGTTGATATAGTACTCTCTCGCATCATCAATTGGCTCGGACAGGAACCTCGTTTTTTCACCGCGCCACTCTTCAGGGACCGATACGGTAGCACGGTACCACGTAAAGCCGTTCGTTTCGGGTTTTAAAGTCCTAGGACGTTTCCAGGTAGATGGTACATCTACTGTTTCCCATGCCGCATCCTGCGCGTGAATCATCTCAATTTGGGAAGATAGGAAGAGCAGGGAAAACGCGCTTAGCAGGGATAATGACAAACTTGTTTTTTGTTGATATTTCATTATTTGGAATGTGATGATGTGGTTTTGTAACCTAGCGTTAAGTGTCACAGGTTTGTGTGAGAAACGGCCCTGCGACGGAGTCTAAAGTTATAGATTTAGGCGAATTCAGGTAATAACGATCCTACTTGTTATTACACTTGGGTTCACGCCATCGAGTACGAAATATTCTGGAATTCGCTGATTTGTTCAGAGAACCGAATAAGAGAAACCTAGAGTACATCGAACGCTTCAAATCGACACTGCAAACCCGCAATAAGCCAGTGTGATTTGAAGTGAAAAAGAGAGAGTCGAGAGTTATGAATAGCAAGAGTAATAGATTGCTGAGCGTGCAGCCACTAGTGTGCTTGCTGGTATCGGCAACGATGTCAGTAAGCATTGCCGCTGATCGTGAAGTCACGGTATCGAAGCTGAAACTATCAGCAATCCCTTCAAACCAATACATCCTTGTCGAGGTCGGTGATGAAACCCTTCGATTTCAGGGTTGCGAACGTGGCCGCAACAAGTTTGATGTTGAGCGGTTATCACCAGCCGGTGTTTTTGAACATGCAGGTCGGTGGGAGTTACATGGGGCCACCAAGGGACAGCAAGCAGGCAGGCTGACATTGGTTGAAATGGGGATCATGCGGCTCGGACAGCGGCTCGAATATAAATGCCTTAAGGGCAACAACCAGATAAAACAGACCGGAATCATAAAAGCGATCCGCTTTAGTGAAATCAAATAGTATACATATGTACACTATTTGAGACGCCAAGAAAAAAGGTGACCAATGAGTGGTCACCTTTTTTTATGAGTCGGGGTGGCGAGATTCGAACTCGCGACCTTCTGGTCCCAAACCAGACGCGCTAGCCAGGCTGCGCTACACCCCGGTGAAGGAAGGATTTAATCTAACCTGAGCGGCT
>PAXU01000103.1 GCA_002714565.1 Rhodopirellula sp.
CCGATCAGCATTACGTAAAACCGGTACAACCAATCCGCGATCGCTATCAATGGCAATTCCAATGTTTACATAGTCTTTGTAAATGACACGGTCGTTATCCAGATCTAAGCTGGCATTGACCACCGGGTGATCCCGCAATGCCATGGCCACTGCCTTGATAATGAATGGCATAGATGTGAGCTTGATCCCGTTTTCTAGGTAGTCCTGCTTTGAGTTGCGTCTTATTTTCTCAAGTGATGAAACGTCCGCATCATCAAAGTTTGTAACCCTGGGTGCAGTTGTCCAGGACAAGTGCATCTGATTGGCAATTGTCTTTCTGATTTTCGAGAGTTTTTGCACGTGAACCGGGCCGTACTCGTCGTTTCCAGGTTCGCCTGGTGCCTTGGACGCGGTGGACTTGTTTTCATCATCTTCCATTGCATATGCCATTTGATTGGCTTGCCTGACGACCGAAAGTACGTCATCTCGAGTGATCCGATCTCCTTCACCTGTTCCTGTAATCGTGGTCAAGTCGACGCCGACCTCCCGGGCAAACCGCCTGATGGCCGGTCCCGCAGCCACATTTCCAGCTGACCCAGTAGTTGATGGCCGTTGTGGAGCAACTAACGGTTTTGTTTCTGGTGAACTGGTTGCAACAGGTGGGGACGGTGCCGAAGCATCCGGTGTTGCCTGTGGAGCCGCTTCAATAGGTTCAACAGGTTGTTCTATTGCTTCTTCCCGCGTTTCTTCCAGCAACTCTTCCTGCGATGGCTCATCGTTCGTGATTATTGTCTCTTCTGAAGGGTCACTACCGGGTGATTCATCGGAACCTGCTTCGTCGGGTGAGTCGGTGACAGCCGTAACGGGTACCTCTTCTTCTGCAGTGAGCGTTAAAAGCACACTCCCGATTGCTACGGTGGAACCCGCTGTTGCAAGGATGTTTGCGACAACGCCGCCATGGGAAGAGGGCACCGCGACTGATGCTTTATCCGTTTCGATCTCAACAATATCGTCGCCAGCATTGATGCAATCTCCGACACTTACCAATACGTCCAAGATATCACCTGACTCAATACCGTCACCTAGCTCAGGTAATTTGATTTCGATTTCCATGGTTGTTCGATTCTCGGTTATGCGCGATCTGATATTCGCCGATTTGATAATGACTTATTGATTCGCCAACGCGGTCTTATGCATAAAGCGGATCAGCTTTTTCAGGATTGATTTCTAGTTTCTTGATTGCATCCTTTACCGTTGCATCATCAACTTTTCCCTGTACGTTGAGTCGATGCAGTGCAGCCAGTGCGATATGTTGGGCATCCACTTCAAAGTGAGATCGAAGCGCTTCACGTGTTTCGCTTCGACCCATTCCATCGGTGCCAAGTGCATAGAAATCATCCGGCACAAATGGGCTGATTTGTTCTGTTACTGCTCTCACGTAGTCTGATGCGGCGATGACGGGCCCCTTAACACCTTCAAGTTGCGATTCGACATAGGATTTTCGTGGAGCTTCACCTGGATGGAGCATGTTCCATCGACGTGCTTCATGTGCATCGCGACGCAGTTGGTTGTAACTTGTGACACTCCAGACATTGCTCGATACGCCGAAGTCATCAGCCAAAATTCGCTGTGCATCCAGAGCACTACGTAGAATTGCGCCACTACCGAACAGTTGAACTTCGAGGTCACGACCAGCATCAGCAGCATTGAATTGGTACATGCCGCGAATGATGCCATCTTCCACACCCTCGGGCATGTCAGGCATCACGTAATTCTCGTTTTCTACCGTGATGTAGTAAATCGCCGTTTCGCCTTCCTGGTAAAGGCGCCGCAATCCGTCCATGACAATTGCAGTCGTTTCATATCGAAAGGCCGGGTCATAGGTTCTGACGGTTGGGAATGCGATGGCGTTGAGAATACTATGACCATCCTGATGCTGAAGGCCTTCGCCATTGAGCGTGGTGCGACCTGCTGTTCCTCCGATGAGGAAGCCTTTGGCTCTCATATCGGCAGCTGCCCAGATGAGATCTCCAATACGTTGGAATCCAAACATCGAGTAATAGATGAAGAACGGGATCATGTTGATTCCGTGTTGGGAATATGCCGTCGCAGCAGCGGCGAAGGACGACATAGCACCCGCCTCTGTAATTCCCTCTTCGAGGATTTGGCCGCTTTGCATTTCCTTGTAGTAGAGCAATAGCTCAGAATCTACCGGTTCATAGAGTTGTCCCTGATGAGCATAGATGCCGATCTGGCGGAACATGCCCTCCATTCCAAATGTTCTTGCTTCATCCGGTACGATGGGCACAATCTGTTTGCCGATTTCTTGATCACGACATAGCTTTGTCAACAAACGGACAAATCCCATCGTCGTAGACATTTCCTTGCCTTTGCTGCCTTCAAGCTCGCTCTTGTATTGCTCAAGTGTTGGTACCTGAAGGGTTGGAAATTGCTTTGGACGACGTGGCATTNCGCCGCCGAGTGCNTGNCGTCGTTCATTCATATATTGAATTTCAGGACTCGATTCCGCCGGTTTATAAAATGGNGAATGGGCAACGTCCTCNTCTGAAATTGGAATCCCAAATCGACTTCGAAATTCCAATAGCTCGTCTTCGTTCAGCTTCTTTTGGTTGTGAGCAACGTTGCGCCCTTCACCNGCTTCACCCAATCCATAACCCTTGATCGTCTTCGCCAGAATAACGGTCGGCTTATCCGTGCTTTCTACCGCTGNTTTGTACGCNGCATATACTTTTTCCGGATCGTGACCACCACGGTTGAGCGATTCAAGTTTTTCATCNGAGTAATTCTCTACGAGTTTGAGCAGTTCGGGATACTTTCCAAAGAAATGCTCGCGAATGTATGACCCGGGCATGCAGGTGTACTTCTGGAACTGACCGTCAACGACTTCGGCCATGCGTTTTGCCAAGAGTCCAGTTGTGTCGCGGTGAAGCAACTCATCCCAGTCGCTACCCCAAATCACTTTAATGACATTCCAACCCGCTCCGCGAAATAGTGCTTCGAGTTCCTGGATGATCTTGCCGTTTCCGCGTACCGGACCGTCCAGACGCTGTAGGTTACAGTTCACCACGAATATCAGGTTGTTGAGTGATTCGCGAGANGCCAAAGTGATCGCACCGAGTGTTTCCGGTTCATCACATTCACCGTCTCCCAGAAATGCCCATACCTTAGTATCGGATGTGTCTTTCAATCCACGATCATTCAGGTATTCGTTGAATCGTGCCTGGTAAATCGCCATGATNGGTGCCAAGCCCATCGACACGGTTGGGAATTCCCAGAATTCGTCCATGAGCCATGGATGTGGATAGGACGATAGCCCTTTCGTTTCACGTAATTCTCTACGGAAATGTCCAAGGTTGTCTTCTGTCAGTCGACCTTCGAGAAATGCTCTTGAGTAGATCCCGGGTGATGCGTGGCCCTGAAAATAAACCTGGTAACCACTGAAATTGTCTTCGCCACGACCTTGAAGGAAGTGATTAAAAGCAACTTCGTACAAGGTTGCAGCAGAGGCGAATGTTGAAATATGCCCACCGATTCCTGAGAAGCGGGTATTCGCCCGTTGTACCATCGCCATGGCATTCCATCGGACGATACTTTTCAGCCGTCGCTCGATTTCACGATTGCCNGGATAGGCAGATTGTTCAGATACAGGAATCGTGTTGATATACGGCGTATTTAACGCCATGGGTAAATCGACGCCGCGTTGTCGAGCGATGTCAGTTAATTTCCCNAGCAGATACTCCGCCCGATCAGGCCCTTCTGATTCCAATACGTATTCCAATGAGTCTAGCCACTCGGCTGTCTCTACAGGATTTATATCGTTGATATCAGCACTCTTCAAACCTTCGGATGGATNCTGTGCTTCCATATTTAGATCGTCGACTCTTGCCATTTCTCTCTCCGCGCCTATTCCAAGCGCAAATATGTATAGAACTGCTTACGGCCCCAAAAATCGACTGCGAAGTGAAGATGTGTGTAAGCCTTACAGTCGACTACCAATTTAGTATTTCAAGGAATTTGAATTCTGTGAAGGACACTAACTTAAAGATTAAAAGCTAATTTAAGAATCCTTTCGAGAGTTTGAATTTTTTCCGTTAGACACGCGGGAAAAATAGCTGAAACCGTATTACATCAACTGCGTTTCGGCTTGTACATTTCTACAGCTGATCCAAAGAACAACTCGCCAGCGTTCATTACCGTTTCACTCAATGTTGGATGCGGGTGAATTGCCTCGGTGATATCTCGGGCTTCACATCCCATCTCAATAGCAAGGACTGCTTCTGCGATTAATTCACCGGCACCAACACCGACAATTCCACATCCAAGGACGCGATCAGTGTCCGGGTCAATCAAGAGCTTTGTTAGGCCATCGGTTGCCCCGATTGCCTGAGCTCGGCCACTAGCTGCCCATGGATAACGAGTTACTTCCACCTTGATAGCGTTCGCTTTGGCTTCAGTTTCCGTTAGCCCTGCCCACGCAATTTCAGGATCCGTAAACACAACGGCCGGAATTGCCCTGTGGTCAAAAACCACATCGTGACCTGCCAATACTTCAACCGCCACTTTGGCTTCGTGCGATGCTTTGTGTGCAAGCATAGGTTCACCAGCGACATCACCAATTGCAAATATGACAGGGTCATCCGTACGCTGCGACTTGTCGCATTTTACGAAACCTCTCTCATTTATCGCGACATGGGTGTTTTCTAATCCCAGGTTTACCGAATTAGGTCGGCGGCCAATGGCAACAAGGACTCGATCATAGTCCTCGACTCCGAATTTAGACGGACCTTCAAACGTGACCTGAATGTGATCATCCACGATGGCTAGGCTNCCGACTTTGGTATCCAGAAAGATTTCATTAAGTGTGTTGTCGAGCTTGCGNGCTAGCGGNTTTACAAGGTCGCGATCTGCAAGCGGAAGCAAGCCACTAGCAAGTTCTACGACGTCGACCTTGCTTCCAAGGTTTGCATAGACGGTAGCCATTTCCAAACCGATATAGCCGCCACCGATGACTAACATCCTCTCCGGGATATCGGTAAGTGCTAATGCACCGGTTGAATCCATAACGCGATCGCTATCGAGCTTAAACTCTTGCGGAACAAAAGGTGTTGAGCCGGTTGCAAGAATGCAATGATCAAATGAAATCTGACCACTATTTGGAATGGACGGGTCATCCCCTTCGAGAGTCAAGGTGTTTGAGTCAGCAAACCTACCACGNGCACGTATCACGTTGACATCGCGACGTTTGGCAAGCTGGCCAAGACCGCCGGACAGCGTTTGGATTACGGACTCCTTCCGTTCACGCACTTTGTCGATATTGATCTTGGGAGCATTAAAAGTGACTCCCCAGTTCTCCGTCAGCTCGCGTGATTCGTCGATCACTTTGGCAACGTGCAGTAGCGCCTTGCTGGGAATACACCCACGGAGCAAACACGTGCCACCCAGTCCACATTCAGAGTCCACAATGGTGACGTCCATCCCTTGGTCTGCTGCAAGAAAAGCTGCAGCATANCCCCCTGGGCCTCCGCCAAGTACAACGATGCGCGAATGCATATTTGAATAACGCTAATCTTCTAACGTGACATGAATTCGACGACGATATTTCCATCGACCGGAAGACTGATATCTGATGGCCCCGGAGCACCCTGAACGGTAATCCGAAGTGTTTCGTTGTCAAACGTGATCCAATCAACCGGCTCGCCNTCAGCNCTTTCTGAAATACCTTGATACGCTTGTAGCAAGTTATTGCGTCGACGGACGGTGATCACATCACCAGGGCGAACCTGGTATGACGGCTTTGTGACTTTCACACCATTGACTTGAAAGTGCCCGTGTGCGATTCCCTGTCGTGCTTGTGGACGCGTCTTACACATACCGGCGCGACGAATGACGTTGTCCAACCGACGTTCACATAAGAGTAAAAGCAACTCAGAGGTGTTGCCCTTTTTGTGTGCAACGTTATTGAAGTAACGTCGTAATTGGCGTTCACCAAGACCGTAGTAATGCTTGATCTTTTGCTTTTCCATCAAAGCCAAACCATAGTTCGATGGTCGGCGGCCGCGGGTGTGCATACCAGGCGGTGAAGGGCGTCGATCAAACGCGCGGCTTGCACCGCTGTTCTCGTAAACTAAAGTTCCAAGTCGCCGATTAACTCGAGCTTTTGGGCCTGTATATCGTGCCATGACGATGTCTCCTAATTGGTGCCCCTGTGGGAGCCACACTCAAAAGGTGTAAGGGATAGTGAAACCGCATCGTTACCGGGAAAAACCACTATCCACGGAGGTAATTAATTAAGTTGTATGTCGTCTATCTTGGATCAAGCACACGATCCCCTCAAGGGGGGCATTGCAGATTAACTGGAGAAAACCGTGGTCTGCCAAATGCCTAAAAACACGATTGGGCTGCTTTAATCAAGGATTCTCAGGATAAGACTTGAGGATCGCTCTGAGCTAGTTTTTCAGGTTACCGGCGCAATAAGCTGTCTTTGCCGCACATGTACGCTTCTGTTACTATGGAGATTAGTCCCGTAGGAAAACCGGGATCCTTCGCACCTGTCGCTGTCGCACCTGTCGATGGTTTCATGGCTCAGGTGCAGCAGTCTCCCACCGTAATTCAAATCAATATCAAACCGTTGTAGGTGAATCCGAAGCGTGTAGATGTTGAGCATTGTTGTTTTTAAAGAACTAAGGAAGCCAATGCGTCTGTCTGTTGTATGCACACTCTGGATCGTGTCATGTATGTGGATGTGCGGTTTAGCATATGCTCAGGAACTGCTGCCGGCGGACAAGCCTATTAATGAGGCGATTGATCATTATATTGACGCCGAGCTTAATCGATTGAGCATTCCAGTGGCACCGCTTGCAGATGACTATTTGTTAGTTCGACGTACCACGCTGGATTTAGTCGGTCGAATACCGACTACGAAAGAATTGCTCGACTTCGTAAATTCTGAAGATGCAAATAAGCGAGAGCTACTGGTAGATCGCTTGATGGCAAGTAAAGAGTATCGCGAGCATCAGGCTGACACACTTAACATCGTTTTAGCCAATGGTCGAAATGAGAATCTGCGTCCATTTCTCTTGGATGCGATTGAAAAAAACGTCGGTTGGAGTGAGATTTTCCGTCAGCTTGTAGTAGGCGACATGATCGATGGAACGAAGGAAGAGGCGGGCGACTTTGTGAAGTCACGGGTTAGCGATACAGATGCACTTACCAATGAAACAAGTGTCTTGTTTTTTGGTGTGAACATCAGTTGTGCAAAATGCCATGACCATCCGCTTGTAACAGAATGGACGCAAGCTCATTTTTATGGCATGAAATCATTCTTCTCACGTACGTTTGATAACGGTGGTTTTGTTGCGGAGCGGGAATACGGAGCCATCGAGTACAAGACTACTTCAGGTGAAGCAAAGAATGCAGAGCTGATGTTTCTAAGTGGTACGGTTATGTCCGAGCCGGAATGGACCAAGCCCACAGATGAAGAAGCAAAAGCTGAAAAGGCACAGTTGGAGCAGCTGAAAAAGGACAAAAAGAAAGTGCCTCGTCCGAAGTTTAGTCGGCGGGAACAACTGGTGGACGTAGCTTTAAAGGAAGAGAAAGCCTATTTCTCAAAAGCACTGGTTAATCGAACCTGGTTCCGATACGTGGGTCGTGGGTTCGTGATGCCATTGGACCAAATGCACCCGGAAAACACACCGACTCATCCCGAGCTACTAGATTGGCTTGCGCGTGATACCCGAGATAACGGATACGATCTGTCGCGACTGATTCGCGGGATTGTTCTTAGTAATACCTATGCACGTGATAGTCGCTGGGACAGTCAGGAAAAGCGACCGGATAGTATGTGGTTCAGCGTCGGTAATGTCCGGATTCTATCGCCTTTGCAATATGCTTCATCAATGAAAATTGGGGCACGTAATCCGGTTGATTTCTCCGGTGATGATGCAGAAGTCATCTTAAAAAATATTGAAAACACCAGGCAACAAGCGAAAGGGTTTTCAAGCAAGATTGAAATCCCCAGTGATGAATTTCAGGTCAGCGTTGGAGAAGCATTGTTGTTTTCCAATAACGTCGATTTTGAGAATACATTTCTAAGAGATGGGGCCGGCGACTTGGTCGGAGCCATGATTCGAAATGAATCGAACGAAGCAGCAGTTGATATGGCGGCAATGGCGATATTTAATCGCCAACTTGAAGATGATGAACGTAAGGCGATGTTGGCTTTCCTGCAGACACGGTCAGAAAACAGAGCTGATGCAATTAAACATCTGGTTTGGGCGATGCTCGCTAGCGGGGAAGTCCGATTTAATTATTAGAAACTAACATGGACTTGGGACTTGAGTTCCCGTGTCTATGACAACAGAACAGTGTGTTCTAATTGTTAGTATGTAAAACGCTTTGTCAGCTTCTTGCATACAATGAAGAATACGACAGTTTAAGAAGATATAGATCCGGAGAGATCGATGGCACGAAGTCGCAAGTCTTTTTTTTGTGGTTCAGCAGAACATGATATGAGCCGCCGTAACTTCCTGGGTAGCTCAGTTGCCGCTGCAGGAATCGGTTCAAGCGTAGGCGCTTTTCGAAGCGATCTTATGGCTGAACAGCTTAAGAAAAACGATAAACGCGTGATATTGCTATGGCTGGCAGGTGGTGCAAGTCAAATGGAAACGTGGGATCCCAAAGAAGGCGTGGAGACCAGCGGCCCATTTCGAAAAATTCAAACGAGTACCCCGGGCGTCGCGATTTCAGAATTGCTGCCAAAGATGGCAGGACGCTTGAAGGATACCGCAATTATCCGCTCGCTGAATACCGCCATCGGTGATCATGGGAATGCCGCAAAGCTCATGCACTTGGGACGCCAAAATGAACCAAACTTGAGTTATCCGGATATGGGTTCTGTGCTTGCACGTGAACTGGGGCGTCTCGATAGCTCCGTACCCGATTACGTGACTTTTTATACAGCGACGGAAGGACGTGGCAACGCCGTGGGACGCCCCGGTTTTCTCGGTTCGCGATATGCACCCATGTTTCTGACCAACGGCAATTCACCGGATAATATCTCACGCCTTGAATCGGTGAACGAACTTGATCACAAGGAACGAGCAGATCTGCGTGATTTGCTCAGCCGCGGATTCTCGCGAGGTAGGGTTTCTTCTCAACTTGGAAGCCACAATGTGGCATACGGTCGTGTGCGTGGATTGATGGCGAGCGAGAAACTGTTTGATATCGAACAAGAACCACAAAAAATTCGTGACAAATACGGTAAGAGCTTGTTTGGACAGCAGGCATTAATTGCTCGTCGACTAATCGAAGCTGGTACACCGTTTGTCAAGGTATCGCGAGCATGGTGGGATAGCCATGGTCAGAATTTTGAAACGCACCTTGAGTTGGTCACGGAATTGGATCATGTGATGACTACACTTCTGGATGATCTGGAAGAACGCGGCTTGTTAGAAAATACACTGGTCATAACACTTGGTGAGTTTGGACGTACGCCGACGATCAATGGAAGTCTGGGTCGCGATCACTTCGCACGTGCCTGGAGTGCTTCACTGTCCGGTTGTGGTGTTCAAGGTGGAAGTGTCTTTGGTGAAACTACCGAAGATGGTCAGCATGTTAAAGATGGTGAAATTGGTGCTGCAGAGTTATTCGCAACGATTTACAAGGCGGTAGGTGTTGATCCTCACAAGGAATACCACGTCGGAGTGCGCCCGGTACCACTGACTGACCCTGGAACCAAGTCGGTTGATCAGGTTCTTTCATAACTCAAAACCGAAACGAAATTTGAAGCATTCAGATTCTCACGAACCGTGAGATGGATCAAAGAGAAAGATACAGTTCATGGCAACTGACCCAACAAAAATCAAAGTCGTTAAAGAAATCACCCGACCAGGCATTTTGTTCCGAATAGCACGTATGCCTAATTCCGGTCGTCTTTTTGCCGGTAGCTCTGACTACAAAGTCTACGATTTGGATACGGCAGCTGAAGAGATTGAACCGGTCGAAATGGTCGGTCACAAGAGTTATGTCATGGGGCTGGTAAAAACTGATGCCCACGTCGTCTCGGCTGGTTATGAAGGTCAATTGATTTGGTGGAATCCAGAAAATCACGAACAGGTTAGGGCCATCGAAGGACATGAACGATGGATTCGAAACCTGACTCAGTCACCGGATGGAGGCTCATTGGTCAGTGTCGCGGATGATATGAGTTGTAAGGTCTGGAATGCTGAATCTGGCGAATTGATCCGCACGCTTAATGGTCATGATGCAGTGACCGAGCATAACATGCGAAACATGTTGTACTGCTGTGCTGTCTCACCGAATAATGAATTCATCGCAACTGCCGATCGCTTTTGTACAGTTGTTGTTTGGAACATGAATACGGGTAAGGAAGTTGCACGGATGCGTGCCGAAGAGCTTTACACGTGGGATCCTAAGCAGCGCATTCATGCGATTGGTGGAATCCGTAGCGTTACTTTTTCTCCTGACGGAAATGCATTGGCTGTCGGTGGCGTTGGCCATATCGGAAACGTTGACCACTTGGATGCACCAGCACGTATGACAGTGTTCGATTGGCAAAAGCAGGAAAAGACTCATGTCTTTGAAGGTGATGGAAAATTCAAAGGACTAACCGAGCAGATCCTATTTCATCCTGAAGGTAAGTGGGTGCTTGGCGCGGGTGGTGATCACGGAGGCATCTATACGTTCTATGACCTTGAGAAGAACGAAGTGATCAAACAAGATAAAGCTCCGATGCATATCCATAGTCTTGCTATGGACGAGTCATGTGAGACGATCTACGCTGCTGGTCACAATAAGCTCGTAGTTTGGAGCATCAAGGCGGAAAAGGAAGCTGAGCAACCAGCAGAAGAACCAGCTGCTGAAGCGGAAGAAGAGGCTTCTTAAACTACAGTCGGTTTGGAGTGCTTTGATGCGACTCTAAGTCTGCTATTTCTGCGAAGCATTCTGCTGGCCGGGTTGTCCCGGTTGGCCCGGTTGCCCATTAGAGGAACCAGGTAGATTTGTACTGCCTTGGTTTATGTTTTGTGGTTGATTCCCATTACCTTGGGCGGGAATTGCACCAATACCACCGGGCGTTCCACCAGCACCAGGGATTCCATTAGCACCAGCTCCGCCTGCACCTGGGACACCAGCTCCGCCTGCACCAGCTCCGCCAGCTCCAGCACCAGCACCAGCTCCGCCAGCACCGGGGATACCTGTAGCACCAGCTCCAGCTCCGCCAGCTCCAGCACCTGCACCAGCTCCGCCAGCACCGGGGATACCGCCACCGCTTTGTGCTGTTTGTCCGCCTTGTTGCGGTTCTGGTTGTTTGCCTACGTCAGAGCTTTTTACGGCCAGCCAAATGTCAGCCACACCACGTTTTTGATCTTCGGAGCCTGTGAGCAGGGTATTCGTATGCTGTTCTCCGATAACGGCTTCAAAACCATTTTGCAGATTTTGTTGACTGAGGAGATTGGTCTGAGTGAAGAACATTAATTCAGCCAGTACAGGCAACGGATTTCTATGACGACTTTGAACCAACGGTACAAGTCGGCCTTCGATCACTTGCTGTTCTGTCAATTGTGGCATGGCCTTCTGAGTTAGGCTTGTTTCAACGTTACCTTTGATACGTTCGATGGCTTTTTCAAGAGGATCATCTTCAGATTTAGCTGCCCGTTTTTTCTGCACGTCGACGTTTCGGATCTTAGCGATCTTAAACAGTACTTTTCTGCTCTTAACGTTGTAAACGTGTATTTCAGCATCGTTTGTTGTAAGCGGCCCGTTAGAAGTTTCTTTATTAGCTACCGTAACGGTAAATACCAGCAATACCTGTAATTCTTCTTCAGCTGCTGAATTGAGTAATTGTTCTGCACGGTCTGCTTCGCCAAGCATATAGATCCCACGACTGATTTGGCCATTGGCTGATTGTCCTGAACCACCGTCGCCGCCCATGCCTCCCATGCCGCCGCCCATGCCTCCCATGCCGCCGCCCATGCCTCCCATGCCGCCGCCCATGCCTCCCATACCGCC
>PAXU01000104.1 GCA_002714565.1 Rhodopirellula sp.
CGTTCCGATGGTTGTAGGGCATGAGTTTGTGGGAACCATCGTTGACGCCGGTGAAAATGTAACAGACTTCCAAAGAGGCGACGTTGTAAGTGGCGAGGGTCATGTGGTCTGCGGTCGGTGTAGAAACTGCTTCGCAGGAAAACGGCATTTGTGTAACGATACCAAAGGGATCGGCGTGAATCGCCCTGGCGCATTTGCTGAGTATATCTCTTTACCCATGACCAATGTCTGGAAGCACAGAAGCAGTATCGATAGAGACATCGCGTCCATCTTCGACCCATTTGGCAATGCAACCCATACGGCACTTTCTTTTCCAGTGCTCGGTGAAGATGTGCTGATCACTGGTGCTGGACCAATCGGTTGCATGGCAGTGTCAATTTGCAAACACGCCGGCGCACGAAGCGTGGTCGTTACAGATGTAAACCCTTTCCGGCTCGACCTCGCAAAGAAAATGGGCGCAACCGTTGCTGTCGATGTAACGAAGCAGGAAATCTCCGAAGTCTTCGAACAATTGCGCATGCGAGAAGGGTTTGATGTTGGTTTGGAGATGTCTGGAAACCCTTCAGCCTTCAGAAGCATGCTTTCGAGCATGACTCACGGTGGGCGCATTGCCATGCTTGGGATACCTGAACAAGATATGTCCATTGACTGGAATGAAGTGATCTTCAACATGCTGACGATTAAAGGCATCTATGGTCGCGAGATGTATGAGTCTTGGTACAAAATGACCGTGCTGATTGAAGGTGGATTAGATATTTCGCCAATAATCACGCATCACTTTCCGTTTCACGAGTACGAAGCTGCATTTGAAATCATGAAAACCGGTAACACGGGTAAGATTATCCTGCATTGGGAAGGTGTTTAATGTTATTTCACGTAGGGTGCGTTAATGTCAGCACAATTAATTAAGAACCTGCAAGATCAACTCAGCTCTATCCACGACGCGGGTACGTTTAAGGCAGAGCGTGTAATCAGCACTTCGCAGGGTGCAAGGATCCAGGTAGAAGACCAACCGCCCGTACTAAATATGTGTGCGAACAACTATCTGGGACTATCCGCACATCCAGATGTAATCCGTGCGGCACACGAAGCGTTGGACCGATGGGGATACGGCCTGTCTAGTGTTCGATTTATTTGTGGGACGCAGTCTATCCACACTGAGTTGGAAGATGCAATCTCTGGCTTTCTCGGAGCTGAAGACTGCATACTTTACACCAGTTGTTTCGATGCTAACGGTGGGCTATTCGAGACCTTGCTGGATGACCAAGACGCCATCATTAGTGATTCGCTTAATCATGCCAGTATTATTGACGGGGTGCGTCTTTGCAAAGCTCAACGATTTAGGTTCGCAAATAATGATATGGAGGATTTAGAGAAGTGCCTCCAGGAAGCCCAGTCCGCACGACATCGTTTGATCGCGACGGATGGAGTGTTTTCCATGGATGGATATATCGCCAACCTACCGGCCATCTGTGAACTAGCGGACAAATACGATGCATTGATCATGGTCGATGACTCGCACGCCGTGGGGTTCATTGGACAAACCGGCCGCGGCACTCATGAATATCACGATTGCATGGATAGAATCGATATCATTACTGGGACTCTCGGAAAAGCGCTTGGCGGCGCAAGTGGCGGGTATACGGCCGGTCGGAAGGAGATTATCGACTTGTTACGACAGCGTTCTCGCCCCTATCTGTTCTCAAACTCGGTAGCCCCATCGATCGTCGGTGCATCACTTATGGCGATTGAATTACTAACGTCGTCTACTACGTTGCGAGACACGCTAGAAACAAACACCACATACTTCAGATCACGCATGGAGTCCGAGGGATTTGAGATCTTACCGGGTACTCATCCAATTGTTCCGATCATGCTCGGTGACGCATCACTAGCCACTCGTTTTGCAGATCGCATGCTGGAGTTGGGCGTATACGTCATTGGTTTCTCCTATCCAGTGGTACCACAGGGACAGGCTCGCATTCGAACACAAATTTCAGCCGCTCACAGCATTGAGGATCTCGATTTTGCGATCGAGCAGTTCAATAAAGTGAAGGCTGAGTTGCTTTAAAAACTAAGGGAGTGACATGACCGAAGACTCACTTGTATCGATTGACATTGATTTAGAGGCAGATGGTAAGCAGTTTGGGAACATGAAAGTCCCGATGTCTACTAATTCTGCAGGATGGTCACAGTACTTTATTCCAATCATATCGATACGTAATGGTGATGGCCCCACCGTGTTGTTATCCGGTGGCAATCACGGGGATGAGTACGAAGGCCAGGTAACCTTGATGAATTTGGCACGGAATCTGGATCCTACTGAAATACAGGGCAGGATCATTCTAATACCGATGCTCAATAAGCCTGCAGCTATGGCTGGTACGCGGCTTTCGCCGATTGATGGCAAGAACATGAATCGAGCATTTCCAGGTGATAAAGATGACGACATTACGGGCAAGATCGCGCATTTTGTCGCGCATCACATTATTCCGTTAGCGGATATCGTCGTAGACATTCATTCTGGAGGGAGTTCTATGCACTTCTTGCCATCTGTGAACATGCATGACCTTGAAGATCAGGAGCAAATGTCTCGAATGATAGAAGCTGCAAAAGCCTGGGGGCTACCGTACGTGTTTATATATGAAGACGTAGCAGGTTCAGGGCTCTTACCGTCATATGCTGAGGGGCTAGGTAAGATCACGCTCGGCACAGAATTGGGAAGCAAAAGTCAATTTGGGCCTGAGATGTTAAAGATGGCTGCAGACGGCATTCACAATCTACTGGTATGGGCTGGAATTATATCAGCGGCGCCCATTGATACTGGAATATCGGATTCTGAGGTCGTTGCGGGTGATGATACACGGGATTATATCATGGCGCCGTGCAGTGGCATCCTTGAGCCATTACGTGAAATGGGAGATGTCGTTGGGGTTGGAGAGGTGATCGCTGTGATTCACAACCCAGAGTTAATCGACGGTGCACCGTACGAAGTCCGCACCGAAACCGAGGGCTTGATCATGAGCCGTCGCAGCAACCCGCTAACCGCCCAGGGAGAATGCATCGCCACCCTCGTCCGCCCCCGCTAATCATCGCTAATCATGGACATCCATGTTCTCCGAAATGTAGATTACCTCACCACCTGCTAAAGGTGGCTGTCCATGACTCAAAGTCTATTCACAAAATTGAAAGTGGGGGGGCCATGATTCATCTGTTATCATTAGGACATGAATCGGTTTTTTATAATTATTCTGTGTCTGTTTGCCTGTCGAATTGCTGTTGGGCAAGAGCGGATTCCCTACACATGGACTGCTGATAGCAATTCAATCAGCGGTCGCGATACTGTCACCCCTGGCGAAAATGGTACGCCCCTTTGGCATCTCCTTCGCACGACTACCTTTGAAGGGCCCGTCGCAAGCCGCACATGGGCACACGACGGTAAATACACATCGCTTGACCATGTGAAAGAAAACTTATTTGGACAGCCAATTTCCGGCGCGATTTTTCAAATCTCCCCAACCGACAAGGCGCCATTTATAGGCGCCGTTACGGAACGTCACACCGGCGATGTCGCATGGGAGAAAGGCGAGCTCATGGTCACTCCAGGGCCTGATCACGCCGCAGTCCTCGGCTGGCAAAGCCCGGCGGACTTGTCAATTTCCATCAACGGACTGGTCGACAACCGTCAAATTTGCTGTGGTGCAAACTCACAAGTCAACTGGTATCTGGAAATCGGCCCAGCTCCAAATCTCAAAGAATCATCATCTTCTATATCCCTCGCCAAGGGATTTTCCGATGCACAAAACGGTGGACCCGCAAAATTCGATATTCAAGATATTGAAATCCAAGAAGGGATGTTTATCTACCTGATAATAGACTGCAAGCCTGACGGTTCTGGATCACCTCATCATGGTGACGGCACGACTATCCAATTAAATATCACAACCGAATCATACACTCCTCCCCCACCCCCAACTTTCGAAAAAGACATCCTGCCCATCCTCTCATCACGCTGCCTTGACTGTCACGGCACCAACACTCAGGAAGCGGATTTGGCCGTTCATCAGGTAAGCAAAATAATCTTTGGCGGGGAAAATGGATCAGCACTCGAACCGGGAAATCCCGAATCCAGTTATCTCTGGACGATGATCCAACAAGGTGCTATGCCGCCAGAAGAATCCGAGCCCTTAACTTCCCGTGAAAAAGCAATCATCTTTAGATGGATCAAGACGGGCGCATCCACTTCCGAAGATTTGACCAATGTAAAACGCCGAACTTACATCACCGATGAAGATCGTGAGTTTTGGGCTTACCGCCTGCCCAAAACACGAAGTCTCCCTGCCATCTCCAACATCCAACTGGCAGAAAGCCCTATCGACAACTTTCTTTTAAAGCGACTCGAAGACGAGTCGCTCTCCTATTCAGAAATCGCATCAAAGAACACGCTCATTCGTCGTCTCTACTTTGACCTAATCGGGCTCCCTCCTTCTCCTGAGCAGATCGAGGACTTTTTANACGACGACTCTGCGAATGCCTATTCTCAACTCGTCGACCGGTTACTTGCTTCACCCCGTTATGGAGAGCGTTGGGGACGCCATTGGATGGACACCGTAGGGTATGTTGACGTTCGTCTTTATGACGGTGATGGCACGACCGTATACGTCAACGAAGGTATGTGGAGATACCGTGATTACATCATTCGATCATTTAACACCGGCAAACCGTATGACCAGTTTATTCAAGAACAACTTGCCGGGGACGAGCTTGTAGATTGGAAAAACACGTCAGACTGGTCACCGGAAGTAATGGATAAAGTTGTCGCAACAGGCTACCTGCGCAACATAGAAGACCATACGTCCGANCCTCAATATGGCATAGATCGCCGTTACGAAGTCATGTACGACTTGATGTCAATGGTATCNACNAGCCTGCTCGGCATGACTTTCGAATGCTCGCGATGTCACAACCATAAATTCGACCCAATCACACAACGTGACTATTACAGCCTGCTTTCNTATTTCGAGTCCTCTTACAATCCGAGAAATTGGCTAAGACCACAAGAGCGATGGATTCCGGACGTGGGGCCAATAAAGGTTGAAGAATACAACGCACATAACGCTGCGNTCGATGNCCAAATCGCGCCACTCAATGAGCAGATCGAAGCCCTCACCAAAGAGAACACCGAAAACGAAAACAACTCCAACGACGAAAAGATCGCCGAGTTACGAACTCAGGTTCATNATTTAACCTCACAAAGAAAGTCACATGGAAAGATTCANGCNCTGTTTGACGTAGGTGACGCACCCATCACCAATGTGTTTCGACGCGGGGATTGCTTCAAACGCGGCATACCTGTCAAGCACGATNTACCAGAAGTATTTCACAGTTACCGTTCCGAGAAGCCCGACGACTCTATCCCACAAAACACTCTTCCCGAATACACATCCGGGAGAAGGCTCGAGTTAGCGAGATGGATTACATCCCGTCAAAATCCGATGACATCTCGTGTCGTCATGAATCGCCTTTGGCTACATCATTTTGGCGAAGCAATCGTCTCCACTCCAGAGAATCTGGGACGGAGTGGCGCACGCCCAACCCACCCNGAGTTACTTGATTGGCTGGCNATTGAATTCCAGGACTCCGGATGGGATCTGAAGCATATGCATCGTCTGGTGCTTAACTCCCGCGCATACAAACAGTCTTCTAAACGGCCTGAAGTAGCAAACAAAGCGGAATCGGTAGATCCGGACAACGCACTNCTTTGGAGACAAAACCTCAAACGTCTGGAGTCCGAGATTATCCGTGATGCAATCCTGACCGTATCGGATCAAGTNAACTTGCAGGCATACGGTCCACCGGCTGGAATCACAAAACCGGTTTCCGGTCTATCCATGGTTGAAGCCGGGNCGAGCGGCCGTGATCATCAACGTCGCAGCGTGTATGTGTTTGCAAGACGAGTCTATCCGCTCAAATTCATGGAGATTTTCGACTCTCCGATCATGGCCATNAATTGCAGCCGCCGAAGCAACTCAACAACAGTGCTTCAGTCTTTCGCACAACTGAACAGTGACTTTGTGATCAATGCGGCGAAAGCCTCAGCCACTCAGTTGATCACCGCNTATCCTCAACAAAACACACCAGCGATCATCAAAGACGCCTTTACTTCCATACTTGGAAGAAAGCCGACCGCAGAAGAATCTGCACTCTGCATCCAACACATCACCGAGCAGTTTACCGCCTTTGAGCCATCAGTTCCTGGCAAAGGATATCATCTGGCAGTTGCCGACCTTTGCCACATGTTGCTTTGCATGAATGAATTCCTTTATGTCGACTAGCCGACACCAGACAGCTACCACACAACCGATATGACTAAACGACACAGCAATCCAGCATATTTATCACGACGGCAAGCACTCACAGCATGCAGTATGAGTTTGAGTGGCTTGGCTTTACACGGAATGCTTCACGCCGAAACAGAGCCAGAGCAACGCGTGTCATTCGACATGGAACCTCGTGTTCCCGGCCGTCCCGCCAAAGCGAATGCTGTAATCCAACTTTTCCAAAATGGTGGCCCATCCCAAATGGATCTGTTTGATCCAAAACCAACTCTTAGCAAATATGCGGGCAAGCCACATCCCGGTGAAGTCGAGACATTTCAACTCGGCAATAAAAACATCGTATATCCACCCCAATTTCAAATTACTAAACATGGCGAAAGCGGTATGCACTTTGGCTCACCACTTCCGCACATGGCCAGCATGGCTGATGAATGGTGCATGATTCGGTCAATGCACACAGTCAATAACAATCACCCCTTTGCCATTAGCATGTTTCAGTCGGGCAAGCCATTTTTCGGTTACCCTGCCTTAGGTTCCTGGATCACATACGGTCTNGGCAGTGAAAGCCAGGATTTACCAGGATACATCGTCCTACGTGACCCNGGAGGCTACAACACATCCGGTAAAGCGGTATGGTCTAGCGGTTGGATGCCCGCTCTATACCAAGGAACTGAATTCAACAGCACCGGCAATGCNGTGCATCACTTACATCCATCAANCAAACGTAAATCTGATTCACAACGACGCTCGCTCGACTTACTTTCCTCACTTAACAAGAAGCATTCCAAGGATCATCCTCGCGAATTCGAGCTTGACGCCAGGATCCGCAACTTTGAACTAGCTGCGCGGATGCAACTCGCTGCAGAGAACATTCTCGATATTTCTCAGGAAACAGAAGAGACCCTCCACTCATATGGAATCGACNATCCGACAACNGCCGGNTATGGCACTCGATGCCTCATGGCTCGCAGATTAATAGAAGCTGGCGTCAGGTACGTACAAGTCTTTCCACCACTTCAACCAAGCTTCCAACCGTGGGATAGCCACGGATCATTAAAGTCCGGTATCGAGACCATTTCCGCGAGAGTCGACAAACCGTCCGCTGCATTAGTGAAGGATCTCAAACANCGCGGCTTACTTGATGAGACTATCGTAATGTGGAGTGGTGAATTTGGACGTCTTCCCATTACTGAAGGATCTGACGGTCGTGACCACAATCGAAACGCCTTTACCACTTTGCTCGCCGGAGGCGGNTTTAAGGCCGGCTTAACTTATGGCTCCACGGATGACTTCGGTTACGCTGCGGTAGAAAACCGCGTGAGTGTACCTGATTTGCACGCAACAATTTTCAATCAACTTGGCATCGACCACACCAAACTCTCGTTCCGACACAAGGGACGCAACGAGCGATTAACAGATCCGGAAGTAACCGGCGCTCGCGTCAGGTCCGAGGTTTTAGCATAAGTGAGGTGACCACTAATGAACCGGTTGCTAAGCGTCATTTTGGTATCATGCCAAAGCCTGTTATTCTCATCGCCAACCATTGCCCAAGACTCTCTTGAAGCAACGTTAGCTGAACGTCTCATCACGCAGGAACAGGCCGATAGCCAAATCACCAAGTANTTAATTAGTAGAATTAAACCGCTCCAGCTAGGGGCNTCATACGACGACTCATCTTCAACNGCCGACCAAATCCGGCAAGATGTTCTAGAAAACGTCGTTTTTCAAGGAGTACCNNCAGAATGGANAGATCACCAAGTACAGGTCGAGGATGACTCAACCATTAAAACCGAGCACGGATACAGCATTCGTAAGATCCGATACGAAGCACTCCCGGGGTTATGGATCCCAGCTCTGATCTACACGCCATACCAACTCCAGGGAAAAGTCCCGGTCGTAATAAACGTAAATGGCCATGAGCGAATTGGCAAATCTGTTGAATACAAACAAAAGCGGTGCATCAATCAAGCAAAACGTGGCATGATCGCTATAAATCTTGAGTGGATTGGGATGGGGCAACTCAACACCGTCGCGTTTTCTCACAACGAACTCGCAAAGCTTGATGTATGCGGAGTCAGTGGACTAGCAGTTTTCTATCTCTCGATGAGCAAAGCCATCGATGTCGCCCTTTCTCTGGAACATGCGGACCCCGATCGNCTTGCCGTTACAGGTCTCTCCGGCGGTGGATGGCAGACCATTATTATCAGTTCTCTCGATACTCGCGTGAAGCTTGCCGTACCGGTTGCCGGCCACAGCGCACTCGGGCAACGCATTGCTAACCGCAGCAGCATTGGCGATTTGGAACAGAATCCCAATGACCTTGGGGCATTTGCGGACTATGTACACCTGAACACCCTAATGGTGCCGCGACCATTGCTCCTAATCTACAACACCAAAGACAATTGTTGTTTCGTAGCCTCCACGGTAAAGGCAAACACCTACGAACCCGTCATCCCTTTCTANGCACAAGCAAANGTNCCTGANCGACTGCATTATCATGAAAACTCTGATCCAGGCGATCACAATTACCAGCTAGATAATCGTCAGCAGCTGTACGCATTTCTCGAGNCGCACTTTTTNCCNGAACGCAATTTGTCTGCAAAAGAAATCGATTGTGATGCAGANATATTTACACATGAAGANCTGATCNTTCCTTTGCCAAACGCAAATGAGAATTTNCATACACTTGCAANNAATGCAGTAAAGTCAATCGAATCTNAACCATCCCAATACGATNCACCAGTGAATGCCCTTNCAAAGCTGCTTCGCCTGCCAAAGTACACAATGAGCGCCGANCTCTTCACCGGTGCTAAACAAGTCGGAGNANTCTCAGTACGNCGACTGCGATTGCTTTCTGATGATGGACTNATCCTGCCCTGTGTCATCGTGGAGCCTAAAGACCCAANCAACACTGTTACNTTCATCAGCGACAAGGGATTCATGNCAGAACATGATCGCATCNCCAAACTTGCAAGCCTTGGCNNCCGCGTCNTNGCCATTGACCCCGTGTTTATTGGCCAATCCCGCCACACCGGGTCGCTATACTCAATGCCAATGCTCGCAGCAACACTCGGACAACGTCCACTTGGAATCCAGACCGCTCAAGTCACTTCCGCTGTTGAATTCATTTTGCGCACGCTCGTCTTGGACCACACCGACCTTGAGTCCCACGGCCCCCGCTCCGGTGTACTAGCTCTCACTGCAGCTACGACGTCTGAGCATATTGTTGAAGTGAGCACCGTTGGTGCTCTTTCATCTGTCGACGAATTACTTTCACCGACAGCCTCCTATAGCAAGACGCCGGAAGCATACTGCTTTGGGCTGCTTCGGTGGTTTAAATCACCACAAGTCTCTGAAGTGCTATCCAGCCCTGTAGTTAATTTAAAAAAGCACCTTNANTAANGNACNNGTGATACAAATTGTCTCTGCGAANTATCCTCCCGCTGNTCAGCATCCTAACCTCGCTTCTTCATNCGTCNCCTCANGCNGGNGCAGNCGACCAACCAAACATTCTGTTNATCATCTCCGANGACCAACGGCCNGACACAATTGNTGCACTNGGCAACACTCTCATCGAGACNCCACATTTGGATNCTCTNGTAAANCAAGGCACCACNTTTACCAGAGCGATATGTGCAAACCCNCTTTGCGTCCCNAGCNGNGCAGAGATTCTTACCGGAAGTACCGGTTTTCGCAATGGAGTCCACCCNCCGGTCAATATGCCAGACCTTTCCTCGCCAACTTGGCCAGGCATAATGGCTCGCGCAGGATATAGAACATTCCACGTTGGTAAATGGATGATTGCCGGTCGTCCGTCTACACGTGGCTANCAGGAGAGCCTTGGTCTGTTTGCTAGTGGAAAACGACCCGAGTGGCCACAATTCGACTCAGCAGGGCGTGTCGTTACCGGTTACAGAGGGTGGATGTTTCAAACAGATGACCGCACGCTTAANCCGGATTTGGGTNTAGGTTTAACGTACGACATTAGCTCTAAATTTGCGAACGCCGCAATTGAGTTTATTAAGAGGGATTCAGACGCGCCGTTCTTCCTGCAAGTCAATTTCACCGCGCCACATGATCCCTTACTCGATCCACCCGACTGGTTAGACAAATACCCTGAGAGTTCCATACCACTGCCAGCCAATTTCAAACGGAGGCATCCGTTTGACCATGGCAACTTGCAAGGAAGAGATGAGCGCCTCAATAGCATCCCACGGAAGAAAGCCGACATACGGCGGGATCTGGCGACGTATTACCGCGTGATCTCTGACATGGACGAGCAAATTGGCAGAATCCTGTCGGCACTCGACGAATCAGGCAAAACTGAGAATACGCTGATCATTTTCACCAGCGACCATGGGCTCGCACTTGGAAGTCATGGACTAATGGGGAAGCAAAACATGTATGAGCACTCCATCGCCGTGCCATTGATTTTCAAGGGACCCATGATTCCAACATCTGAATCGCGTGATGCCCAGTGCTATCTACGCGACCTCTTCCCAACAGTGTGCGATTATTGCGGGATCGAAATACCTACAGAAGTCGAAGGTACGAGCTTGATGCCAGTGCTCGATGGTAGTCTCGAGGAAGTACATCAGTTCGTCATTGGGTATTACAACGACAAACAACGGATGATCAGGATGGGTGCATGGAAGTACATCTATTACCCGGCCATTAATAAGGAGCANCTTTTCCATCTCGCAACAGACCCCAACGAGTTAAAGGATCTGAGTAATCACAAGCTAACGCAACAGTTAAAGGCTCAGCTGCGAGAAGAGATGGTCATATGGCTGCAAAATCATGGCGATCCACTGTTTCAGCAGTAGAACGAATTAAGCAGCGATTAGTTATGCAGTAATCGCCATTTCATATAGAGCGTATATGAAGTTTCTTCAAATTCGATNTCGTTTATCCGGTCTTTCCTCTTAACATCAAACTCGAATTCAAGTTTCTTGGAAATCTTGTCGTTTCCCACGAAGTCGTCTTCCCACAATTGGATTAAGCCCCCATCGGCATAAAGAATGAAACCGTCGANCATCTCCTCACTCCAAACTGCTCGCAGCATGTCATCAACCTCTTCGGACTCGAAGATCTCTTCCCGAGTTTCTGCATCGTGAATATTAAAGAACAGATCTGGCTCCTCATTGCCAGCCACAACCTTATTGGGAACGGACGCGACGGCCTCCACAAGTTTCGCCCCGATGAAGCTATACTTCCCATCCTCGATTTGCTTCACCCGAAACTCCTGGCGTTTCGAATAATTCACAGGGCCACCGTAGCTCGTAGATTTTGGCTGCACGAGTGATTCCAAATAGGCAACCATTTCCGGTGACGGCCCGATACGTGCTAAAACGCCGACCAAGTAACCCATCCGATGTGAATGCACAGCACTGTGTGAATCTTCGATCCCTTTTACCCGCGACAAATACTCGATGTTTGTGTATGCAACTGTGAGTTCNGGCTCAGCGCGTATATTTTTCACTTCATCGACAACCTTGATTCTCTCCAACAACTCATGGAATGGGTCTGCAACCTTTGGCAAATTCAAGTTTTGCCCCGTGCGCCATTCAAGGGTCGCAGCCAGAGCATCGTCATCATCTATTCCATCAATTTCCGCCCAATAGCCCGGCACATCATCTGTGGANGGTCGTATAGAGACTATCTGCTTTATCTTGTTAGCGTTATTCGGTGGACAATAGATGGGCAGNTTTACTTCAGTTTCGTCCTCATTTGTCATTACGAGATACATATGAGGCGTTGAGAGGCAAATAACCATTTCCACTTCACGATCAGCGAAGGCAGCTGCCTGCATGGCTACATTTCCACCATGACTATGGCCGACAATAAGGATCCGCTCACCACGTTTTGTGTGACGTTCCATTTGTGCTGAGAGATTACGAGCAGCCTTCATGCGAGATTCGTGTGTGTTCTTTGCACTCCAAACAAAAGGATGCACAACCACTTCACCGCCTAATCCACGTACAGATTCNGATGCAAANGTTACTTTNTCCTCGAGGTTTTGCGTCCACTTCTCATTGCCNGCATANGTGCCATGAACAAGGAACAAATGAGTCTTCGCTTGCGAACTCTCTGGCAACGATGCAATCGGACATTCCGGATCAAGCTTAGATTGTTCCGCCTGCGTTTTGCGTGATGACTCGTCTTGCTCTTGTGCACTCACAGCGATGGAAATCACCGACAACACTAACCCTGCAATCAAAGAACACCGGCAATGCAACAAGTTCGTCCTAAACGGCGTACCATTTAGAATTCGCACAGCACATTTTCGATGGTGGGATTTCATATTCCGTTTCACCTATTACCGAAGACGTTCTCAATTCTTAACGTCGTTAACATGCTCGGTTAACATGCTCTTCGTTTCGCTTGTTTTGCGGGATTCATCATATGACGGCTAACCGCTGAATTGAAATGATAAAAAAGTTAGAATAATAGCACAGTATCAATCGCACATAATTCCGAGTTTTCATTTCACAAGAATCCTCCTCCATGAATCTGTATGTCACAAAATATCTGTTGACGGCCATAGCTTTTTGGGCAACGTCCCACACTGTGATCGCACAAGATAATGCCAAACTCGAATTCTTTGAGAAGAAGATACGGCCGATTTTCGTCAATCATTGCATCGACTGTCACGGCCCAGATGAAGCATCTGGCAAACTACGGTTGGATAGCCGTAAAGGCTGGCTCAACGGTGGCGAACGGGGCCCGGCAATCGTACCTGGCGATCCGTCCTCCAGTCTCCTAGTTCGTGCCGTTAAACACACTGATGCCACTTTTAAGATGCCACCATCTGACAATTCCGATCCGCTTTCCAAATCGCAAATCCGCGATTTGGAAGAATGGATTAGACGAGGGGCAACTGACCCGAGAGACGGAACGAATGTAGCCACCACCAAGATCACCGGTGAGGATCACTGGGCATTTCAGCCAATCGTGTCTCCTGAAGTGCCGGCAGATGGGAATCCAATCGACTTCCTTATTGACCGCATACTGTCAAAGCAGGGATTTAAGACAACGGACAAGGCGACCACGCGAACGCTTGCCCGTCGCATGGCCTTTGACCTTCACGGGCTACCACCATCTAGCGAAATGTTAAATCGTCTTGAAGATGGCAAGCTCACACTAGCCGGCTACATCCATGAACTATTACAATCGCCCCGTTACGGCGAGCGATGGGCGCGACATTGGCTTGATGTCGCCAGATACTCTGACGCAAAAGACGGAGTACTCATGTATGGCGATGCGCGCATCCGGCCATTTGCCTACACCTACCGAGACTATGTCATACGCAGTTTCAATGACGACAAACCGTTTACTGATTTTGTTCGGGAGCAGATCGCCGCTGACAAGCTCGGGCTCACTGCGGATGCACCTGAACTAGCTGCGATGGGATTATTAACCCTCGGGCGGATGTTCGACAACAACCCGCATGACGTAATTGATGACCAAATTGATACTGTCACCCGCGCCTTTCTTGGCCTCACGGTCAGCTGTGCACGATGCCACGACCACAAATTCGACCCGATTCCAACTGCAGACTATTACTCGCTCTACGGCGTTTTCGCCAGCAGCGAAAAGCCGATTCAACAGCCTCGCATTGCAACTATCGACACGAGCGGCGAAGCATACGAGAGCGAACTTAAGGGACACTTGGAAAGTGTCTTTAACACACAGTCATCACACTATCAGCGTACGCTTGATACAGCACGTGACCGTACCGCACGATACCTCGAGCAAGTCGCCACCACACAACCGGACGTCTCAGAAACTGCAGTATTCTTCCTGTCGCTACTTCCGGATCAGTTGCGCCCACCCATCACATATCAATGGAGGCGTTATGTCGCCCAACATGACTTTGCCGACGACCCTGTGTTCGGCGCCTGGCACGACATGATGCAAGATCCTGTACTACGAGAAGACGACTGGAAAAAACGAGGAATCGATCAACGCATTATCGATGCTCTTGTCGCGGCAGAACCTAAGACAAAAGCTGAAATCTCGCAGGTTTACGGCAAGACTATTCGGGACGTGTGGGCTAGAGAACAAGATACAAATTCTCGCATCCAACAGCTCGATCAAATGATAGCAGCGATCGAAAAGTTAAGCGTCGATCTGGCCGGCATCGTCGGTGGTGGTAACGGCCTAACGGGCGGAACTAAAGGACACGGCATCCACCCTGGCACAGGTGCGATCACAGAAAAGGGAATTGGCTTCATAGAGCTTACCAATCAGGACACATATCTTCCTGTCAAAGCGAATCCGTTTGTAGACGGCGTCTTTGTACCTAAATCAGTTAGCAACCCCATCGTCACAAGTACTGGAATCAAGGCATCTGACCTGCCATCCACAACCGGTACCGTATGGGACTATGTGCGGAATGCACCATCGGAGGGATTCACCTCCAATGTAATTGACGGCGTAGACTATTCGACAGAAGGAAATCAGATACTCGGTCTTCACGCCAACAAGGGTGTGACATTTGATATCAAAGCGATACGCATCGAACATGGATTCACCGGCGGTCGCTTCAAGGCAGCCTTGGGGAACGGTGGCGAAAAGGGGCAAACTCAGCTGGACTTCCATGTGTTAGTTGACGGCAAGACGGTAATTCAACATCTCAACATCAAGGGTGAAGAAGACTATTTCCATCTCGATATATCTATACCGGAGTCTGCAAGGTTCTTAACTCTCATTTCCACTGAGGGACAACAGGGCCTTTCTCACGATCAGGCCATTCTAGGAAATGCCAGAATCGAATATGGCAAAGACAGCCTGACCAAGACACAACTCGTTAAGATCGAGGCGCTCAAAGCTGAACGAAAACAACTCGAAGCCGACCTTGCCAATCTGCCTTCACTCGACAATGACCCGCTTGCTCAAATCCTATTGTCAACGGACGGCCCGGTCTGGTTCCCGAAAAGCAAGATCTATCTATTTCTGTCACGACAGGAAAAGGATGCCTATCGCGGCATGCTAAACACAATTGACTCCATCGCCGTAAAACACGCTGGTGCAGCCGCACGTGCAATGACCATGGTTGATAGTGAGCAGCCATATGCTCCGGTGATATTCCAACGCGGCGACGCAACCATGAGAGGCAATCCTGTACCGCGACAATTCCTTGCCATCGCAAGCCCAGATGGCCAACGCCCGTTTGAAGATCCAAGCGGTCGACTTGGATTAGCCAATGCAATCAGTGCTGAAAACAACCCGCTCACTGCTCGCGTTTGGGTCAATCGTATTTGGATGCATCATTTTGGCTCACCACTCGTTGAGAACCCAAGTGATTTTGGCTTGCGAACGAAACAACCGATATACCATGAAGTTCTCGATTACCTCGCCACGCAGCTCATTCGTCACGGCTGGAGAACAAAGCCACTGCATAAGCTGATAATGAATTCCAGCGTTTATCAACGAGCATCCTTAATCCCTGAAACCGAGACGTTTGCC
>PAXU01000105.1 GCA_002714565.1 Rhodopirellula sp.
TTATGAGCAAAACACCAGTCTGCTAATTCCAGATGCTCAGAAGCCCGTACGTGGACCTTGCGAGCGCGTTGGTAGAGATAGATTTCTTCAAGGGATCGTCCGATGAATACAACTTGTGAGTTCGCCAGGCGTACAACGCCGCCATTTGGAAGGTCGATAACGGTGCGGTCAGCCGGTTTAGAAACAACACCTCGAAGTACCTGGCCGTTTGTCAGTAATACGCAATGCTGTTGGTCGTCGGCAAAACTCGTGGTCGTACAAAATACCGTGAATATTGCGATTAGGCGACAGTAGTGAACGCATTGGTTGATGTGTTTTGACATGGCTTGGGGGAGATTATGAAAATGACCTACAACCGTCAATATCAGTACAAGCAGTTATTGGGCACTGCCGAATGGCAAAGTTTGCAGGTGCATATGCTACGAAAGATAAGCAAGAGACGAATTTGGATGGCAACTTTTATAGAGTGTTATTTGTACACGGTGTTTTAANANGATTGAGAAAAAACGATGCGACGTTATAGCGTCNTTTTTGAGGGTCGTGTNCAGGGTGTTGGATTCCGTTACCGCACAACTTCAATAGCTAANCGNTATANGATGACAGGNTGGGTAAAGAATCTNCCTGATGGACGAGTGCAACTAGAGGCAGAATCCAAACCTTNGNTATTCCAGANATTCTTNAAAGANCTNGTAGATTCAATGGGTAACAACATTTCGAATTACAGCGTCGAGGAATGTAACGCAACGAGTGATTTTGACAGGTTTGAGACTAGATATTAATGATCACTAGTTTGTACGAACTAGTTTTGAAAACGGTANGTATCCTAGATATCCAAGTGTTAGACCATTTCCCCTTTTTAATAGATCAGTCAATTCCCTAAGTGAGACAACGGGCATGCAATCTTATTCAGAAATGCTGATTCTTGGGTTAGATATCCCCAAAACAATTCAAAACTGGTTAACGCCTGTTTGGCTTCTCGGACTCGGGTGTTTAGCAGGTTTGCTATGCATTGCCNTNCTGGCANTGTTATTCAAAAANGTTCTAAGTCGTATCGAACGGCTAAAGCATGTTGCCGANGAGAGAAATCGTCTGCTGGCTTACACNACAATTACAAGTGTTGTGCTNGCTGTTATTACNATTCTGCTNACACAGGTGAACAGAGTGGTGGTACCTCANGTCGGTGCTGAAACGATTAGNGACATAGCANCTCCGTCTGTGTTAATTACCTCGATCGNGATCTTAATGGCATGTTGGGTGGTGTCATTAACATTCTANCTGTGCTGTTGGGANAGAACGATNTCTGAGGCGTCAACGCTTCTAAATGAAGGGCCGTTGAAGCCGATTTTAACTGTGACTCTGATCCTCGCNGCGTGGGGAATCGTGGGCACCGTNGTGGTTGANAGCCCAACATTTGTGGTTCGAACGCTAGTTCAAATGCCATTTGCAGGNAGTGAACNATGGGATGTGANCGTCCCGGTNGAATCNGACGAGGCTGGGTATCTTGCCAAGGTGGATGTNCGCATNGGAATGATGAGTAACTTTGTTATCAAAACTGACCANGATATCGCNTTTNCCTTTCGGCCGCATTCAGAGTTGCGTGTGGGAGTTGANGCGCCTGTNGTTCCAGCCGGGCTTGCAATGAGCCTNACTGAGGTTGACCCCACTGTGTTACCCGGTCTGCTACCGGACGTNGATTCATTGTCATCACTTGAATCTGTGTATCTGGTTAACCAGGGTGCAGACACGGCCACAGTTGAAATATATGCCGAAACAGAAGTTTTCAGTACGCAAGCAATGATAATTCCGACAATCGCATTTATTATGCTCGTCGCGTTAATGATCTATATCATCCAGAGAATGCTATTACCGCGTCTGTTTGCGGTGGCACTGTCTACGTACAAATCCGAGGTAAATCAGCCGTTATTCCCCTTGGTTGCGACAATAGCAAGCCTTGCGCTGATTGGCTTTGTATGGATTCCATATAACACCTTTGGTGAGGATATAAAGATGCTTAAGGATACTGGCATCACTCTAATTACCGTGTTGACGATTTTTGTGGCCTTATGGGCAGCTAGTACAAGTGTTGCTGAGGAAATTGAAGGTCGCACAGCACTAACAGTTCTAAGTAAGCCAATTAATCGCAGGTCATTCGTTATAGGGAAGTTCTTTGGAATCAGCTGGGCGTTGCTACTAATGTATGTCATCCTGGGAGTCGTATTTCTGATTGCAGTCGCATACAAACCTATCTTTGATGCGAGGGAGGCGACGCAGCCGACGCCGCCATGGGAACGATGTTACGCGGAGATGATACAAATTGTTCCTGGACTGGCCTTATCCTTTATGGAAACGATCGTCTTTGCTGCATTGAGTGTGGCAATATCCACACGACTGAATTTGTTGGGTAACTTTAGCATCTGTTTGATCGTCTATCTGTTAGGTCACCTAACACCGCTGCTCGTTGAGAGCTCGGCAGCCGGATTCGATATCATTCAGTTTTTCGGACAGTTGATTGCGACGGTGTTCCCGAATTTGGAAAACTTCAATGTAGAGGCGGCAATCGCAAAAGGTATATACGTACCGTTTGAATATCTAAGCTGGGCGTTCCTTTACTGCCTGATCTACAGCGTCATTGCGATGTTGTTAGCGTTGCTGATGTTCGAAGATCGTGACCTAGCATAGCGAGGATGATGCACTCGCGGCGGTGATCTTTTACGCAGCGTTTAGCTGTCGCAGGCTAATCAAGGCTGGGGTATTTGGTGAGGGTACACCCGTATGCGGCGCATCGTGTCTAACCGCGTGAAGCCGTTGTTGAATTTCCAGTGCAACAGCCAATGCATCACGTCCTGCGGTTCCAGGCACTTGGACGGAATGGCCAGTGGAAATAGCCTGCGCAAAATCCCTATGCTCGCTTGCAATCGCATTACCTGCAGGAACGGAGAGCTCCTGGCGAGGTACAAGTTCAGTAAAGAACCTGGCCGAGATTGATTCCTTCTCCTCCGTGGTGGCATTGAGAGGATTAATATCCAATTCAAGCATTTCATCTGAAGTAGATTGGACACTAGCCGTAGCTGTGGTGAAGTCGATGGTTGTGCTGTTGTGTTCAGACGCAGCAAATAGAGATCGCTCACTTTGGTCCGCGCATCGAGACGCTGCAAGTTTCGCCTGAGCCCCGTTTACAAAAGACACATGTGCATAGGCGATATCTGCATGAGGGCCAACAACGCTATAGCCGAACGCATTAATATCTCTAATATCGCTCTGGATGACATTAAGCATCAGATCGATATCGTGAATCATCAAGTCCAGGACAACGCTGACATCCGTAGATCGAAATGTATAACCGGAAGTACGCGTGCATTCCATCCAGCGCACGTTAGTTAAATGATCTTGGCTAGCGATGAAGGCAGGATTAAACCGTTCAACGTGACCGACTTGTAAAATACAGTCTTTTTGACTTGCAAGGGCGATTAGCTCGTCGGCTTCATCGAGCGTCGGTGTAATGGGTTTTTCAACAAACACGTGCTTGCCGTTTTCAATTAACTGCTTGGATACGGCGTGATGGTATACCGTTGGCGTTGCGACGATTGCAGCATCTATTCGGTCGATAACGGCATCGAGATCTTCAAACGCGGTCGTATTGAATTCTTCGGCAGCAACGAGCCGGTTGCTCTTGATTGGATCTACAACTCCAACAAGATTAAAGGTTCCAAACTCCCTCACTAACTTAGTGTGTATCGAACCAAGGCGACCGACTCCAATTACTGCGACGTTTAGCATGGTTAGGCAGCTCTCCTAGACTCGCGGAATCGGCCGTTACGTCCTTTCGCGGAATTCTCAATGAAGTCGAGCAGACATTTCACCTCCGGGGTCATGTGATTCTCTTCTGTGAGGATTTTGGCTGCGTTATCAGAAGTCACCTTTTGCCGGAAGAGTATTTTAAATGCCGCTTTCAGGGCGCTGATTCGGTTAGCCTGAAAGTTGTTGCGTTTAAGGGCAACTATGTTTACCGTCTTTGGCACGGCGTTACCAGTGATACCATCACACAGCATGTAGGGTGGTATATCGCGGAGCACCCNACTCATGCCAGCAATAAAACTATAACTGCCAACGGTCGTGTAATGATGAAGTGCCACGCCGCCGGAAAGAGTTGCGTTGTTGTGAATATGCGTGTGACCGCCTAGCATCGTGTTATTGGCCATGATGACATGGTCACCTACTTTGCAATCATGCCCGATGTGAGTGCCAGCCATCAAGAAACAGTTGTTACCGAGTCGTGTGATGCCATCTTCTTTCTCGGTNCCGCGATTAACCGTTACCGATTCACGCAGCACATTGTTGTCACCGATAATTACTTGCGTCGGGCTATTCTGGTAGCTGATATCCTGCGGGGCAGCGCCTATGACGACACCTGGGAAAAGGTGATTGGTTTGACCGATGGTTGTATAGCCGGTGAGTGTAACATGGCTNTCTAGAATTGTTCCATCACCAATCTTTACATTCGGACCAATTACGCAAAATGGACCAATNCGCACATCGTCNCCAATTACTGCGTTGGCAGCGACTGATGCCATAGGTGAAATGTGTTGAGCCATAGGGAATTCCTGNTTGGATGCTATNCTGTTTCGTTAGCAAANGGTGCCTTANGCACAGCGTGCTAGCTCTGTNTGCACTCCGTGTTCGATAAGCAAGGATTTGACCAGCTCGGCGTTTAAAAAATGACCACTTTTATGTGCGATGATATTTCCGGCAAGGTCGCAGCCAGCAAGGGCAAGGTCGCCAATGACATCGAGCGTCTTATGGCGTACACACTCGTCTCTGAATCGCAAATTGTTGTCGATCGGTCCGTCTTGCCCGAAAACAATAAGGTCGTGAGTCGACACACGCAGGCCAAGCCCCTGGCTTCGAAGGTAGTCTGCCTCTCGTTCCAGTACAAAGGTTCGTGCCGTGGCTAACTCTGAATCAAACGTTTCCGCGCTAAGTGACATATCGTAATCTTGCTGGCCGATAACACTGTCTGTGCCGTAATCCAATGAGTAACGAATGTTAAGGCCACACTGTTCAGGGTCAGAGTGCGGATGTGCTTCAATCCAGCATTCATCGTCGCCAACACGGACGTTATGTCTGATATGCAAACACGGTCGTTTTAGATGCTGTTGTACCACTCCGACTGAGGCAATTGCGTCAACAAAGGCGATGGAGGAACCATCGCATCCGGGCATTTCAGCTGCATTCGTCCAGATTTCACAGTTATCAACATTGTGTGCATTCAAAGCGGCGAGCACGTGCTCTACCATTTCGACCNTGACGCCATATCTGGCGATATTGGTACGACGTGGTACGTCGTCCCGGTTATAGGCGGATACTGGNATTCGGTGGAAGTTATTNAAGTCTTCACGTACGAAAGTAATACCGCTATTTGCTGGTGCCGGNCGCAATTCTATACGGACATCCTGCCCGCTCCAGTAGCCAAAGCCTTGAACGCTGGCGCAGGCGGCTACGGTTTGTTGTTGTCGATGGTAGTAGAAANNCTCGTTCACGCTGTATCCCGACGCTATTTAGGANTTCCTGGGTTATNACAGGCTCCACATTGACCGTCTCAGTGTTGGATGCACTGAGACGGTCGTGGAAGAACCCACTTCTTGGCTGACGCTATTTCTGCGTGCCAGNAGTGCCNTTGGCGTTGCTGACATTAACCGGAGCAGCACCTTTGTTAACTAAGTCGATGATGTATTTGGTGATGTTGAGGCTGCGTTGATAGACAACCTGACGATTTACACCTTTGATTACGTCATCGCGACTTTCCTGATTAATCTCTTTGCTATTAAAGTTGAGCACGAGATTGATGCCGTTCTGTTCTGAGAACTTTGCGACATGAGCCTGAACTTCCTTGTAGCACTGGTAGTAGACGTCTGCCTCTTTCTTAAGGATGTTCTTTCGTTTGATCTGCATTTGCACGTTCACGTCAGATTGAATCTGAGCGATTTCACGTTCTAGATTCTCATACGCCGGAGTCCCGGCTTTGTAATCGCGCAGTTCTTCAATCATGGTCTGCACTTGTTTTCGCTTTTGTGTCAGCACCTTGTCGAATGCATCAATTTCAGTCTGAATGCTCTTAAGCAAGCCATTGAATTTATTGTTGTTCTCCATGACCTGCGGAATGTCGACTACGACTACAACAGTGCCGCTCTTTTGGGCCTGTGCATTGCTGGCTGGGATAGAACACGCTGCGAATAACAGCGCAAAGATCAAAAGATGGGTTCTCACGATCAGCACTCCTTGCTTCTCTTGAAATTACGNTAGCACCCTGTGGTTCCATCCTTGGAATCCACTTCCTTTATACCGGGTTTACAGTCGCCGGCACTTGGGTAGCTTCCGTGAATTGCGGGGTATTGTGACGACTTGCCGAATACAGGTAAAGATCACTTTGAATCTTTTACCGGAAATTCAGACAATTCACCAACAATGCTAATAAATCGTCCGTGAATCAACGGCTATTAGAAAAAAGNACAAGAAATAGCTAAAAACAAGTTNTTATCGAGGATCACCAAGGATGATTTCCAATTCTAACTTCTCTTTGCCTCGTTTAACGGTCACCTTGACCTTTTGCCCGGGTTTAAAGCGACGCAGGGCTGAGTCAAAATCCTCGATGCTGTCTATTGTGAATTCGCCGAGCCCAATAATTACGTCCCCTTTTTTGATTCCAGCTTTAGCAGCCGGCCCACCTGATGTGACCCCGGATAGAGGCAAGCCTTCATCATCGTCTGCAAAATCCGGAATGCTTCCAAAATACGGGCGTGTGCCACCTGTATTCTCCACATTTCGTACTGGGTCAGCTTTCTTGAAATCCGGGCGTGTTGCAAGTTTGTCTATCTGGTCCACAATTTGNACGACCATATTGGTGATTCGATNCATGNCGTCGAAATTGATGGTGTCGTAATCATCACTAGGTCTGTGGTACTTATCGTGCAGACCGGTAAANATGTGAAGCACNGGGATGTCCTGAAGATAGAATGTCTGATGGTCACTNGGCCCGGTTCCCTCGGGTTTGCGTGTAACCTCAAATGGAAACNCATCGTGCAAGCCATCGAGCATTTCCGGCCAAATCGTTGACGTTCCAGTACCGGTGATTATCAGCTTNTTATCAGCCATCCTGCCGACCATATCGTAATTGATCATTGCNACNGTGTTTTCGAGAGCGAAAATCGGCTCTTTTGCATAACGGGCNCTACCAATGAGCCCCCGTTCTTCAGCGCTAAAAGCCATAAACACAATTCGACGGCGTGAAGCTTCTTTACGGTTGGCGAGTTGATATGCTGTTTCGAGCATAGCCGCAGTGCCGCTTGCGTTGTCATCAGCCCCGTTGTGAATGTCACGCGTCCAGGGAGCTAGAGAACCCTGACCGCCATAACCCAGGTGGTCATAGTGGGCACCGACAATGATTGTTTCGTCCGCGAGATCTCCCGTACCTTCAAGAACGCCGATGACATTCTTCACTTCCGCTTGAGTCGTTTCGACTTCCGCGCTTCCTTTTGCGGAAACGTTCGTGAGGATTGCACTTCTTGGCTTCAGGTCTCCATCAATTTCTAATTCAATGGTTTTTAGGTCTTTACCAAGGCACTCCGTGACAAACGGGTCTACGGCACCGCGTTGGCAGAAGAATACAGGGATCGTTTTGCTTCGCAGCGTTCCACCTGCTTCGTTGAATCCGATAATATGGTCACCATCGCCGTTGGCTGCTTCGCTGAACTCCTGAATTTGCTCACTTATTTGAGCAAGTTTTTGTTGATGAGTACGTATTGCCTCTGCATCAGGTTCTTCGAGTTCTGAGAATTCATCACTGAGTTTTTTAAGTTGCCCCACATATTGGGCGAGGCCGTGACGAGCATTTCCTAGATATTCATCCCCGCGAGCGTGGTCGTTTATCATGATGACTGCAGCTGCTTGGTGTTGAATGGCATTTTCAATTTTTGATACATAAGTTGCATGTCGACTACTGCGTGTACCGTCAAAGACACTATCCGGGTTTTGTTGTTGTGGCTCCCGTCGGATGATAATTACAACTTTTCCTTTCACGTCGACATCCGCGTAATCATCGTATTNGTGGTCAGGGGCGGTAATGCCGTANCCAGCAAAGACAAGNGGTGCGTCNAATGTACCGCTTGAACTTAGACGAACAGGGCGGAACTGAAGATCCAGTGCAAGCTCACTTCCCTCGTCTCCGTCGTTATAGAGTGTCAGATTGTTGTTCTCGTCACTTCCCAGCTTAGTCTCGGCAGCAAGTGTGAACGGTTGAAATGGTTTGCCATTCACTGCATCCGTGCGTAGTCCATATTCNGTAAACTTTTGTGCAATGTATTGGGCTGCCTTATCGAGGCCCTCGGTNCCGACACCGCGCCCTTCCAATTCATCTGATGACAAGTANTTCACTGTTGCCTGCAATCGTTCCTTGCTGGCCGATGGCTTNTCACGCTTGCGAGATTTAGCATCTGCATCGACTAGTGAAAGAAATAATGCACCTGAAAGTGCAAATGCTACTACAACGAGAGTGTGTCGCATACGTATCTGATTCATTTCAGGGAGCCTGTTGTGAAATCTGCATCGATTATTTGTATNAACGCTGACGGAGTATTAATTTCCGTAACGCCCGCCCTTATTTTCATGTCTGTAAATATAATGCGTCAAGACGCTCGAACAGCAAATGCGAGGGGGAATATGATGAAAAGGTACTCCAACAGCAAGTTTTGCGAGTAAAATTGACTCAGGAAACATGGCTTTTCTNCAATTCAGAAATTACCGGAAGCGTGACACGCGGTCACGAGCTCGGAATGCTAAGTGAATCACGGACCCAGNTGAAATATGGCAGTCTTTTTCGTAATACGTGGCGAAGATAGAGGCAGTCGTCTGGANACGGACGCCGACGTGGTGCGACTGGGAAGAGANAGNGGCAACCACATTCAGCTGCACGACAGCGAAGTATCACGATTTCACGCCGAAGTCCNNAGAACAGAGAACGGATTCGAGTTAGTGGACGTCAATAGTTCNAACGGGTCTTATGTAAATAGTGANCTGGTTANTCAAAAGCCATTGCGAACGGGAGACCGTATCCAATTAGGGCGAACCACAATTGTATTTACGGCGGAAGTCGACCTGACGACACGTGATATTTCAGCGGCAGAAGTCGATNTGATTACGAATCCACCGGCAGAATCGCAAATTATTCAACGTGTGCGGCACGACGAAAGTCGGGTTGTATTTCCCGATGACATCTCCGTTATCGGAAACATTTCAGGGGAAGATCCAAATGTACAGCTCTTGTATCAAACCGCGATGGCTGCAAGNCATACATTAGATGTGAAAACNCTACTGGCTCGCATCATGGAACTGATTCTCGATTCCGTGGCTGCTGATCGTGGTTGCGTAATACTATTCGATGAAGCAACCGGTNATCTTAAGCCGGCTGTTCGAATGGATCGCGATGGAGATGTGCTCGCTGAAAAACTGCAAGTGAGCAAAACGATCCTCGACTATGTCCTTGATACGCGTGAAGGAGTACTAACTTCTGATGCCGGGGACGATGAGCGATGGGAGCGAAAGGAAAGTATAGTGCAGNCGCGNGTGCGCGAAGCTATATGTGTCCCCATGCAAGGTCGATATGGGGTNGTTGGGGNAATTTATCTGGATACNCAACATGAGGCAANCTTGCCGGGNACACNACCAAAACAGTGTTTTANAGAGGAACATTTGAAGCTGATGGTTGCTATCGGTCATCAAGCAGCACTGGCCATCGAGGACACATCCTATTATTCCGCGATGATGCAAGCCGAACGTATGGCGGCAATGGGTCATACTATTACGGCAATATCTCANCACATTAAGAACATGTTGCAGGGGGTAAATGGAGGNAAGTACCTCGTCGACGAAGGCCTTAAGAGNGGAAAGTTAGATGTCGTAGAACGTGGTTGGAATATAGTGCAGAGAAACCAGCAACGCATATCGGATTTGGTGCTGGACATGCTTTCATTTAGCAAGGAACGAAAACCCGAAAAGGCCCCAGCNGACCTAAACGATGTGGTTAGTGAGGTGATCGATGTGGTTGCGGCGCGAGCACGTGACGACGAAACGGAACTGAGATTCGAACACACTCATGGTATCAAGGAGTACTTTTTTGATGCTCATGGAATCCAGCGGGCTATCCTCAATGTTGTGACCAATGCGCTTGATGCCTGCCAGGANGTGTCGGGCGGCCTTGTAAANATTTCCGTGGAATTAGACGCGGACAGNGAATACTTNTGCGTTGTGGTTTCTGATAACGGTAAAGGCATACCTGTTGAAAAGCAGGACGCNATTTTTGNGCTGTTCAGTTCTGACAAGGGTAGCCGTGGCACTGGACTTGGGCTTGCAGTTAGCAGAAAAGTGTTACGCGAACATGATGGCGACGTGTTAGTCCANAGCGTGTCAGGAANCGGTGCCGTTTTTNGAATTGANTGGCCGGCTGTGANCGCCAAAGAGCAAAGTGAACGCATTCGGTCCGGTAGCAGNATCATTAGCCAGTCGCTTAATGATCTAAACAGGCACTAGTCCGTTTTGCAATTTACAAACGGGTTGTAATATTTCTCATNTCCGATAGTCGTCGGCTCGCCATGGCCGGTGAGAACAACGGCGTCATCTGNAAGTGTGTACAACTGCTCTCGGATTGACCGTTCAAGNTCNGGAAAGCTGCCATCATCAAAGTCGGTGCGACCGATGCTCTCGCGAAACAGCACATCTCCGTTGATTACGAGGGTGGGTGTGGTCTTATGGGCAACCAGTACAATATGNCCGATGCTGTGGCCAGGTGTTAAACGGACTTCCCATTCTATACCCGCCAGTGAAATCAACTCGCCGTGCTTCAAGGTCCGATCGGCTGGNGGACTAATCAGATTAATGCCGTATTGAGCTGACAAATTTGCCACGGGGTCAGTGAGCTTAAATGCGTCGTTTTCGCCGATANAAAGNTCAGCGGATGGATAAGCATCCTTCATCGCACCATTTCCGGCAATGTGATCCGAGTGACCGTGAGTATTCAGAATTGCAGNAGGAGTCAAATTCGACGCTTTTACTTGAATGATTAGGCTGTCTGAATCAAAACTTGGATCAACGATTAGGCATTCAGATTCACCTTCAATAGAGATGACGAATGCATTTTCCATAAACATCGGCGAAACGACACAAATGATCTGCACTGGTGTACGGTTATGCAAAACAGCCATACGCTCTCCCTCAATTACCTATTTTGAAAAACAACTGCGCATTAAGCTGGGTAAGCTGCGATATAGATAGCATTTGTATCGAACATGCCATTTCATGAGCGCATTTATACCTTTAAAACCCGCTGCAACCCATACGCTTAGTGTTTTTCTCTTTCCGTAAGTGGCGATAAAAGAGCTATCAATCATTGGAATCTAATGCTTTTCGGGCGGGATATTTCGGTGATCTTACATCAGGGAAGATGATTTGAGATGGTCTTTGATTATCTCAATTTTGGAGAAACGCCATGAAACGGACTTATCTTTGCGCTGCAATTCTATGCAGTATTGTTGTTGCCGGCATGCAAGCCGGCTTGGAAGCTCAAGAGGGTGCTACCCCACGGGTCGCTAATAAGACAGAAGGGGACGCTAGCGGGCACGTATTGGATCCTGCTATCGAAATGGCCAAGAAAGCATTGGCAAATAGTCAAGCGAATATTCGCGACTACAGTTGCACCCTCGTTAAACGTGAGCGAATTGACGGTGAATTGAAGCCATATGACTACATATACACCAAGATTCGAAATCGAAAGGTTGAGAACGGCAAAACGGTGCAGCCGTTTAGCGTTTATATGTATTTCCTACGGCCGGCCGATGCGAAAGGTCGTGAAGTGATTTACGTTGAAGGCCGTGATGAAGGAAAAATGTGTGCTCACGAGGGTGGTAGAGTAGGCAATATTGTGCCCAACCTATGGCTTGACCCGAAGGGTTTTGTAGCGATGAAAGGCCAACGCTATCCGTTGACTGAAGTAGGGCTTGAAAACCTGATGGTGCAGCTCATTACACGTGCTGAACGTGATCGAAAGCGTGGTGAATGCAAGGTGCAGTTCCGACGCAATGCACAGGTCAATGGTCGCAAATGTACGGTAATCCAGGTAGTTCATCCGACTCGCCGGGATTACTTTGATTTTCACGTTGCTCAGATCTTTGTAGACGATCAGCTGCAAGTTCCGATTCGTTACGCTGCTTATGACTGGCCGACAGCAGAAGGTG
>PAXU01000106.1 GCA_002714565.1 Rhodopirellula sp.
TATCGTGCAGGCGAGATTGAGGAGATATTTGGGATCCACGGGGCATTTATTGCAAGCGGCATACTAACAGCGTTATCTGCAATTCTGATTCTGTTGTGCAGTGTAAAGCAGGTCGAAGAAGCGAAACTGACATATTCCGGTTAACAAAAAGGGTGCCTCAGATGTTTACAAGGAGTTTAACAGTGTCGTCAATAATCCCATTGTTGTTGGCATTTTTGGTAGCTACATCCGCAGTTGTCGCAGAAGATGCCCTGGAAATCGGAAGTCGCCGCGAGTTATTTACCGATGGTCACCTGATTGACAAGATAGACGGCTCAGTCGAATTACAAGTACAACAACCAGTGCCCAAGGGCGTCTCATTAGTTGCTGATAAGCCGTGGGAAGGGAATACCAGTGCGTACTTCACGGTCTTTCAAGATGATGATAAGTATCGCATGTATTACCGCGGCAGCCATTGGCTAGTAGACGAAGAAAAAGCAGCGCATCGAGAGGTTACTTGCTATGCCGAAAGCAGCGATGGGATTACTTGGACGAAGCCGGAGTTAGGGCTATACGAATTTGACGGTAGCAAGAAGAACAACATCGTTTGGAATGGCCCTGGTACGCATTGCTTTACTCCTTTCAAAGACACTAACCCAAATTGCAATCCCGACGCTCGTTACAAAGCGCTTACAGCAGATTATCGCGACGGAAAGCGGGGATTGCTTGCACTACAGTCTCCTGACGGCATCCACTGGAAGCTAATTCAAGATGAACATGTGATAACGGAAGGTTACTTTGATTCGCAAAACCTCGCATTTTGGGATAGTAATCGTATGCTCTATGTCGACTACCACCGTACTTTCATTAATGGGGTAAGGTCGATTATGACGTGTACATCCAAAGACTTTGTGAATTGGACGAAGCCTGTATTGCTGGAGTATCAAGAGGGATCCCCTAACGAACATTTATATACAAACGCAGTTCGGCTCTATGACCGGGCTCCACATATTTACATCGGATTCCCAACGCGATATCTCCCGAATGAGGGCTCTCGGGTAGAGCCACTCTTTATGAGTAGTCGTGACAGCATCAATTTCCATCGTTATTCGGCGGTGCCAGTTGTACCAGAATCGGCTCCAGCGGATCGCAAAGGCAATCGCAGCAATTACATGGCCAATGGATTGCTTGATTTGAAGACAGAGCCGAAACACATGAGTGTTTATGCGACTGAGGCTTACTATGAAGGACCTGACAATCGGATTCGTAGATTTCAATATCGTAAGGATGGATTTGTGGCACTCACCGCTGATAAGTCTGGTGGTNTCGTGACAACGCGTCTACTTAAAACGACCGGCGGAAAGCTCTATTTGAATTATCAAACGAGTGAGGGCGGCCATATCAAAGTCGACGTACTTGATAAAGATGACGAGTTGTTGCCAGGCATGGAAAGTGTCCTGGTTGGTGATTCAATCGATGAACAGCTGATCTTTGGAAAGAGACGCCGAACTGGATTGAGTGCCGGTGTGTATCGGCTTCGTTTTTCCATTAATAATGCGTCTGTCTACGCATTTCGGTTTTCGGACAAATAGCAACGCGTGTTGAACAACAAGCCAATCAACAGGAGCNNACTATGCCTTCGCAGTATTATTACGTGAATCCTGAAACGAACGATATCCACGGGCCGTTCTTTTCTAAGGATTTGGTCGTCCTGGCACACAGCGGAGTATTGCGACGAGAGTACTACGTATCGAAGGATCAGGAAACCTGGTTTCCTGCAACGAACGTAAACGGCTTAATATTCCCGCCCGAGGAAGCAGAATCCGAGCGGACTGCGGTGGACGTGCTGGCCGATGCAGATGTTGTGAATTCATCGATGTCTGCCTTTATGGAAGAGAAGCTTGAGTCGGCGGGAGAAGATGAAACTGCCGATGACGGTGACATTGAACAATGGCTGGAATTTCCTGAACTGAATGCTACCGACGACTATGTTCCATTTGCGCCGAAGAGCAGGCCACCGATTGAGCGGCCAGTGGTAAGTGTGGAATCAAAGAAGCCGAGAAAGCCAAAACAACCCACGAAAGAAGAAAACACGGGAGAGGAAAGCGACGGGAATAAACCGATGGCACCTCCACCGTTGCCTACTGCCGCCAGATCGGACAAACCACTCAAGATAACGGACTTCAGGAGGCCCAGCGTCGACGAGACCGTGTTGTGGGAGGGTGATGGGTGCTTTGTGACGACAGAACGTTTTCACTTTAGTGGTCGCGATGATTCCCAGCGGCGTGGAGAACGATCCGAAACCACAGTGTTGCTTAGGCATGTATCCATTGTTCAGACACGTGACGTATATAGCTGGACTCCGAATTGGCCGTTTGCCTTGATCGGTGCATTCATCGGGCTCATTGGAATGGTGTTGATGTCAACGAGCGACATTTCACCTGGTAGTTGGTATCCCCGTGGGCTTGGGGTTATAGGCGGAATTGTTCTAGTAATTGCAGTCTGCCTGTTTAGAAAGAAGACGGGACTGGTCNTTGAATGTGGTACCAGNAAGTTTTTTGAGTTTAGCGAATCTCNTCACGCGCGATCTGTGGCCAATACGATTACGGGAGTTACGGCTGGATCTTAGCACTAGCGCGAACCTACGGCCCGCAGGGCTGTGTAGCAGGTGTTACGCCGCGCGGCNACGANGCAATTGGATGCGGGCTTTTACGAATGTTCAGATCTACTCGTGATATTCATCNAACAGGCGGTTGATGAGGGGTTCACCGCTTCCCCAGCGATCAGNGGAATCCTCAATNTTTCGATACCATCGAGCCGCTTCGTCTAGATTGTTTTTTTGTTTTTCAATATTTGCGAGCAAAATCCATCCATACAGGCTCAAATTGTTTTCTGCATCGGATATCTGGATACACTTCTCCGCTTCTTCTAGATTTCCATNCAANTACAACGCAAGTGCNGCCAGAGTCGGTGTATCTGTTGGCGCAACACNATCATAAAAAAGGTATTCGGGAACGTTTGCAATGTNTTCTGTATCGCTGGTTCGGATTTGGACTTTGCTAGGTAACATTTGTGTCCATTGCGGGTCCATGAAGTGTAACTGAACGGTTATCGTCTCATTAGGATTNGTAGTTAACGATTCAGCTAAATTAACTACCAATTTAGAGCGGCGTCCTTGTTGACCAGCCACTCCCCATTGTCGGCCGTCACGAAAAGTAATTCCAAGCATATTTAGATTTGGTTGAGTAAAACTGACGGAATAGTTTTCCAGTGTCAATTCGTTTTCAGGTGAAAGTTGTGTGCCACGATACACTCTGATGTCAGTAAGGTGCATGTTTCCAAGGCCCGCTCTCCCTGGCCCTTGCGTTGCAAGTTCCGAGTCGTCTAAGACGCTAACCTCAATTCCAGTAACTGTTTGCTGCATCGGGCGTACATTAATCGTGTAGATGTCATTGTCAGGCACATCACCTATCGCACGCACAGTACCATTTCCTATTGAGAAGATTTCCCCGCCCGTCTGCGTATTGGCGTTTTGGATTTCGACTGATTTCCACAATGTAGTGTCGTTATTACGTTGTTGGATTATCAATTGCACAACTTCACTAACTAGATCTAATTCCGGATAACTGTTGGGAGAAAGTTTCGCCAGCAGCCACAGCAGCGATGNATCGAGCCGCAACAATTCTGGAGAATTGTTATGTGCTGCTCGACTTTGCTTGTACTCTTGAAGTAATTGANTTAATACCTCCGTTGCATTGGCGTGATTGCCAACGAAGTCACGAGTGTTAGCAAGGTACATCAAGGCATATGCACGCAATAGAAAGCCACTAGGACTTAGTGATTCCCAATTCTTCTTTGTTGCGTTGATTATTTCTTGTGTGTAGGAGACTTTTAAAGCTAAAAAATAGATTGACGCGGAATTCAAAAAGCTATCAACAAATACATCACGAGTTACCAAATCGAATCTGCTACGTTCTTCGCGATACATATCTCGCATAATCGGTGCCGCAGCTTTATAGTCACCAGCCAGTAATCTAGAGATTAGGTAGATTTCCTTTGCATAGATCATGCTACCGTCGCTATGAATTTTTGCGTCGCTATTCAGGAGTGCAGCTACATCATCATAACGCCCCTGTCGCATAGCGAGTTCGGCTTGGAATTGTACCGGAGATTGCGGATTTGTTTTTTCAGATAAATCCTTCATTTTGGCAGAGGCAAACGGTTCGGGAAGATCCATGAAATTTATGATTTGGGCAAGTCTCCCAAATCTTGTCGGTATGCCTTTCATCTCTGCTTCACTTAGCAGATTTTGAAATTGGACGAGGGTTCTTAAAGCATCGTCTGATTGGCCATAAACAAGTTGCATTGGTCCTAGGATGGGATGATAGTTGGCCAAACTAGGTTCCGTTCCCTCGATGGATGTTTTTAGAAGCTCGATTGCAGATCCGAAATCACGGTATCCAGCTTCGTAGTTTGCAAGCCTGTTAAGTCCAATCACACGATCATTGTTTGATTCATGTGCTTCAACGATTGGCAGATATGCCTTTGTAAATGCTCTTGGTCGATCCAGCACAGATAGTCGAATATCTGGTGTATTGCTGGAAGGGTTGTCAGTAGGATTGTGGAGCCTGACGGCTAGCACGTTTCGACCTTTACGTAGTGTGTTTCTANCTTGAGGCCCAACAATTGGATGGCTGTAGTTAAACATACCTGAACGTTTCGAGAAGATGGGTACACCATTTAAGTGTGCTGACACAGGAACAGAACCGTTCCCCCAACTAATTTGAATTGGTCCACTGGGGATATCGTCAATATAGAATTCTGTACGGGCCCAAACATCTGACGCAAGCGACCCTAATCCTCCCATACGCTTGAAAACACCAGATGTGACAAATCCCCAATTACTGTCATCGAATTCAAATTGGGGCCACGAGTCATCCAGTGGTTGGACTGGCGTAAAACGCCAATAGCTTCCGCCAGATCCTGCGTTGCTAATCAGGCTGGTAGATTCCATTTCTTGCCTAGCACGATTGATAATGCTGGCTGCATGATCCGATGACTCGACGGCACGCATGAAAATGCTATCAGCACGTTCAATCTTGCCGACCTTTTTTAAGAGTGAGGCGAGCTTGAAGAGCGAGTTAATATCAAATAATGGAGATTCATCAACGGAATCAATGGTTGAAACGGCTTCCTCCAAGTTTCCATTTTTCGCGAGTAAATCCGACCTAATTCTCGTCAACTCAGTACTCGTGTATTTCTCGAGTAAAAGTTCAGAATCTGCGATTGCTTGATCAAAATTGTTAGAAAACAGTGAGGTGTGCACCCGTAAGTGTCTTAGCATGTCATTGTCAGGAGTTTCGGTGAGTGCTGCAGCCAATAGATTATTAGCCTTTAAAAATTCACCATTCTGAATTCGACCATGCACCAGTTCGTCTTTCTGTCCGGTTATGCGAAGTTGCCAACCAAAATCCCCCTCAAACTGATACACCTTTAACAAGAATGTATTCCATCCTTTACGTAACTCACATTCCACAAAGTCCATGTCCGGATATGGAGGGCGTTTTGCACGGGATGAGTGCACTTCATCTCCATTGATCCAAAGCCGATGTGTATCATCTGAACCCATAAAAACCCCATAAGACCGGTTTTCTGGAGCATAGATCCGGCATAGGCCAAAAATAGACTTGTATTTTTGAATCCCAACCCAATGGTCTACCGATACAACTCCGTCGAGATTTGTACTGATGCGTCTCCAGTCTTTATGAAAATCCTTGGATACACCATTTCGGAATATATCGGGTGATTCGTCCAAAGCCGTGGAATCATCAAGACCGCTGGGGCTTAGCGGACTAATCCACCAATTGCTCTGAATCGGATTCCTAAATTCATTTGCTTCGAAGCTAAAGAAACTTTCACAGATGTTTGTGGCAGCATCCCAGTTTTCATCTTCAATGTAACTGTTCACTGCAGCTGAAATCTCTTTGTCGTTCCAGTCAGAGATGACATTGGAATTCTTCTCATATAGATGAGGAAGTGAATTGCCAAATTTCCTATANGCGTCAGAGGCATCCCATTTGGTGATTTNAAGGTCTCTGTTTGCTGCAGTAATTATTTCACCGGTTTTATTCCACTCAGCATGAATGAAATTGTCATCACTAAAAGTATGCACCTCTTCTAGAGTGTTGATGTCGTATAACTTTACATCCCCACTACCAACGCCTCGGACCAAAATACGTTGCTGGTCTCTGCTAATTTGAAGGCCAGTCAGATCTCCTCGCTTGTACGTGGCCGATTTAATTGTCGGTGTTTCCGGCGTGAAGTCGATCAAGTCAATTCCGGGGATACCAGCTACCAGCACACGATTAGAGTCACCTATAAAACTAAGAGCNGATAAAGAAGTAACGATTCCGCCGACTGATTTAATAGTCTCTAAACTGTTTGCATCGATTAGATGGACACGTTTGAGTGCTTCGAATGTGTTTTCTCCTCCGGTTACGATCTTGGTACCGGTGGAATTCCAAGCAATAGCAGTTAAGTTTCCTTCGACTCGGAACTCGCCCGACAGTGAAGGGTTTGATTTGTCCGAATGATCATAAATGCTTACAAGTGCATTTGCAAAACTCGTGTTGCGTGAAACACGCCCTAGTGCAACTTTTTTGTCGTCAGGACTCCATGCAGCACAGGAAACTCCTGGTGTCTGAATCTGTCCAATTTGTTCCCAGGTGCCGACCTCAAAAATTCTAGTGGTAAATCCATTTCTACAAACAATGAACTTCGATTCGTCGTTTGATAGTGTTATAGATTCGTAATTGGAGGTGCTAATGTTTTNTATTAATTTCCCTGTAGCAGGATCATATACCTCTAACCCATTTGAGTTGATCAAAATGACGTACTTACCATCACTGGTGAAGCACATCTTATTTCGGAAGCTTCCAGTGGAGGTGATATTTTCGAGTTGGTTTGCAGTGCTTGGTTCAAATGGATTTTCCGAAATGTAAACTTCACCATTTGAACAAACTGTTGCCAATCCTTTGTTGTTAGGGAACCAGTAGTATGCCCATACAGAGAGTTCTGTTCTCGGTAGGGATTGGATCACAGGCTCGTCAGACTCAATAGAAATTCCGAATTGTTCGCCATTTTGGAGTGATAATATTATTTCCTTGTCTGATGGTGCCCAGGCAATAGTCCGTACATCTTCCTCAACGTTAAGATCGATTTCCTTAAATGTGGAGTAGTCACTGGCATGAAGCAAAGTGACTTTTCCTTTCTCGCGACTAAACGCAATTAGCTTGTCATCGTGACTAAAATCTCCATAAGTGATGTCATTTATCTCTCTCTTATGTTCCCAGATTTCACGTTGAAAATCGTATGCGTACAGACCCCTGTTTTTTGATTGTGCAATCAGGACAGAACCATCATGGCTCATCACTGCTCCACCCGAATAAATTTCTACTAGTGCGTCATCTTCGGGATCTTTCCCTGTTGAATTTATTTTGTGCAGTGAGTTGTCTCCGAGGTCCACGTAGAATGCGCCTTTTGAATTGGCAATATAGGCTTTCTGTCCATCGTCAGAGAGCATTTGGTTTTTAATTATTTCATTGCCCAACCCGTGTCTCAAATAAAATTCACGTTCGACGATACCGGAATTTGCATCCACGACTCGAAGCACTCTGTCCCTTCCAGCCAGTAACAAACGTTTTCCGTCTGGTAGGGCAGAAATTGCCGAAATTTCATAGTCTAAGAACAGTCGAGACTTTATTTCTTCTGTAGCAGTATCTCGTTTTTCGATGACATGCATTGCGCGGGTTAGATAGAATTCATTTCCATCGGGATGAAATGCGATTGGTTGATAGACAAGGGTGGGTTCGAGGTAGGCATGTTTGATCCAGTTTGGACGAGAAGCAATGTAATACCACTCCCAGCTTCGCAAGTCTTGTAGGCCCGGCCGTGGTGCCCAGTCACGAACAAACTGGCGTTTGACATTAAATTGCTCAAATTGATCTTCTTCATGGGTAGTCTTGTACAACTGTGAAAAATAGAGTGAGCGGCGTGCTTCCTTTTTTGCAAGTTCCGCATCGCGCGCTTGTTGATCAGCCAGTTTGCGAGCCTCTTCAGCAGCCTTTGCCTGCTCATCTGCTTTCGTTGCGTTCTCTTCCGCTAGTAGAGTCTGCCGTTGGGCCTCGGCTTCACTTTCCTTGGCTGCTTTCTCACTTGTCAGTGCAGCTTGTTCGCTTTTTGATGCTTCCAAAGCAAGTTGTTTGTTTTCCAATGCACTTGCTTCAGCAGTACTTCTTGCCTCAACTGAATCGAAGTACATGAACACAGCCACCACCAATGCCGCGAGGATACAACCCATCAGCACGGTCAGCCGCTTTTTGTCTCGTGACTGCAGCGTGGCTACGAGTCTGGCCTGCTCAAGCTCCCGCTCACGTGCTTCTTCCTGTGCAATCTCTTCAGCATGTGTCGTCTCGTAACTCTTATCCAGGAACGCAATCGCCTGCTCAAATCCGTCCCGGTAACGTTTCCCCCAGGCTGCCGTTGGACTGGCCGTTTCACGCCAGCTCAGTGCAATGGCAAGATCCGGATCGCGATACACACCGGCCAGTTCACGCTTGTGCAGCTCGGCCGTCTCAGCCAGACGCGTGTAAACCCGGGCGTTTTGTGATTCTTCCTCCACCCAGTGCGTCAACCGCCGCCATACGCGCATTAAACTTTCATGCGAAATATCGACCACCGTCTCCTGGGTGATTTCCTGGCCTTCGATCGGCATGACGAATGTACGGCCTACCTTGCGATAGGCATCCAGCACGACCTGTATATCCTGGTGACTTGCATCAACGATGTGACATAGCTGATCCATACGCGTGGGACGACGTATTCCCCGTTCATCGCCGCCACGCTCGGTAATCGTCTGGAATACTAGCCGCGCCAGCGCGCGGCTATCGTCACTGGGAAGTTCATCGTAAACTTCGTCCGCGTGATTGGAGAGAGCATTGTCCATTCCGCCAGCGGCATCGTAGTGACGCAGCGAAACCGGTTCGTCGTCTGCGTGATCATGCTCCCAGTAATCCCAGATCCGCATTAACGCGTGCTGCAGGATCGGAAGCTGATCGGCGTCATCCCCGACGTCATTAAGCAGCTGCTGAACCAGTGATTCTGAGATTTTTCCCCCACCAACCGCAGCTGGCATGACGATCGCGTCACGACGCTGGTCACGCGTGAGCTTGGGAATCAGGTACTTGCCGTCATTAACCGCTTCGGCCAGTCCCGGTAGATGCGCACAGTCCCCGAGGTAATCCGACCGCATCGTAATCACGACGTAAATCGACTGGGTCTGACATTTCGCAGCATTTAACAGCAGCTTGACGAATGCCGTTGCCAGCTCCTGGTGTTTATCCGATGTCCCGCGGAACCTAAAGAGCTCTTCGAACTGGTCCACGACAATCAGCAGGTTAGAGCCTGCCGGCATATCCGAGTATTCCACCGCCTGGACAAGTCCCTGACGACTGCGACTAAGCGTTGCACGTACCTGCAGCCGTGCTTCGGGATCTTCCGGATCATACAGATCCGCATCGATCATCGCGTCTGCAAGGTTTAGCAGCGGGTCCCCACCGGGTCGAAACACGACGGTTTCCCAATCGGACCCCACGCTTGCCATCGTGCCACCGTAAAGCGATGGCAACATGCCAGCACGTACCAGCGATGACTTACCACTGCCGGATGTTCCCACCACCGCCAGGAACCGCTGTGTGCGCAGCAGCTCCAGCAGGTCATTGGTCTGCTCCTCCCGTCCAAAGAACAGGTAATCCTCTTCTTCTCCAAAGGGACGCAGGCCCGGGAATGGGGTCATTCTTGCTTGTAACATATGTTGTTATCCGCCTGGGGCCTTGAGGTTCTTAACATCCACGCAGAACTGCGATAACAACTCCGTCTGTAGCTCTTCGTCTTCGCTGCGCAGTACATCGACCGACAGGCTCTTAAATCGTTCTTTGCGGCGGTCTTCCGGCGGGCCGATAAAAATCGCAGCACACTCAATCGGGCGTCCTTCCCGGTATCCAAGCGCCTTGGTTAACTCTCTAACCTTGATATCCACCCATGCCTTACCGCTTTGGCCGTAGTAAACCAGTACCGCATCACAATCTGTGAGGTTCTGAATGTGAATCGCGTTGATATCATGTTCGGCTCCCTCGAATTCCGGAACCATGACCTCAACACCCTGGTCATATAAGTAATCTTCAATTGCCTCGACCGCTTCTTCATCACGTTTTTCGTACACCAGATATACTCGAGGTACGTCTATGACGACCGAGCTTTCAATTACCGGAGTGGCCACAGCTTTTTGAAGATCATCCAGTTCCGCCTTCCAACGCTGCTCGAGCAGTTCTTTCAGGTTCTCGATCGAGTCTTTGACCAATTCCACGCCGTCGCAGGTTGTCGGTTCTTCACGCAGCATGTCGACAAACTGTTTCTGGCGGTCATCCTCCACCATCAGGTCCCTGGCCATCCAGATGTAACGGGGCTTAGATTTGGTGGCAGCGACACTCCGGGCAATCCGGTTTTGAATCATCAGTACCGATTCCTCGCCGCCTTCCGGTACGAACCCGTAACGTGCTCCGACCGGCTGGATGATCAGGTCGCATTTACCCATGTAGTCGGTTACCGCTGTTTCCAGTTCTGCGTGTTCGGTCGGCAGCGAACGGTCCGGGTAAACGATATGACCCAGCTCCAGGAACTCACGGCGTAACCGTTCGCGGTCTTCCTTTAAGTCTGCTGTTGCTTCTGCTAGGTAGATGTTTTTGCGGATCTTGCTAAACGATCCGGATTCCATGTATGGGGTTTTACGGGTCTGCTTGACGTGCTCGGAGATCTCGTACGCCAGGTCATAGATCCGCTCGTAGTACCGCTGTGCTGCCTCCTCTCCGTGCGCCTCGTCGAACTCGCGGACACGGCTCGTTTCAGGGTCTCGGTCGTAAAAGTCATAGCCAAGCAGCTGTCCGAAGATCGCGTCCAGATCAGCGTCGATCTGGTCATCGTCCACCGGCGTTTTAATCACCTTGTAGATTGATTTCATGCCGGTTCCGGCATTAGATTCTTCAAGCATGCTTGACCAGTACTTTTCAGTACCATCCACGCACGCTTTGCTTTTGGCGAACGGCGGGGATACCACCGTGACCATCGTATTGGCCTCCGGCAGCGCGTTTAGCACCGTGTCATCCAGCTGGCTTTCTCCGGCTGGCATTTCACAGAAGCCCACCTTCAGGCGGTCTCCGGTAAGCTGCTCCACGCGGACCTTCAGGTTCCGGTGGAACCGCGAGATCCAGCCTTCGCTGCCCGGCTGAAACGACTGGTTGTCAAGCTCCGAGCAGCTGATCAGGATGTCGCACTGCTGGATTTCCTCGGGTGATGGTAACGCCGTGCCACCAGACTGCTCGGGCTGTGTTACCATCTGCATCGAGGTTTGTGTTAATTCGGCCGGATGTGATTCGTTGCTCTCGCCACGCAGCATCGAAGAGAAGTTCCTGAGGTCGACGACCAGTTCGCTTGCACTCTGGTAACGTCGTGCAGGGTCTTTCTGCAGGCATTTCATCGTGATCCGCTCGAGTTCCTGCGGCAGCTCGTAGTTAAAGCGGGCCATGGCAGCCGGTGCCTCGCGGCAGATCTTCTGGATCGTGTCTCCAAGTGAGTTTCCCACGAACGGCAGCTGGCCGGTGATCATTTCGTACATCATTACGCCGAGGCTGAATATGTCTGACCGGCCGTCCACGTCTTTACCGGTTGCTTGTTCCGGGCTCATGTAGCCGGGCGTGCCGATGATCTGGCCGTCCTGTGTCTGGACCATCTTGGTCGCGTCGATGTCCTCCTCTTCATCGAGCTTCTTGGCCAGTCCGAAATCGAGCACTTTGGCCTGGCCTCGCTGGTTGATGATCACGTTGGCGCTCTTGATATCACGGTGCACCACGCCTACTTTATGTGCTTCATCCAGGGCATCAGCAATTTGAGTTGAAAACTCGGTGGTTAGCTCCAGTGCCAATGGCCCATTGCCCACTAGGGACTTAAGCGTGTTTCCTTCCACGTACTCCATAGCAATAAACGCATCGCCTTCTTCGGTTTCACCGACGCCGTAGATTGTGCAGGCATTCGGGTGATTAATGGCGGATGCAGACTGGGCTTCCTGCATGAACCTCTGGCGGCGCACCGGGTCGTTTCCGAATTCTTCTGGCAGCGTCTTGATTGCTGCCTGTCTGCCAAGCGTTTCATCTTCTCCTAGGAAGACTTCGCCCATCGCGCCAGCACCGATCGGTTTAATGATGCGGTAGGGACCTATTTTCTCGGGGTGCATGGCGACGTGTTTGGCTGGTGATAAGTGGGCTGAATACGTGGTGAAGAGTCGTCACTACGGGTGGTACGTTTGTGCGTTCATTCTAAGTTGAATGTAATACATCGTGCAAATGAAAGCATTAGAAAGGGTTTATGGCTGCTACATTTGTGGCCTTGCCTCTACGGCCCGCAGGNGTTTCTTTTCGATCGCTCTCGAGGCCCTACGTCGCTGCGTCCCTTCGAATCACGTTACCGTGTATCCGGCCTATCGGCCGTCGTTGGCCTCGAAAGCATACAAGTTCCTATTCAATTCCACCGTCGTAAGTGTGTACAATAAAGACCATGGGAAACACACGTCGTGACTTTTTACGTAGTTCGTTAATTGCAGGTGGTATTGGCTTGCCATTATCCGACTGCCTACGTCTNCAGGCAGCGGGATCACAGGAGCAAAAAGACACGGCCGTAATTCAAATCTGGCTAGGTGGCGGCCATAGCCAATTTGAGACATTTGATCCGAAGCCAGATGCTCCGGCAGAGATTCGTGGGCCTTATGGGACAACCTCCACTCTGTTTCCCGGTATACAGTTTTGCGACATGATGCCGAAGACCGGGCAAGTGCTGGACAAGACAGCACTGATCCGAAGTATTGCTCACAATAACAATGGCCACTATGTAGCAGCTCATTGGCTGTCGACCGGCCATCTTAGTCCAACAGCACCACCGACTCATCCGTCGAGCGGCTCGATTGCCTCACACGTGNTAGGTCCGCGCGATGCTGGAATGCCAGGTTATGTGCTTCTTTCTGAAGAACAGACGCGAAATCCGACGATTGGCGCTACGATGGGTCCGGCGTATTTGGGCAGCGCCCATTCACCGTTTACGATATTGCAGGATCCGTTTAAGTCGCAGTTTCATACAGAGGCATTAAATGCNTCAACCGATAACTTCAAGCTTGCGGACAGCTTAACGATAGACCGAATGGAAGATCGTAAATCGCTACTCGGCGAACTCGATTTGTTTAATCGAAAAGTTCAGCGTCAACGTGACTTAGGTGGTATAGACGAATTCAATCAAACCGCGTTCGATATCGTGACAAGCGGCCGTGCTCGTGAAGCGTTCGATTTAAGTCGGGAACCAGAACACGTCCGCCAAATGTACGGTGAGCATCGTTGGGGACAGTCAGCGCTACTTGCACGACGCCTGGTCGAGGCAGGCGTGACCTTTGTAACTATCAANACGGCGCCGGATTCACTTTGCTGGGATTGGCACCTGAACATCGTGGATGATGATCGTCCGGCTGATGGCAGTAACGGGCCAAGTCGTGGCATGAATATATCCGGGCCACCTCTAGATCAGATGCTTTCAGCACTGATTACCGATTTGTATGATCGCGGATTGGACAAAAAGGTTTTGTTACTTGTCTGGGGTGAATTCGGAAGAACACCTCGCGTGAACAAGACGGGCGGTCGTGATCACTGGGGTGCGTTAATGAGCATCCTCATGGCCGGTGGTGGCCTCAAAGTAGGGCAGGTAATCGGTGCATCCAATCCAAAGGGTGAAATGCCGATTGATCGTCCAATTCATCCGGTCGACGTGCTGGCAACGGTTTATCGGCATCTCGGAATTGATCCGTCTGCTTCTACCATAAATCGCGAAGGTCGCCCAATTCATATCCTTCCTGGTGGTAATCCGATTGCTGAGTTGATTTAATCGGGTCTTTGAAATGGTGTACGGTCTCTTGCTACACCGCTCATTAAGTTATTAAAGGAATCAAAGTAGATACTCATGGCTGCGCCACACTTGCAACTGGANCCGGACTTATGTCGCCAACGTCAACATCGTTTTCTTGAAGTNATGGCGGAAAATGAAATCGATAGAGTTGTGATAACCGCTCAGGAGAATATCTACTACTTCACAGGGTTTCGCCATCACAACCTGATGACCGCAGCACTTGTGATGGAAGCAGATGGGTATTGTGTACTATCGGCCCCCAATAAAGAGCCTGAAATTGCAGCTGTCGATGACGTTGTTGTATTTGAAGCTCAGTGGTTGTCGACACTCCGGCAGGATCAGTTCGTCGATACATCTACAGCACTTTCNGCGGTGCTNGATGATCAATCTGCTGGACGAATCGGTGCGGACTGCCGCACTTCGGGGCCCTACGTGTTGGGGGTAATTGCCGGTTCAGCAGGTGTAAACGTAGCTGAAGTCATCGACGTGGAACCTGCGATTTGGGATTTGCGTCGAAAAAAGGACCCGGATGAATTGGCGATGATGAAACGGGCGATTGATTGCACGACAGCAATGTATACCCGCGCACGCGAGATTATCCAGCCAGGAATCTGTGAGTTGGAAGTTTACAACCAGTTACATGCAGCGGCTGTGGAGGTAGCTGGCGAAGCAATCACTTATTTAGGTAATGACTATCAGTGCGGTGAACGTGGTGGTATGCCGCGNGAACGTAAGGCNCNAGCNGGGGAGTTATATATTCTNGANCTCGGCCCGGCATATCGAGGNTACTTTGCNGATAACTGCAGAACATTCAGCGTTGATGGTAATCCGACGGATGATCAGATATCAGCATGGAATACGATTTCTGAAGTGTTGGATATGGTCGCAATTACCGTAAAACCAGGTCTCCGTTGTCAGGATCTGTTTGAGAAGGCATCTGAAATGCTTGGCGAAAACGCGNTGGGAGTGTTTCCACACCACCTTGGGCATGGCGTCGGACTCTATCCGCATGAAACACCACATTTAAATCCGAACTGGGATGATGAATTTAGAGAGGGTGATGTTTTCACGGCAGAACCTGGTNTGTACGGTGAATCGCTCCGTGCGGGAATTCGACTTGAGCAGAATTATCGTGTGACATCAGACGGTGTTGAGATTTTGACTCCGTTTCCCTTAGATCTATAGAAACAGATTAGTTAATTGGAAAGAGTGGCATCATGATCGACTTAACTGGAAGCGTCGCATTGGTTACCGGTGCTGGCCGTGGTATTGGCAAAGGTTGTGCTATGCAACTCGCAAACGCCGGTGCGACATTAATAATAAATGATCGACCCCAAAGCCCAGACCTTGGCCAAACTACCACCGAAATAACCGAATCAGGTGCGTCTTGTACTGCAATTGAAGGTGATGTGTTTACACGACAAGGATGCGAACAGCTGGTTTCGGAAGCGCTTGAAGTACATGGTCGAATAGACTGTCTGGTTAGCAATCCTGCTTTTAGTAGGCGACAAACTTTTCTGAATTATGATCCGGAAGTGTTTGATCAGACGATTCAGGGGACGCTTTCAAGCGGATTTCATATGTCGCAACTGGTTGCTCGCCATATGGTTGAACGTGGCGGCGGCGGCAAGATGGTTTTTATCTCAAGCGTGCAAGGTGAAATGGCCTTTCAGAACTGCGTTCCATATTGTGCAGCCAAGGCCGGATTGAACCATATGACACGTAGTGTTGCGATTGAATTAGCCGAACATAAAATCAACGTAAACGCGATCGAGCCGGGTTGGATTGATACTCCCGGTGAACACGTCACTTTCGGNGACGATTACGTTGAAGAGCAGGGCAAGCTGCTACCGTGGGGTCGATTAGGTACTCCAGAGGATATTGGAAATACCGCTGCTTTTCTTTGCTCCAGTGTGGCAGACTATATTACTGGGGAGATTATTGCGGTGGACGGGTGCTTCCGGCATAAAGACGGACGCACGGAATTACCATAATTGCAGTTCTTACGGACTTGATGAGTAATTCACTCCGGCGACTTAAAGGAGAATTTAATGACAAACCTAACAAGACGATCCTTTGTGAAAACAGCGGCTTCAACCGTTGCTATCCCAACGGTGCTAACTCGCATGAGTTATGCACGTACAGCGGCGAACGATCGAATTACGCTTGGATTCATTGGTTTGGGAATGATGGGACGCGGTCACCTTGGTGCATTTCTGGGTTATCAGGATTGTCAGGTCGTTGCATTGGCAGATGTCGTTAAAGAACGCCTTGAGGACTCAGCAAACAGAGTAAACACGCAATACAAGAGCGACTCTGCAAACGGCGTCGCAACATACGCTGACTATCGAGAAATCATTGCACGCGATGATATTGATGCCGTCGTGATTGCAACTCCGGATCACTGGCATGCGATTCCGGTGATTCAAGCTGCGAATGCTGGTAAAGACATTTATTGTGAAAAGCCGCTGACGCAAAACGTTGTCGAAGGCCGAAAAATCGTTGAGGCTTGCACCAAGAACAAAACTGTATTNCAGGTTGGAAGTCAGCAACGCAGCGAATTCGGTGGACGCTTTCGACGTGCTGTTGAACTCGTCCGAAATGGACGGGTTGGAAAGATCCACACGGTTCGAATTGGCGTTGGGGTACCTAACAGGCCATGTGATTTACCTGCTCAGGAAGTGCCTGAGGGTACTGACTGGGATTTCTGGCTCGGACCAGCACCGCAGAGGCCATACAACGAAGTCCTTTGTCCAAAAGGCATTCATTCTCATTTCCCCCAATGGCGAGCTTACCGTGAGTATGCCGGCGGAGCAGTGGCCGATATGGGTGCACACCACTTTGATATTGCTCAGTGGGCGCTTGGGANGGATCACACTGGCCCCGTAAAGGTAGAGCCACCCAAAGATGGCTCAAAGAACGGGCTAAAGTTGACATACGCCAATGGTGTGGAGATGTATCACGGTGGACCGGCGGACGTGACGTTTGAAGGCACTGAAGGGACTCTGATGGTCAGCCGTGGTTCCATTAAGTCGAATCCAGGTTCCATTCTGGAAGAGGAAATTGGTGACGATGAATTTCACGTCTATCCAAGCAANAACCACAAGCGGAATTTCGTGGATTGTGTCAAATCGCGTAAAGAGACGATTTGTCCCGCAGAGATCGGCCATCGCACTGCATCNATTTGCCATCTAACAAATCTCGGTTACCAACTTGGTCGTCCTTTGAACTGGGATCCAAANAAAGAACAGTTTGTCCGTGATAAGGAAGCCAACGGTTATCTATGGCGTAAACCGCGTGACAAATGGGACGTAATCTAAGCTTGGACAGGAGCTGGCTGTTTTTGCGGTGGTCGAGCCGTAAACACGGCGTATGACGCGCAAATTGCAATCGTCAAGAAAGCGAGGAGTGCCGGTTGGTGCGATCCAAACTGATCAAATGACAATGCCAACGGTAGTGGACCCAGAGCCGATGCAATTGCGCAGATGCTCATCGCGGATCCAGCGACGGCTCCCTGGTGCTTTCGTCCAAAGTAATTGACCCAAACNACCATTCCTGTTGATCTTAAAATGCCACCATTAAGCCCGAGCATGATCGAATAGAATATCGCCATCCACGGTTTGGTGATCGTTAGCAAGAGCACGACTCCACATGCTAGACCGGCCACACTGACAAAAAGCAGATAGCGGGCCGGTATCTTGCCCGTGAAATAGCCGGCCACAAATGANGAGCAAATAGCTGAACCTGCCTGCACAGCGAATAGCCAAAATGCGTATTGGCGCGAAACATCAATGCGTTCGAGTAAGGATGCCTGATAAAAGGCCAGCCCTGTACCGACCATTGCCCACGTGCTCATTCCCGCAACGAGTTTCCAGAACGTGGCTGTTTTCATCGCCTCGTTTGCGGTCCAACTATCTGTGGTGATCTCGGCATTTCCATCTCTATCCAGCTTGGTTTGGATCTCGATATCCGGATCACCAGCAAGTCGTAAATCTGGGAGTAATCCGAGAGGTTCNGGGCGGTTTCGTACAAATAGGATGGAAGGCAAGACAGCTGAAATCCAGAGAATTGTCGCTAAAACCATCCATGCCTGTCGCCAACCATGCNTTTCAATCATCGAGTTGTTGAATCCTGCGACAATCATCACTGAAAGCGATCCACCAAGGCCAACAACGCCCATTGCCAGACCACGTCGTTTCTCAAACCACTCTCCGACAAGCCATGTGGATACTAGGCACATTANTCCCTGTCCAAAGAGCCGGCACANGAACATTCCTATATAAAGGACTGCAACAAAATCGCTTGGAACAGCGCTCATCACGCAGCACGCGCCACCAAGCGCTGCTGCACCAATTGGCATTAAGCTGCGGGCGCCATACTTATCTAGCAACCTACCCATTAACGAGTAAGTGAGTGCTGCAATCGCCGTTGCTACCATATATGCAGTTGAATACGTNGTTTGTTTAAGCCTCAGATCGTTGACCATGGGATCGACGAAGGCAGACATCGAGTGGGTCTGCCCAGGCGCTGACATGAAAGTCGATAGCGCGGCAAAAAANAGAACGACTATGCCGTAGTGACGTAGACGCAGCTTAGGTGATGAGTTGCTGGAGGATTGCNTGGATGGAGTTGCAAGCCCCGTGCGCGATGCGGACATGTTGGGTGGGTGTACTTAATGTCGCAAGTNGGTACCGTTGAAACAGCCGAGTATGACAGTATTCCTCTAAATTGGATAGTGAAGCCTGTTCAATTAACAGCGATAATGAGCGATATTGGCTTCGAAGTAACAGTTGATTACGTGAGTGATTCGAAATGAGACAATTCCATAAACGGTTAATTCTGGCATTCCTCCTATTCACCGGAGTGTTGATCAATGTCGGACATGCCCAGGAGTCGCCCGGTGATCAGTTGTTAAAGGCTGCACGTGACGGGGATCTTGCGAAAATTAAGAAACTGGTAGATAGCGGAGTAGATGTAAACTTCGTTGATCAATTCGGGATTACTCCGATTTGGCAGGCTGCACTAAAAGGAAGAGCAGAGGCCATCAAGCTCTTATTAGAGTTAAAGGCGAATCCGGATACACACGATGGGATCTGGTATCTNAGCCCGTTAACCGTGACTCAGGATGCTGACCTAATCAAGCTTTTGATTCAGCATGGAGCAGATCCCACAATGCTGATCAAAAAAGCAGCGTTTAGCGGCGACATCGGGCAACTCGAATTGTTGTTGCCTACGCAGAATTGGACTGACGAAGAGCTGAGTATCTTTGTAGCCCATGCAAAATTGGGAAATCAGGAAAAGGCCGTAAAACTGATCACTGATCAGGCGAATGACGTTGTGCAGGAATTGAAACANGTTCCCGAAACAAAGCTGAATCAANTGGTTGGAAGATTTCGTCATCCACGATATGGGTTAATCGAAGTCTCCGTTGCCGAAGCCAGCGTGCATATCACGGGGGTATTGGGAAGTCGCAGCCCTGTTGTCGTTGACGAATCNCACCTAGAGTGGGGCGACAACCAATTGGTTTTCAAGTTCAAAGACAAGGAAGTTGCCACGGCCACNTGGATACGAGGTTATGGGGAGTTCATATTCGCCAAGTCTGATAGCGATGANGAACAGACCGTTGATGGTCTGTCAGACGACATAACTCTGGATCTNGATATTGCTGCGAAAACGAANTGGCCGGGTTTCCGTGGCCCGTCGGCAAGAGGAATTGCAGTCGATCAACGGCTTCCTGATTCATGGGATGGCAAGACAGGTGAAAATGTAATTTGGAAAACTCCTATTCCAGGTTTGGCCAATGCCTGCCCAACCGTTTGGGGCGACCGCGTGTTCATTGCTACTGCAGTGCCGGAAAGTGGCAACGATGATCTTAAAATCGGAATCTATGGTGACATCACGACAGCAGGTGAAGAATCTGAAAATGAGTGGCTCTTGTATTGCCTTAGTAGTGATACAGGCAAGGTTGTGTGGAAAAAATCAGTTGGGAAATCAAAGCCGCCCATAAAACGTCACACGAAGAGCTCACAGGCAAACTCCACACCGGCTACCGACGGTAAGCATGTTGTTGCTCTTTACAATTCCGGTGACCTTGTTTGCTTTGACTTCGACGGGAAATTGGTATGGGAACAAAACCTTGGTGTTCTGGATTCTGGTGCTTTCAATGACCCGGAATACCAGTGGGGGTTTGGTAGCTCACCAACGATTTATGAAAACTTGGTTATCGTGCAATGCGATTTGCAGGAAGGGTCGTTTATTGTTGCATTTGATTTATCCTCTGGGGAAGAAGTATGGAAGACAATGCGGGACGAGCCGCCATCCTGGGGGTCACCGCTGGTATATAAAGATGCAGAACATGAAGTACTGATCACCAACGGCAGCACGTATTCGCGGGGATACAATCCTCGCACTGGCGAAGAGCTTTGGCGGCTTGGTGGCCATTCTGCAATCACAGTGCCAACACCGTTTGTTGCTCAAGGATTGATTTATCTGCTTGATGGATACCGACCGTTCCAGCCAATTTATGCAGTGAAGCTAGGGGCGCGGGGAGATATTACTCTCGGTCCTAATCAAACGAGTAGCAGTGACGTTGCATGGAGTCAGCGGCATGGTGCTCCGTATCTCGTTACGCCGGTNGTTTANCGTGGCTTCCTTTATAGTCTTACCAACAGTGGAATCCTAAGTTGCATCGATGCAAAGAGTGGTGATCTGGTGTACAAGAAACGCGTAGCACGTGGTGGTGCAAACAGTTTTACCGGTTCGCTAGTTGCTGCTGATGGCCGTTTGTATCTAACTGCNGAATCCGGTGCTGTATTGGTGGTTAAGACCGGGCCATCATATGAACTTATCGCCACCAACGAGTTAGGTGAGTTCTGTCTGTCCACGCCAGCCATTGCCGGTGGCAAGATATTCTTTAAGACCCATCGGCACGTTATCGCGATCGGTGCCGGCGACGAGTAATCTCACTTTCGCAAGACGCGGCCAGGCATCGTCCCCAGATGGTCGCCACGCTTGAGAACAAGTGTTCCGTTGACAATTACATATTCGATACCGATCGGGTAATGAAACGGATCGGTAAATAACGCCGTGTCGATTACGGTTNTTTCGTCAAAGATNGTGATGTCGGCATAGTTNCCTTCCCGGAGCATACCTCGGTGTTGCAAGCCGACCTTAGCTGCGTTTAATGAGGTAATCTTGCGAATGGCATCTTCAAGTGTGATTACCTGCTCTTCGCGTACGTACCTGCCAAGCAATCTTGGAAATGTACCGAAATTTCTCGGATGAGGATTTCCTTTTCTAAGCGGTCCTTCGATCGCATAGGCGGAGCCGTCAGAGCCAACGCTGCACCATGGCTGCTTTAAAGCAAGGGTCATATCACGATCGGTATGATGAGCAAACACGGTTGCAACAGAACCGCCTTGATCGATTAAGAAGTCGATCATCAGATCCAGTTTGTCAGCATCNTCGTCTCCGTCGGAAAGAATCGCTAGCACGCGATCCATGGTCATCCCGCGATATTGGTTTTCAGCCGCNACAAGCATCCTNCTCCAGTCTTTACCGACAGCGGTGTAGTGGTTGTACCAGCCATCGATACCGTTTTCGATATCNTGTTTGATCTGATTNCGATCCGCAGAAGTCTTTAGGCGACGAATCATTTCAGCCTTTCCACCTTCGTGCGCCCACGGTGGAATGATGCTCATCAGGTTGTTGTTCCCGCGTGTATAGGGATATACGTTTGCCTGGACGTTTACGCCCCGCTTGCGAGCGGATTCAATCAGAGCGATGACTTCATTCATGCGACCCCAGAATTGTTGATCAGCTATTTTGATGTGAATGATATCAACAGGTATACCGGCATCTTCGCCTACTTTGATCGCTTCGCGGACAGCATCAAACACACCAAGGCCTTCATTGCGAATGTGAGAGGAGTAAATTCCACCATAGGGTTTGATGACTTTGCCAAACCTGACAAGATCGCCCGTCGTCGCTAAGGATCCTGGTGGAAACATGACTTGGCTTGAGAGTCCCAGAGCACCGTCTTCCATGGCTTGTGCAAGGAGTTGTTCCATTTGCTTAAGCTGGCCTTCCGAGGGACGAGCATAGGTTTTTCCCATTACGGATTCCCAGATGTTTCCGATGCCTACATACGATGCCACATTTGTTGACATTTTGGATTGCTCGAGAACGTTGAAGTAATCGCCAAGGGTTCTCCATTGCAATACTTTTCCGTTTACCGTCAATCTTGCCGGTGGTTTGTTACCGACATTTGGACCGCCACTGGTACCTTCTCCAAGAATTTCGGTAGTTACACCCTGTCGGATTTTGCTTTGGGCATGACCATCCTGAATGAGCTTCGTATCCGAATGAGAATGGATGTCGATGAATCCCGGCGCAACAACGAGTCCTTTCGCATCGATGGTTTGCTTGGCATCAACAGTGAGGTTCTTGCCGATTTGGGTGATTCGATCTTTTTGTATAACGACATCTCCAAAGAACCAGGGGTTGCCACTTCCATCTATAATCTTGCCATTCTTTATGTGCAGGTCAGCAGGTTCGTTGGCCAGTATTATCCCGGCGGTAAGAATTAGAAATGAGCTGAGGATTGCCGTAATTCGGAACATAATGCTTTTTGATCGATCACTTTCGTTGGAAATAGCAGCTAATAGGTCTACCATGTAGTGACCAATAGCAATTGATAGATGTATTTATAAGTGTTGGGTCCGCATATGTATAACAGAAGACAATTTACAAAGCTCTCAGCCGTTGGCACAGCTTCGGTGATTTTGGGCAATCTACATGTTGAACAGGCACAGGCAATTGAACCGATTAGTGAAGAGGGTATTGATTGGTATAACCCGGAGCAATGGGGCATTGAAGGACGCGGGTGGGATGATACCGAAGTCTATTACGATCGCTTACCGGCTCGAATGAAGGGCGTAGTACGAGACGCTGTGTGGAACCTCAGTCGGCATTCGGCGGGCATGGCGGTGAGATTTCAGACCGGATCTGAGGATATCAAGGTGCGCTATCGGCTGAAGTCACCTGGGTTAGACATGGTGCATATGCCGGCAACTGGCGTCAGTGGTGTCGATCTATACGGACAGGTTGCGGATGGCACATTTCGATGGGTCAATGTAGCCCGACCGGGTGCTCAGGATGTAAATGTAACGTTGGCGGCTAATATTGATGCGGTGGCCGACGAAGCAGGACGCGAGTATATGGCATACTTGCCGCTTTATAATGGAATCGAGAAGATCGAATTTGGCGTTAAGTCAGGATCATCTTTTACCCCGCTGACTCCACGTAAAGAAAAGCCGTTGTTCTTTTACGGTACATCAATCATGCACGGAGCATGTGCTTCGCGGCCAGGTATGGCTATTTCATCGATCATTGGCCGTAGTCTTCATCTACCAGCCATCAATCTTGGTTTTTCCGGAAATGGTCGGCTCGAAATGGAACTTGTGGAGCTAATTGCTGAAATAGACGCCGCTGTGTATTGCCTGGATTGTTTACCGAATTTGAACGCACAGTGGACAGAAGAACGTGCGTATCCGTTTATTTCAAAGCTCCGTTCGTTAAGGCAAGACACTCCGATCCTGATGGTGGAGGATCGGTCATTTACCAATTCACAATTCCATAAACATCTGCGTGATAGGCATGCGGGAAACCGAAAGGCATTTCGGGCTGCTTTTAAACGACTGAATGCTGAGGGGCTTAAGTGAATCCACTATCTGGAAGGAGAAGGAATCCTTGGTAATGACGGCGAAGCGGCGACGGACGGTTCACACCCGAACGATCTTGGGATGTTACGATACGCCGAGGCCTATCTTAAGGCGCTCAAGCGGATTCTATAGTAAAGATTCAACCGAGCTAACTCATGAGTATCACAATGAAGTTTTCTCGACGTGCATTTAGTGCTTCGCTCCTCTTGCCATCAGGGTTCGCGTTGGCAGCGAAGCATACCGTGACCAGATTTAAGTTGATGTCTTTCAATATGTGGGTTGGTGGCACAGCAAGCGGTTCTACACCGACTGATCTGGCAAATGCGGTAAAGACCGCCGGAGCGGATGTGGTTGGGATGCAGGAGACGGACGGAAATGGTGAGGATGTCTCAAAAGAAGTAGCAAAGCTGTTGGGATGGAATCACCTGCAGCAGGGTGGACGAACAGC
>PAXU01000107.1 GCA_002714565.1 Rhodopirellula sp.
CTGAAAGACGGTGATCCGAAAATTGAATACTATCGCAGCCTCTTGACCAACGATGTGAATGCAACGATCGAAGGATGTTTTCAAGGCGGAGCGAACGAAGTCTATTTGAGAGACGATGGTTTTCGTGATCGCAATGTGATCCTCGATGACTTGGATCCAAGAGTCAAGCTAGTATCCGGGCATGACTTTCTGTTGCAAGGACTCGACAACACTTTTGACGGGGTCATCCTCGTAGGGCTACATGCAATGGAAGGAACCAACCAAGCCGTTCTCCCGCACACGTGGTCCAGTAGCCGGCGACGACAGTATTGGTTCAATGGTCAGCCGGCAGGAGAAATCGCGGCCTATGCCGTTGCGGCAAGTCACCAACACTCCGTCCCAATCATTATGGTTACCGGATGTAACGGTACGTGCAGTGAAGCCACGGAGCTCCTCGGACGCAAACTTACTACCGTTGAAGTAAAGTCGATGTCAAAGGACGGCGCAATCACACTCTATCCAACGGAAATAACTTTCCCGCGAATCGTTGCAGGCGCGAAGCGTGCAGTTCAACAACTGGAAGAAATGAAACCGTATCCCGTCGAATTCCCACTTCATGTACGACTTGAATTGAAGGACAAGGAAACGACGGATGGTTATATGCAGTGGCGAAAGGAAAACAAGCCAGCCTGGCCAGGACGTCGCGCAGGCGATAACGCAATTGAAGCTGAATTATTGGACATCTTGCACTTGATTCTATAAACCCGCGGACAAGTCTACTGCAAGTTTGACAATATCGTTACCTTTGCGTCAGCATCCACCACAAACACTTCTTCACTGTCTTCTGTTCTTCGGTTGATGTCTACAATTACATTCGACGACACGAGCACGTGGTCGCAAGTTCCCTTAGCATTCACCGCAGCTCCATCGAGACCCGAAAACGTGTTTCCACAAACTGTGATGTCTTTCGTAGATTCGAGGAGAATGCCTGTACCAATATCGATTCGCACGGGATCATTGTTTTCGTCTACAAGTTTTCGCTTCTCCGCATTCCCAATATGACTATTGCAGAAACTATTTGCTGAGATGGTGTTCCTGCTACTGTTCTCTGAGACACGCACACTGAAGTGGTGCAATAAGGTAAACGTGTTTGCAGAGATCGCACATCCGTGAGCGTCTCTTAAGTCTACGCCTCCCCCCATGTCATGTGCGATCACATTCGCGCTTAGGGTAATTCCATAACAATCACGGTCAAGGATGATTGCCGTTCCCATACATTCCTCGATCATGTTTCCAGACAAAACTGATCCGTACGTATTCTCAATTACAACTCCATGTCGAAGGTGGTCGTCCAGATTATTGCCATTCATGCACAGATTAAAACTATCGACGCACACTAATGCATCCTCGTTCTCCTCAAATTGATTTGCATTCACAACAATGTCGTGGCCGTTCTTTATGTATATTCCAGCCTTTTTGTTGTAAGTGATTATGCAATCTGCGATTCGTGGATCTTCATAACAATCCACCATGTGAATTCCGTGGCCACCATGGTGATCGATTGAAACGCCCTGAATGAAGATTTCATTGACGCCTTCGGCAAGGATACCGTCTCCACACGACTCCGTACCACTAATTCGAAAATTGCCGAGCTGCAGTCTCCAGATTCTCGCCTTGGTATCATCATCACGAGACTCGGGCCGCAGCATGATTGTTGGCTTGCCGTCCGCATTTACGTTCTTGATGTGCGTTGCGGCTCCTGCGCCTTCTATACGAGTGTCCTCAGTTGTAATTACTAACGGTTCGGATATCTCGAATACGCCAGCGGGAATGCGTACAATTCCACCTGTCTCAGGCACGTGATCAAGCGCCGCCTGCAGGCTGGGAAACCTGCCTGCATCAATTTCTGCCACAACTCCTGGTAGCCCTTGTTGTAAATTGGTCGCATCACTCTGCTTTACGACCAATAGAGAAACAATACCAATCAAGAATAGGCCAACGTATGCGACCAGCTGTTTTGTCTTCACAGTACTTCCTCGAATATCAAATGAAATGCTAAGTGGTAAAGAGTAAAAGTCATATCTAACACAAGCATTTACCAATCTCCACTGGATTTCACCTCCGCCGCATTAGAATGCCTTAAAATAATGTTTCGACAACAACAAATTCACAACGCACGGATAACCACGAAATGCCAACTATCATCGACGTGCATTCCCACGTCTGGAAGTTCCCTGATCACTTTACAGACGATTTTAGAAATCAGGCATCTGAGCGCGCCAAGGCTGACGAAGAGCTTGACCTAACGAGTACGCATGAAGGTTACGAGGCCACTGTTCCCGACGGAGAAGATTACATTCGTATCGTCTTTGGCGGCAAAGGAAGATTAAGTGGCATCTGGGTCGATGACAACCATGTCGCAGATTTTGTCAGGCAACATCCTACAAAAGCAATCGGATTCCTTGCCGTTGATCCGACGCAACCAAACTGGCAAGAAGAATTAGAGTACGGACATCAGGAATTAGGAATGTGTGGCATTAAACTCATGCCTATGTATGCAGGGTTTATGCCGCAGGACACATTACTAGATCCGTTGTGGACCTATGCGACAAAACANAATTTGCCCGTGCTGCTTCACACAGGTACGAATTTCGCCAGCCAATCGCCATTGGAATGTACTCTGCCTCGAAATATTGATCCGGTAGCTGCGAGGTTTCCAGAGGTGAAAATAATCATGGCGCACGTTGGTCACCCATATAGTGGTGATTGCATTGTCACGGCGCGCAAACATCGAAACGTGTATGCAGATATAAGCGCTATTCACTACCGACCATTTCAGTTTTACAACACGATGGTATTGGTTCAGGAATACGGGATTTGGGATAAGATCCTCTACGGCACCGATTATCCATTCACGACCATCAAGGCGACAAACGACCATTTACGCTCGATGAACCATATGGTCCAGGGCACAAACTTACCTCGACTCGATGAAGACGAAATTGAAACAATGATCTATCGGGACACGCTCGCAATCTTGGAACTTCCAGATCCGAGAAGTCGCTAGCAAGCAATCTCATCTGCCACAGGCGCCTGGCGTGTTCTATATAATCACTTCTATATGAACGCCCTTCGCAATAACTCGTATCACTCCCTCCTGCTTTAGATATCAACAACCATGAAAACATCTCTGTTCAAACAGACCCTTTCACTAATGATGACCGTTACATTTGCGATTTCGACGCTACCATCAGAATCACGTGCTGAAGAAGTGAAGATCTTTGTGTCTTCTTTCGCGCCGGCGGATAAAGCAGGAATCTATGCATTCACCGTTGATACCGATACTGGTGAGCTGAAGGAAACTGCTAATTACAAAGATATAGCGCACCCATTTTTTCTGGCCTTGTCACCTAACAAGACCACGTTGTATTCCATCCACGGTGAAAGTGGATTTGGTGGTGATGAGCATGAGGAGGTCGTGGCACTTCGCGTCATAGACGGTGACGGAAACCTTAGACAACTGAATAAACAATCAACACACGGTACCGCATCGTGTTATTTGGATGTGGATAAGCGAGGCAGAATGTTGGTCGTGGCCAACTACACTACCGGAGATGTAGCTTCTTATGCNCTTAATAGTGACGGGACGGCCAATGCTTCTGCGACATTCTATAAGCACGANGGATCAAGTGTAAATGAATCGCGTCAAAAAGAACCTCACGCACACTGTATCGTTGTCAGCCCAGATAACAAATACATTTACTCCGCTGATCTGGGAATCGACAAANTCGTCGCATATAAACTGGGGAAAAATGGAGCTATTAAACCTCTTGGTGACGAGCACTATGCAACCGTAAACCCCGGCTCAGGCCCGCGACATTTGACGTTTCACCCGAATGGTAAACATCTCTATGTGATAAATGAGCTATTAAACACAATCACGGTGTTTGACTATAACGCTCGTAACGGTCATCTAAATAAAAAGCAGACGATCGCGACGCTTCCCGCTGATTTTGAAGGTACCAGCCACACTGCTGACGTAAAGATCACACCAGACGGCCGCTTTGCCTACGGCACTAACCGTGGTCATGATTCACTTGCTTGTTACAAGGTACTGGCNAACGGAACACTCGAGCTAATTGAAATTGTGGAGAGCCTTGGAGGTGGACCACAGAATCTGGCCGTGACNCCCGACGGCAAGTTACTGATCTGTGCGAATATGGCNGGAAGCAATCTCGCTCTTTTTAAGATCAGCCAAACAGCTGGTAACATCACGCCNATTGGAAAGGTGCACGAAATAGTTTCGCCTTCCTGCATCATGATCCGATAGCCGCTAAAAGTCCAAGACTCCATGCCAAGACCATTGGCAACTGACCCACTGGTCATATCCTGTTTTCCGCTGTTGCCACCCGNCTTGTCTCGGGACTTCGCGCGATGGAAGCTCNCCTCGANAAACAAATGATATACAGTAGCGAAACCGATCATCCNTGGATAATGGCTANGTGGGTCAAAGGCAAGGTGCTCCTTATGCTCTACTTCTCCATCGGTGGCGGAATATTACCAATCGTAGAATTATTAAGTGAATTATGAATAACGGGCAGTTTGAATCTAATCATCTCGACCGACGCCAATTGACCAAAGCGGCTATCGCAGCAGGGTGCCTAGCGCAACCCATTTTGGGTAGCAACGATACCGACACCATTCAATCGATTGCACCCATCCAGTCGTGGGATTACAAGACAGATACGTATTCCCCGTTTTTCCCGATCGGTTGGTATTCGTTCGGACCATGGGCNCGCATGCAGGAACTTCATGACAACGGTGCAAACTGCGCCCTGTATGCAGGACTTGGTCGTGAAGACTGGCAAGTCGCCGATGCAAAGGGACAAATGGACATAGCCGCACGACTCGGTATGAAGGTTGTACTCGGCTTTGATGGCACCGTCGCTGGGATTGTTAAAAAGGACGACCCAACAACTCACGCCATCATTAAGAAATATGTTAGGGCATTTAATCATCATCCTGCATTGCTAGGCTGGCAAATTGGTGATGAATTCTCTGTGGGAGCAGCGCCTGCAATCAACGCCACTTCAGAACTTCTCACAGATCTTGGTTCTAAACACCAAACATGGCAAGTTCATCCTCACACATGGTCCAATAGCGATGTCCGNACACTCATGGCCATGACGGATGTTTGCACTTATGACGGCTATACGTACCTTGANGGCATGGAAGAATTTGCAACAGTAGCTTCCGCTCGAGTACTCGCNTGGCAACAAGCCAAGACCGATCTGATAAGCTCCAACGGGTGGGCGGGAAACGTAAACGTCACACAAGCGGTTGGATGCAAGTGCGGCGATCTTTTATTTCGCTTCCCCACATCTCGCGAATATCGATGGAATGTCTTCTCTGCCATTGCGACAACAGGCGCGCGTGGAACCATGAATTGGATCTACAGTTACTTTGGCGGATTCTATCAAGGTGAGGAAGATAGATTCTTTGAGTTCCGCGACAAGGTTGTAAAGCCAGTAAATCTGGAACAACGTCGACTTACCCACGCACTGACACATGGTTACGACGTCGGCCACGTNATTTCGAATTACGATACTCCTACCTCTACAGCTATCCCGCCNGCGACNGGCCCGTATCGCAAATTNAATCAAGTCGGCCACATCCTGTTACATGACTCAAACGTCGGTTCATATTTCCTCATTGCAACGAATAACGAAGCGTCGCCCAAAGACTTACGGCTCGACATTTCCCGCTTACCGAAGCGGCTAAAATCACTTAGCGTAACTGATCGATATCGAAATCGTGCTTTGCTGCTAGAGCGCCAAAAGCGCGGTAAATACATCTTGAATGACACTCTAATTGGCCACGACGTTGCGATTTATGAATTTCGCTAGATCAATCCAGCGATCGGATCGCCATGATGAAGAATTGGAACCGGACGACCATTGAAGTCCAATAACGACTGCGTGTAATCAACCCCAAGGTGCCGGTATACCGTTGCCAGTAAATCTTGTGGTGTAACCGGCTCTTCCACTGGGTACTCAGCCTTACTGTTTGTGGCTCCGATGACTTTACCCATTTGCAACCCGCCGCCTGCAATCAACGCGCTGAACGCGCTTGGCCAATGGTCTCTTCCAACACCAGGCTGATCAGAGAAGTTCTTCGGAGCGTACGTAATACGTGGGGTTCGTCCGAATTCACCACAGGCGATTACCATCACGTCCTCGTCGAGACCGCGATCATGCAAATCAGTTATCAGGGAAGCAAGCCCGGAGTCAACCTGCGGCAGTCGTTCTCGTTGTGCGTAATCTATATGGAAAGCGGATGCATGGTCATCCCAGCTGAAATTCTTACTTGTATCACTTGGGGCCGCGGCATCAATATTCACGACGGCAACGCCCGCTTCCACCAACCGACGAGCAAGCAAGCAACTTTGACCCCATCGATGGCGACCATATCGGTCTTTTGTTTCTTCTGTTTCCTGACTCATATCAAAGGCACTTGCAACCGTTGGGCTGGTCAGTATATTCATTGCCATGCGGTTAAAGTCGTCCATTGCATTGGCCTGCGCATCAAAACGCCGTCTCATAACATCGAATTGCGAAAGTAAGTTGCTGCGGCTTTCAAGACGATCGTTATCAAGACCAGTAGTGAGCGTTAGGTTCTTAGCGCCAAATTCTGGTTTTGATGGATCTCCGGTCTCGTAAGCCTTGTGCGCTGCTCCTAAATACTGCGGCCGCGTCATGAATGGCGATTTCTGTGCACCGACATATTGTGGCATCCCATCTGCATGGGTACCACGCGCGTAGCTCGTGATCATCCCAAAGTCTGGATGAGACGAGACCCGAGTGGATGTTGGATCCGGAGTCGGTGGCGTCTTTCCGGTTAGGACTTCGATGCTACCGTCATTATGTGAGGACATCGTATGATGCAACGAACGAATGATCGAAAACTTATCTGCAATCTTTGACTGCAAAGGGAAGTATTCGCAAATGTCCATTCCCGGTACATTCGTCTTAATGGGATTTAATGGCCCTCTGAACTCAGACGGTGCGTCCGGCTTCATATCGTATGTCTCTAGCTGGCTTGGGCCACCCCACATCCAAAAGAGAATGACAGAAGTCGGCCTCTTATGGGTTCCTGCGATTGCTCGTTGTTTGAGCAATTGGGGAAGTGTCATCCCACCCATTGCAAGTGTGCCAGCGCGCAAGAACTCCCTACGGTGCAGTCGTCTTACGGGAGTCGAATACTTGTTGCTCATACCTGTATTCTAGCTAAGAGTGTTTGCACGCCACAATGTCTGATGCCATGGTCATATGACGTACTGTGAATAAACTGATAAACTTTCGTATATATGTTACGAGGCTTCCATTCCTTCCTCATGGTTAATCAAATGTCATTACGTACGATTACAATTCTCGGCCTATTCGCTCTATTCTCCTGGCCGTCTGATTCTCCAGCACGTGAACCCAACCCGAAGAAACTGCAGGTGTTTATTCTTGCAGGCCAGTCAAACATGGAAGGTCACGGAAACTTCATCACAATACCTCGTTTGTTTGTAGACGAACGTGAAGAAGTTAATTCATTAAGCAAACTCGTCTTTAAGCCCGGTAAAGTCGTTACTCGCACGATGGTTGATGATCAGATTGCTCCAATGATCGCTCGCAATGACCTGAATAATGCGATCCGTAAGAAAGAGATCACTGACCCATCAGATATAGCCGTTGCAAAAAAACAAATCGAGGTTCTAAGCCAAGAATACAAAGAGAAGTCTGATCAGATTAAGGAGTTCTTTGCAGTTTCGGATCGCGTATATATCAGCTCAATCGCGGGCAGAAACAAACGCAATGGCCCACTAACGATTGGATACGGTGCAAGCACTGACGAGATTGGACCGGAGCTAGGATTCGGAATGTCGATGGCCCAACGCATCGATTCGCCCATTCTNTTAATAAAGGCGGCCTGNGGTGGTAAGTCACTTCATTATAATTTTCGGCCACCATCAGCAGGACCGTATGAACTGAGTGAGAAAGAGCTTGCGTCGGACAAGGCAGACCAAATCAAGAAGGATGTAAGTCTAAATTATCGACTGATGCAGGAACATGTGCAGTCGGTGCTTGAGAACATTGAGGATCATCATCCACAATACGATGCTTCGGCAGGTTATGAAATTGCCGGATTTGTTTGGTTTCAGGGATTCAACGACCAATTTTCTGATCCATTTCGAGACAACTATGCGTCGAACATGGTCAATTTCATTAAGGATGTACGTAAAGAATATGACGTCCCCAAAATGCCATTTATTATCGGTGTGTTAGGTACTGGCGTCACCGCTGAAAACGTGGCCGAAAATAAAGTGTCCCTCGGACAGCGTGCAGCTGCCACGACCCCAGAGTTTAAAGGCAATGTTGCTGCGGTAGAAAGCTACAAAGTGTGGGATCACAGTGCTTACGAAGTGTATAACAAAGGCTGGGCTGATCACTTCGCAGATTGGTGCGCCGTTGGAAGTGACCGCCCTTACCATTATCTAGGTAGCGGTAAATTCTTCGTTCGACTCGGCGATCGATTTGCCGAATCGATGCATAGTCTAATTGAGCTACAAAAGTAAAATACTTGTATCGCAACTCACGCACGTGTTCTAATACAGGCCTTACACATATGCACCCTGAGGTGCAGGATTCACTCAACAATGACATCCACTGCAGGAATCGAATTATGACAATACGTGCACTATCTCTCGCACTCTGCACCGTTCTTACTTTTGCAATTAGTGCTGTCGCAGAAGAAGCGAAATCTGTCCGCATGGGCTCTGGCGTTATGACCTTTGAAACCGTTCCCGGGTGGGGATTGAGACCGGATGGCAGTTCAGCACTCGGCGCCACGCACGGTGGTGTAGTGTGCGATTCTAAGGACAACGTCTTCGTCAGTGCAAACAAAGGTGTTGTAGTATTTTCTCCAGACGGCAAGGTAATCCAAGAATACATAGGTCCAGATTACGTTACGTTGCATGACATTGAGATTCGCAGCGAAGGCGATGCCGAATTCATTTATGGTGCTGCAAATGCTGGCGGCTTTGGAATCAAATTCAATGCACATACCGGTGAGGTCATCTTCAAACTTGATCCGAAGGATTCCGGATTACCGAATGCTAAATACGCACCGACCGCAATTACAGTGGCACCCAATGGTGATATTTATCTCTCGGATGGTTACGCAAGTAATATCATCTTCGTTTACGACAAGGAAGGTAAATACAAATTTCATTTCGGTGAAAAGGGAAATGATTTGAAGCAATTCAACACTGCCCACGGCATGACGTTGGATACTCGCTACGATCCACCCAGATTGTTAATCTGCGATCGTAATCACCAACCTAAAGGCCGCATGTTGCATTACAGCCTCGAAGGGGAATTCATTGACGTTGTAGTGACTGGACTTGGAATGCCAACGGCCGTTGTCGTTCAAGGCGACTACGCTGCGATTCCTGATCTACATGGACGCGTTGTAATTCTCAACAAGACGAACACTATTTGTTCCGTCCTTGGCCATAACGACGGCCAGGGGCTCAACTATAACGTGAAACAAGCAGACTGGGTTGAAGGAGTTTTTTCCGGAACGCATGGTTCCTANTTCGATAGCAAAGGCAATCTTTACGTACAGGACTGGAACGTAGACGGCCGGATTATCAAGCTCAACAAAATTGGCGCGGGTAATTAACCTCTNCAAACTATGCGTTAAACACAAAGGGCTGCATGCGGAAAGGTATGTAGCCTTTTTTTTATTGCGGTACCATCACAGCGGTCGCCTCTCAGAACTCGCTATAATTTGAACACACTATGAAACCAACGACTGGACTCCTCCCAATGACAATCACTCGACGTTCAGCTATTGCCTCTGCCGCGGCCGCAACGGCTATTGCCGCAACTTCTCCCGTGCATGGTGCAGATCATCACGAAATCCCTAAAACACCAGGGGACTTTGATGTCAGACTCCGTAGTCGCAAGTCGAATGGTGATAAGGTCGTCTCAACAACCAGCACCGCTAAGTGGAAAGCCTCTGAAACGGCCATCATCATTTGTGACATGTGGCGTGAACATCCCTGCAAACTCGCCCAATATCGAGCTGGTAGGATGGCGCCACGTATGAATGAAGTCGTCTCTTGGGCACGAGACCATGGTGTTGCTGTAATTCATGCACCAAGCAGCGGTGTGAAATACTACGAAGAAACTCCGTACCGCGCACGCATGAAAGCTGCCNGGTTCTCCAAACCACCAGTCGAAATCCAACGATGGTGCTACCACAATCCGGACAAAGAAGGAAAGTGGCCGATTGTAGATGACGTCCGAAGAGCCGATGGGGCGGTAACAGGCTGCGATGACCCTTCACCGCGAGCTCACAAAGATCATGACCGTCACCAGCATCCGGCCATCAATATCATCGGCTATGACGGTGTTAGCGATAACGGACAGGAGATCTACAACTTCCTTGAACAGGAAGGTCGAAACAACATAGTCCTGATGGGCGTACATACAAACATGTGTGTTCTCGGTCGCCCATTTGGAATACGCCAGCAAAAATATCTTGGTAAAAACGTGGTACTTTGCAGGGATCTTACCGACGCACTATACGATCCACGTGACGCACCTCACGTTAGTCACGCCCGCGGCCTTGAACTTGTCATTGAACACATCGAAGAATTCTGGTGCCCGTCTATCCTTGGTGAAGATCTTGCGAAAGTCATCCGTGGATCCGCTGGCTAAACTCTTGGTGACAGTTTCAACCGTTCTCCTCTTCGTAAAACGAGTAAAGAATAAGGCTCCCTCACCGTGTCAGATATAAAGGCCACCCGTCGCTCTACTATTAAATCGCTCGTCCTTGGCTCCGCGGCGGGTATCGCTGGCAGCATGCCACAAACGGTAGAGGCCGACGCCTTAATCGAATTAGAACAAATCGATAAGTGGTCACGCACACATGATCGTGTTTGGATCGGAGAGGAATTCTGGTCCAATCCCATGGAAGATTGGCGCATCAGCGATGGATGGGCACAATGCCAGACTTCGGCTGAAGCACGCTCAATTCACTCGGTAACTCGCCAGNTCACNAACTCAGACGAGTCATTCGCGATGTCCATCGAATTGTCTCAGTCTGTTCCGCTGAAGAATGATGGCGGTGCCGGTTTCAAATTCGGCATTAAAAGCGATTTGAATGAATACCGTTCCAACTGCTTTGCAAAAAACGGTCTAAATGCAGGCATNATTAAGGGCGAGCTTGTCATTGGGCAAATAAAAGCCAAGCTCGAACACATACCGGAACAGTCACACGTTGTANTGAACATCATCGGNACACGTAAAGGGCCAAATTACATACTTCAGATGGNTGCATCNGACCCCAACTCGGATAAAGANTTCGGGCATCTTCGCGCGGAAGTGCCGGCAGCACGCTTACTTGGAAATATTGCGGTGGTTAGCCAATATACCGGCCCAAAACAGCGGACTGGCACNCCTGGTTATAAATTTCGAAATTGGCTCGCCAGTGGTAAAGCACTTTCACACAACTCTGAGCAGGCATTTGGTCCAATTCTTTGGACAATGTACACGCTTAGTGATTCTCGTACCGAAGATGGATTTGTCCTTAAACTGTCTGCATTGCTAGGTCCTATCGGCAAAGAGGACTGTGCCGAAGTTGAGATGTACGTGAAACGCAATGATAAGTGGACGCCAATCGGCAAAGCTGGAGTTAAACAGGGGACATGGACTGCCACTTATCGCGTGCCCAATTGGGATGAATCGACAGAGACTCCCTTCAAGATCATCTATCAGCAGGAATACAAAGCAGGCAATCCAACCCGCCATGAATGGCACGGCACGATACTGGCAAATCCAACTGGGCGACCATTTAGACTTGCTGCGCTCACCTGTCAAAACGACTACGCGTTCCCGTACGCACCAGTTGCTGAGAACATCGTCAAAATGAAGCCGGATATGCTCTACTTCTCCGGCGACCAGCTTTACGAAAGTCACGGCGGATTCGGGGTTATACGAAGACCTGCGGAACCAGCAATT
>PAXU01000108.1 GCA_002714565.1 Rhodopirellula sp.
ATATGGCGTCGCTTGCCAATTGCAGTAGCAAGCTCTTGTGTATCGAATTCATCCGGTAGTTCAAGATGCGGAAGCAATTGCAACAAATCCGTGACTTCCCGCACGCAGATCCGTTCAATTACTTCAACGAGTTCCAAATCATCAACTTGAAAATCAGAGTCCCGCCTCCAGCGTCTCTTTCCGTGTCCGGGAAACCGTCGCTCTACGATATCGACCATGACGAATTCCATCGTTAGGTTGGCGTGGGATACTAGCTTGGCAAAGTAAACCAGTTCATCAAATACGGAAATCCAATCTCCAGTTTTGGGACTTTTACGTGAGGACGTAACTTCACCGTTTTGTTTGCTAAGCTTAACGAGCTGTTTCTTGCGGATTACAGGTTTGACTACAAGCATCTTGTGCTTACGCAGCAAGGCATGGCACTTTCGCTTGATTGCAGATAATGATCCATGTTGGATTTCAATAAGCAGTCCACTGCCATCTACAACGTCAATGCGATAGTCACCAAATACCACCTCTAATTGCGCACCTTCATCACAATAGACTTCCTTGAGTGACTTATGCAGTGAGTATTCCATCGTCCAGTGGCATTTAACGAAGCATCAACAGACAGTTCGACAAAGAGAAATTAACAAAAATGCATTAGTTACAATAGAACTTCCTAATTGAAACTTCCGACGACAACGAATTCAAAGTCCTTAAATAATGCACAGAGTTCTCGCTTTCATTTTAATCCTGAGTGTTAACAGTAACGCATTCTCACAGGATCAATGGCCGCAGTTCCGTGGCCCCGATGCTAACGGCCATTACGCAGGTGATATAGTCACGGATTGGAGTGAGGAAGATGGCGTGATTTGGAAGACAGCGATTCATGACCGTGGTTGGTCATCACCGGTTGTGTGGAATGACCAAGTTTGGCTTACAACCGCCACGAGAGATGGGCACAAGCTATACGCTGTTTGTCTGGACAAACAGACAGGAAAGGTGATTCACGATATCCATGTATTTGATGTAGAGAATCCACAGAGAATTGCAGTGGACAACAGCTACGCGACTCCCACTGCAGCGATTCAACAAGGACGGATATTTGTTCACTTTGGTACTTATGGTACGGCTTGTTTGGATACCAAATCTGGTGAAGTCATCTGGTCACGTCGTGACTTAAAATGCGACCATGAGATAAATGCCGGCCCAGCCAGTTCACCCATGCTGGTTGGAAATAATCTCATCGTTAATGTTGATGGACGTGATGTGCAGTATGTGATTGCGATGGACGGCGCTACAGGGAAGACGGTGTGGAAGGCTCCGCGGTCAGCGGATTTTACAGATGTGCCTGTGCATAAGCGAAAGGCATATGGCATGCCGATCGTTGCCCCAAGAGGTGATNCAACACAATTGATAAGCACCGGAGCTCAGGCCGTTTATTCTTATGACTTGAAGANCGGAAAGGAGCTATGGAAAGTAAGGCACCGTGGATGGTCNATTGCACCGCGGCCGGTTTACGGACATGGAATGGTCTTTACGACGGTTGATCGTGATCATCCGGAGTTGTGGGCGATACGACTTGATGGAAGCGGCGATATTACAGAGAGCCATGTTGTCTGGAAGGTAACGCAGGCCATGCCGCCGCGTTGTTCTCCCCTACTTGTTGACGATTTGCTGTATTTGATCAACCGACAAGGCATTGCGTCGTGTATTGATGCAAAGACCGGAGAGGTGGTATGGAAGCAAAGGTTAAGTGGGATGTATTCCGCATCACCGATCTATGCCAATGGGCTAATCTACTGCTTCAACGAGGAGTCGACATGCACAGTGATAAAGCCCGGTCGAATTCTAGAAGTGGTTANCANAAACAAGCTGGCGGAAGATGTACTCATGGCAACGCCTGCAGTTGCGGATAGCTCGCTGTTTATCAGAACGGAGAAGCACTTATATCGAATTGGACGTTAGTCGTGCTCGATAGCGAAGCTAAAGCAATCTCCACTTTGCATATCCCATTGCGCAGTTATTTTATTCATGGTAGCGTGGTCCGGCGGAGCGGAGCGACACATGGCCTCGACACCTTAGGCTTTCTTCGACTAGCAATTATTGGCTGCTGTCTATTAGGTTAAATGTGGCGGCGTCCATTGCATCCCAGTCCACTTCGACTCCCAAGCCAGGTTTATCCGGCGCACAAACNAACCCATCATTGTCGGTTTGAATGACGTCTTTCATCCCGTACTGGTACGAATCATATGGCACAGCCTGTTCAAAATAAGTACAGCTGTTTCGTGAGAGCATTAGGTGTAGATTCGCAGTTGAAACAAGTGTAAATCCCCATGCCATGATTTCACATCGCATTTGCGCTTCATCAACCAGATCTAACCATTTAATACCCTCGGTAAATCCGCCGGTCATGGTCACATCGGTACGTGCTACGCTCCACGCATTGGAATCAAGGGCATTGGCAAATGCCTGTCGATCTTGAATCCAGTTACCAGACGGCAGGATGGCTAAATCAACGGCTGATGTAATCTCGCGATATCCGTCCAAATCATAATCAAATAGTGGTGCTTCGAACCATTCAAAATCCAGTTGTTCGAGCTCCTTCGCCGCTTTCATTGCCTGATCGCGCGTGTAGTTGTTTTCTACATCAAGCATAAATCTCAAGTCGGTGTTTCCAAATTCCTTGTGTGCAGCTCTTGCTAACTCAAGGTCACGTATTGGATCGCACCAGCAATGGAACTTTACTGCTTTAAATCCTTGTTGTGCCATGTCTGAAATGAAATCGAGGTAAGCGGGCACGCTGTCAAACAGAGGCGTACTGGCGTAGGCCGGTATTTTGTCACGTGTCCCACCAAGTAGCTTATAAATTGGTTGACTTTCGATCTTGCCAAATATGTCCCAAAGAGCGATGTCGACTGCTGCGATTGCCCCCGGAGGTAATGGAAAAACTCTTGGCCACATCGATGTCCAGATTGATTCACGGTCAAGCGGGTCATTCCCGACTAGTTTAGGAATCAAGTGTCGAATGCACTCCCCCGTGTAACGGTCATGACAATATGAGGTGTAGTTAGATGTAGCGCCAATTCCTTGAATACCATCGTCCGTGTCGATGATGACGATCGTGTTCGTCATATACTGTTCAGGGAGATCATGGCTCCATGTATATCGGGTGATTTCCGGACCAACACACTGGACGCGTACGCGGGTGATTTTCATGATGACTTGTTTTCAACAGGTTTGAAATTTACGGGAGCTTATCACTAAACTCTCGTTGATGATGTTCGATTGTTTTATAGCCAACTGATTCTAGGTATCAGAGTTTCCTTGATTGGATTCCTGAAAGAGTTTTGACCAGATCATAAACCGGCGATCTTTTTCAGCGGTAATCTCATTGATCTCTTGGTCGGTGAAGTCAAAGAATCCCTTTCCCGTTTTTAATCCGTAGTCGCCGCGGCCCACCATAGCGCGAAGCACTTCAGGCACTTCATGGTTACTACGCATTTGTGGTGCCAGTACTTCGTAGATCTTTGCCAATACGTCCCAACCGCCAAAGTCGCCGACTTTCATTGGGCCTGTAGCAGCCCACCGAATTGCCAGGCTTCCCATAATCGCTGTATCCAGATCCGCTGCACTGATTACACCTTGTTCAATGAGATCGAGCATTTCGCGAAACAGAGCAACTTGTAGTCGATTAAGAACGAATCCCGGTCGCTCCTTCCGGATATGTACCGGATGCTTCCCTATAGATTTGAATAGGTCCAATACGGTTTCTGTGGTTTCACAAGAGGTCCGCTCACCCGGGATAATCTCAACTACTGGAATGACATGTGGCGGATTAAACCAGTGCGTATTGATAGCTCGTTCTGGTCGATTGAGGTCAGCTGCAATCGAGGTCATAGGAAAACTGGATGTGTTACTGGCAAGAATCGTCTCCTTGCTCACAATATCCTCGCAGCGAGCAAAAAACTCTTGCTTGACCAGCAAATCTTCAGCTATTGCTTCCGTAACAAATTGGCTATCGGCTAATGCCTCTGCTTCTGTTTCACAAATGATCACTCGTGATAAAACATCATCAAGATCAATTCCATCCAACAGACCAAGACTCTGCATAACCAGCATGTTGGAACGGATTCTATTGTGAAGCGATTCTCTGGCGTCGGTGTTGTTATCAAATGCCGAGACACGCATGCCCGCAATTGCTAACATTTGCGCAATGCCGTGGCCCATCGTACCAAGACCAATTACTGAAGCAGTTTGAAATATCATATTGAAAGATTGCTTACTTCGTGGGAGTCAATAATTCATCTAACTCGAACGTTACCGCGCGAATCTCAGAATGACCGGGTTCATAGACGACGATTACCTTGCCATCCGAGAGGATATCCAGTTTCGAATAGGCAGACCGACCAGAGTCGATCACACGGCCATCATTCCACGTGTCGCCGTTGTCTTTGCTAAGACGAACCGCTAGATTCATGCGTTCGGAATTCGGTGCGGCATTGCAAAACAATAGCAACTCACTGTTATTTCCGTATAGACCGACCGGGTAACGAATGATGGATGCATTACAACGTGGATCACAAAGTGAGTAGTCAGTTTTAGTATTCCAGGTTTTGCCACCATCTTGTGAACGATGCACATTTTGTATCGCAGTTGGCAGATTGAACGTGATGACATTACCTTCGTCACCAAGCAGATGTAAACACTGCTTGCCGGTGCCTGCATACTTGTTTGTGATATTACACGTACCTGATGTCGTGAATTTCAATTCATTGATTTCAGCGTTATCGAATTGGCCGGATTTCATATCCTCAAATGAGGTTTTAAATATCGGCTTTTCTGCTGCGCAGTCGCTTGAAATGAGCAAGGACACAACACTGGCAAACAGACAGGCTTTAAACCTCGGTGAACTTGTCATTTGTATCTCCTGAAAGCCATGCAGAATTGCACGCATTCACACATCATACGAGGTTTTACCGAGGAAATGATGAAGATCTGGCTTGAGTTAATAGCTTATACTTCAACTGTCGAAACTATATATAGTGGATATATATATAGTGGATATATATAGTAGCCAAATGTAATAGAAATGAAGACGCAGCGGATCTGGATGTAGAACTTTTTAGTTCTAAGACCTGGAGCAAGGTTAAATGATCACAGTAAGTGGTGAAAAAGCACAATTCTGCGATGGCATGAGTCGACGAAACTTACTGCATGCAGGATTTCTTGGTGGAGTAGGTCTGTCCCTTTCCAATATTTTGCAGCTTCAGGCTAAGACAGCTTCAAAGAGTAATAAAGCCGTCATTTTTGTTGAACTTGCTGGCGGCCCAACACAATTTGAGACCTATGATCCTAAGCCGAGTGCACCGATAGAAATTCGTGGTGCTTATGAGCCTATATCGACAAGTGTTTCGGGTACCTTCTTTAGCGAGTGGATGCCTCAACAGGCAAAGATCGCTGACAAACTCTCGATTATCCGCTCAGTTTGGCATCCAAGTAACAGTCATGATCCATCTAGCCATCTAACACAAACGGGTTATTACAAATCCGGACCGAAAGGTGGCCCAAATCAGTTTCCGGCTTTCGGATCAGTGATTTCAAGGACAATCGGCCCGAATCATCCTGCACTTCCTTCGTATGTAGCTGTGCCGAGTGTCATGCGTAATGGGCGTGCGGCCTATCTTGGGCAATCCCATAATCCATTTGAAGCCGCAGGCGACCCAAATAAAGCGGGATTTGCAGTACCCAATTTGCAATTGGCCAAGAACATAAGTGTTGACAGGCTGTCGAGCCGTCGAGATTTGCTGAATGATCTGAATAAACAAAGACGAGTACAAGACCTGCAGGGTGCAACAGACGCGTTGGATGAGTTTTCACAACAGGCATTTGATCTCGTCCATGGATCACGAGCACGTGAAGCCTTTCATATCGATGCTGAGCCTGATGCTATCCGCGAACAGTACGGTCGCAACACTGTCGGACAGAGCATGTTATTAGCACGACGTCTGGTGGAAGCAGGGGTAACGTGCGTTACGGTGCGTAGTACTGGATGGGATGACCACAACAACATTGCCAAAGGACTCGCGAGCCATGCAGTGCCATATGATCAAGGCGTTGCAGCATTGATTAGCGATTTGCACGCTCGGGGAATGCAAGACGATGTACTCGTGATTGCCATGGGTGAATTCGGTCGTACGCCGCGGGTCAACGGGAATGCCGGACGTGATCACTGGGGCGCTGTGATGAGTGTGATGTTATCCGGTGGTGGTCTTAAACCGGGTATCGTTGGATCATCAAATAGGAAAGGCGAAGTGCCTGCAGATACTCCGTATCGCCCTGAAAGTATATTGGCAATGATGTATCGTCATCTGGGAATTGATGCATCGAAGACGTTTAACGATCCGACCGGCCGCCCTCGCTATCTACTCGAAGAACGCGAGTTGATCCAGGAGATCCTATAAGCGTTTACGCCAATAGTCCTTTGACGACCTGTGCGCCTTCTACACCAGTCAGCCGTACGTCGAGTCCCTGATACTTCACACTGAATCGCTCGTGATCGATACCCAAATTGTGAATGATCGTAGCATTTAGATCGTTCACGTGAACGGGATTTTCGACAATGTTGTACCCGAAGTCATCGGTTTTTCCGTAATCGATGCCAGGTTTGAAACCACCACCTGCAACCCACGTGCTAAAGCACCGGCCGTGATGGTCTCGCCCATAATTGTCTTTGGTGAGTTTCCCCTGGCTGTAAATCGTACGACCAAATTCACCGCCAAAAATGACTACGGTATCTTCGAGCATTCCACGTTGCTTGAGGTCCTTGAGCAATGCGGCAGCGGGTTGGTCGGTGCCTTTTCCATTCTTCCGGATATTGGCCGGCAATCCTCCATGTTGATCCCAACCACGATGGAATAATTGAACAAACGGCACACCGCGCTCGGCAAGGCGTCGGGCAAGAATGCAGTTAGCGGCAAACGTGCCCTGCTTTTTAGCTTCTTCGCCATACATGTTTAAGGTGGATTCTATTTCGTCGGAAATGTCCATTAAATCCGGAATCGAAGTTTGCATACGAAATGCGAGTTCATACTGCGATATGCGAGTTTGAATTTCAGGATCACGCGTACGGTCATAGTTTTGTTGATTTAATTTTGCGATCCCATCGAGCATTTTGCGTCGGGCTTTAGTATTCACACCAGGTGGATTGGATAAGTACAGTACCGGATCACCCCCACTTCGGAATTGAACACCCTGATGTCTGGACGGGAGGAATCCACTTCCCCAGAGTCGTGAGTAGAGTGCCTGACCGGGCATGGCGCCGACAGATACAAATACCACGTACGCTGGTAAGTTTTTGTTTTCCGAACCGAGTCCATAACTAATCCATGATCCAAAACTAGGTCGCCCAGGTTGTTGGCGGCCGGTGTTGATATAAGTAATCGCCGGATCGTGGTTGATAGCCTCCGTGTTCATCGAACGGATGATGGCGATATCGTCAGCGATCTTTGAAGTGTGTGGGAGGACTTCAGGATTGATCCATGTGCCCCGTTCACCGAATTTCTCAAACTTGAACATCGGAGACACGCACGTGAATTTAGCTTGACCGCTGGTCATCGTGGTTAATCGCTGACCCTGCCGGATGGACTCTGGAAGCTCGATGCCATGGATTTTCTCCATTTCCGGTTTGTAATCAAACAGATCAATATGACTAGGTCCACCAGCCATAAACAGCGAGATGACACGCTTTGCCTTCGGCGTGAAGTGTGGCAACCCGGGGATTCCGGATTGGCGCGCAGCCATAGCCTGTTGCTTGGGTATGACACCATCAAGCGTGGCCAGAGCGGCCATGCCAACACAGTTGCGCAGTGGAGATAGCCACTGCCGGCGAGTTAGTAATTGTTGTTGTTCTGCTATTGGGTTCATACTGCTATCAATTCCTTGTAACGGCTTCGTCCAGGTTCATAACCATGCTGCAAAGCATCGTCCATGCGGCATGCATGGATACTTCAATCGACTCATCCCGCGCGGATTCACCGAAACTCACCAGGCTCTTGGCGCCCTCTATATCAGCTGCGAATTCTGATAGGTATTCAGAAAGAATATCACTTAGTATTTCGACTTCTTCTGCTCGTGCCGGTCTGGAAAGCACACGCATGTAAAGATCGCCGATTTGTTGATCGATTGTTGCCGGCGGTGCCGTTAGTATCTGTTGTGCAAGATTCCTAGCGGCTTCCACGTATTGCACATCGTTAAGTAATACGAGTGCTTGAAGGGGTGTATTTGTTCGCGATCTCTGAAGGATACACCTTTCCCGTGTTGGAGCATCAAACAGTTGCATATTTGGTGGAGGTGCACTTCGCTTCCAGTATGTATAGATACTTCGACGATATAGTTTCATTCCATGGTCCTGTACGAACTTTGGATTACCTCCTAATCCAACCTCAGCCCACAATCCGGGCGGTTGGTATACCTTGCCACCTGGACCTCCCATATCAGAGATCAACAAACCGCTGACAGCCAAAGCATTGTCTCTGATAAATTCAGCCTGAAGTCTGAATCGTGGTCCGCGTGCCAGATGTAAGTTATCGGGATCTTCTTCCAGTAATTCATCGGTCACAGCGGATGTCTGTCGATACGTCGACGACATCATCATCATTTTCATCATGCGTTTGATATCCCAGCCGCTCTCGCGGAAATCAACCGCAAGCCAATCGAGCAATTCCGGATGACTTGGGTACTGACCCTGTGAACCAAAGTCTTCGAGCGTTGGAACAATGCCGCGTCCAAACAACAAAGTCCAGTATCGATTTACGGCCACACGTGATGTGAGCGGGTGGTTGTCCTGAAACAACCAATTGGCAAGTCCAAGTCGGTTCTCAGGGCTTTCGTTTCCGGGATCGGTAAGACGCAGCAGAGGAGTAGGGGATACCTTGGTGTCACTGGGTTGGTCGTATTGGCCACGTGTCAGGATGAATGTTTCACGAGGTGTAGCAACATCCTGCATCACCATCACGGTTGATGCAGGTAACGTAAGTGATGCAATTCGGTCGTTGGCCTTTCTCAGTTCGCCTGCAATCTTCTTGTACTCATCATCGTGCTTCTTCAAGTAGTATTCTCTAAGGATGTCTTTTTGGTCTTCTGTCAGAGATTCAACTTTTAATAATGGCGATACACGGTCTTCACCAGCTAGTGCCGCGACTTCAGTTTGAGACAACATCCGATCGTAAATGCGCACATCATCGATTAGTCCTTTAAACGGTGACCCTTTCTCTCCACCATAACGACGGCCGATCAGAAGAGGCTGAAGGTTATGAATCGTAGATGTAAGGCAATCAGCGATTACAGCGAGCTTACGCTGTTCACCATTCACGTAGACTTTAACTCCAGCAGCTTTACTTGAGCCATCATATGTAACAAAGACATGTTGCCACTCATCAGGCGTAAGTTTCTCGGCTGTATGGACCATTATCGAATTCAAAGGCCATTCGTTAGAAATCATCACTTGAAGCGTGCCACCGGATGAATCGAGAATAAATCCGCGATTGTTCTTGTTCTCAGCCATCTTCCCGATCGGTGAACCCGATGCATCACCCGTTGGCTTAATCCAGCAACCGAACGAGAAGCGATCCTGGCGATCAAAATTCGTCGTCTTTCCCAGATCGATGAAGCTGGCACCATCCGTCTTAAAGGCCTTACCTTCAACTCCCTCATCCCATAATTCGGGTCCTTTTAGATTGCCTTTGCGATCCTTCTTCGCCGAATCCGCTGCGGTCTTACCTTTCCCTTCATCCAATGGCAAGTGGACGATTGGATCGGACGGTCGAGCATCAATCGCAGCTGCTTCGGGATTTGCAATGGCTTCTTTGAGCCATACTTGAAATGGCTCCTCACCAGCCTGATGGCGAGCTTGTTGGTTGGCTTCAAGTTTTGGGATTTCAGCTCTAAGTGCATTGGCCTCAGCCAATCGCATCGGATCGTAGTAGTCCGTAATGGGAGTTTGGTTGCCGTTACGCGTCTGCTTACCGGGGTCTGCAGCCTGATTAAAGTAAGCGAAGATCTGATAGTAGTCCTTCATCGTAAATGGATCGTACTTATGGTCGTGACACTGCGCACACTCAAGGCTCAAGCCTAGCCATACCATGGACGTTGTTCGCACGCGGTCGACGATATACTCCACGCGATATTCTTCTTCGATTAATCCACCTTCATCGGTCGTTGCATTGTTTCGTACGAAACCGGTTGCAATTTTTTGATCAGGTGTTGCATCGGGTAGCAAGTCACCAGCGAGTTGCTCAATGCTGAAATCTTTAAATGACTTGTTGTTGTTATATGCGCGAACAACCCAGTCGCGCCATGCCCACATGTCCCTTGGTCCGTCAGCATGAAAGACGCTTGTGTCTCCATAGCGTGCAGCATCGAGCCAGGCGATTGCCATCCGCTCGCCGAAATGACGTGAGCTGAACACTTTGTCGAGGTAGGTTTCATATGCATTGTCGGAAGAGTCATTTACGAATTCTCGTACATCGGCAGGGTTTGGCGGCAAACCGGTTAGATCCAAACTAACTCTGCGAGCCAGCGTATAACGATCAGCTTCTGCAGACGGCCGAAGGCCTCGCTCACGCAGTTTGTCGAGAATAAATAAGTCAATTTCATTGGTAGCCCATCGAGATCGTGGAGGCCTTGGTACATCCGGTTTGGCAGGTGCTTCAAAGGCCCAATGATCGGACCATTTTGCACCTTGCTGAATCCAGCGGCGAATTAAATCGATTTGATCAGTCGTTAGACTCTTAGTTGAATCAGCTGGCGGCATGCGTTGGTCCACGTCGTTGTGAACTAATCGCTGAAATAATGAGCTTCGGCGAATGTCTCCCGGCGTAACTGCTGGGTTTCCATCGCGAGGTGCAAACATGGCTTCTTCTATATCCAGCCTCAAGTCACCCTGCCGGTTTCCTTCGTCCGGTCCATGACAATGAAAGCATGTGTCGGAAAGAATTGGTCTGATATCACGATCGAAACGAATGTTTTGATCACGTTTTGCCGCAATGCTAAATGAGCTGAGGCATGATACGGTGGTTATGACCGTGAATAAGGCAATTGCTTTGTTATTCATAGTTTTGGTAGGGGGATGTGTGCTGGTGGGGAAGTTGGTTTCTGCACAAGTTATCGTTGGCTAGATATTTAATGCTAATCGAAAATGGTGGCTAGTTGAATCACGAACAAAGCAGGTAAATATTAGCTACATTTAATACAAACGAGTCGCTGACGATTGTTTGAGGTTTCAGCCGACCCAAAAGCTGCTGGCTAACAACGAGGAATTCATGAAAACGTCTAACGAATCAAATCTATCCACTTCGCTCTCGATGTATGACCGAGCACAATCTGTACTTGCCGGATCTGTCGGGCATGACTTGCGTTATGCACTGCCGGGACCGATCTATACAGCGCGAGGCAAAGGTGGGCGAAAGTGGGATGTGGATTCCAATGAGTACATCGACTTTCTAGTCGGAAATGCTGCCTTGTTACTCGGTCATGCTGATCAGGAAGTTGTTGCTGCTGTTCAATCTGTTGTTGCAGATGGTACGCACTTCGGGAATGACCATCCTCTACAACTTGAATGGTCAGAACTGATTCAGCAAATGGTGCCATCGGCTGAACGTGTACGTTTTACGAATTCCGGTACGGAATCCACATTACTTGCTATTAGGCTTGCCCGAGCTTTTACGGGGAGACCGGGGCTGTTGAGGCTCGAAGGACACTTTCATGGTTGGCATGATGATGTGGTTCATGGTTTTGATATGCCATTTCAAGAGCCGACGTGCCTGGGCGCAACGCCAAATGACCAGCGCGATGTGGTCTGCCTGTCAGATCGCCAAATTGACCGTATCGATGACCTTTTAAGCCAGCAAAAAACAGCGGCAGTCATCGTTGAATCTACCGGCGCTTCTTGGGGCAGGGCACCGCTTCGAGAGAAGTTTTTACAATCCATCGACGAAATCACTAAAAGAACCGGGACCATCTTTATTCTCGACGAAGTGATAAGCGGATTCCGTTTCGGTGCAGCTGGAGTTCAGGGTGTCGAAGGTATACGTCCGGATCTCACTACATTTGCCAAAGTCGTCGCAGGCGGTATGCCTGGAGGCGCAGTCGTCGGCCGCCGTGACATTATGGACCTTATGCAAAAGAACGGTGATCCTCATCATGATCGTCACCAACGCGTTGTCCATTTCGGAACTTACAATGCATGTCCGCCTTCGGCTGCCGCTGCCATTGTTACTCTAAAGAGAATCCAATCCACTGATGTGACGCACCGCGTGAACACTCTCGGCGCGAATATGAGACAAGCGTTACAGGATCTTATTAAGTCACTTGGAATTGCAGCACATGTTTACGGCCAGGCGTCGTTGTTTCATGTGTATTTTGAAACAGACTCGAACCGCTTGTCAGATATAAGTGAACAAGCTGATGTGTGGATAGATGATCCGGCACGGCTAAAGGGAATGCCAGGTCATCTGGTTGCTAGATATCAGCAACTACTACGTTACCACGGTGTCGACTTGATGAGTGGCACTGGTGGAGCACTTTGTACAGCACATACAGAAGCGGATATAAGTGAGGCGATCTCTGCATTTGAAAAGGTGTTAATTAAGCTTCTTGATGAAGGTTTGGTTTTTCAAATCTGATGTTGCTGATCAATCTTGTGTTGTAAACTGACATTCAGTCTTGGCAGTGCTCCAAAGCGATGTGCATAAATTGAGCACCTATTTCACAAAGCCAGTTTGAAGAAGGGTAAATGCTTTGAATAACCGTGTTTTAAAAAAACTACATTGGTGTGTCGTGCTTCTTTGTATTCAGACGGCACTAAATGCACATGACTACTGGATGTCCCCTCTTAAATATCATGTTGAAGCGGGTGCAGAGGTACCTGTGCGCCTTTTTGTGGGAGATCACTTCAACCCGGAAATTGAACGGCCACTTCAGGAAGATATGACGGTTGAGTTTGTACTTCATCGAAGATCGGCCAAACCGGTTAATCTGGTGGACCCAACGAATTACGACAAGAAACCGGTTGCTGGACTAAACCTAAAACATAGTGGAGTGCATCTGCTCTCGATGCAGCGTGACTGGGCTGTGATTGAAATGACTGGCCCAAAGTTTCATCAATACCTGGAGCACGAAGGACTGACGAAGGTAATTGAGCAACGTAAGAAAGCAGGTGAGGCCGAACAAACTGCGACGGAGCGATACCGCCGGTATTTGAAATCGCTATTAGCAGTTGGTGGTAAAACGGATGATACATGGAAGAAGCAACTGGGACACAAGCTGGAAATTATTCCATTGAGCAACCCTCTTGTTGCAAAGCCTGGTGATAAGGTTGCCTTTAAGATCTTGTTAGATGGCAAGGCACTGACGAATGTACAAACTGCTGCGATGGGACGTGATGGCGAGAAAGTCACAGATGTGCATGCGAAGACGAATGATAAAGGAGTCGTGACTTATCAGTTTGGTCATTCAGGCGAATGGGTGGTGAGACTTGTGCACCTGAGGAAGTGCAAGGATAAAGAGGGGATTGACTACGAGAGCTTTTGGTCAGCGATCACCTTTGGAATAAAGTAATTTCGCCTCTGATAAATGAGTTGCTGATAAGTACAGCAAGCCACTGAGAATAAATAGATGATTCAACTTGAAAACGTGCCGGAAAGTGATGAACTACTTAGTCGCATAAATGCGATGTGGGCATTGTCTGCCGATAAAATTCTCTCAATTGAAAATGACCGTCAGGAGTCGACGACCCCGGTATTTACCATCGATGGGAATTATGTGGCGCAAGGCTGGACAGAATGGACTCAAGGATTTCAATTCGGCTCATCAATTTTGCAGTTCGATGGTACTGGTGATGAGCAGTTTTTGGATATTGGCTGCACGAAGACACTCGAAGAAATGGCATCGCATGTCACGCATGTTGGCGTTCATGATCACGGGTTTAACAATGTCAGCACATATGGTGCTATTCGCCGGTTGATTCTCGAAGGCAAAATCTCCGTAGATCCCTGGCAGCTTCACTTTTGTGAGTTGGCACTAAAATCCAGTGGTGCAGTTCAAGCATCGCGGTGGTCGGAAACGATAGAAGGCGACGGTTACATTTGTTCCTTTAATGGACCACACTCGCTCTTTTGCGATACCATTCGATCCTTACGTTCATTGGCCCTTGGCCATCAGCTCGGGCATTGTCTGATGGGTGAGAACGATGAGAGCTTTTGCTTACTAGATCGACTTGTACAGCATGCAAGATCTACAGCACGCTACAACGTGTACTACGGCGAAGGTCGAGATGTCTATGATATACGCGGTCGCGTAGCACACGAATCGGTGTTCAACTGCAACGATGGCAGGTATCGGTGTCCAAGTACACAACAAGGCTATTCTCCTTTCACCACCTGGACTCGAGGGCTCGCCTGGATCATGACTGGTTATCCAGAGCAACTGGAATGGCTGAGTACCAGGCCGGATGAAGAGTTAGATGTAATTGGCGGCCGTGCGGAAACCGAATCGATGATGCTCAAAGCAGCGCGTGCTGCATGTGACTTTTATATAGAGTTCACACCGACTGACGGTGTGCCGTATTGGGATACAGGTGCACCGGGTCTAGTGCAGTTAGGTGATTACTTAGGTCAGCCATCGGATCCCTTCAATGACTTTGAGCCGGTCGATAGCAGTGCTGCGGCCATTGGCGCGCAGGGTCTATTGCGGCTCGGCAAGTATTTACTGGATTGCGGTGATTCGGATGGACAGCAGTATTGGGATGCGGGTTTAGTGACCGCAGCCTCTTTGCTGTCCGAACCGTATCTATCTACGGATACCTCACACCAAGGGTTGCTGCTTCATTCCGTTTATCATCGTCCGAGAGGTTGGGACAACGTCACGAACGAGCATGGAGTTCCGTCAGGGGAATCATGCATGTGGGGTGACTATCATCTGCGTGAATTAGCGCTGTATTTACAGAGAGCTCTCAAGAATGAAACGTATTACACGTTCTTTGGTCCGGTTGGCACGAATTAGATTCATCATTGCATTGGTTATCTCCTTAATGAGTAGCCATGCAACTGCTGAAGTTGAGCGTTTTGAAGTCATCTCGCGTGAACCGTTTGCTGATGGTACGGAATTTGGAGATGTCGGCGCTTATGAACGTATTGTCGGCAAAGTGCATTTTACGATTGATCCGTCGGCGAACCAAAACCAATCGGTCGTCGACTTGCAGTTTGTAAAACCCGATGCTGACGGATTAGTTCGATATTCGGCCGACCTGTTTATATTAGCGCCGGCAGACACAACGCACAGTAACGGTGCCGCAATCTACGATGTAAATAACCGTGGACGAAAGCGTTTGTTGGCATACTTCAATTATGCAAATGGAATCAATGATCCAAAAACTCTTGAGGATGCTGGCGATGGGTTTCTATTTCGACATGGATTTACCATTGTCTGGAGTGGATGGGATGGTGAGTTAATCCCCGGTGATAATCGTCTGCAACTTCATGCACCGATTGCGCGACGTAATGATGAATCAATTAAAGGGCTTGTGCGATGCGAATTTGAGCCGGGAGCAGTGAATAGATCCAATGCTCAACGGGCAAATCATGGTGGGTACTTTCCATCAAAATCCGATGGCAACCACGCAGCGTTGACTAAGCGCGCAACTGCTAGAGGACAACGCGTATTGGTGCCAGCCGATCAATGGCAACTCCACGTGACCGAACAGCCCAGTGAGCATCAGGGACAATTGCCTCTGGTCGAAGTTGAAATGAAAGATGGATTTGAAGATGGTCAGATCTATGAGTTGGTGTATGAAGCCAAAGACCCAATTGTGCATGGACTTTGCTTTACATCCGTACGGGACTTAATGAGTGCTATTAAATATGGCGATGGATTAGAGAATCCCCTGACGGTAGATGGACGGCCATTTATTCAACGCGCGCTTGGTTGGGGGATCTCTCAAAGCGGGCGGTTCTTGCGGGAGCTAGTCTATTGGGGGCTCAATCAGGATGAAAAGGGACGGCAGGCATTTGATGCCGTCATGCCACATGTGTCGGGTGGTGGACTCGGGTCATTCAATCAACGATTTGCACAGCCAACGCGTTTTTCAACTCAACGACATCAGCACGATTACCCGATCGACAGGTTTCCATTTTCGTATTCTACGCAACGTGATCCATACAGTGGTTGGAGGACGAGCCTGACAGCGGCGAGTGACAGAACCAATACTACTCCTTTGATCATGCACACGCAGTCAACTGCCGAGTATTGGACTCGCGCAGGCTCGCTGCCCCATACAGATCCGATGGGAATCAGAGATGCACGTGTGCCGAGAAATGTGCGGTTCTACACATTTGGTGGTACGCAACATGGTCCTAGTGCTTATCCGCCGACTCGTGGAAAAGGACAGGCATTGGCAAACCCTGGAGACTATAAAGTGTTCCTGCGTGCACTCATGTTNCATATGGACAATTGGGTNAANGGCGTGAAGCCACCNCCGAGTGTCTATCCGAGTATTAAGGATGGGACGCTTGTAAGTTGGGATCAGGCATCAACTGGATTCCCAAATCTTGCGGGAATCAGATATGCAAAGAAGATTCATACTCCCGCTTACTACGACTTTGGTCCAAAGTTCTTGTCGCACGGAATCGTCGAATATCAACCACCATCTTCNTGGGGCGACTACGTGGTCTTAGTACCTATATGCGACGAAGATGGAAATGAACTCGGTTGCTTAAGCCCACCAGAGGTGATGGTGCCGATCGCTACATATACCGGCTGGAATATGTACGCAGAAGATTCGGCAAGTCCGGATTCACTTGTTGGACTAAATGGTTCTTATATTCCTTTTCCTGTAACAANGGCAGANAAAGGAGATGATCCCCGTCAGCCACTGCAAAAGCGTTATGGGAGNCTGAAACACTATATAGAGAAGTTATCCATGGCGTGCGACAAATTGGTGGACGATGGGTACTTGCTCGAAGAAGATGCTGAGCGGACGATAGAAATACAGGAAACGCGGCTCGAGCCAGTTTTCCAACCTCTCTCTGAATAAGCTGAGTAATCTCCGCGTATTCATATTCTCCACTTCTATATATATAGATGCGGTTTTAGCCGGATGATAGACACACTCTTTGATCGGCATCGCACCAGGCTGGTGGTGTTTGTAATCCTGTTTTCAATTNTTGCGNTCATTGGTTGGACACGCATCGAGTTTGACAATGAAGCCAAGGCGTTATTCCGAAATTCAAGTGAAGAGTTTTCAGAACTGGAAATGCTCTTCAAGGATTTTCGACCGGATGAAAATGACTGCATGCTGCTGATTAAGTCGCCGGAGTTGCTAACGGCTGATCGACTCAATGCGATGAGAGAACTGCATGATGATGTTGCTGCTATTCAGGGGGTGGAGCAAGTAATCAGCCTTGTCTCACCCCTTCTAGTAATAAGTGACCCATTGCCTCGCCGCGTTGTTCCNACTGAAATTGANGGTGAGANTATAGGCACAGTACGNAAGGAACTNACTCAACACCCACTGGCATCTCGGTTGCTACTATCACGAAACGCTGATCATGCACTGTTAATAGCTCAACTTGGCGATGATGATCTACTGGTTAGTGACTACACAGACACGGTTAAATCACTTCATGAAACTGTCGATGTACATAATCAGGATCCGTCTTGGGAAATACTCCTGACGGGATTGCCACCATTACGTACAGAAGTGTTCAGTAGTGTACGAAATGATACTCGCATGATGATGAAAATTGGTGCAGGATTAGCCGGCATCATTGCACTATTGGTTTTCCGACATTGGGCGCCGTCACTTGTTACGTTTGCTGGGGCTTCGGTTGGTGCAGTGTGGGCATTAGGGGTGATCTCGCTACTTGGTATTAAGATAAATCTGATTACCACAATCGTCCCAGTATTGGTGGTGGTTATAGGGCTCACTGATGCTGTCCATCTCGTCTTTGATATGCGGGAGTCCGTGATACATGGAGTTTTGCCGAGGCAATCGGCGATTCGATGTGTTGCACACCTTGGCTTAGCCTGTTTTTTGACGTCCGTGACGACAGCTATCGGATTCGGTTCTCTGATGGTCAGTTCGATACATGTCATTAGCCAACTGGGACTTGTTTGTGCACTGGGAACTGGAATCACATTTATTGGTGTGATAACGGTCGTACCGTTGCTTGGCGGCACGTCGCTGGTGAGTCAGCGCACATTGCATAAAGGATCCATGGCCCCCAAACTCTTACGCCGATTTGCTGAATGGATGATCGACACCATTTTGCGACGAAAAGTGATGGTCTTGGTATTTAGCTTGGGCGTGATGACTATGCTTGGTTGGTATGCAATGAAGTTGCGGCCTGATGCACACCTCTATGAAAACCTGCCACCAAGTGGCACCGCAGCACAAGCACTAAACGTTATTGACGATGAATTTGGTGGATTGCTAACAGCAACTGTTATTGTGCAATGGGACGACTCGGTTGCTGACTCGTTGGCTTTAGATGACCCAGTCATGACAGTCCTTGATCGCTTATGCCGTGAACTCGATACCGCGAATGGACTTCATAATCCAGTATCAGCCTTTCAATTTGCACAAACGATGCCGCTCGGCAGAGTGGATCTGCTTCCGGCGAAAGTGCGTGACCAGTGGATTCAGGTGGACAATCAGATGGCTTTGGTCACGGCGAGAATGCAGGATACTGGAATAGAATCACATCGCCCGATGGTTGCTGACTTTCGTGAAACGCTAGCANACCTTNAAGANGAATACAGCGGATTTACATTTAGCTTGTCAGGGTCAGCAGTTGTTGCNATGCGCAGTCTTATGGAGATGATAAGCGACTTAGTGATAAGCCTCACGGTTGCGGCGGTAGTGATCTTTATTGTGTTATCAATTGCTTTTCGTTCTATCAAGCTTGGGCTGATTAGCATCCTCCCTAATTCCTTACCGTTACTCTTCACGGCGGCATTTCTCGTGTGGGTTGGTGAGCCATTACGAATAACAAGTGTGCTGTTATTTACGGTGAGTTTAGGGATCGCCGTGGATGATACGATTCATTTTCTGACGCGTTTTCAACGAGAGCGACAGTCGGGTGCCTCAGTACATGAATCCATTAAGAGGACGTTTATGACAGTGGGTGGTGCCTTGGTTACGAGCACGGCAATTCTTGTGGCAGGTTTTTCCGCTAGTGCATTAAGCGAAATGCCCCATGCTCACCTATTTGCAGAGCTGGCGTGTATCTCGATCGCAGTTGCATTGTTAGGTGACGTAATTTTATTGCCTGCAATACTGTCGTGTAGTTTTAAGGATTCAGTTGATACTGCGTAGCCCGGTTTGGTCGCTGGGTGACCGATTGTTTGAATGCGGCAATTTGGTAAGTTGGTGTGTAGTCAGCCAATTGCAACTTTTTGTGATGGCCAATCAACCGCTTTTAGACCGCAACTTGGAGAGCTTCTTACGATGTTAACCGTTGGCGACAAGTTTCCAGAATACACAGTAGATGCATGCGTCGGTTCAGATCAGGCAAGCCTGACTTCGCTGAGCAATGCAGATTATGCCGATACATGGACAGTATATTATTTCTATCCGAAAGACTTTACATTCATCTGCCCAACAGAAATTGCTGAATTCAATCGTCAGCTGGGTGAGTTTGCTGATCGTGATTGCAAAGTTGTCGGTGGAAGTACAGACAATGAATACTCTCACTTGGCTTGGTGTCAGAGCCATGATGATTTAAAAGATCTCGCATACCCGCTGATTGGTGCTCAGAAGCTGGCTCAGGATCTTGGCATTATCGATCCGGCTGCCAATGTATGCCTTCGAGCCACGTTTATTGTGGATCCTCATGGCGTGATCCAATGGGCTTCCGCGAATGCACTTAGCGTTGGCCGAAGTATCCCGGAGATTCTGAGGGTACTGGATGCGATTCAGTCAGATGAATTGTGCCCGTGCAATTGGAAGAAAGGTGACCCGGGACTCGACGTCTAAGGGACAGACCAACTCAATAAACGACAGTCAGGTTGGTTTTAAGCCTGACTGTCGTTTTTTTGTAGAACATTGCAGTAATCAAGAAGTCAGTAAGTCTTAGTTCGTTTACGGAAACAAGCCATGGAAAATATCAATGCGATTCGATCGGAGATCTCAGACGCCGCCAAGGATATTCGACTGAATCTATCAAACGTATTACAGAGTACACTGCTCAATGAATCGCAATCATGGATGGTGGCGCTTACGAGTAGTTATTTTTTGCGCTGTAGAAAACTATCAGATGCAATTCTCGCCGATGCGTCGTCCATTATTGGGGAAGCTGGCGACAACGACTGTCAGGCCGCAGCGGCAATCATGGGGATGAATACCGTCTACTACCGGTTTCGACACATGATTGGAAAAGAGAGTTATCATCAGCGTCGTGCGAGTTTACGGATGAATCATATGATGAATCCTGAGACGAACAAGACTGACTTTGAATTGTGCTCAATGGCATGTGCTGCACTTGCCGGATGTGAGGCATGCATCAAGGCACACGAAGAGACGCTATTGGGTGCCGGATTGAGCGAAGACCACGTACACGAAGTTGTGCGCATTGCCGCCGTAATTCAGGGCGCGGTCGTTGCACTGTCTTAATCAAGCATCTCTTGTTTCACCCGTTTCTATTTCATTTGTAGCGCAAATGACGACAAATACCAGCAATCGTCGCTAGTTTTAGGACGGTATGGACTGGTGAATATAGGTTATCTTGGACGAGATATTAATTAGTCAACCGTTATGCGCTGCACGCGGCGTTGGTCCTGATCATGCTGGATCGGAGTTTAGTCAGGCGGTCTTCCCTATCTCACCGAATTGCAGTTTGGTATGAGCCTTGTTGAATCGACAATTCAAAACATATTGCCATCCATATCGGTAATNCTCGGTGACTGTATNTTTGAGCTGATAGCTGNCATTATTGAGNNTCTATTGCCGATTATCGTCATTATCGTCNTTGGCNTCNTTCTGTGGTTATTTGCGAAGCCCTTGCTCACCATGGAAGCATCTGATGAAAAAAAACAGAATCGTACAATTCCTTCGGCTAAACCTGGTAACNCCGNAAACGCGACGAATAAAACGGGAGCCCAAACGACAAACGCTCATGGCAATCGTCACACGGATTTGATAGCAACACGGGCACTC
>PAXU01000109.1 GCA_002714565.1 Rhodopirellula sp.
CGAGATTCGAACTCGCGACCTTCTGGTCCCAAACCAGACGCGCTAGCCAGGCTGCGCTACACCCCGGTGAAGGAAGGATTTAATCTAACCTGAGCGGCTGAATTGAGCAACATGGTGTTTGCTCCGTCTCACTAAGAGTCGAGCTTCCTAAGCCATATAAGTTCTACGAGCCGGGTGAGCGCTCCACGCCCTCTACCTCTTTGTCGAGGCTTCAAAGCATGGCAACTGAGAATGACGCAGGTTACCGTTGTCTGCTAATGAGCACTTGTGGTTAGCCGGCGTTCCGTGCGTTGGCGTTTGATTGTCCACTTAGAGAACGACGAAGTCGCTCGAATTCAATGTGGCTATTAAAATGAATTACGATTTTCCCTTTGCCACCACCGGTCTCATTGATGTCGACTTTGGTGCCAAGTGCAAATTTTAATTCCGCTTCAAGGTTGGTCACGTGCGGTGACTTTGCATCCCCTGAATCGGTCCGAGGTTGCTTCGGTAGCTTGCCGGGCTTTTGATCTTCAGAGTAAATCGTCTTGTGTACAAGGTCTTCGGTAGCCCGAACGCTAAGGCCTTTGTTGACGATCTTTTTGCAGAACTTAACCTGCTGTTTGGCGTTACCCAAAGGAAGAAGCGCGCGTGCATGGCCAGCGGAGATATGTTCCGCCATGATTTCATCTTGCACAGCCTGAGGTAGCTCAAGTAATCGAATAAGGTTAGCGATGGTCGATCGGTCGATCGATAGTCGCTTGGCCAATTCGTCCTGGGTGCACTGGTGATTGTCGAGATACTGCTTAAAGGACGTTGCCTTTTCAAGTGCATTGAGGTCTTTCCTTTGCAGGTTTTCAACAATAGCTAGCTCAGCGACCGTGCGGTCATCTTCATTGCGAACCCTCGCTGGAATCGTACTCCATCCAGCTTGGGTGGCTGCACGCCACCGGCGTTCGCCAGAGATCAGTTGGTAACGACTTCCATGCTCACGGACAAGAATAGGCTGCAGGATGTCGTGTGCCTGAAGACTCTCAGCGAGAGAGTCGATTTCGGATTCTGAAAACGCAGTTCTTGGCTGGAACGGGTTTTCTTCTATCTGATCGATCGGTATGCGAAGAATCTGATCTTCGCTGGCAGGAGTTGGTGTTTGTGCAGACGGTCGTTGCGTACTGCTGGACTCCGATGATTCCGATGTCGCACCTAGAAGTGCTTGAAGTCCTCTACCTAATCTTCTTTCTTTACTCATAATCGAGCACCTCCATGCATAGCTCGGTATATGCGTGAGCTCCCCGTGATCGTGGAGCATATTGAATGATAGACTCACCGTGGCTTGGAGCTTCCGCTAACTGCGGGTCTCGTGGAATCGGTGTGTCAAAAACTATCTCACCAAAAAACTCTCGGACTTCCTTGTCCACTTCCGCGGTGAGTTCGAGTTGATCGTCGTACATCGTAAGCAGAATTCCGCCAAATTCGAGCTTACTATTCTCAGATTGCATTACGTCCCGGATGACATGAATCATCTGCGTCAGGCCTTCCATAGCAAAATACTCGCATTGAATAGGCATGAGTACTTCGGTCGAAGCAGATAACGCCGTTTGAGTTAATGGGCCGGTCGATGGCGGGCAATCGATCAATACGTAGTCATAACAGCATGTGCCGTTGAGAATATGCTGTCGTAGAGTATCGCAGTGCGATGCTTCGCCGCGTGCGAGTTTATCAACGTCAGTAAAACTACGACTGCCAGGAAGTAAATGTAGGTTTGGATCGGCGGAAACAACGATGGAATTGGCCAATTCATCGTTTGCAATTAATGGGTGGCGCTGCAGAGGATTAAATCCTAGCCCGGTTGTCGCATTACATTGTGGGTCTAAGTCCACAAGTAAGGTTTGAAAACCAGCGCGCGCAAGGCAGGACGATAAATTAATCGCCGTTGTGGTCTTTCCGACCCCACCTTTCTGATTTGCAATGCAAAAAACGCGGCTCACGTGACTTTGGCCTCCTGCCAAATGTGTGTTTTTCCGTTTAAGCCCAAAAACAGGGCATTGTTCCGGCGGAGGAATTGTAACGAGTGCGGTAACTTGTTGAAAACGCCAATTATGCAGACTTACAGTCTGAATTCGCTTCGAGCGTGTCGATGTTTCACGTGAAACAATGGATGAAATGCCGNAAATGAACGTTTGCCCGCATNCTCCGNCTTCCTNGGCTTGCTCCTCGTTTGCCGGAAGTTGCGGTTAGGAATCGCGTTCCGGTGGTAGGCCTTGCGGGTTNGGCTGCGCCGAGNCCCGNGGTTGCTGTAGCGTCGGGAGGCAAGTAATGCACAACCGCACCATATTTCAAGGAGTCGGCAGGCGACGAGGGAATTGGATGCGGAAAGTTGTTTCACGTGAAACAATGGAAAGATGCATGCATTAACCATAGGGAAATAGAGTGTTGCGCCAGCGAGTTAAATGCGGTACCTAGGGTAGAGATCGCACCATATCCACATGCGCCGCTATGCAAAAACGCCGGTACAAGTAGAATATGGCAATTGAGAAGAATTACAGCTTTTTATGGCACAGGAGAATTGAATTGTCTCAGGCTGATACAGATCGACTTCCTTACAAAGTAAAAGACTTGTCCTTGGCTGATTGGGGCCGACGAGAAATCGAAATCGCAGAAAACGAAATGCCGGGTTTGATGGCATTGCGAGAACGATACCAGGATAGTAAACCACTGCAGGGCGCGAAGATTGCTGGATGTTTGCACATGACGATCCAGACTGCTGTCTTAATTGAAACACTTACAGCACTTGGTGCTGAAGTTACCTGGAGTAGTTGCAATATCTTCTCTACGCAGGATCATGCCGCAGCAGCTATTGCCGTGACAGGAGTGCCTGTTTACGCCTGGAAAGGTATGACCGAAGAGGAATTCGACTGGTGCATTGAACAGACCCTGTTCTTCCAGGACGGTCAGCCCTTGAACATGATTCTCGATGATGGCGGCGACCTCACTGCCATGGTACATGACAAATATCCAGAGTTTCTCGAAGGCATCAACGGTCTGTCAGAAGAAACGACAACTGGTGTACATCGCCTCTATCAGATGCACGAAAAAGGCGAATTGAAAGTTCCTGCAATTAACGTGAATGACTCTGTCACTAAGAGTAAATTCGATAATCTCTATGGCTGCCGCGAATCGCTTGTTGATGGTATCAAACGAGCGACGGATGTGATGGTTGCTGGAAAGGTGGCTGTAGTTTGTGGTTATGGCGATGTCGGAAAAGGCTGTGCTCACTCACTACAACGATATGGTGCCCGCGTCATCATTACTGAAATCGACCCGATCAACGCACTGCAGGCATCCATGGAAGGCTTTCAGGTAACGACGATGGAAGAAGCTGCCTCTATTGGCAACATTTTCGTTACAGCCACAGGTAATCGTGATGTGATTGGTGGCGAGCACATGTCTGCAATGCCAAACGATGCGATTATTTGCAATATTGGTCATTTTGATCTGGAGATCGACGTTGCTTGGTTAAACAATCAACCCGGCATCAGCAAGGAAACGGTAAAGCCACAAGTTGACCGCTATACGTTTGAAGATGGTCACTCCATCATCCTGTTGGCCGAAGGCCGGTTGGTGAACCTCGGCTGTGCAACGGGCCATCCGTCATTCGTAATGTCCAATTCATTCACCAATCAGGTGCTCGCTCAAATCTCAATGTGGCAGGAACCGGATCGGTATGAGCTCGGTGTGCATGTTCTGCCAAAGTCGCTTGATGAAGAGGTTGCAAGGCTGCATCTGGACCAGATCGGTGTCAAGTTAACGACGCTTACCCAAGAACAGGCTGAATATATTGGCATACCGGTTGAAGGCCCGTTTAAACCAGATCACTATCGCTATTAATCAAGAGTGTGCTCGATAGCACTTTCGACTTAGAAATGGATTGTTGTCGATGGTAAATGTAAGCGCGTTTCGCGGTATCCGTTATGACCTCGCCCAGGTTGGTTCACTAAGCGATGTAATAGCTCCTCCTTATGATGTGATTGACCCGAACTTTCAGGAATCGCTTTATAAGCAGCATCCGGCAAATGTGATTCGTCTCATCTTGAATCGACAAGAGCCCGGCGACGAGTCAGGCGATGAGCGATACGAACGCGCCGCCAGGTATCTGAGACAATGGCAGCGTGAAGGCGTCTTTTTCACCGAGAACGAGTCGGCCTTGTATGTCTATCACCAGCAATTTGATTACGCGGGTCAGACTTTCGTCCGTCGTGGATTCATGGGGAGGCTGCAGCTTGAACCATTCGGCGAAGGACAAGTGTACCCTCACGAAGAAACGCATTCAGCAGCTAAGGCCGATCGCCTAAAGCTATTTAACGCGACTAAATGTAACCTAAGTCAGATATTCGGAATCTACCCAGATGAGTCGAACGATGCTCAGCAACTTCTCGAATCGGCTATTGTTGGTGTTACACCGCTTGAGGCTACGGATCATCTTGGTGTATTGCATCGTCTGTGGCCAGTTACCGACGTAAAGGTGATCGCAGAAGTTTCCAGCGCTATGGCAGACTTGCCAATGTATGTCGCCGATGGTCATCATCGATATGAGACGGGTTGTAATTATCGGCAACAAATGATGGAACAAGAGCAGATAGGCCCCGATCACCCAGCTAACTTTGTGCTAACGATGTGTGTGAGTATGAATGATCCAGGTATGATCGTGTTGCCAACGCATCGGTTGCTTAGAGGCATCTCTCCTGTTTCGGTGGACCAACTAACCTCATCCTCATCCGACCACTTTGAATTGACGACCGGCCCAACTGGCGCTGACTCTGCAGCAGAAGTCTGGGAGGAAATTGAAGTCGAAGACCAGCAAGGCACGATTGGCCTGTTCTGTGCTGCTGACGATCAATGGGTATTGGCGAGAGTTAACGAAGCCGGTGCTGCCCGGTTGCAGGAAATCGCAAGTGATCAAAGCAGCGATTGGTGCGGACTTGGTGTAAGCATTCTGCATAGGCTGATCCTCGATGATCTGCTCGGACTCACCGATCTGCCCAAACCGGATTATGTGCATCTGGTTGGTGAAGTTGTTGACGGGCTCGCCGCCGGTGATGAAGATGGTGCCCCCTACGGTCTAGCAGCTCTCGTTATGCCAGCGACACTTGATCACATACGACAGATCAGTCAAAACGGCGAACGCATGCCAGCCAAGAGTACGTACTTCTATCCAAAGCTACTCAGCGGACTGGTTATTAATCCGATAAGCCAGTAGCTGGTTCAGATTGTTTCACGTGAAACAATTTGTGATATGCACGCAATGATCGTGCGCCCGCATCCTCCGTCTACCTTGGCTTGCGCCTCGTTCGCCGGAAGTTGCGGTTAGGAATCGCATGCCGGTAGTATGCCCTGCGGTTGCTGCGGACTGCCCAGTCACGCATCCAGAGCAGCAATGGTATTTGCTACAAATGCCCTGAGTTTCTTGGGATCTTTTCGACCAGGTTCCGATTCAACGCCGCTCGCCACGTCGACACCATATGGCCTTGCCGCTCGAATCGCTTCTGCAACATTTGAGTCGGATAGACCGCCAGCTAAAATAATCAAATACCCTTCTAACAGGGGGGTCAATAAGTTAAATGATTTCCAGTCAAGGGTTTTGCCTGTGCCACCGTAGCTTTCCGGATCGTATGCATCCACGATGATTCCAGGTAACTTCACGCCAAATATCTCACAGGCGCTTACGAAATCTAAAATGGACGATGCGTCGTCGCGCCCGAGGCGGAATGCTTTGAGAATCCCCGTATTACCCAGCAAACTTGCGAGTCTTTTTATATACGCTGGATCTTCATCACCATGAAGCTGTACATAATTCAGGTTTAGTGAATCGGCAGTCCCGACGATTTCGCTGATGTCAGCGTTTACCCATAGCCCCACAGTACTCAAATTGCCTTGGGCATGCTCGCTGATTTCTGCTGCCACCGTTTCAGAAGCATTGAGAAAGCGTGGGCTAGCGGGATAGAAGTTTAGACCGATAGCTTCGGCCCCGGCATCGATACATGCCTGACAGTCGTCAACACTCGTAATTCCGCAGATTTTAGTTCGAAACATGATTCTTATTCATGCTATCTCTTGCATCTATATAAGCAATGCCTGTGTAACAGCATAACCCTGTGTAACAGCATAACGATGAATAGCAATCGGAATGATGAATGTGAAGGTAGGTAAATTGGCGAGAAGGTCAGCATTAGATAGACCCAACGCTTGGATTTCTCATGTTTTAAGAGATGCGAGGCGATAAACCGATTCTTATTACTGATACGTAATAGTATCTGATATACGGGCAGCAGGGCTATTCATATCGTGTCGTTTCAGCTTGCAGCACAACGATGCTGATTTTAAGTCGATTGAAAGGGTGAGCAGGCGGTGAATCATTCGGTACTTTCACCAACCAGGCCGTTTAGTCAGCGGATTTGCGTGGGACACGCATTTCTAGATTCTGACTTGGAGCAGGTTCTGGAAAACACAGCACGAGCTGTAGCTCGCCAGGAAGGCGTTTCACTGGTTACCGGTGCAATTGGTACCGGCAAAAGCCTTTTGAGTCAGTTACTCGTAGCCGGTCTTAGAAAGTCCGTTAGAAGAGTCGTACTGGCCAACGGAGGCTTGACGACACGCAAGGCACTACTAAAGACGCTGCTCCATCAATTGGGGGGAAACATCAGTCGCTCAGGAGAAGCAGAACTTAAGATAGCTGTTGCTGGCATCATTTCACAAAATGGCCCGGTATGTGTGATCATCGACGATGCCCATAAATTGACGACAGATCAACTTGAAGAACTTCAGTCACTGAGCAACCTGACTACGGATAATTCGGGTGTAGTTTCATTGGTGCTCGTCGGCCAGACTCGACTTGAAGAAACTCTAACTCATCCGTCTCTACAGTCGCTTAATCAACAAATCTCTCAGCGAGCCTTCATCAAAGCGTTCAATTTCAACCAAATGCGTGACTATCTCAGTCATCATGTTCAGTTAGTTGGGCTGCAACTGGAAGATCACTTTGACGATAGTGCCATCCGCTGCATTTATGACCTAAGCGATGGTGTTCCAAGAGTTGTTAATCAAATCGCAGACCGTAGTATCTTACTGGCCTGCCGCAACGGCATTGAACGACTCGGTGAATACGAAATCCAGTGTGGATGGGCGGATATACAACAAATGCCCGTGCCGAAGCCCGCACCAGCATTGACTGAAGATCAATTTGAAGATTCTCCGAATCCCCAAACAACTTCTTCGATCGAGTTTGGTAGCTTGAGCGAATCTGTAGAATTTGGTGCATTGGAAAGTGAATTCCAAAGTGACATCCAACAAAATGAATTCCAAAATAAGACCAGCGAATCTCAACTCGCTTCGGTGTCAGAAACGCTTGAGCCTTCTGAGTGCGAAGTAACATCTCCAATTGCTCCACTACAGGACAGTGTTTCAATTATCGGCGATTCGACCAGTAGCGGTGCTGACTGGGAAAACGACGCCATAGTAGCCAGACTTCTAACTCCTCCCGAAGCACCTGCCGTGTCCTCCAATGTTGTAAAAGTGCAACTGGATTGTGACAGGGACATTCTCATCGAAGAGGATGCTTTTGAAGTCGAATCTGAGCTGATTGAAATCGAAGAGCATCTAAATCAGCACTACGGCAGGTTGTTTGACCGGCTCCGTCGAGCATAATGCACGTAGTTCTGTAGCTACATATAGCTTCCTTACATAGCTTCCGGGCACGCGACGTTCATCTGGACGGTCACATGACTTTGGGCGTTACGTTAAAGCTTCTTTGTATTTGCAAATCCAAATAAGTACGACACAAATGGCAAATTACTTGGTTACTGGCGGTGCCGGATTCATTGGTTCGCACATCGTCGATGCGCTTCTGAATCGTGGTGATTCAGTTCGCGTCCTGGATAATCTCAATAGTGGAATTGGCCAGGAGCGTCTAACGGATCGCAACCGACTGGAGTTTATCCAAGGTGATCTGCTAGATAGTGAAGTTATATCTAGGGCTGTGGAAGGGATTGATGTTGTATTCCATCAGGCTGCATTGGCCTCTGTCCCGTACAGTTTAGAAAATCCTTTAGCAACTCATAGTGTGTGTGCTACAGGAACCCTTCAATTACTGGAGTCATCCCGAGCGGCAGGAGTCAGGCGACTGGTTTACGCAGGCAGCAGTAGTTGTTATGGCCAGTCAACTTCTGAAATCCAGCGTGAAGGCGACGTAACCAAGCCTTGTTCACCCTACGGCGCGGCCAAACTTGCCGGGGAACAGTATTGCCATGCGTTTTACGAGTCCTATGGATTTGAGACTGTGGTGCTACGCTATTTCAATGTTTTTGGTCCACGTCAGGATCCGAACAGTCAATATGCTGCTGTCATCCCAATTTTCATTACAAGAATGTTGAACGGACAAGCACCGATTGTTTTTGGTGACGGTACACAGTCACGCGACTTTACATTTGTTGCAAACGTGGTTCATGGAAACTTACTTGCAGCCGAGGCTTCGGCGGCAGTTGGCCACAGTATCAACATGGCCGCGGGAATGCGCGTCTCGTTAAACACTTTGATTGATTCCTTAAACGAGTTGATGGGCACGGAAGTGGCAGCAGACTATCAACCGGAGAGAGCGGGGGACATCAAGCACAGTTCTGCGGATATCTCACTGGCAAGGGAATTACTCGGATATGAACCGGTTGTAAGTCTCCAGGATGGCATTCGCGAGACGCTTGAGTACTACAAGAGTGTTTATTCGGCCAAAAACTAAGGGGCAAATGCGATGAAGGTATTAATCGCCGTCGCCACTTATAACGAAGTTGAAAACATTCCTACGCTCGTAGAGCGTCTCAACCAAATCGTGCCGGATGCCGATATCCTAATCGTTGATGATGACTCTCCCGATGGAACGGGCCAATGGTGTAAGGAAGCATCAATGGTTAACGATCATCTTGATGTGATTATTCGCAAGGACGAGCGCGGTTTAGGTTCAGCAACTATTCGAGGCATGCAGGAAGCGATTGACCGTGGATATGACGCCTGGCTTGGTATGGACGCGGATTTTTCACATCCACCGGAAAAGGTGCCGGCTCTCATTTCCAGACTTGCTGATAGTGGTGAACGGGAAGTGGATGTGGTCATCGGATCCAGGTACACCAAAGGTGGTGGCGTGGATGGCTGGCCGGTGCGAAGACGGCTAATGAGTCGTGGTGTCAATTTATATGCCCGCACACTAATGGGATTACCCGTGAAGGATTGTAGCGGTGCATTTCGGTGTTGTCGGACGAAGATCCTCGAACGAATTGATTTTGAAATATTCCGTAGCACGGGTTATTCATTTTTTGAGGAGTTTCTGTGGCACGCTAAACGAGCAGGAGCTCGATTTGCTGAAGTTCCTTTTACATTCACGGATCGTCGATTTGGTGAGAGTAAGCTCAATGGATCAGAGGCGGCCAAGTCACTTGCTGTCATGGCACGTCTTGGCGTAAAGAACTGGCTCAAGTTCTGAGAATCGCTGGCTCAGTGTGGCAGCATTGAGTAAATTCCGCGGTTACAATGCGGGAATCCCGGACTGGTCAACACGCATTTAATTCACAGCAGGATCAAAAAGTGAATATGGTTAAGCCTCTGTTTTTTGCTGTCTCGCTGCTTGTCGCAGCCCAATCCACGGTCAGTGCTGAAGAATTTAGTACAGATGTCGCAATTAATATTGGCGATGTGCAGCGCATCAATACGCCGGTAAGACTTCTGGTGGAAATGCCGGAGAAGTTTGTTGGTAAACAAGGGGGAATCATAATTGGTGATCGGTTCCTGCCGGCACAAATCTCGAAACCGGGATTAGTCTCCACCCGTAATTTCGATACCCAGGGAAAACTGGAAGTGACGCTGTTACTGGCGAATATTCCAGCAGGTAGATCATCCGGCGGCAAGCTGTTGGTTAACGACGAAGTCGATGCACCGGCAAAACTCGAGTTTCGTGACGAGGCAGGGAAATACACGGACATTTCCATCGAAGGTCGAAACGTATTGCGATACATGTATGAAGCGCTTGATAACTCGACAAAGGAGCGGCGGATGGAGACTTACAAGGTCTATCACCATCTGTACGATCCGACGGGCAGCAAGTTTGTAACCAAAGGTGCCGGTGGTTTATTCCCGCACCATCGCGGTCTCTTTTTTGGATTCAATCGCATTAGCTACGGTGATGGTAAAACCGCCGATATTTGGCATTGCAACAATGGTGAAAGTCAGGCTCATGCCAAAGTGATCAGTGAAGATTCGGGGCCACTTTTCGGTCGACATACACTGCAGATTGAATGGAAAGGTAAAGACGGCGCAGTGTTTGCCGTAGAGACGCGTGAAATGACTGCATACAACGCCAAGGGCGGGGTGATGGTGGAATTCGCGACAAAATTAGAGTCCAAAGTCGGCAAAATCAAGTTAGACGGCGACCCACAACACGCTGGATTCCAGTTTCGTGGCTCACAACACATTCCGGACAAGACAAAGGACCAGACGTATTACGTGAGGCCGGACGGTAAAGGTGAACCAGGTAAATTCCGCAATTGGCCCAACGACAAAGATCATGTCAATCTTGCATGGCACGCCCAGTCATTCGTAATCGATGAAACCCGATACACGTGTTGTTATCTCGATCGTCCTGACAATCCAAAGGAAGCAAGATTCAGTGAGCGAGATTACGGTCGCTTTGGTTCATACTTTGAATACACCGTTTCCGAAAGTAACCCTTTGTATCTGAATTACCGGATTTGGTTACAGGAGGGTGAGATGACCGTGGAGCAGGTCGAGCGTTACAGTAAGGATTTTGTGTCGCCTCCGGAGGTTACGCAATAATCCAATCGTCTCTGCTACTAGCATGCAGATTTATCGCGTTTTAAAATACTCGCAAACACATAACAGGTTTAAACAGCTGGGCATAACTGAATGCGGAATGCCTAAGTTTCTTTTCAATTTGCCATTCAACGAGGATTCATCAGATGTCAGAGCAAACCGGTGGAATTGACAACGTGATGCAGGAAACCAGACTCTTCCCACCTTCAGAAGAGTTTGCATCGGCCGCAAGTATTGGGTCGCTCGAGGCATATCAACAGCTTTATGATCAGGCAAAAGCAGATCCGGTTGCCTTTTGGGGAGAGTTGGGGCAACAGGAATTGCACTGGTTTGAACCGTTCAATGAAATCCTGCAGTGGGATGAACCGTATGCAAAGTGGTTTGTCGGCGGTAAGACCAACGTATCCTACAATTGCCTTGACGCTCACCTGGATACAGAACGGCGTGACAAGCTGGCGATAATCTGGGAAGGTGAGCCGGGCGATAAACGCACGTTGACCTACGCTCAGCTGCACTCCGAAGTTTGCCGGTTTGCCAACGCTCTCAAATCAGTGGGAGTGGGTGAGGGCGATGTTGTTTCCGTTTACATGCCTATGGTGCCGGAATTGGCAATTGCCATGCTGGCATGTGCACGTATTGGAGCAATTCATTCAGTTATCTTTGGCGGATTCTCTGCGGAATCAATTGCAGATCGAAACAATGATGCCAGTGCCAAAGTTGTACTGACCGCTGATGGTGGATGGCGGCGCGGCAAAGTGCTCGAACTGAAAAAGACGGTGGATGAAGCACTTGAAAAGTCACCAACAGTGGAATCCGTGATCGTTCTTAAGAGAACTGAGAACGCAGTGGAAATGGTGGAAGGACGCGACTATTGGTGGCACGACCTTTTGGATAATGTCGATGACGATTGTCCAGCCAAGCCGCTGGATTCCGAGGCCCCGCTGTTCATTCTCTACACGAGCGGTTCGACGGGAAAACCAAAAGGCATTAAACACACAACAGCCGGATACAACCTATACGCCAAGAAAACGTTTGAGTGGGTGTTTGATCACCGCGATGACGACATCTATTGGTGTACGGCAGATTGCGGGTGGATTACCGGCCACAGTTACATTGTTTACGGTCCCCTTTCTGCCGGCGCCACGGCACTGATGTATGAAGGTGCTCCCAACTTCCCGGAAGAGGATCGATTCTGGGATCTTGTTGAAAAGCATCAGGTGACTATTCTCTACACTGCTCCGACAGCGATCAGGGCGTTTATCAAATGGGGTGATCATCACGTTGAAAAACATGACTTATCGAGCTTGCGTTTGTTAGGAACGGTGGGAGAAGGCATTAATCCGGAAGCATGGATTTGGTACCACGAGAAGATCGGTAGCGAGCGATGCCCGATCGTTGATACCTGGTGGCAAACTGAAACTGGTGGCATCATGATGTCGCCACTCCCCGGAGCCATCGCTACCAAGCCAGGCAGTTGTACGAAGCCATTACCGGGAATTATTCCGGCGATTGTTGATGAGTCGGGCGCTCCGGTCGGACAGAATCAAGGTGGCTGGCTAGTCATGACGCACCCATGGCCGGGAATGCTACGCGGTATTTGGGGCGACGATGAACGATTCAAGGATCAATATTGGAGTGCAGTTCCGGGTAATTACCTTGCCGGTGATAATGCCCGTTGCGATGAGGACGGGTATTACTGGATCATGGGGCGCATTGATGACGTGATCAATGTTTCCGGACACCGACTAAGCACCATCGAGGTTGAAAGTGCTCTTGTAAGCCATCCTTCGGTTGCTGAAGCTGCAGCGGTAGGTCGTAAGGACGACCTCAAAGGACAGGCCATTGCAGTGTTTGTCACGGTTGTCGGTGCTGAACCGACTGAAGAACTCAAGCAGGAGTTGAAACAGCACGTGCGCAATGAAATCGGTGCACTAGCTCAGCCGGATGATGTTCGGTTTACCAACGCACTGCCCAAAACACGAAGCGGGAAGATTATGCGGCGGTTGCTTAAAGATATTGCCGAAGGCACCGAGTCAGTTGGTGACACGAGTACTCTGGAAGACTACTCAGTGCTGGCACAGCTTCGTGCACAGGACGAGTAAACAAAGACGAAGATGACTCTTAGTTTCCGGCCACTTCCACAGCAGACTCAGATGGGTTTCCGGCACTTTCAATACGACTGAGCATTTCTTCAGGATTCTCGAAGTTTAGAAACGTCGGAGATGACTCAGGAGTGATTCGTGTTGCCATGCCAGCCACACGCCATCCGTCTTTCTGGTTTTTCATCACCCAGATGATTTCGAATTCTCGGGCCACGGTTTTACCTGGCGGGATTTCGCTCCAGGAGCTGTTCACATATGCGCCCCCTTTTACCGTTTCAACTTTGCCGACCTTGAATTGTGCTGACGGCGATCCCGGCGGTTGAACCACGAGATTATGCTTACTCGTTTCGATTCGCGCTTTTTCTGTGAGCAACGCTGCTACGATCGGTTTGTCGCCGTCCTTCATTGCAGCCAGGAACTGCTTAATTACCTGGTCTGGCGAGGCATCCTTAGCGATATTGAAGCTTGTTGAATCAACGTTTATCTCAGTTTCATCAGTTGATTGGGTGTTCTGAGCACCTGTCAGATTCGAATCATCCAATTCCCCTGGTTCTACAACAGGCGGATTCTCTTCTAAATCCGTTGAGGATTCATCGACGGGATCTCCACAACCAATGGTAAACGTGGCTGTGATGAGAATTGCTAGCCAATTGGAGGAAAATAGGTGTCTAAGTTCACTAGAGAACATCGTTGAGGGCCCTTCCCGTAATCGCAAATCGATGACGTCATGTCATTTCTTGGTGCGGAGTTTCTCACAGAATGATATTCGTGGTCAATATGGATTACAGGGAACCCGGATTTGGCCGCACAGTTTAACAACTGTGCTTTTGATTGATAGATTCGTGATTAAGAAATAGGCACTCTGCTTAGGAATTGGGCAGGGTCTAAACATCACTCTCGCTCTGACGCGTTTCCGTTCTCAATATAACCGTCAAAAACTATACAGCCCTAATTGTGGGTCTATTTTCACAGCGGAATAACTAAATTCGACGATGAATGGTGTGGAGTAGTGCCGGCGCTTGGTCAGAATGGACTATTCCGTAGTTGAAAACACATACTTGTTTTGTCGTTGGAGGAATAGTGATGAAGCGTTTAATGATTGCGATGCTTGTTATCGCCAGTATTTTCACCGTGTCTTTAAGCAACAGTTTTGCTGGTGAAAAACGTGCAGTAGTAGAAAAGATTTCATCGATCGTGAAGATTGCAAAGACTGAGAAGTCCGAAGATGCAAAACCACTGATCACCCGCATTAAGAGCGGTGTGGAGGCAACTACAGACGCAGTGAAGGATGCAACCGAAGGCAGAGTGGCAACCATTTGCGAGAAATGCAAAGGTGCTGTTAGCAAAGCTAAGAGCGTTGTAGCAAAGGTACGTGAAAAGGTATCTCGTAATTAGGTTCCGACTTGCCGGTATTGATTCATCTATTGATGAATCGGTCGAAACAACCAAACGCACGGTTGAGACTCCAAATCTCAACCGTGCGTTTTTTTTGTTCTGTGATTAGCAGTGTATTTCGACGATGTCTTTATCTGCCGGTACGTAGTCGCCTTTCACCTGAGTTCCATCGTGGACATTGATTCCCCAGACTTTCGCAAATTTGAACGACTCTGCTACATCTTTATGGATCAACTGTGAAAGCTCCACTAATGTCTCTCCGCGTTTGATAGTAAACGGCTTGTCAAAGTTCGCTTCCTTTTGTGTTGGCATCTTGGTGTAAACACGAACGACATCCAGTGCACGAAAAACTGCATCACGCACTTCATCTAGTCCAGTCCCGGTCGTTGCTGAGATATCAAAGGACTTGAACGCGATTGGGCATACTTCGTTAATCCATTCTCGCCTACCGGCTGAGTCCGAGTCATCCGTCTTGTTATAAATAGCATAGGTGCGGGTATAGGATCGCCCGATGTCTTCTTCATCCAAATACGTATCATTGGCTAGACGCGTTTTTCCATCGTTAAATCGATCGAGTATGGCGGCGATATCTTCAGCACAGTCATCATTCCCTAAGTCGATAAACAGAAGGACGATGTCCGCCCCGCGTACGAGGTTGACCATGTTTTGGTCCATGACATCGTTGGTGATCGGCGGCGTGTCAATGACCTGAATCATCACGTCTTCAAAGGCCATCATGCCTGGAATTGGATCTCGTGTCGTAAATGGATAATCGGCTACTTCCGGTGTAGCTCGAGTCACTGCTGTTAGGAATTGACTCTTACCACTGTTTGGTGGCCCGATAAGCACGACGCGTCCAGCACCTTGATGTGGAATTTTAAAACCACTTTGAGCATCACTTGTAGGTTTTTTCGCACCATCAGAGATATCATTCTTTACCTTGCTGATCTTCTGCTTGAGATCAGATTGGAGCTTATCAGTTCCTTTGTGCTTTGGGATTTCCCGTAGCATAATCTCAAGGCAATCCAACTCTTCCTGAGGACTGGTTGCTTGACGGTATGCTTGTTCGGCTTTACGGTATTGCGGTGTTAGATTTGCTGGCATGCAAAACCTAGTCAAATACGTGCTAGATTACTATCCTGTACGCGTTCAGTTTATCGCGCCGTTGGCGCAGGCTAAACAGCTGTTAGCTCAGATGGTTGGTCATACTGTTAGTCCGGAATACGAGGGAGAGTTTGTTGGACAATGCCAAGATTTCACAAACAATAACGATGCTTGCTGACCTGCTCGAGTTTCAGGGTGCCAATGCGTTTAAAATTCGGGCTTATCGAAACGGTGCACGTGTCATTAAGGACTATCCGGATTCCATCAATTCGATCATTGAAGAAGATCCAGCCAGCCTTCTCAGTATTGACGGGATCGGCAAAGGTGTGGCTGAGAAATGCGTGGTGTTAGTAGAGACGGGTGAGCTACCACAAATCAATGAAATCCTGGAAGAGATACCAAGGTCTGTTTTAGATCTATTGCGAATCCCGGGAATGGGACCTAAGAAAGGAGCCATGCTATATCGGGAACTAGGTATCGCAAACCTCGATCAACTTAAAGAGGCATGCAAAGCGGGTGTCGTTTCCGACTTGAAGGGATTTGGTGCCAAGACAGTTGAGTCGATTCTGGCTGGGATCGAAATCGCCGATGCTGCGAATAAACGGGTTTATTGGGCGAAGGCGGATGAAACTGCCAGACAGATTCTCGATCACATGCAGCGTTGCGGAGAAATCAGCAAGATTGAACTTGCCGGTAGTTATCGTCGTCGTCGCGAGACAGTCGGAGACTTAGATATTCTCGTCGTTTCCGAAAACGCAGAAGTTGTCATGGACCATTTTGGTGCTTATCACCTGGTTGAGTCAGTAATTGGACGCGGCGATACGAAGATGAGCGTACGAATCGAAGAGTCGTTACAGGTTGATCTGCGCGTCGTTCCTGCAGATTCATTCGGTGCAGCGTTGCAGTATTTCACAGGTTCCAAGGATCACAATGTGGTGCTGCGCGGTCTGGCTAAGCAAAGGGGGCTAAAGATCAACGAATACGGTGTTTTCAAAATCGATGGAGACAAAGAAACATACGTTGCCGGTGCGACCGAAGAAGATGTCTATGCCGCGATGGAGTTGCCCGTATTTCCACCCGAATTGCGAGAAGCCAGA
>PAXU01000110.1 GCA_002714565.1 Rhodopirellula sp.
AACCGTGACAAAATCCTGATCGCCACTTCCAAGCCCTAGCGATACACTGTCTGCATAGAGAAGAAGTTCGCCATCCTGTTTCTCGAATGCGAAATTACCGTCTAGTGTTTGGCCGGCTATGTCCATTGACACGCCAACGGCGCTGACCTTAAGGCTGTCAGTAGCATCTTCTATTTCGATCGCATCGCCAAATTCTGCGGGAATTTGAATCGCGTATCCATCGCCATTGGAATGCTCGGCTAGATCAAAATTGGCTCCAAATGACAATACCTGCACCCCGAAAGTGCCGTCAAATGAGACTTCAGGAATGTTGATTGCGACATTTGCCTGAAGCTCGCCGACAAAGTAGTCGGATGCGTTGATTAGATAGCCATTGATGTCGCTGACATTAACATAGTCTGCCTGATTGCCTCCGAGTGTCATGCTTCCGTCTGAAACTTGAAGCGTCACTAAGTCAGCATCCCCAGCGTATTGTTCAAATGCAATGTTGCCACTGATTGTTTGACCGGCAATAGTCAAACCGGCATTTTCGCCTGTAATTTTTACGTATGGCCCTGCAGGTGCATCAATCGATATGACTTCGCCATTAACCGTCATTGACTCCTGAATGGCTGTGTCAGTGTTGTTGATTAGGCCACTGAATGTGCCGGTGATTTCGAATAGCTCAGAGGTACCTATCGAGACAGTACCTTCAACGGACATAGCCGTGCCCGCGGAAGTCTTTACGAGCAAACCAGATGCAGATGTTAATGAAGCGATCGGTTGATTTGCAGGGCCAAGTTGAATATCCGCACCACTGATCGCAGCTTTGACAATTTCGTCGCCATCTGCAGTTGTGACGCTTTCAAATGCAAAGTTGGCGGCGACTTTGACATTTTCAACCACAAGATCTAGATCATCAATATTAATCTTGAAGTATGGGCCGGCAGCAATGCTTAGGCCGAGTGTATCATCAACGACCGCTTGTGTCGTATTGTTGAACGTGACAGTTGCGGTTAGCGATGCACCAGGATCGTTAAGTGAAATATTGTCGCCAAGGCCGAGTGCAACATTTTCCACAGTGATTTCACCGGCTACACCATTACTGCTAGAAATTAAGGCAAACTGTCCGTTGGCAAGAGTTATTGTTCCATCGCCAAAGTTTAGTCCGATGTTATCGCCGGTGATTTTTAGAGTTTCACTTGCTGCGCCGTTTATTGTGACGCTATGCGTTTCAACTAAGAAAGTGCCAGTAATCGACTGACCAAGTACCGTTAAGCTGCCGGGGGTAGCATTCGATCCGATTTGTACTTGAGTGAATGTTCCAGAATCAAGATTCAGTGCTACGCTTTCATTACCAAGATCAAAGTTCAAATTGTAAGGATCAGGGGTCTCATTGAAGGCTATAGAAATCTCACCTTCAAACTCAACACCGGGAACATCAATACTAACGTTCCCAGTTAGTCGTCCAGCCTTTTGGCCCGATGGCTCGTCGATAAATACCCCTGAGCCATCAGACATGGATATTTGGTCGCCGATTGAGAGGCTGGCGTTATTCACAACGATAACACTTTTTGAATCACCGTCGATATCTACCGTTTCGTAGGAGAAGTCACCAGTGATGACAACTCCCCCAACGGTTATTTGCATTCCGCTACCACCAACTCGCACATATGGTCCAGCTGGTAAATCCAATACGATTGTGTCGGAGTTTACGGTGATCTCGTCTTGAACCGGTTGAGTGGTTGTGTTTACAGCAACTTCAAGATCGCCACCGAGTCCAAATGCACTTCCGACTTCGACACTGACATTTGCCGAAATGTTTCCAGCTAATCCGTTATCGGTGAGCAATAGATAGCTGGAGCCATCAGTGAGTTCCATTCCAGCCACATTAGCTTGTATGTCCTCGCCAATGATTCGAATTCGTCGATCGCCAAAGCTGTTGGTTGATTGCTCAAACACAAACAAACCGTTTAGATTTTGATTGAGGCCGTTAGGGTCGATAGTGAAGCTTTGGGCTTCACCTCTGGCATCAGCTGTGAATCGTATATATGGTCCCGCACTTACACTTAGGGTTTCGGTGCTACCGTCTGCTAGGACGAAATTCTGATTAACACCTATCGGCATTGTGTTGAGAGTCAGACTATATGTCGCATTTAGTGCAAATGGTACAGATGGATTCAGATCGACCTGTCCTATAGTTAAATTCGCGGCAATACCATCACCATTGACGACTAAGAATCCATCGATGTCTGATACGGTAATCAGTGGTGTGTCTGTTGCTGCACCGAGTGTCAGCGTAGCATCCGATAGTGCAGCGGTAACGACTCGTTGACCATTATCTTGAGTTGTCTGCTCAAATTGCAGTGCATTGAATTCAAGACGCTGCCCGGCAATTTCAATATATGCTGCCTCACTCGAAGAGGCGGGTACAGAGTTGACATCGGTGCTTGCAAAGGTGTGGCCGCCAGGTAATGTGTCATCGTCTATCCATCTGAGATCGGTGTCACGTTCACCGTTGGTGGCGATATATTGCGTCACAGTAACCGTATCAATAGTGCTTTCCGTCCGGATTTCACTGCTAGTCACCGTTACGATTACGTTAAGTTCGGCTAAAGAATTGCCCGTTGTGGCAACGATAGCATTGGCGATGTCTAACTCGAGATCATCATAAGTCACGTTAGTATTGGTATCATCAACAGCAACAGTTATTTCTGTGTCAGCCGTTTGTTGATTTGTTAGCTGGTAACTGAGAGTGAACGATAAATCATCGGACAGACGAGAGCCCGTATCTACTTGTTTGATGCCATATACTGCGCCGTCGAGTTCTACGGCGATATCAATGTCGTTTGCACCTGCCGCATCTTCATCATGATCACCGAGGTCAATCGATATGGCATCAGTGGATCCATCAGATAGTGCCACTCCACTGGCAAATCCAAGCCAATCTCCATTTTCATCGTGACCGCGATTAATGTAGTAGAAATCTTGTGCATTTTCGGTGCTAACGGCCAAGTCGAGCAATCCGTCCGCATTGATATCTGCAGAATCGATCCATGTGGAATCTAGTGCCTGTCCGCTGACGGTAGTCGTTTGTGCTTGATCAAATAAGTCACCAGAGCCGTCACTCAGATAAATGCGATCCCCGCTGCCATAATTTGCGACGACGATATCGGCAAATCCATCACCATTAAGATCACCAATTGTTGACGCACGAGTGTTTTCAGATTCAATACCGATAGCCGTCGGAATAATGTCTTCGTATGAGCCGTTATTAGGTGGACCAATATAGAGTAGGTTTGGACCATCACTGAAGGAGACGACCATGTCCGTATCTTCGCCGTCACCATTAATATCACCAAACGTAACTGATGTAGCATTTCCGGTCGCTGTTGTAACAGCAGATACATCAACTCGGATATATGGCCCCGCAGGTACTGTGAGCGATTTGTCATCTATCCCGTCGTTATTCGTGTCCCAGTTAGCATCCAGTTGTTGGTCACCAGTATTGACCGAGACTTCGAATTGACCTGAAACCGTTGCTCCTGGGATACTGACACTCATCGTACCGGTTAGATATCCACCAACGCCATCATCGGTGACGATCAAATCCCCATTACCATCACTCAGTGACAGGTAGTTTACACTACCATCACCGATTCCAACCTGAGCGTTTGTTACTGTCAGGCGGGTAAGGCTATCCTGATTTGCGGTAGTCAATTTCTCGAAGGCGAACGAGCCACTGATTGATTGCCCAGCGATTATCAGTTTGGCATCATCCGCAGCGACTTTCACGTACGGCCCCTCTGGCAGGCTTAAAGTCGTTGTTTCATTGCCGACGGTGAATTGCTCGTTAACAGCGATGTAGTTGTTGTCTTCGTCTTGTAAGTTGTTGATTGCCAGGCTGTATGTGCCCGAGATTTCAACGTTGTCGCCGAAGTCTGCATCAAGCATGACCGCAGAACTGCCTGCAATGCCTGTATCGGTTAGCAGGAACTGTCCATTACCATCAGATACCGAAACGATTCCAAGATCAGCAGAAATATCTGAAACGGTGATTCTGACAGCCTTCGGTGCTTCTTCAGCAATCGATTGTCCACTGGCAGCTAGAGTGGATTGCTCAATGCTGAAGTTTCCGGAAATTGTAGTGTCAGCAATATCCAGACTAGCCGTATCTCCTTCTACACCTGTTATGTCAACGCGAACATATGGTCCTGCAGGTATAGGTGTTGTTGCAATATCGGCATCATGATCAACAGCAGTGGAGCCGGTGTTTACCCTAAGTCCAATCACGGCACCGTGTAAGTTAACAGCATCGGTTGCGAGTTCAATCTGGCCAATCGTTAAGTCGCCGGCGATTCCTGAATCGGACATCAGCATATCACCATCGATATTTTCAGCTACAAAGGTGCAGTTGGCATAATCCGATGGTGTATCACAGTCGGTGCCTAGCAGCAGCACAGCATCACTTACTGAAACTTGCAGTTCTGAGGCATTTTCAGCCGCTGTATAGCTTATAGATAAGTTGCCGGTATCGGGGATATGTAATAATTGGCCTAACAGATCGATAGTAATGTCGTTACCCGACAGCGATTTAATATTTGCACTGATGGATTGATCGTTTGCAGCATCACCGTCACCAAAATCTAAAACTTGTTGCTGTCCAGTTGTATTGACACTGACTTCAACGGAGTTTGCAGCAAGAGTTATGTCTGGGATACCCAGAATCTGAAGCGTACCCGATGCATACATTGCATGTTGCTGTCCAATTTTCCGTGCATGCAAAGAAACATTTGTGACGAGGAAACCACGTGCTGCTGGATTTACCTCTCCATCGATTAATCCGGGCCCCTGCCCAATGAACAGCGTGCCGGAATCGTCATCGATGATTAGATCGGTTCCATTCCAGCTGCCGCCAGCCTCGATCATGATAAAGTCACCGATGTTCATCGAAACATCAACATCAGTAAACTCGAAAATGTTATCTACAGTTCCGTTGTTGTCAGCATCGGTTGGGGCATCAAAAACAATCTCAAATGATTTTGCACCTACCGTAACTGTTTCATTGACAGCCAGTTTGCTGGTGTTGAATCGGGCTGACATGCTGACCGCAAACGATTCTCCCCCGAGATTACCAGAAGCAATGCCTGCGATACCACCAGTTGTTGAACCATTTCCAGGTATTACAACAATCGCACCTTCACCACTACCAAGTGTTTGTCCATCGTAGGAGACCGATAGGCCAGCAATACCGACCTCTACTTGCTTAGACCCATCGAGCAGGGTTGATTCTTCAAAGCTGTATTCGCCATTCAGCGATATGCTGTAGAATGAGACATATGACGACTGACCTAGGGCATCATCTAGAACATCAACTCTTGTATACGGTCCTGCAGGGATTTCAGTGTTTCCATCTGAAAGTGTGGCTGGTACCGCTGTTGAATTGACCAGAATTTCTGCCCGGGCAATGGAAACAACTAAGTCTGAACCTAGTGAGATACTGCTGTCGTTAACTTCAGCTTTTCCGTAGAATCCGGTATCACTGATCGTGAATTCCGCGTTGTTAGCGGTCACATCGACGATATCACCGCCTAATATAATGTTCAAATCCGTGGCGTTGAGGCGAAGGGTGTCATCACCATTTTCCGCTATAGAAACTGTTGCTGCGGTAAGAATTTGTTCGGCAATTACAAATTCAACGGTTTCGCCCAGAGCGACGTAACCGGGGTCAATCTGTATCGATTCACCGCCCACTTCGATTGTTTGCAAGCTGTCTGTTGTATTAAATCTGAGTTCCCAGTTATCAGCGTCTACAGATACTCCAGGGATGTCTATTTGCGCTGTTCCAGAAACGGCACCATAAACGGTCGCATCAGCAGGTGGGTTCTGAGGTGGAGCCCGCAGCATAACAACAGATCCCGATAAATCCGTCAAGTTAACAACGTCTGTACCGTTCACTTGTAATTTTAAGCCCGCATCCTCGAACATGATTTCAAGGATAGTAGCGTTTCCAACCTGCTGTTCGCTAAAGCTAAATTCACCCGTTGCGGTAAATAGGTCACCCAGCGTGACCTCAAGATCCGAACCGGTAAATTTGAAGTAAGGGCCGGCATCCAGATCAAACTCAACTTCTGAACCATCGATAGTGATGTTCTGACTAATTGCTTCATCTAGTTGATTGAACTCAATAGCAACTGCTCCGGACACCGCCAAACCTGGAACAAGGACTGAAACGTCACCTGAGATTTGACCCGCCAGGGATGGTTCGCCCGTTTCGTTATCAGGCTCACTAATCAGATGACCACTTCCGTTTTCAAAGGCTAATAGTGCGTTTGTGCCATCACCAAGTTGAGCGGCTGCCTCTGAAATAGCTATATGAACAATTTTCTCACCATCAATCGTATATTCCTGTACAGCAAATGAGCCGGTAATACTCTGGCTACCAATTGCAATGGAAGCATCACTTGCTGCTACACGTATATACGGTCCGGCTGGTAGTTCCAAAGAATGTGTTATGGAACCGATTTCCATCGAATCGCTTATAGAGCTTGCCGTGTTGTTAACTTCAATCTCGAATGCACCGCCAAATACGATGTCGTTCATTGTTGTGGAGAGATTGCCGGAGAGTCGACCTGCGACACCATTAGGAGTAAGCAGGTAGTAACCGGAACCATTGGTAAATTCAACGACACCATCGGCAAGTAGTAGTGATGCATTATCAGCAACTGCTCTTACTACCGTTGAGCCATCAGTAAGCGTAACTTCCTCCAACGCGAAATCTGAGGAGATCGTTTGTCCCAATACGGTTATCGATCCGCCTGTCACCTCGATTCGGAAGTATGGCCCAGCCGGAATTGATGAAATAGCTGTTGTGATGTCAGAGAACTGACCGGTTACCACGCCTATCGTATTGTTGATACTGAGTGAAGGTGATCCAGTCAAAGTGATGCCTGGGATATTCACGCTTAGGTCTGCCTCGAGTGTTCCCGCAACACCTTCCGATGATGAAATCAGAAAACCGGATATGTTATCCGCGGAAACGGGTGCTGAGTTACCTCCAAGAGTGACGTATCCATTTTCAATGGCAATGCGTAGGACTTCCTGACCCGCTGCATCTACTAACTGCTCAAAACTGAGATCTCCACTAATTGTTTGTCCTGCAATCGTAATGGTGGCATCAGTTGCAGTAGCTGAGACATATGGCCCAGCAGGCATATCCAGACTGATGTTTAGACCACCTACGTTATATATGTCAGTCGCTGCCGTGAAGGATGTAGTCGAGTCATTGACATTAATTGCGAAGTTGCCGTCTATGCTAACGCCGGAAATGTCAGTTAATACGTCTGCTGCCAGCGTGCCAGCCATTCCATTCGGAGTTGCCACTAGCAGTCCGTTTACATCAGCAGCATTGATGACGCCGCCAGCTAAATTCAGCGTGCCACCGGAAACACCTAGTACAACTGTCTCATCATATTCTTCGAATAATAAGTTTCCTGTGATTGATTGGCCCGCAATTGAAACCGTAGCATCTGTTGCTGTAAATCTCACATAAGGGCCAGCTGGAACAGTTAGCTCAATAGCTGTTCCAGCAATATCAAATGATTCGCTGACTGGCTGATAAGTATTGTTCAGCGTTAATCCGAATTCACCGTCTATCACGGATTCACCGGGAAGCGACACAGATACATTTCCGGCAATGTCAGCAATTACTCCACTCTCATTGATGATTAGCCAACCAAAACCATCGGTGAGTTCAACTACTGGGCTATTTGTTGGTCCTAATTGCAGGTGTCCACTATCGACTGCAACACGTGTAATGCTGTCTCCGGCTAGACTCGTCGCATGTTCAAAGCTGAAATCACCACTGAGTCGTTGTCCTAGAAGATCGATATATGCGTCTTTGCCACTTACCTTTAGATATGGTCCGGCTGGCAATTCAACTTCATACTCGAAGTCACCAACAGCGATGTCGTACGAAACATCCTCACTAAGAGTGTTGATGGCTATGGTATAGTCACCGCCGAATTGAGCTCCTGGTGAACCAATGTCAATGTTTCCTGACAGCTCACCGGCGATGCCCGCAGATGTCATGACAAGGTTGCCAAGAGCATCGGAGACTCCGATTTCGCTGGCACCTTCACCGATGCCGAATTCAATGCCGCTGAGGTCTAGTGAGAAGCCTTCTAAATCGCCAAACTCAACTTTGTCCAGTCCAAGTGCACCGTTAAGCGTAAAGTCTCCCAAGTTCAGATTCATTTCCGGCATGCTGAAATCACTGGCGAAATCAGGCAAATCGAAGTCTACATCGAAGCTTNCACCGCTTGGAAGTGTAAATGTGTGATCAACCGTGGAATTAGAATTGTTGAANGAGAATTCGCCTATTCCGNNCAGGTCGANGCCGCTTATNCCATTAAGACTTACNTCGCCAANTCCTTTTANCGACCAGTTGTAGTTGCTCGANTCACCATTTCCACCACCAAGNNTAGGCCATCGAATCACACCCAGTGTTACACCACTGATTGAGAGCCCNTTGGCTAANGGATTGATACTGCCGTCATCAAGGAATCCNANGCCCCACCCGAGGAATACACTTANATCCTCTCCGGCAAATCCTTGATAAGAACCAAAGTCTCCGAATGAGACGTTGCCNTGGATGGTCAGGAAATCACCGATGTTTAATGTCAATCCGGAAACTGAGAAGCTAAAGANATCCGTTTCATCGGCGTTGAANTTCAGGAGCACTTCCTGACCATCAACGATTATNGTCTCGTTGACCTCAANTCCCGTCTTNTTTACTCGTAGAACAGCATCNCCTTCAAGGNCAAGNCTACTTGTNCCTGCCTCGATACTTCCAGAAAGCATNCCTGCAAAACCGNNGGTANCGGCATTAGCGTCGACCGGAAGNATTACGAAACCACCGCGACCGTTAACGAGCTTTCCTTGTGGNTTGTTTTCCAAGTTGATGTTGACAGCACCAACCTTGAGCAGGCTATTGCCATTACTGTCGTTGTACTGTTCAAATGCGAAGGCACCGGTCAGCTCATTACCTGCAATCGTGAGCGTTGAATCCGGAGCTTCTACTCTCACATACGGACCTGCTGCAATGGCATCACCGCCGTTGGTAATGAACTCGTTCGTAACTTCCGTTTCAACTGTATTGATCACCGCATTGGTTTCATTGAATTGGAATGTCGCGATTGTTNCGTCGATGTTTACCGTAACATCACTGTTGTCAATGANGGCGGTCAGTCCGTTATCNGTGATTAGTATTCTGCCAGCAGCATTGGATACAGCAACGTGCGGTTTAGTTGGNTCNTCATCCCCAAGTAATAATGAGCCATTAGACAGTGAGCCTTGAATGACTTTGGAACCATCAGCGTATTCAACGCTCGAGAAGGTAAAGTTCCCTTCAAGTTCCTGATCTAGAACTGTGACGGTTAAAGCATTACCACGAATTCGTACGTAGTTTGCACCAGGTGAGTTTCCACCGTTGCCGTTATCAAGAGTGATTTGATCTTCGCCGCTACCAATGGTGACTTCGGACCGTGTCGTGTTAATCTCGGCCCACAGNTCCCCACTGATTGTCACACCTGGGATATCTACAGATGGATCGCCCGAGATTCTTGCCGCGACTCCCGCATCTGAGATCGCTATGGCAGCCGATCCATTTTCCAGACTGATTAAGCCATCAGCTAATGAAAGTGACAGATTTGAGCCGGTGAGGATTACNGTTTCAACACCATTAGTAGTTTGTTTCTCGAAGATGAAATTGCCACTAAGGTGTTGCCCAAGAATGTCGAGAGTCGCATTTTCAGCAGCTGCTCGGACAAAATTACCAGCTGGCAGGCTTATGGATACTTCTTCGCCGTTTACTAGAACAGTTTGATCAAACGCAGTTTGAGCATCTGATTGATGAATCTCAAATGTAAACTGACCCGAGACATTTACATCAGGGATTTGAGTAGTCACGGCACCTGTCAAACGTGCAGCAATCGTGTTTGTGGACTCTTCGACAATGATCACTGCCGAACCATCGGTCAGCGTTACATAGTCAGTCGTCCCGTCTCCGATAGACAAACTGGCTTCNGTGATAGCAACATGAGTGGACTCAGAACCATCAAGTTCAACAGCACGTTCTATAACAATGTTGCCAGAAATGGTTTCTTCGAGATCAGTAAGCGTTAGTGCGCCATTGTTAAGTGCTGCACGGAAATATGGTCCGGCGGGAAGTTGCAGTATTTGATCCTGACCATTTATTACCAAGGATTCACTGACGGCGGCGTTCGTCGTGTTCACGTCGATTGCAACGTCACCTGTAAGTGAAACAGAGGTGAGCGATGATGAAATCAGTGCGTCTAAAGATCCAGCAACGCCGGAATTGAAGACAATCAGCGTTCCTTCGATATCTGAAGCAGAAAACGCAGGGTTTTCACTTGTGCCAAAGCTTAGGCTGCCATTACTTACCGCAACTCTTGTTTGCGTCTCATCATTTGCTGTGATTTGTTCAAATACAATCGTCCCTTGAAGCGTCTGACCTAGCATCTCAATTGAAGCAGGCGAGAATTCATCAACGTCAGTGAGTTCAGCCCGAAGGAATGGTCCTGCTGGAAGGTCGTCCTCGATCTCTGGTGTTCCAGCATCGTAAGATTCAGGACGTGAATTAACTTGAACAGATAAATCACCATTAATGGTCAGCCCTGGAATATTTGCGTTTACCAGACCTGATAGAGTTCCAGCAATTCCTTGAGAAGTCAGGCTTAAAGTTCCTGTTGCATTAGAGACATTAAGGCCGGCCGATTCCGTGCCAATGTTTAAGGCCCCATTGCTGACTGCAATTTGGTAGGTTGTTTCGGTCGCGGATACAACTTCAGTCAGATGAAGATCCCCGCTAATTTGTTGATTAGCCACACCGATTGCAAGATTAGTACCAACGAGTTCTTTCACGTCGTCCGCGCTGGTAAATTTGACAGCTACGGTTTGGTCAGTGCCTGGGATTGTTAGGGTTTCGTCTTGTGTTTCACCTGTGGTGTTTACCCGAATGGTTGATGTGCCGGAAAGGTCTAACCCNGGTATTCCAATAACTTGAGTAGTACCNGTTGCGTTTAATGCATAAGTGCCATCCGTTGTATTCCGGATTAATCCAATCGTAGATTCAGTTACGAGGATACCGCTTGCCTGTGGATTCACCTCACCGGTCGCTAGATAAATANGGCCATCACCGACGAAGAGTTCAATGCCCGTGCCCGCAAACGTGGAAACATCGCCATTTGTCTCATAATTTATGCTTCCTTCGACAGAGACGAAATCACCGATTGTTAGNGAGAGTTCTGAGACNGAGAAGTCGAACAGGTATCCTTCTTCCGGGCTGAATTCAATTGACGTTTCAGTGTCTTTAACAAGTATCGATTCTGAAACAGCATTTCCAGTCGTATTCACCCGTACGGCCACTGACGCACCCGCTTCAAATAATCCATCACCGGCGCTGACGGTAGCGTCACCAGAAGCTGTTCCGGCAATGCCGTCAGTTGTCACNANAAATATGCCCNGGCCGTTACTGATTCCACTATCGCCNATTCCTACCNCGAATTGCTGAATAGCAAGTCTTGTGACGGTATCTTGATTCACCGTGTGTTGTTCAATGTGGAAGTCGCCAGTTGCATTGAAGTCGGCAGCATCATCACCACCAAGTGAAATAACCGCGTTGGCCCCTAGAATGCTTGCACGTAAGAAAGGACCAGCTTCCAGNTCCAGCCCGTTGACATCAATGGCTGTTTCATTNGTGTTGATGGCAAAATTCAAACTCTCTGTCGAAATCGCAAGCGTCGGAAGATTGACCGTGAAGTTGCCAACCGTTAGCTCACCAGCCAGTCCATTCCCGGTGGCTACAAGGGTGCCGTATGCTTCATTTTGGTCGGGACTACCAACGGTCAGTAAATCATCNCCGATATTCGCAAAGACATGATCTGCACTAACGACAACATATGACTGGTCGACGCCATTGATTTGGCCACTGCCCTGTGTGAATTCAAAATTCGCTGCGATCGTGAGGCCGTTGGTCGTTAAGGTCGCGCCTTCACCAACAATTCTTAATTCATCGGCTGCAGGAACAACCAAGGTGTTTATCGAAGTACCAATTTGAATTGTTTCATTTACATCTTCGCCTGTGTTGTTAAACTCAACCGCAAACGTNCCACCGAAGGATGCAGAAGCGATTTGAGTGTTCAATTGACCGGAAATCCGACCGGCGGTTCCAGCTTCGTTGGACAAGTAGAATCCGCTGCCGTTTTGGATAGATATGATGCCATCTAATAGTGAAACTGACACGTCGCTTGCTGTCGCTCGCACATTGCCGTTGCCGTCACTTTCAAAGACCATATTTCCTGTTATGGACTGACCTAGGAGTTGCGTCGTTGCATTTAGGACTTCGACTCTGACAAATGGACCTGCCGGAATCGTTGCGTTAGCTGGATCTAAATCAAATTGAGCCGAGATTTCGCCAGCTGTGTTGTTTATTACAACAGTGGCATCTCCTGCTACGCTTAGTGCACTTGACGATGCATTTATGGAGCCGGAAATCTGGCCAGCAGCACCGGCGTTATCAACAACGAGGTATCCGGCGAGATTGTCGACGGTGAGGATCGGACTTTCCTGTGAACCAAGAGCAACTTCACCGTTACTGATGNCAAGCCGTGTTACTTGTTGGCCGCTAAAGTCGTTCATTTGTTCAAAGGTGANATCGCCGGAGATAGTCTGNTCTAAGACCACCAGTTGAATNTCCTGACCCGTAAAGCGTGTGTACGGACCGGCTGGCAATACTAACTCAATGTGTTGGTCGTTGAGTGAATACGATTCGTCAATTGAGCTTGAGGAATGATTTGTCTCGAAACTCAATGCACCCGCTTGCAATTGAACGCCCGGGATGCCTGAAATGGATGCTGTTCCTGAAACCGTGCCTGCAAATAAGTCGTCATCTCCAAGTACAAATAGCGCCGTTCCATTTGNAAGTGTGACGAGCGATTNACCGTTGCTTTCTAGATCTACTGAGATTTCCGTCGCAGCGAGCCTAACGAGCTTTTGCCCCNNACTATTTGTGATTTGCTCAAAACTGAAATCCCCCTGAATGCCATCAGCCAATCCTTCAAATGAGAGAGATGCACCGACTAGGTCACCACGGAGATATGGTCCGGCAGGCACATCATCACCAGTGTCATCAGTGCCATTGTCGTAGCCGCTGGCAAGTGTGTTTATTTCAAGTAGCAAGTTGCCTTGAAGCACAACTGCAGAAGTATTGACTTGCAGTGAAGCCGTTAATTCGCCGTAGAGACCATCAGGCCTAATTAACAAGGAACCGTTAACCGGAGTAGCAACCAAAACCGGTGCATCCGTTTCACCAAACTTAACGTTTCCATCTTCAAGGGTGATGGTGGTTGTGGTCTGTTGATCCTGATCGGTAATGGTTTCGTATAGGAAATCACCGGC
>PAXU01000111.1 GCA_002714565.1 Rhodopirellula sp.
GCGAACTCTTAACTCGGCCAGTTCGCACTCAAATACATTATCGTGGGCGTTGATACCATCCTGACGGAATCCCTGGATTGTCAGGTCGGAAATAATTAAGCCGCGGACGTTGTAAATTGAAATACCAACTTGCAAGTCCGTGAGGCTCAATTCATAGTCCAATGGAATCTTTCCTTCTTCACATTTAAAGTAGATGCGTCCCCTATAGATACACCACTGGTTGGGTGCCAATTCTGGGACCTTCGTCGCATCTTTGTTTACTGCGACCGAAGTAGCGGGCTTGCCGTCCAGATATAGCAATGTCCTTGTCGTCTCGCGCGGAGTCATTTCAAACACGGCATTGCCGACAATGTCCCACTCTTCCGGCTTGATAGTACGTGTGCCATCAAGCGTCGCTCCGTTCCCAACGATCAAGAATGGCTTCTTCTTCAGTCCGTTATGACGGGCACCCTGGATCGAAATGCTTTCTTGGTATGACTGACCGGTGTTGGCTAGGACGATGTTGTCGCCACGACGCGCCAAAGCAAGTGCTCGAGTAATTGTCTTTACCGGTCCAATCTTACCCTGTCCGCGATCTTCAGAAAAACCATCGAGAAAATCACTGCCGATTTGGTTGTTTACGTAAATGTCGCGAGCCAATGCATCAGCCGAGATGCACAAGCTTGCTGTTGTAATTACGGCAACGACAACACTTTTGTAAATTGGCTTCATTTATACGTAGTCCCTATGGGTGGACATTTATCGTTTCCAGCTTTGTTACGCGAGGATTCTGAAGCAGTTTCAAATCTGGGTCAATACGAGTCGCAGATCTGTCTTTACGGGTTACCCGTCAGACGCATCAGATGCATCAGTCAGAACATCGGACTCAAGTTCTTCCATTTCACGGCGGTTGGATAGGTAGCACGCGACTCCGATAAGAGCTAACAGTACGGTAATAACACGGTAACCGAGTGCTACGACAAATCCCTGCCCTTCAGCCATACCTTGAGGTGCCACAGCGGGGTACAGAGAATTCAGTGCGTATTCAAAGGCGCCAAGTCCTCCGGGTAGTGGCACGGAACCAGCGAGATTGGCCACCGGAACGACACTTAGGTGACCGATAAAATCTGGGTGCTGCTCCACATTGATTCCCTGCGCGACGAAGAATGCACAAAGTGTAAATAAAACATGTGTGCCAAAACTGATCACGATCGAGAACAGCACAACCGAAATCTTGCTCCGATAGAGTGAGGCAGCTCGAACGATTTTCTCAAGGATGCCTCCGATCTTTGGAAGGGCACCAAGCCTTGTTTGCATCTGTTGGCCAGTAAGTGCCGGAATTGCCATGACGATCAGGCCAAAGACGCCTCCTACCAATAAGGCGATCGCTGCTGTCTTACCAAGATTTTGGAGCTTATCGAACGCTTCGGTATTCGCGGCAACAAATGAATCGGATCGAGCTCCCATATACCAACATGCCAGGGCGCCAACAATCAGCAACGAGTAAACACCAATTAAACGGTCAATNACAACAGATGCCACTGCTTCGGTTTTTCGCTCCGGCTGCTGGCGTGTGATGTAAACAGATTTGATNGCATCACCGCCTACNACGCCAACGGTGGCAAAGTTGAAGGCATATCCGATAAATCCGAGTTTAAATGCATCGCGCATCGCAAAATCAAGNNCCAGAGCTCGCACGAGCAGACACCATCGGATTTTTGTAATGCACATTGCGCCAAGGGCACATAGNAACCCAGCTGTAAGCAATCCCCAGTCTTTGGGGCGNCCAGAGAGTGTATCAAATGCGGAATTCTCATTTGCCTTTTGAAACAGNTACCATAACAGCCCNGCAGAGATGCCGACCTTGATCACGGTNACTGCAATTTGTTTGGACTTTCTGTCGCTCAAGAAGCACCTGCAATTGGTTTCACATGAATTATTCTGGGGTTCACCTTGGTCACCAACTACACCAGAATCTGTAGTATCTTGACAGCATTCATCAGCGTTGATAATTTCAATTACGCGTTAAGCTATTAAGCCGAATTCGTAATGNGTCTATACATTATGATGTTTCGGCATCTTTCTATACGGGGGATTAGCTCAGCTGGGAGAGCGTTTGGCTGGCAGCCAAAAGGTCAGGGGTTCAAGTCCCCTATCCTCCACTTGAAAACCCGCGGTTGTCCGCGGGTTTTTTTATTGTGTAAGCCGGAAGATCTGACTGCTCAGACACCGTTTCTTTTGGTTACAATGCTTGCTTAACATTCAATTCTCTCACCTCTCCCACTGCTTATTTAAAAGCTCGTTAGAAGGCTGTTGATATGAGTCCTGTTGCTATCCGCCTAAGCATAATGATGTTTCTTCAATTTTTCGTGTGGGGAGCATGGTACGTAACTGCNCCTAACTTCCTGTCGACGATTGGCTTTGAACCAGGGGATATTGCTAACACTTATTCGGTCGGTCCAATTGCCGGCATCATCACGCCATTATTTGTCGGGATGATTGCCGACCGCTTATTTTCCGCACAACATGTACTTGGAATACTACATATCGCTGGTGGCGGGCTTATGTTTCTAGCTATGCAAAATATGGATGGGGCCACCAGTCCCGATATGCTCAACTGGATATTCTTCGGCTACATGCTGACGTATTATCCAACACTCGCGTTGACCAATACGGTCGCCATGAAGAACATGACGAATCCTGATAAGGAATTCCCATACATTCGTGTCTTCGGAACCATCGGCTGGATTGCAGCGGGAATTTTGCTGTCAGCAATTGAAGCTGATAACACGATCGTTATGTTCCAGATCACCGCTATTGCTGCAGTGGTTCTCGGTGCATTTTCGCTCTCTTTACCAAATACACCACCGAATAAAGAAACCGGTGTTTCCATTGGTCAGTTACTAGGCGTTGATGCGCTTGTGCTGCTGAAAAATAAGTCGTATGCAATCTTCATGCTAGCGTCCGTGCTGATTTGTATCCCGCTGGCATTTTATTACCAGATTGCCAGTCGTGTGGTAGAAAANGCTGACATTGCTATGGGTGTCGGAGCAACCATGAGTATTGGTCAGGCATCAGAAGTTATCTTTATGGTGCTTATGCCTTTGTTCTTTGCTCGCCTTGGTGTGAAGAAAATGCTGGCCGTGGGTATGCTGGCCTGGGTCGTACGTTATCTACTATTCGCTTTTGGCGCACCTGCTGATCAACGGGCCATGATTCTCATCGGTATCGCACTGCACGGTATCTGTTATGACTTCTTCTTTGTTACCGGTCAGATCTACACTGATCAAAAAGCTGCTGAGCCAATTCGGGCTCAGGCACAAGGGCTTCTAGTGATGCTAACCCTCGGAGTGGGTATGCTTATTGGTGCTCAAATCGCNGGTAAAATAGAGGCAGATGCATCACCTAAGGAAATGAAGCCACTGCAAGACCAGCAAACTGNACTTCAGGGACAAATTGACGNACTGGATAAGGATGCCGATAAAGAGAAGATCGAAGAGCTGCAGGCACAAAAGAAAGAAATCCGTATTGCTGAGCTTAATCTCGTTGATTGGAAGACCATCTGGGGAATTCCAGCGATCGGCGCTGCTGGCATCCTCTTATTCTTCCTCGTGACATTCCACGAAGATGATGATTCAACTCCGACTGAGGCTGTTGCAGTAACTCAGGAGATGCCTGAACCTGAGCTTCCTCAAGAAGCAACGGACGGGATAGNGGCNNAAGATTCAGCAGCACCAGATGAAGAAGCGACNAGTTAAGCTCGGATGCTGATAGCATCTAGCCTCTCCTACGGGNNCGCATTTCGTTTGTTGAGTATCCGAACCCGGCGGTTGCATAGNNNAGGGCGACGAGANCGATCCGTTTAACGGTTCGTCGCGATCTTTTCCGACGACTCACCGTCACCCCAATCCGCGTACACCAGAATAATCCGTTCGAGGCGGTCNGGAATTCTTCGCGNCTTATATATAGATGNTCCGATCAGNGGCAAGTCCGAGAAGAAAGGTANGTTTTCNCGCTTTGAATGATAACGTACTCCTGGAATCCCATGTATCGCGACAAACTCACCAGGCTGCAGTCGCAATACGGTATCCACGGTTCCCGAGCGAATCCCCGGGATCGTCACTCCACCTTTTTTCAAACCAGACGCTTCGTCCATTTGGTGCATCGTGGGTTTCATTTCCAGTTGCAGAGAACCGTCATCCAATACCGTCGGAGTCAATCTCATTTGGAATCCCACCTGGCGAAACCGAACCGTTTTCTCGCCGGCAACAGACTCCACTGCAGGCATTTGACCACCGGAATCAAACTGAACTTGCCGGCCGCTTAGCGTCCTCAACGTGGGATAGTTGATCACACTGCCAACATCTTTTTCATCCAGTTTCTTCAGATACTGACTTAACACGTCATCCGGTGATACAGGCTTATATTGCATTTCACTATCCGTGGCTTCACCGGCAAATGGTACCCATGCCAAGCCAGACTGTCGCAGTTCATTCCGTGAAATCTCAATCAATCGTGTCTTGAGAACAATTTCTCTTGGCTGGGTTCGACGGATCTGGATATTGGTAACAATACGTGGAAAGTATTCACGTCCAATTGCCTCGATCTGAGAAACTTGCTCGCGATCACTTACTTTCCCGGAAATTAGTAAGCTTCCCGAGAGCTGCTTTAGCGATAACTGAGCATCAGGGAACTGTTCGACGAACAACTCGTGTAGTTTGGATACCTTGCCCGTTATAACTATCTTAAAAACGTATACCGATTGGTTAGCGTCCCACAAATTTAGATTTGTGATCCCCGGTTTCATTGCCGTAAGTGACAATTGCTTCGGGCTTTTCGGTTCGATGGCAACCAGTTCCGGGTTTTCGAGAAATGCCTTTGGAACGTCGAAACTCACGTTGAGCATGCGTGTCTGGCCGGTTTCAAAATGAAATTCCTGCAGGGGTGCCTGCTGAGGTGCGGCGACGGTGTCATTTAGCCGAAACGAATCTGCATCTGCGGTTTCTTGACCACGCACTAATCCTGTTAGGATCAATGAGACAACGATAGATCTGGAAATAGTTTGTAACGAATTCAACATAATTACGAACGCTCCCTATCGTTCGATTTTTGATTCTTGGCTGGAAGTTGGTGACAACTCTGTTTCAAGTTCTTCATCCAACTCAGCTATACGGATCATTGGAAGTCCACGAATAACCACGGGGCGACCATCCAGTCGATCCCACTGATAGCGAGTGCTTCCTGCCGGTGTGATGATCTCCATACGAAAGACCTTTTGCTCTGGCTTCTCCACGGCTTGAGATGCAATATCCTGCGTCTGCTCATTGGGATTGTCATACTGATGGATCGGATCATCTGTTTGTGTAACGGTTTGATGATGACCATCCGTGTTTTCATCAGGGTCAGTCATGTCGGATTGCTCTATGGCAACATCCATCGGACTAACGGTTGTGCCATCGCCCGTTTCCACCTGAGTCTGATCTGCACCTTGATCAACGTGGGCGACGAGTTCTTCCTGAATCAAATGTTCAATACTGTAATCCAGCCCTTGGGGTCTACCGTCATCATCTTCAGCATCATTAAGCGATACGTGTAATGTTGCTGTTCGCATTGCCAGCAACAACATCTCGGCATCATCGTCTTTTGTGAGTACTGGTAGTGAAAACAGGTATTTTTCTCTATCCGATGAAACGGGTCTGGCAAGTAAGTCGATGCCTTTTAAAATTCTTCGAGCCGATACCGTTCGTTGCTCTTTATCATGCATCAACGCAATCACATCGACCGATAACCCGGGCTCGAGTGACTCACAGATGGATGGGTCGATATGGGCTGAAATCGTTGTGGAACGAAATCCTTCAGGAACCAATGGCTCCGACATCTGCTTATCCGCAACCATCAATCCTTCGGCAAAGACCGTACCCGGTTCAATCCGGCCTTTAGCAAATAGTGTTGCGATATGGTCCACATCAGTGATAACGCTTGGAGGAAGCTCTGCGACTGGTTTTTCAACAATGCTAATATTTCGCAGATGTACCTGTTCTCCGGGATCAAACCCTATTGTTGAGACAAATACTTTCGCCGTTGGTCCAACAGGCTCAATTTCTACTGCCACGACCTCCGCAGACTCATTCACCGATACGGTGGCAAACAAACCGGCAAATGCGCAGGCTAACAGTAGAAAAAAAACTCTCGTTTTCTTCATGAAACGATTCCTCGAAAGTAACACGACTTGAGAGCGCACGTTTTCCGCACGGAAAACACCAGCTCTCCATCGTTTTATTCGGAAGAATCGTTACAACTTGTCCAGCTTAACAGGAAAGAATTTTGCCATAAGTCGTATGTATAAACTTACGACAGCTGGTCTCGGAGAATCTCGTTTCAGTAGAAAACTACCGTGTTTTCTTCTGCCCCGGGCGTACAGGATAGTCCGGCACTTTTGGCACTAACCTCGGATCTTCCTTAATTCTGTCGATGAGGTAGCCAATCGCGGCCTCCAATTGTGCATCCTTACCTTCAAACGTCTGGTGAGGACGATTATCTACAACGATATCCGGATCTACGCCATGGCCTTCAATCAACCATTCACCCTCTGGACCATAAACTCCGGTTTGAGCGGCAGAGGAGAAACCGGTATCCACCAACCGGTTGTTGATACTCAACCAGATTTCACCGCCCCAAGTCCTGGTTCCGATAACCTTTCCTAGGCCCAAGCGTCGAAATCCTTCGGAAAATGCCTCACCATCCGAGGCAGTCTTTTCATTACACAACACTACAATGTGGCCACGAAATGCATGTTGCATGTTCCAGTAGGGCTTTCCAACTCGAGGCTTCCAGTAGAACCATGCCTGACGCAGGAGCTTCTCGAGGATCCAGCTGTCTATATTTCCACCGCGGTTATGTCGGACATCCACAATCAACCCTTGTTTGTGAAACACCGGATAGAAATCTCGCGCCAAGCGGCCAATATCCGCCGTGCCCATAGCTCGTAAGTGAACATAACCAATCTTGCCATTACCAACCTTCTCAACCTGTTCACGGCGTGTCAGTTCCCACTGGTCATATCGTAGAGCTGCTTCTTGTGATATGCGTATAGGCTGCACGATTACGTCACGTTCAGCTTCGTTATCAAAGTCCTTAACCGTCAATAGGACTTGCCGCCCAGCTTGCCCTCGAAGCAGCCGATTAATGTGATCTACTGATAAGACATCAACACCATTGATCGTTTGAATGACGCTGCCAACCTTTACATCGACTTCCGGGCGAGCAAGTGGTGACAATTCATCTGGGTAGTCCGGATCGTTTCGGTATATGTGATCCACTACATATCCGCCGACTTGCGCATCCTTTCGTAACACCGCGCCCAGCGAAGATGGAAATACAGACAGGTCGTCGCTTCGATGGTCTCCTCCACGCACATAGATATGTAAGGCTTCCAGTTCTCCACACAATTGTTCGATCAGATCATTAAGTTCGGCGCGATCCGTCACTCGCTCGACGAGCGGTAAGTGCCTATCAAGCAGTTCTTTCCAATTGGCACCATGTAGATTCGGATCATAGAAGTAATCTCTCTCCATGCGCCACGCATCGATCAACATTTGCTTCCATTCCGCCACCGGGTCAATCACGAACGACCAACCGTTTTGCGATACCGCAGCTTTGCTCATATTTGACGGACCGCGACCATTCGCTTCAAACACGTACAGCGAATCTGATTTCCGCACGGTGACTTTGGAACGATCCGAGTTGAGCTCGAATGATTTAATATCTGACATCACCGTCACCGGTTCCGTATCGTGCTTTCGCTCCAAGGACATCAGAGATTCCGAACCTCCGGAAACCGATGAAGCACTCGCCCAGTAAAGATGTGACTTCGAAGCCACCAAGTCGTCATAATTCCCGGCAGCTACTGGTAAACGCGAAATCCGTGTCGTAATTCCTTTCAATTCGATCTCAATGATCTTTTCATTTTGTTGCTTCTGATCGTCGTCCCTTTTTCCCTTTGAATCTGCATCTTTCGAGTTCTCCGCATCAGGTGTCTCATCATCATTTCCGTCCAACAATTCGTTTGGAGCCAAGAACGGCGACGTCAGTCCATTGCGCAAAGCTAGCTGGAAAATCTGAGTACGCTTATCAAAGTAAGGTTCCGGCTGGAGGTTGCCCCACGGGCTTCGAACCGAAGAAACGAGGTTTCGATCCGATAAGAAATAGAGCCACTTACCGTCAGGACTCCAGGTCGGTGAATAACTCTCCGTTCGTTCGGTAGTAACGGGAAATGACGCCTGTTCTTTTACATTCCAAATCCACACTCTCGACATTTGATTATCGCCGTTGGCCACATAAGCAAGCCACTGACTGTCATGCGACCACTGCAAATCGTAGAAGTTGTACATATCAGAAGTATCGATGCGGCGGGTTTTTCCGGCTTCAACATCGTGAATCCAAAGATGAAAGTTCTTATCCGTAAAGGCAAACCACTTGCCATCCGGTGAAGGATTCGGTGCATATCGAAAGATATTTCCATTGTCCGTCAGTTGTTCAGGGGCAGTATTTCCTCGCGCATTGAACTGCCAAAACTCCATTTCTCCTGACTCATCAGAGAGTGCCAAGATCTCGTTGGAACCAGGCAGAAAACTGACACTTCGATAGCGCACGCCTTGCTTTCTGGTCACCTGCACAGCACGACCAGAACCAGTAGGCAATACAAATACGTGGCCGCGTGCGGCGACAGCTAGTCGTTTGCCATCCGTGCTAAGTGAATAGGAATCGAGATAATCCATCGGTTCTTCAATCCACTTCTCACGGGTATGTTCAAAGTCCGACACCAATTTGATGGAAACAACAGATGGACGAGGATCTGCAAGGTCGACGAGCATCAAGTCGGCTCCCAATTGATAGACTATTCGACCGTCATCTAATGCCGGACCCATCACATCAAATCCTTTGTGTTTCGTTATTTGTTGTAAATCAGTCCCGTCCAGCTTCATGGACCAAAGATTCATCGTGCCGTCACGATCACTAGCGAAATAGACACGTTGATTCCAGATCATGGGCTCTCGACTGGTTCCGGTATAGTCAGCTGTTAACGGAATAGCCTCGGGTTGCCCGTCATAGTAGTGCCAGAGATTTTCAACCGAACCACCGTGATAACGTTTGGTACTGCTGCTCTGTTTTGCCAGTCGAGTAAACACCATTCCACTTCGCTTCGGAGTCCAGTCAGCATCGGAAGCTTGTGCAAGTGGAACGCGTTCTTGCTCAAGTGTATCTGGGTGCACAAGCACCAATTGTGTATTTGGCAGAGTGGAAAAATGGCGCGTTGCATAAAGCACACGGCCTTCTGGTGACCAACCTCTTACGCGCACACCAGACGTCTCGCCGTCGTAGGTGATACGTCGCGGCCTGCCTCCGTCTATCGGTAAAACGTATACTTCTCGCGGTCCTTCATACGAAGCGGAATAGGCCACGAACCGTCCATCCGGTGAAATAGCAGCATCCAATTCCTGCTCCAGATGACTCGTCAATCGAATGGCATTACCACCTGCCGCACTTACGCGCCACAGATCACCTTCAGCTGTAAACACGATCGTATCGCCGTGGATTGATGGGCGTCGAAAGTACCCTCGTTCTGCGACAACCATCTCAGCAGTGGAGAGAAGACCAACGAGTAAGAAAATCAGAGATCGAATTTCCATATTACTTTTTCCAAAATAGGATGTACACGCGTGCGCATCGGAGCGCCTATCTGCGGTTTAATCTGAATATCGCTGTTGTAACTTGATTGCTAGCGCCTTGGTATATGTGGCACGACCTTCGGCACTTAGATGTTGGTTTGCAAACAACTCGCCACTCATTTCCCAAGGCATCGGAATCCAATCATTCAGACCAAGTTGATTTACCGTGTTATCGTTCAGCGACAAAATGGCCAACATTACCTTTCTTGTTGAAATCTCCAAAGGGATTGGAGTTATAAGAAGGTCGACCGAACAACCTGATGCTCGCAGTTTTGCGATAATCGTCGGATCAATATTTGTCAAAATTTGATGCTCTGTGTGTTTGATGGCTGAAACATCGTTAGTTACATCCTCTATCAGCCGTGCCGAATGTAATGGCGGATTCGGATCTGCAAACGTACCGCTTCCCAAGTCCATTGCATGAATAAGTCCGCTTGAATCTCCGTGTGCGACTCCAAACGAACCAGGCAATGGCCACGTCAGCAAACGACCCATCAGCGCTCGTATGGAATACCTTATTTGGCGTTGCATGCTTAACGTTTGCTGGACTCCCGTCAATCCTTTTGAACTAAAGCCAGCGAGATTTGAATCGTATCGTTGGAATGAGATTGGATTAATCGTAACAATGATGTGAGGACGATGGTGATCGGTTGAATCTGTGATTTGATCAAGGATGACCTTGAGCTGTCCATTGATCGTTTCCGGTCCACAAGCAGCCATGACAGCGACAGATACAACGGATTGTCCAGTTGCTTGCTGCAGTCTGCTTGCATCAATATCGTTTAAGGCTGTGGAATCTCCGAGAAATACAATGTCCTTGTCGATGGCTCGGTGGGTGCGTGACATCTGCTCCTTAACCACCGTGAACTCTACATTCCCAAGTCGCCCATCTGCTTCATCAATACCATCCACACTCATACCTGCTGCAGCACCAAAGAGAAGCAGCAGGATTAAGCCACCTTTCACATGTTTCAGTATCAACAACAGGTCTTTCAACGGTGACGTCCTTATATGGTCTTAGAACTGAAAGTAAATGAACTGTGTTTCAAATGCTTGAAACATGGAAATGGAAATCAACCATAGTACGGCCAGTGTCGTGCTAAATACGATTGGTTCACGCAGCCACCTTCTCATTCTCTGCTTGCGATCCAACTCGATGAATGCATCAACCGTAAGTACCAGTGTCAGCAGACATAAAAATGTAACGATGAAACGCGTGTGGAATTCAAGCAGGGTGAAATCTGAAAACTGGCGAGAGGCAAGGGCGACAATGGATTCTCCTTGAGCTCTAAAGAGCCACCAACTAACGAGGATCCAAAGCAACGTGGCTGATCTCAGGATGATTTGCCGCACCACACTTACGTTCGTTTTCCATCGCTCGCTGAGAGCCAGGTGATATAGCACGAGTATCAATCCGTGGCCAACACCCCACCAGATGAAATTCCACGATGCTCCGTGCCAAAGTCCGCCAAGGATCATGGTGACCATTAGATTTCTGACAAGCAGCGACTTTGATCCTCTATTTCCACCTAACGGAATGTAAAGGTAATCTCTTAGCCACGTACTTAGAGACACATGCCACCGTCGCCAAAAATCACTTGGATTCGCTGCGAGATACGGTTGCCGAAAATTGTCTATCAACTCGATCCCAAGTAATCCTGCAGCGCCCTTTGCAATCAGGCTGTAAGCATAAAAGTCGACATAGATTTGAATCGAGAAGAACAATACAGCCAGAATCGATGACCAGCCGTTAGTATTATTTTCGTGAAATCCAATGCTCACAAATCCGCTACACGTATTGGAAACCAGAATCTTCAGCAAAAAGCCGTAGCTCATGGACAAGACCGACGTTTTCACAAGATCATCAGTTAATTCACGGGCCTTGTGGAATTGTGGCAATAGCCTGTCTGCTCGCTCGATGGGACCTGCCACTAATTGTGGGAAAAACGATATGTAAGCGAGAAAGGTAACGAGATTTGCTTCCGCCGTTACCTTGCCACGATAAACATCAATGGTGTAGGCCATTGATTGAAATGTGTAGAACGAAATTCCGACCGGTAAGACGATCGGTAATGTATCAAGGCCATTCTCGATGCCGGCCACTTGAAGCAACTGAGAGAGACTCTCAATGAAAAAGTTGTAGTACTTAAATACCCCAAGCAAGCACAGGTTTGCCGTCACGCTAAGGGCAACAAGCCGTTTTCGTTTAGCGGTGGCACCGGCTGAGCCAGAGAGTTTCTTGCCGATAATGAAATCGAGCAGGCTCGAGCCAGCAATCAACACGAGGAATCGCCAATCCCACCATCCATAGAAGAAGTAACTGGCAACGAGTATCAGCGCATTTTGCGCACGGTAACGAATCCCGAGCAGCCAATACAAGCATACGATGGACGTAAAGAAAACGATGAATTCAATTGAATCAAAAGCCATACTGACCTGAATCGCTTATGACTTAGGCAACCGGATTTCCCCAGTGCTCCCGGTAGCGTCGCCCAAGCAGCTCATTCACCTCCTGATCCATTGGAACGGATTCCGTTGCAGGATCAAAATCAAATGATCGCCCGAGTCTCACCGCGATATTACCCAAATGGCAGAGTGACGAAGTGAGATGTCCAATATCGATATCCGCATTAGGCGTCTTTCCCGTACGGACACAATCCAGAAAATTGGCGACGTGCTTCGGTGCGTTTTGAGCCTACGGAGCTATATCCACATCAATCTTCGCATTCCGTTCACCAAGCACCTGTATCTTCCCCCGACGACTTAAGTACATCTGTCCCTTGGTACCGTATACTTCAACACCACTGTCCGTGTTATGCGGATAATTTGTCGACCAAAGGCGCTGTTCGTAAATCAAAATACGCTGACTACCAGTCTCACCGTCACCTGGGTATTCAAATGCCACTTGCTGCGTATCAGGAAACTCCTGATCATCGTCAAAGAAATACTTACCACCTACAGCAGTCACCTTTGAGGGATGCGTTTCAACTCCGAGCGCCCATCTGGCATAGTCAATATCGTGAACACCGTCATTGCCCATATCGCCGGTCCCAAAGTGATACCACCAGTGCCAGCCGCCGTTTACACGGTTGTTTTGATACGGAATCATTTCACACGGACCAACCCACAAGTCGTAGTCCAAATGATCCGGTGGGTCGCTAGGTTGTTGATGACCAATATTTCCGCGGCGCTGTATATTCCAAGCTTTGACAACTTTCACATCACCGATAATGCCATCGCGGAGCAGCTTCATCGCATCAATTAGCATTGTAGTACTACGTACCTGAGTGCCATGCTGAACGATGACATTGTTACGTTTGGCAGCTTCGACCAATAAGCGTCCTTCTCTCACATTATGAGAGCATGGCTTTTCAACATATACGTGTTTACCTGCGTCACATGCAAGGATTGCAGCCGGACTATGCCAATGGTCGGGGGTGGCAACAATAACAGCATCCAAGTCATCATCATCGAGCATCTCGCGCATGTCACTGCACGTTTTCGGTTTTTCACTCGGAATGGAGATCGCTGAGCCCAAACGTTTCTCATTCGCATCACAAAGCCATGAGAGCTTTACGGAAGGACTATTTTTGAAGAGTCCAGCTAAGTAATTCCCACGTCCTCCGCAACCAATCAGGCCAACATTTAGTGGCTTCAAGGCATCGTTAGCTCGGGCGGGCAACACTCTCGACGCCGTAATCGAAGCGGCTGAAATCGCGGCTGACTGTTTTAGGAAGTCACGTCGTTGATTCATGCGTTTTTGACCAGTCTAAATCTGAGAAAAAATATGACAAGATTTCTGATCGAATCAAAACACCATACCGATTACGGGGTTTAATTCAGATCAATTGTTTTGCAATTGTTAGGTCACAGTGGCAATCGTGGTCGTGCAGCCACTGTGGCCGTCTTTTATAATATGAGCTTATCACATTCGCCTCTGTTGGATCTTGGAATTACACGATGTCTCATAAAATCACCGTACTCTTCTTCCTAATTGCACTCGGAACGACATTTGCCGTGACGTATATCGACAAAAACACGGCTGAAGAGGCTGGCCCGGAAACCGCTGAAGAGAATGAAGCTCGTGAAGCACGTGAAGCCCAGCTTGAAGGAATGCAAAACATGGGCGGAGGCGGCGGCGGTGGAATGGGCGGTGGAATGGGCGGCGGAATGGGCGGCGGAATGGGCGGCGGTGGCGGCCCAGGTGAAGGTGGTGGCGGCGGAGGTCGACCATCAGGAGGTGAAGGTGGAGGCGGTGGTGCCTTTGGCGGTGGCGGCGGAGGCGGAGGCGGCGGTGGAGGCCAAGATCGTGATCCGGATGCCATTATCGAATCAATTTTCACCCGCGCTGATGCTAATGAAGACGGCAAGCTAACCGGAGATGAAATCTCTGAACGATTGGCAGAACGCCTTGATACCGTTGATACCGATGGAAATGGTGAAGTCTCTAAAGAAGAATTCACCACGTCCTTGAAGGCCATGATGGAACGTCGAGGCGGCCAAGGCGGCGGTGGTGGCCAAGGCGGCGGAAGACCAGGCGGCGGTGGTGGCCAAGGCGGCGCTCAGCCAAATCTACCTGACCCAGGCCCCGAAGCTGAACGCGAATAAGTCTAACCAGAGACGACATCGACTGGACACGCCAGCGGATGACTATCTGTGTTGAGCCTACGTTTTTTCTTTGCTTGTGCTTTGTTCGACGACGGGTCAACTTGGCTATCGATACTGAAGCCTAAGTCGCCTGTGAGACCGAGCATTAGAGCCCATTGGGGAATCTAATCGATGTATTAGACTGTTGCAGTTGTAAGCCCGTTCTCATAGAAAACACTTTTCTAGGATACTATCAGGATGCGACGAATTTGTGTTGCTCTAACCATTGCTTGTTACACCATAAATTCCCTCAAGGCAGCTGAAACGCCGACTTTCCCAACCGATGTACCACCAATCGTTGGGACTGCCGTTGCGATTCCAGATAATACCTCAGACTATTATTCGGTCAGGCTAACGGTTCCACAAATTCGATGGAGTTTGCTTGGCGAACGGCGGCCGAG
>PAXU01000112.1 GCA_002714565.1 Rhodopirellula sp.
CCGAACATCGAGCTCATCAAGTTTAGCGAACAGACGGCCCACGTTTTGATCAACATTCGTGATCATGGCAGCGATTCTCGCAAGGCGATCTACTTCAGCTTTGCGCTGTTGTTCATTCCGTTTGCCGACAATTAAGCTCCCCATGGTTTTCTGTTGGTAATGTGCCAATAGATCTTCCGGCACATCGTGAAAAGGACCATGGGGAGCGTTGGTCGCAATGTATGTAAAGAAACTATTTCCGTTACTTACTTCCGTTTCAATGAAATTCAACGCAGCATCGAAATAGACGTCCGTGCAATAGCCTTTTGTGTTAACCTGCTCACCGTTGTGAAACAGGATGGGATCCGTATAGCGGCGGTTGTTCTCGCGAGGATCCGAGGGCTGTCCAAGTCCACCCCCCTTATGCATAAGCACTTCATGGAATCCCTGATCTTGTGGCCGCATTGGATAACAGTCTCCGAGGTGCCATTTACCGAATAGACCATTTCGATAACCGTTCGCGGCAAGTACTTCGGCAATCGTGATTTCGTTTGGCTCCATCATGGATCGCCCAACAAATGTATCGATACAGCGAGTTCGATAGTTATAGCGCCCGGTCATCAGGCACGCACGCGTCGGCGAGCATACGGGTGACACGTAGAATGTCGACATCGAGGCACTGCGTGACGCAAGTTCGTCGAGATTTGGTGTTTCGATGATGTCGTTGCCGGTCGCACCAAAATCACCGTATCCCTGATCATCTGTAATGATCAATATGACATTGGGCCGGTCAGCGGCAATAAGGTCCACATCCAAGAGACAGGAAATGGCGAAGACAATTAGTAGTAGCCTGTTAAACACGAAGGACTTCTCCTGTATTTGCCAAAGTGGAGCAGTTATGCGATCAACTCGTTGATGACTTCACCGCCAAATTGACTCAGTTGTTTATAACGCCCGGAATGAAAGTAGGTCAGTTTGTTGTCGTCCAGTCCCATCAGCTTCAAGATGGTCACGTGCAGATCGCGAAGCGGGTGGACAACTTCTACCGCTTCCATTCCAAGTTCATCCGTTGCACCAATTGTGTGACCGGCCTTTACACCACCACCAGCCATCCAAACTGCCATCGCATTTGGATTATGGTCTCGTCCGTACTTGATGCCGCCGCGTATCCCGTTGTCTGGTGTGCGACCGAATTCACCCATCCAGATAACAAGTGTACTCTCTAATAACCCGCGTTCTTTCAAATCCTGTAGTAGTCCTGCGATGGGCTTGTCGACTCGTTTAATAAGTGAACCGTGTGCGCGTTCGATGTAGTCGTGACTATCCCATGTGCTTGCGTAAACCTGAACAAATCGGACGCCGTTTTCTACAAGTTTTCGTGCCAGCAAACATCGTTTTCCGAAGTTATCGGTTTCCGGCTCACCAATTCCGTAGAGATTATGTGCATGGACGGTTTCATCATCCAGATCCATGAGATCCGGAATCTCGCTCTGCATCCGATATGCAAGCTCGTAATTCTCCATGCGGGCAATTAGTTGGTCGTGTTGCGGGTGTTTTTGCGAATGCCGCCGGTTTAGCACCTTGAGTAAATCAAGGTTATTACGTTGCCGCCGTGTGGTCATTCCTTTGACCGGTTCGATGTCCAGGATCGGAGAGCCACTTGGTCGGAATGTCGTGCCCTGAAATCGTGTTGGCAAGAATCCGTTATTCCAGTTTGAGGGACCACCTTGCGGAAATGATAACTCCGGCAGGACGACGAAGCCCGGGAAGTTCTTGTTGGGAGAACCGAGTCCATAGTTTACCCAGGCACCTATTGCGGGATCACCACCGAACCGATTCCCCGTATTCACGTGGTAATTTGCCGTGGGATGATTTACGGAAGTAACCTGAAGTCCGCGGTAGAAGCAGATGTCATCAGCAACTCTGGCGAGATGTTCCCAGTTTGTATTCATGTCAGCGCCCGATTCACCCGCTTTACGGAATTCGAACGGGCTTTTGACGTAATATCGTTTGCCGGAACTCATCGCGCTTTGACGTTCACCTGAGCGATTGAATTCCTGTTCATGGAGATCGATGAGCTTGGATTTCGGATCAAAGTTATCGATATGCGACGGACCACCTTCCATGTACAGAAAGATACAGTGCTTTGCCTTGGCCTGAGGGAAATGGGGTTGCTTGACCTGGTTGGGAGCAGCGTCAAGTTCATCCGAGAGCATTGCCGAGAATGCAATGCTTCCAAGTGAGGCATTTAAGCCGTATAGAAACTCACGTCTGTCCATTTTATCACTCGCTAAATGGTCTTCGGTTAGTAAATGTATACGAATTCATTGGAATTGAGCAGCACCAGGCAGAGGTCAGACAGACCACGAGTTGTCGCATCGACCTCATGTGGCTGAAGGTCGTGAATATAGTCCTCATATTCAAAAAGACGTTCGGTGAATTCGAATGGCTGCCCGGTATTTTCTTCGTTAGCTTCTCGCTTAATTGTAGTCGGATACACGCGTGGCTCCGGAGTAACACCTTCTTGTTCCGCAATGGCTCGTTGTAAGTGAGCAACAGAGGCTGCAAGTTCGAACTTGTCAGGTTTTCTACCGAACGTCAGTTGAAAGGCAAGTGTGACGGCATCTTCATGAGTATGGGACTGGCTGGCGATAAGGTCTGCCAATGCAAGGGATCTGTCTGCCGATTCCTCACCGTTAAACAGCGTGAAAACCTGAGGCGTAATATTCGATGCGTCTCGCTGTTCACAAGACTCATCAGGTGACGGTTGATTAAATGTGGTCATGAAGGGATCTCGATGTCCCCTTAGCTTCTGAGCATAGACACTACGTCGGTTGCGTTGCTCGGGTTTGGCGTTTGGAACATAACTGGGAGCGAATGTTCCCATGATCATACGTGGTTGCAATGCAGCCTCTAAATTCATGTCCGGTCTTGCAGGCACACCACCGAGCTGCCGGTTTAATTCTCCGGTAATTGCCAACATTGCATCTCGGATTTCTTCGGCGTCAAGTCTTCGAGGTTGAAACACACTGTAGTAACGTGAGTCCGGATCTAGCGAGACGGTCTTGGTGTTTGGATATGTGCTTGATCGTTTGTAAGCGTCGGAGTTGAGGATTAATCGATGCATTTCTTTTATAGACCAACCACGCGCCATGAATTCGGCTGCAAGCCAGTCGAGTAACTCTGGATGAGTTGGTTTATTGCCTGTTGCACCGAAGTTATTCGGATTGGTGGCAATTCCGCGGCCAAAGTGGTAATGCCAAATGCGATTGACCATGACGCGAGCAGTAAGAGGGTTGTCAGGATGGACTAACCAGTTTGCAAATTCTTTACGGCGTCCTTCCGGTGAATCTGGGTACTCCTGTGTTATAGCAGTCGCGGAAAGAGTGCCAGGGGATACCGGTTCGGATGGTGCAAAGACGTCACCGCCGGTAAGTATGGCTGTGTTTTCGATGACGCCGCCGGCAAATGCGTCCTTAGGTGGAAAGATTCTGGAAGTGAGATTCCGCTGGTATCGTGTGCTGCCGTTTTGAACGCTAAATGCAATTGGACGGGTGCGATCATATGCCCAGTTATAGATCGTTTGCCATTTTCTGGTGAGTCGTTCCCGGCCAAAATCATCTGGAGATTTACGCGGGTTATTTATTGTGGCCTGAAGTTCTTTTACCGCTTCGTGTCGTTTCTTCAGGTAAGTGAGGTCATTGTCGAAGCCGGCGAGATTCTCGTGATCCTGGAATGGAGCATTGATATCTGCGAATTGAGTCGTCGCGAAGACGGATTGAATCGAGTAATAGTCGCGGGTGGGAATAGGGTCAAACTTGTGGTCGTGACAGCGAGCACATTGCAACGGTTGGCCTAAAAACACTTGCCCTACCGAAGCCGTCACGTCGTCGAGGAACTGTTGGCGAGTCACTTTTGCAACGGCCATCCCAGTTTGTTCAAACGGTCCCATGCGAAGAAACCCGGTTGCAATGCGATAATCTATATTTTGAGGATCAATTTCATCTCCGGCGATCTGCTCTCGAATGAATTCGTCGTATGGTTTGTCATCATTAAATGACCGAATTACATAATCCCGATAACGCCATGCGTTCGGACGTTCGAAATCATTGGCAAACCCGGCACTGTCCGCGTACCGTACAACATCCAGCCAATGGCGTCCCCACTGTTCTCCATAATGCTTCGATGCCAGTAGTTGATTGACCAGCAGTTCATATGAGATGGGGGAATTCGAAACTACGAAATCCTCAATCTGCTTTTGTGTGGGAGGTAATCCAAGCAAGTCAAAAGAGAGTCGCCTCAAGAGGGTAAGCCGATCAGCTTCTCCAGCGGGCCGTAACCCTCGAGGCATTGCTGCGTTGATGAACGCATCAATCGGGTTGGCATTTCGACCTGCGCCGGACGGGATGGAAGGGGTAGCCAGAGGTTGAAAGGACCATAGATCAGATCGCTTATAGGTGCGATTCGTCCACGAATCGCTTAACCCACCGCTAGTGGCTACTTGTAATTGGTTTTCACTCAGCCACGGGTTGGCTTGTTTTTTTAACTTTGCTAATTGTGCACCCGTCGGCCATGGTGCTCCGGCACTGATCCAGTTTGCGATGTGGGCGAGATCGTCAGTTGAAATGGCATCGTTTTCTTTGGGTGGCATGGGTGACCACTCGTCGGAATTGCGTGAAGCGGCCAGATATATTGGGCTTGTATCGGCGATCGCTTTTGTGCTGGTCAGTGTGACTGCAGGGGAGCCACTATCACCGCCGCGTAGCGTCGCTTCGCGTGAGGTGAGATCGAGCCCCCCCTTGATGTCGTCCGGGTTCTTGCCGTGACATGCGACACACTTGCTTGTGATGAGAGGCTCTATTTTGAACGCGAAAAGGAGATCTGCATTTTCAGCGGCCGAGCTGCGTTCCTGAGCGGCAAGGGCAGACGGTACGATGCATGTAAACGCGACGAGCAGAAATTGAAATGCCTTGGTGAGAGTCATAGGCTTAGGATTTGACAAGATTAATACGAAGTCGGGGTGAGAGGATTTGAACCTCCGACCTTTTGACCCCCAGTCAAACGCGCTAACCAGACTGCGCCACACCCCGTTAGCTACCATATTACCTTAGATCCGATGGGTGACAATTAGTGGCGAAGCATTCAACGGCTGTATGTTACGCCCGTTACCGATTCCCGCATCCTCCGTGCTCCTCGGCTGCCCCCTCGTCACCTGGGAGTTGTGGTTGGGAGAATCCACTAACAGAATTGCGTCGAAGGAAAACAAACCGAATCACAAGTGGCATAACGGCAAGTATCGAGAGTGCCACGACAAGCTCCCAAGTCAACAGCGATGGAATTCCGTTGTCGGCTATTTCTCGTAGCGGCTCCAATTGGCTTCCGACGAACAAGTTGACCATCGTTGCCGGCAGAATAGCAATGAGCGTAACCCAAAAGAATGTGCGGACTTTCATATTTGTGAGCCCACTAAACACATTAATCGTAAAGAACGGAACGTACGGTGCCAGTCGCATTGAGACGAGAAACCAGGTTCCATCCCGTTGCCACAATTCATCGAATTGCTTGAATCTTTCGCCAAACCAACGACGCAGCATGTCTCTAAACAGGTAACGGCTCAGCAACATACCACATGTAGCGCCAATGGTTGCTGAAATCGTAACAAAGAGTACCGCGAGATAATATGGAAAAACGGTAGCGATACAAATCGAGACAAGCACGCTAAAGGGAAACGCAATGGTTGAGAGTCCGATGTAAATTCCAGAAGCTATGATTACCGAGGTGAACAGGTTGGCATCTACATATGTGCGAATGTCATCTTGAATGTCAGCCAGCTTTTGTAGTAATGCAGGGCCGTCGAACCAGCCGAGCTTGAAGCCACAAACGATTAGTGCAGTGGCTAATAAGAGAAAAATCACAACCCTCGCAGGAACCAAGGGTTGTTTGCGTGGCGATTGATTCACGTTGAGTGCGCTTTCTTGTCAGATAACTGCGCGAAGTTGTTCGATCATGTCGAGTGTTGCTGCTTCGACAGCCTCTTGCCAGCGGTCATCACCAAAGCGGTCTTTGTATTCATCTCGCTGGTGTGCGAATATGATGCCACGTGAACTATTAACAATTGCGCCGATGCCATCCTCGTCAAATGCACCCTTCACATCGGCAGCGCCGCCACCTTGCGCACCAAACCCTGGAACGAGGAATAATGTGTTTGGCATTTTTTCTCGCAATTCGGCCAGCTGTTCCGGATATGTTGCACCCACAACTGCGCCGACCGGGCCGTACGGGTGGTCAGCGTTGGGTTCCCTGTGTGTATGTGCTAAGTCGTTTACGAGGTTTGCCACATGGTTGTAAACCGACTGTCCGTCNGCAACGAGATCNTGAAACAGTCCNCCGCCAGGATTAGATGTTTTCACAAGCACAAAAATGCCGTTNCCGTGTGGTTGTCCGGCTTCTAAAAACGGCTCAATACTGTCCTGNCCAAGGTAAGGGCTGACAGTAAGNCAGTCACTTGCAAGCGGATTGNTGCCACGTTCGCCAAGATATGCNTGAGCATATGCGGTAGCGGTAGANCCAATGTCATTGCGTTTGGCATCCATGATCACGAGCAGNCCCTTTTGCTGGGCATANTGCACGACCTCACCTAGTACGCGGACGCCACATGGCCCGATTTGCTCAAAGAATGCAGACTGCGGTTTTACCGCTGGTACCAATGATGCGACGACATCGATGATTCCCTTGCTGAAGGCTAGATAAGCNTCGGCAATNTGCTCGGCCGCAGGNNCACTTACAGACGGGCGAATCGGGTCTGGAAGATTGGCCAGTCGCGGATCNATACCGACCAATGTTGGTGTGTTGGTTCGCCGAACCGCTTGTACTAATCGGTCACCGAATTGTGCCATCGAAACACTCCCTGGCATGAGCAATCAACGCGGCTTACTCATCGGCTGCTTTGAGCCATGGAGTAAGTGTTGGTGTGTATGGGCAAATCTCGTTTTCATCAAAATAGAGATTGATTTCTCTGGCTGCTGACTCTTCACCATCTGACGCATGAACCAGATTCATTTGGCGACTACTGCTGTAATCTCCTCGTACCGTACCGGGTGCNGCGTTGCGTCCATTGGTTGCGCCAAGCGTGTCTCGCACAACGCGAATTGCCTCGATGCCTTCGATTACCATTGCCACCACGGGAGCACCTGTAATAAAGGCCTCAAGCCCGGGATAAAATGGTTTTTCAACGTGTTCAGCGTAATGCTGTTGAGCTAGCTCGGGGGTTACTTGCAACATTTTCATGGCAATGATGTTGAGCCCCTTTTTTTCAAAACGGGTGATGATCTCTCCCATCAGTCGTCGTTGTACGCAGTCCGGTTTAAGAAGGATAAGTGAGCGTTCCATAGTTGTTCGTTTCGTGATCTCTTTCTTTGATTTATAGACGCGACTTCTTTGCGAATCGCAGTGTGTACTACGCCCAAATATATCGCTTTCGTTTAATTCATGTTAGTGGTGCGTTGTCATAAGGCAGCGGCTAGGAACATGTCGCCAAACCGTCAATGTAATCGAGCACTTTGCTTAAAACTCACTACGGTGAATGTGGTGAGTTTAATAATGAATACGCACTACTTCTTCGGTCCCACACTGACAGTGGTCGGTCTGTCCAGCTTGAACTGGGTAAGTAGGTTTTGTATATCGTCCCGGGTAACTGCTTTGTACTGATCAATGGTTTCCCTGACGGTGTGGTAGGTGCCACGCTGTAACCAGTTAGCACCCACAGAAAACATACGGCTTGCTGGTCGCTCACTTTGCAGGACGATGTGCGAGCAGATCTTGCTGAGCGCCAATTCAAGTTCGTCATTTGTGATGCCGGTCTCATTTAGGTCGGCGAGCATTTCAGCAATTCGCTGGATGTTGGCATCATACTGAGATGGTTGGCAGCATAGGTAACTAAGAAATGCACCGGTGCCCTGATACTCACAGCTTTCCAGTACTGCGTACTCGGCCTTACCGGTGTCAATAAACTCCCAGAACATGCGACTGCCGTTATCATCTCCAAAAATGGTGGACATTACTCTACCGGCATATCGTGTCGGATCCGTGGCACTTGGGCCATCGTATAGCTGGATGGTGTAGTCCAGAGCAGCCATTTCTTTGCGTATGAATTTACAATCACCAGTGCCGACGGCACGTGGCGTGTCCCTGGTTACATCAAAGGGTGTCCAGTGCTTCGTATCTCGTTCGACTTGATCAACGACGGCATCAAAGTCAACATTTCCTGCCAGCACGAGCTTTAAATTCCCTGGACTGTACTGACGATTGAAGTATTCAAGCATCTGGTCGCGAGATAGTGCACTTACTGATTCTGTTGTTCCAAGGACACTGTGGTGGAGTGGATGATCACCAAAGTGCAGTGCCAGAGCCATTTCATGTGCGCCAAACGGTGGTTGATCTGCATACTTAGCGATCTCTTCAAGGATGACTTGTTTTTCCATGTCAAAGTCATCCTGCCTCAGCGACGGACGCATCACATCGGTCAGCAAGTTTAATGCCGGGAGTTGGTATTCCGGGAGAACGGTGCAGTAGTACACCGTTTGCTCTTCGCTTGTAAACGCGTTACTTTGGCTGCCCAGTTCGTCGAGCTCTCTGTTAACGTCCTCGGCGGATCGTGATTCTGTTCCTTTGAAGACCATGTGTTCAAGGAAATGGCTGACTCCGGCAACAGGTGCGGACTCATCACGAGCACCTGTTCTAACGAAATAGGAGATCGCCGTTGAGTATGCTTGTGGATTGCATTCAGCAATCACCTCAAGTCCGTTTTCAAGCTGGTGACTACGAAACTGCATCGTTCACCTCCAGAGCATGTTTGCCAACAGTCGCGATTTTAAATTGACCCGGGCGGTTGTTGGCCAGGTAATCGTTGATGCTTTCACAGGTAAGGGCGTCGATGATTTGGCGCAATTCATCCGCTTCTCGTAACTGCCCCAGTAGATACCATTCACTGGCCATCGTGCCGCTGCGAGATGCACATGATTCCTGCTGCATGATAAGTGCACTCTTGATCCTCGCCTTGAGTCGGTCCAATTCATGCTTTTCGATGCCATCACCGAGTCGGTGCAATTCTGAAATGAGTACGTCAAGTGTTTCCTGTGCTCGTTCCGACGTTGTGCCTGCATAGGTGAGTACGCAGCCCTGATCTTTAAGCGTGTGGCATGTCGCGTATACCGTGTAACAAAGACCGCGTTTTTCACGTACCTCCGTAAAGAGACGGGAGCTCATTCCATCACTCAAGACTCCTAATGCACCACGTAATTGGAAATAGTTTTTGTGTGAATACGGGATGCTGGGAAACACTATTCCAATGTGTGTTTGATTTGATTCGTGATCTATATGTTCGTGTCCATCTGGCGGTGCTACCAGCGATAGGGAAGGCTCTTCATTTGGTTGCCAGGCTTGAAACAGACTACCAACGGTATCTACGATCTGCGTCCAGTCGATGTTTCCCGCTACACTTAGAATAGATGATCGTGGCGAATAGTAATCTTGAAAGTGGTTGCATACATCCTCATATGAAATCGCGGCTACCGATTCCATTGTGCCTTGAGCGCTTCTTCCCAGTGGTGCCGGGTACTGGCGTTTACGCAGTGCCTGCATGAGCTTGTGGGCGAGATCATCTTCCATGGCGTGAAGTTCTTGGAAGGAGACCATCCGGCTGTCCTCCAATTGTTCTTCAGGCAGAAGTGGTTTTTGTAACAGGTCTGCATAAACGGCAAGAGCCCCGGTGAGTTGTTCTTTCGGCATGGCAGCCCCGAATCGGACGTGGGCATTTGAGACTCCAGCGGATCTAACAACGCCAAGCCTGTCGAGTGCTTCAACAAACTGCCTGCTGTTTAAGTCTCCTGCGCCCCGCTGAACCATATCGCATGTGAGGTTCGCCAGACCGGGCAGTTGATCTGGATCATGTTGTGCGCCAGCCGGAGTTAAGAGAGTAAACGCCGCTGATTCCAGCCATGGCATGCAATGGCCTAAAAGCGTGAGGCCATTATCAAAGGTATGTGAATGAAGGCTGCCGGATTCAGACATAGTGATAATTAAGTTTTCACGTTTCGAAAATGAGTGTGTTGGATAAGTAGGGAGCTACGCCTAGCTGTGAACAACGTTCGATGGTTTGTAGACTGTCTTCATAATGCGGAACCCAAGCCGCTTGTACAACCGTAGCGCCCCGACGTTTTGTGCGGTTACTTCAAGCATGCTTCGCTGGATCCCCATTTCCTTGAAATGCCTGAGAGACTTAAACAATAGTCGTGTGCCAAGCTTAAGGCCACGATGGTGAGGTACAATTCCAAGGTTTTGAACAGCGCCACGTTGCTTGCTATCAAACAAGGCCTGTATTGTCCCGCAATACTCAGGCTCTTCTGATGTAATTGGTTGGTAGGCAATGAGCCAGGTACCATCAGCGAGGAAGTTGCTGCGTCTGGTGATCTCCTGCATTAATCGACGGCAGCTTTCGTACTCTGCCAGTGACGGAAAAACATTTGCATCGATTTCGTTTTGAAAACTGGCGTGTTTTACGGCTGCGTGGTCTTCCAGATGATCTTCATGCCATGAAATGAAGTGATAGTCCGCAGGTAATGCTTCATCGATCACCTGCCAAGTCGATAGATCTAACTCCATCTGGTATCGCTTGAAATAGGTGATTCCCATGGCAAATTCCCGCTTTCGCGGAACTAAATACTCTTAATTCGATACGAATTTNATAGAAAACGAACGCTTGACGAAGCCGTTTTATAACAGGTTTTTAAGCGTATATACACAATTCACTGGTGAAATTCAGCCATTTGAAGGGGGCGGGTTGTAACGGACAATATCTCATCAAACATCCAAATNAACTTATGTGTACGAAATTGTTTTGATGGGTCAAAAACAAAAAAGCCGAATTGTAGGGATAGGTGAATAGGTAGCCATGTGGAAACGGTTCGCGATTAATGGCAATAAAAGGAATTCAGAGATGTCTAAGTTCATCAAATATACTCTTCTAATTTCGATGCTGAGCATGTTTTTGTTCAGTACTGCAGCCGTCGCTCAGGACGATGACAAACTGAGCCGCGGAACACTTCTGAATTGGTCCTGGGGCGAATACACCGCTACGCAAGCTTCGATGGATGAGCCGCTTATTGGTGATCGTCCTGACTTTATCGAGGCTAGTACCACGGTTGGTCTTGGTGTGAATCAGCTCGAAATGGGTTGGACATTTACCGACAACGACGATGGATCCGGTGGAAAAACCTATCCGGAATTGTTACTTCGTAAAGGTATCTATGCTGAGTGGCTTGAATTGCGACTGGCCTGGAGCTACGCAGAGGAAGTAACTTCTGCAGGTGCAAAAACCAAGGGTAGTGAAGATATGTCCGTTGGTTTCAAGATTGCACTGACTGCTCAGGAAGACAACGCACCAGAGACATCCTTGATTCTGGAAATGAGCGTTCCAAGTGGAGACGATGTATTTGGCGGGGACGACACCCTTCCNACCGTTATGTACATCTATGCGTGGGAACTTGATAACGGCATGACGTTGGCTGGCCAGACTGCTTTTAACCGAGCAATCGACTCTGGGTCAGGCGATGCATACCTTGAATACTCCCAAGCAATTGGTGTTGGCTTTGGCCTAACTGAGAAAATGGGTGGTTACTTTGAGTGGTTCTGTATGATTCCAGATGGAGCAGAAACGGAAGTACAACAACACTACATGGATGGTGGTGTTGCACTATCGGTAACCAAAGATCTACAACTCGACTGGCGTGCTGGATTTGGCCTTAACGATGACGCTGATGATTTCTTCACCGGTGTTGGTCTAATTTATCGCTGGTAAACGAGCGCCGATCGTAAGATCACTGATCAACTGGCCGCACTTCGGGATAACCTGGAGTGCGGTTTTTTCATGCACCAGAGGTGTGTGCTCTGATGTTTGATGTGGGTAATCTTTGCAGAGTTACGCGGTTGGGAGTCGTGGTCGTCATTCATGGTTACTAACAGAACCATATTGTGAGGAGCCATCGGTGACGAAGCAATTGGATGCGGGCTCTGCGGTTGGATGTTAACTATCNTTTNCTGCATCCTCNGTCCTCCTCGGCTGAGGCCTCGTTACACAGCAGTTGCGGTTGGAGATTGTCGCTGGTTGACATCTGATTAATTGGTACTTAACCTGAGGGATGTACCCGAGTTTTTGATTAATCAAAAACTCGCATCGTTTGTAATTATTCGAGCCAATATAATTTGGCATCATGTGATATTTTAACCGCTTTCCCGAGAGGAATTAAGACGATGAAACGCTTCGCANTAGCGATGGTTTTACTGGGTATGTTTGTAGGACCAACTCAAGCACAAGAGGAAGAAGAAAAGAAGTTATTGGCTGTATGCTCCACAACGCAAGTGGCAGATTTTGCCCGNCAGGTTGTCGGAGATCGATGGGACGTGCAGTGCGTACTGGCTGCCGGTCAGGATCCACACTTATACGAAGTAAAGCCGGGCGATGCTCGCTTGGTTGCTCAGGCTGCGATTTGCCTTGAAAACGGTTGGCATCTAGAAGGCAACGAGTGGATGAAAACACTTTCTAAGGACGCCGGAAAGCCGCTTGTTAGCTGTGTGACGGGGTTGAAGCCGCTTGAACTGGTAGAAGACGGAGAGACGATTGACGATCCCCACGCATGGTTTTCCCCTAAAAATGCTGCCGTATACGTAAATAACATCGCTCGCGGTGTGAGCCAAATTGACCCTGAACATACGGACGAATACAAAGCACGTGCTGACTTTTATGTGCAGCAGCTACGTACTCTACACGTCTGGATCCAAAAAGAAGTAAACACTGTTCCGAAGACTCAACGCAAATTAATCACGAGTCACGATGCATTCAATTACTTCTGTTCAGAATACGGATTCACATCGTCTGCACCGGCAGGTTGGAGTACCGGTGACGAGGTGGGCGGTGGCATCACGGCTGAGCGTCGTCAACAGTCGATCAAGTCAATCCGTGACTTTGGTATAAAAGCCATATTTGTTGAAACCAG
>PAXU01000113.1 GCA_002714565.1 Rhodopirellula sp.
GAGGGCAGGCAGGGGTACGTGGTCGCACCACGTGTTGATGCAGGCGATGACGATGTTGCAAACGTCCAGCAGTTATACGAAGCCTTAACCAATGGCGAATTATCAGATTTTCGAGTGGGCCTACTGCATGGCAGGTTGTCACCGAATGAAAAGACTGAAGTAATGCAGTCGTTTGCTAACGGTGAATATCAGGTTCTCGTTACGACACAGGTAATCGAGGTCGGGATCAACGTACCAAATGCAACAGTCATGACCATTGAAGACGGCCATCTTTTTGGACTCTCACAGCTGCACCAATTGCGAGGACGTGTTCGCCGCGGGATATTTCCCGGCTACGTGTGCGTTTTTGGACAACCAGGAACTGAGCATGCTGATGAAAAACTGACGGCCTTCGTGGAGCACCTTGATGGATTCAAGCTGGCGGAAATTGACTTTAACCTGCGCGGCCCGGGTGACCTGTTTGGTGTCCGCCAGCATGGTATGCCACCACTTCGTGTTGCTGATCTGCGGAGTGACAGGTTGTTACTCGAGCAGGCTCGCACAGATGCACAAGCCATGATGGATCATGATCCGGGACTCAATGATATTCACTTCATTAAACTGAGAAAGCAGGTCTTGAAGCGATACGGCACGGTTCTGGACATGGGAGATGTCGGTTAACGTATGAAATGTTGACTATAGATACTTCTGATAGGCTTCAACCGCGAGGCCGTCGACCAGATCATTTTCTTCGTGTCCGCTATGCCCTTTGACGCGAGTGTATTTCACATGGTGGATTTCCAGCAGAGCATCTAGTTGTTGCCAAAGTTCGACGTTTTTGACCGGCACAAGCTTTTTCTTTTCTTTACGCTTCCAACCGTTCGCCTTCCATTTACTCATCCACTCGGTCATACCTTTGCCGACGTAGACGCTATCGGTAAACAGCTCAACATGACATGGCTTGTTAAGTGCCTTGAGTCCTTCAATGACCGCCTGTAATTCCATTCGGTTATTGGTCGTTTCAGGTTCTGCACCGGAATCCTGTTTTTCTTTTCCGGTTGCCAAATGGCGTAACAGGTAACCCCAGCCTCCAGGCCCAGGATTTCCGCTACAGCCACCATCGGTAAAAAGATAAATCTCAACCATCGAGCGTCTCCGTTGAGGTGGTGTGGCTAATTCAGTGCCTTGTCAGAAATGTCCGTACGGTACCATCCACCTTGCCATGAGATTTTACTTACAGCTTCATAAGCACGACTCTTGGCCTCGGCGATCGATTCACCCGCAGCAGTGATGCCAAGGACACGACCACCGGCATTTACGGTTGCACCACGATCCGATAGCGTTGTTCCGGCATGGAATACTTTTACATCCTCCAGTACATCGGCATTTGATATCCCATCAATCGCGTGCCCTTTTTCGTAGGACTCCGGATAGCCTTCGCTGGCCATGACGACGCACACGGTCGGACGCGGGTCCCATTGAAGGGCATCCAGTTGATCGAGTGTTCCGTCTATGGTGGCAAGCATGATATCAACAATGTCAGTTTTTAGACGCATCAACAAGGGTTGACACTCGGGATCTCCGAAGCGGACATTGTATTCGAGAACCTTTGGGCCCTGAGATGTCATCATGAGTCCAGCGTAGAGAACACCTTTAAACGGTGTGCCTTGTTTATTCATTTGATGCACCGTCGGAACCAACACGTGTTCTTCGATCCAATCCATATCGTCCTCAGTCACGATCGGCGCCGGACAATATGCACCCATTCCACCGGTATTGGGTCCGGTGTCCCCGTCGAATGCAGGTTTGTGATCTTGTGCGGCGGGTAATGTAACGATGGTCTGCCCGTCGGTGATGGCTAGGACGCTTGCCTCCTGACCGTGTAAGCACTCTTCAATGATCAAACTGGCTCCCGCTTCACCGAAAATTTTCTGATTTGCGATGCGGTCAATGGCATCGAGTGCTTCCTGACGTGTTTGGCAAACGGATACACCTTTACCTGCGGCAAGACCATCAGCTTTGACCACAACCGGGCTATAGTCCTTTTCGTCCGGAAATCGTTCCATGATATGGCGTGCAGCGTTTTCACCATCAGTGAAAGACTGGTAGCTGGCTGTCGGGATATTTGCTGCAATGAGTACTTGTTTACAAAATGTCTTGCTACCTTCTAGTTGTGCTGCTGCCTGATTAGGGCCGAACGCCTTGATACCAGCAGATTCAAGAGCGTCGACAAGTCCGTCGACTAATGGTGCTTCCGGCCCAACAACGACGAGTCCGATACGCTTCCTTTCACAAAACCAAATAACTGATCTAGCATCGGACGCATCCAGGTCCACGTTTTCCGCATCAGATGCCGTTCCAGCATTTCCAGGTGCGACAAATACGGACTGCACTTTTGGGCTTTGATTGATCTTCCATGCCAACGCATGCTCACGACCACCACTGCCAATTATCAGGACGTTCATACTCAATTCCGACTAACAGGTGATTTAATTTTGCAATAAATTCTTAGAATTCGCGTTAGACTAGCGTCAGGTCAGTGCGAAAAATCGCAAGGTCTACGCAATGTGTTGCTACTACTTATATACGAATCTGCGAAGTGTTAAACCCACCGTGACATGGGATTCTTTTTGGAATGTAAGTTCTAATTCAACCATAATTCAGTGAATCTTCGATTCGACATTTGCCGGTAAGACAGGTCACAGCACATAAGCCGCAATTTATGTCTCAAGTTGTTGGCAAATATTATCCGAAAAACCTATTTTTCCATCGATGTGGGTACTACAGACGAAAAGACCGGATTGATAGACTAAGAGGAAATCTACCGACATTCGGCTAGAAAACGGGGGGCAAGGTAAGCCTTGAACCCGGTCATGCCCGATCAAGTATTGTTGCTGGTGAGCGGATGGAGTCCGCGATGCTTGGCAATGGTAATCGGTTGGGGGTGCAAATCCCGTTTTTTACTTAAATGTTGCTAGACTGGGATTGTGAAAAAAATCACAAAGTCCTAAAAGATTACCTTTCCCAGCAGGCATGGAATTTTCGGCAGACGCTGTTTGCCGACAGATTTGATGCAGGCGACTAATACACACATTGAGAAACTACTGGGATGGTTTCATGGTAGACAAGAACGACTTGTCAGTCGACGAAATCCTCGCGATGTGTCGTCAAATCGACGGCGGCGGTTCTGCTGCGCCTGCTGAGCCCGTTGCTGAACCAGCTAGTGAGCCGGTGGGTGAGTCACCTGCACCTGAAACGACAGCAGATGCAGAGCCTGTTGCAAGTAAACCTGCTGAAAGTGTGGATCCCTCATCGATGTCAGTTGACGACATCCTAGCTGCAGCCCGCGGTGGTGCAGCGGAATCCGAAGCACCTGCTGCTGAAGAGTCAGAACCAGCACCTGTTGAAGCGGCCGACGATACTCCGGCACCGGCAGCAGTCGGACCGATGGAGACTTCCGGAATGTCTGTCGATGATATTCTTGCCGCAGCCCGAGGTGGTGGCGGTGGTGCGAAGCCCGCTGCTGCTAAACCTAAAGCGGCAAAACCGAAGCCCGCCGCACCAGTTGCCGCGGCTAAAGAAGCCGCTGAGCCTGATGCCCCGGTCGGACCGCGAGATACGTCAAGTATTTTGGCTGCGGCTCGCAAACCAGTGCAGCGTGGACCGAAAACATTTGAAACAACGGACGAAAAACCTGCTGCTGTTAAGCCTAAGCTTGAAGTACCGCCGATGCCAAAGCGTCCGGTGCTTGCGACGGAGCCCGAGAAAGGGAGTGACCGTCGTGGATTTCTCTCCGTCTTGCTTGGAACACCACTTGCCGTAGGTTTTACGTCACTTGCTGTAACGCACGTGTTGTGGTTGTTAGGGTTAGCGAGATTCCTGTTTCCAAACGTGTTGACGGAACCTCCGACGAACTTCAAAGTCGGTTTCCCAGGTGACTATTCACCAGGGCAGGTGGAAGCAAAATACAAAGCTCAGTTTGGTATTTGGGTCGTGCGATTTGAATACCAGGGCGAGCCACAGATATATGCACTAAAGTCAGTTTGCACGCACTTGGGTTGCACCCCGAACTGGCTTGAAGGTGAACAAAAGTTTAAGTGTCCGTGCCACGGTAGTGGTTTTTATAAGGACGGCGTTAACTTCGAAGGGCCCGCACCGCGTCCGCTTGAGCGTTATGCGATTCGTGTGGCAGATGATGGGCAGTTGGAAGTTGATAAGAGTCGTAAGTTCAACGAAGAGTTAGGGCAGTGGGCTGACAATAGTTCATTCGTTCCTGTTTAAGTTCGCGTTGTTTTGCCTCAGTAGATATTACATCGTTAGATTTAGAATTAAATAGAAGTTAGGTTGCTCGAGAAATGCCATCACTTGGTGAAATTATCCGCAACTCGCAAATCTGGAAGAGTATATTCCGTCACCCGGCTCCGGTAGACCGCCGAAACCGTGTTGTCGTAATGTTGACAAACTTCTTCCTGCATCTGCACCCTGTATCCATCAAGAAGCAGGGTATTTCCCTTAGCTATACGTGGTGTATGGGTGGGGTTACTTTCTTTCTGTTCTTGGTTGAGACCATCACCGGCGTCCTGTTGATGTTCTATTATCGACCGACGATTGAATGGGCTTATACCGATATTTTAGCCCTCCGAGATGTGACTTCCTTAGGGATACTGCGCGAGCTCCACAGGTGGGGTGCGCACGCAATGGTAATTACTGTGTGGTTGCATATGTATCGGGTGTTCCTGACCGGAAGTTATAAGCCCCCGAGGGAGTTTAATTGGGTGGTTGGAGTGATCCTGTTACTGCTCACGCTCCTGTTGTCGTTTACGGGTTATTTGCTGCCATGGGATCAGTTAGCTATTTGGGCTATTACGGTTGGATCTAATATGGCACGTGCAACCCCGTTCCTTGGGCATGAAGGACCTGGTGCACAACTGCTTACCGTCGGAGGTATCGACATGATTACCAATGCATCGGATGCCCGGTTTGGGCTGCTTGGTGCGCGGTTTGTAGGCGAGGAGACACTTAATCGTTTTTACGTATTGCACTGCATAGCTATCCCGCTCGGGGCAGCGTTGCTGTTAGCCATTCACTTCTGGCGTGTACGTAAAGACGGTGGAATAAGCGGTCCACTGTAGTCACTGCTCTATGGTAGTGCTGCCTGTTGGTAACATAATTAAAAACAGATATCGGGGTTTGGAAACCCTGTGAGATAAAAACGGAAAACGGCAAGTACGCCATGCATGGTTACGAGACAGTTCAGGAATTTTTTTACCGGATACGCGGTTTTCTGGGTGCGTATTATCTCACCCTCGCGGTGATGAATTCGTTGTATGCCTTGTACCAGTGGAAGGTTAAGGGGAACAAGAAAGCCGCTTTAGTATGGGTGGCTGTGGCTATCGTTTTCACGATCATGTCACCAATAGCGGCCAGCGGAAATGAGGGTGTTATGCAGCTCATTTCTATTCCGCAGGTGTTCAGAGATTTGTTTGACTCGGCAATGGATCCAGCGACATATACTCTGGGCAGTCTGGTTGTGCTCGGCGTGCTTTACAAGTTCAGAGAGTTTTTCGTGCAGCCTGTGGTGGCATGGGTTGGATTGAATCTGGCCTTGCTGTTTATGGGGCTATCCATGACCGACGTGGATTTCGCCGCAATTGTGACTAAACCAGATAATGTTCCAATTGTTGGTTTAATTTTCCTGCTTGGATTCTTTACCTGGTTGGCAACATATAAGGCAGTCGAGAATGACAAGCGAATTGCTCGTGTCGAAAGACCACTCGAGGCGCTCGACGACGAAAAAGTTCTAGTATGGCCGGATCTGGTTTATACGGAATTGATCTGCATGGTGGCCTTGACCGCATTTATGCTGCTTTGGGCTATCGGATTGCAGGCACCACTTGAAGAGCCAGCAAGTAGCGTAAAGACGCCTAACCCATCAAAGGCACCATGGTATTTCCTCGGTTTGCAGGAAATGTTGGTGTACTACGATCCCTGGATGGCAGGGGTTGTGCTGCCCAGTATGGTGGTTGCCGGGTTAATGGCGATTCCATATATCGATTTCAATAAACGTGGAAATGGTTATTACACCATTAAAGAACGGGAGTTCAGTTACATCACATTTCAGGTTGGGTTCCTTGTGTTGTGGGTCACCCTGATTGTGATGGGTACATTCCTGCGTGGGCCAAACTGGAACTTCTTTGGGATATATGAAACCTGGGATGTCCATAAAGTAGAGGCAATGAACAATGTGGATTTGTCTCAGTATGTATGGGTAAACGGGTTAGGAATGCCACTTCCCAGGCCAGGGCCGGAAGATGGATTCCTAATGTCACTAGGGACGATTCTGCTGCGCGAATCTGTTGGAATTATTTTGGTCGTGCTTTATTTTGCGATTATTCCACCGCTGATGGCGTTAAAGATTAAGTTCTTTGGCAGGATGTATAAACAAATGGGTTTGATCCGGTTTATGGTCATGGCGCAGTTATTGCTTTGGATGGCATTGTTGCCAATCAAGATGCTTTTGCGTTGGACGGTGGATATGAAGTACTTCATATCGATTCCGGAGTACTTCCTTAACTTTTAGATATTGCAGATGTTGTGTCGGAATTGCCGTTGGTGATCCTGACTTGATTAAAACCACAAGCTGTCCATAGCACCGCATAGGTCAATCGGACGGAGTAACATTAACCGATGCCAGCAACAGAACAAACATTACGTGACCAGAAGCGTCTGCACGTGGTATTTGGTATCTCGAGTGTGATATTGATCCTATCCACTGTGTGGATGTTTAAGGCGGATCATGATCGCCAGTGGAAGCAATACCAGTCCAAGGCACGTGATATCAATATTCAGATGTCGACATGGCGACAGCTGGAATTTGAAACGGCACAGGTTCTCAACGCTGAGGAAGAGGCAGGCGCCGTGTTAGATGCGGCTCTTATTACCCCGCCAGCTACGGAATTACTGGACGCTTTTGATGCTATCGCATCAAATCCGCCGCTTGAGATAATAGGTCTCGCAAAAGGTAGTGTTCCGGGTGACCCGCTGGTTGAACCTGACTTTGATTACGAGGCATTTTTAGCTCTCGTCGAACAATTATCAGTTCAGGATGGTGCTGAAGACGGTGCTACATCGACAGATGATTTAAAGGAAGTCAGGCGTGAGGTTTTAGCAACACTCGCGGGGGTTGTTAAAGATTTTAAGGATATTGAAGACCGATTGCTTGGCGAACTAAAATTCATGAGAGCCGGCTATGATGAGGCGCGTGCGAACGTTGGTCTCGGTGTTCGCGATGGTGTGGGGGCAGACGAACTCGCCGCTCGCCAAAAGCTGGTAGATGAAGAGAAAGAAGATATCGGAAGGCAGGAGGCGAATTATCAGGCGGTTTCCAACTCAAGAATCAAGCTAAATCGGATTCTTGGTGATATCCAAACAGCAGAAAAGGATGCACAGCGTGAGCTGGATGCGGTGCTGGCTGACAAAAAACGTCTGCAGGCAGCCGTGAGCGATTTGCATTCATCATTCCTTGATGGTGGATTGCCTGGAAAAAGGTGGCTCGAATTGCCGGTGCTTGATGCGTTCAACTCGCCACTGAAGATCGAAAATAAGTGGTCGGACGATCTGGAGCAAAACTACAACTTCTCGATGGTTCGTCGGTTTGACAGATGTACCACCTGCCATCAGATGATGGAAAAATCACTACCAGGCGAAGCAACTGAGCCAGGGTTCGTTTCTGAGCGATTGGTGCAAATCGAGTTACCGATTCCACTGGTGGCTGAAACTGCAGAACCGGCAGAAGGTGTTGGTTACGAAGAACATCGCCAGAACCTGATTGCAGATATTTACGGTCTTCGGTTGGTGCCAAACGGCCTGATGGGAGACAAGGTTGTGGCTGTTAGTTTTGTTGAGCCAAGCAAGCCAGCTGCTCAGGCTCAGGTCGCCACTGAAGATGACGAGCAGTTGGCTGATCCGGGTGAGATTGCTGGAGCGATGCTCAAGTCCACTGGCTCTGTGAGTCCGGTATCTGCGAATTCGCTTCAACGACATACTCGTCATGGTCTGGAAGTCGGTGATGTTATTGTCTCGGTTGACGGAAATGTCGTAGAGACACCGGATGCACTGGCAAGAAGGTTGCTCAAGATACGACCGGATGCATATCTAGAAGATGAACTTACATTTGAACCGATCGTGCCAACCGTCACACTAACAGTGAAACGGGGCTTGTCGCATCCATTTGTAAGTCATCCGCGTCTGGACTTGTATGTTGGCTCGCTTAGCCCGCATAAAGTCAGTGATTTTGCCTGCACGATTTGTCATGAAGGGCAGGGTAGTGCTACGGACTTCGAGTGGGCATCACATACGCCCGATGATCCACTGGATCGAAAGCAATGGATTAAGAATTACGGATGGTTTGATAACGTTCACTGGATTTATCCCCAGCATCCCAAGCGTTTCATAGAAAGCACTTGTCTGAAGTGCCATCACGATGTAACCGAACTTGAGCCAAGTGACCGGTTCCCGGAAGCTCCGGCTCCGAAGCTAATGAAGGGATATAACACCATTCGTAAGTTTGGATGTTATGGTTGCCACGAGGTGAATGGATTTGACGGTCCAAATAAGCGTGTTGGTCCGGATATGCGTGTAGAACCAAACACGTTTGCAGCAGCCCAGCAGATTCTGGCAACAACAGATGGCATTCCCGCGGAACATGTGGCGGCTCTGGGTGCAGTTGTGGAATCTCCGGAGAGTGACACAGTTCGCGAGAATCTCTACGCCTTACTGCTTAGGGATAAAGAAGTATCGGATGCTGACGGAGAAGAAACGGCCGTATTTAGCAAGGATACACACAGTAGGCTCACACCATTGTTTAAGGGGAGCGACACCCCCGGTGCGTTGCGAAAACCTGGTCCGAGTTTGCGATATATCGGTAGCAAGGCAGAGGATGCATTCCTTTTTGATTGGATTGCAAAGCCCTCCAATTTCAGACCAAGCAGTCGGATGCCACAATTCTTTGGCCTGAATGACCACATTAAGCGAGAACACGAAGAGACTGGTGGCGATCATCCTTACGACGATCCAGCAGAGCGATACGAGCCGATCGAGATCCTCGGCATTGTTGCCTATCTAAACAATTACTCACAGTCTTTTGACTTTTTAAGTTGGGAAGATGGCGTGCAGCCTGATGTGAGTCGAGGAAAGATTTCGTTTGAGGAACGTGGTTGTCTGGCATGTCACAGTCATAAAGACTTCCCGGATGTAGAAGATTTCCGAGCGGTAGACAGTATCGTTCAGGGTCCTGACCTTTCATACCTGTCGGCTAAATTTGGTGCTATCGATGCATCAGAGGAAGCATCGCTCGATTCCCAGCAACAGGTCAAGTGGCTGTACACGTGGATTCGTGAACCAACTCGCTATCACAAACGGACGGTGATGCCGAATCTGTTCCTGGATGCTCATGACGTAACAACCGCTGAGGGTGAAGTGACAGGTCGTGTAGATCCGGCTCTTGATATCGTGGCCTATCTGCTTAGCGATGAAACTCACAACTGGTCGGTAGCTGATGGCAATCTAACGAGTGATGCAATCAGTGATACTGAGACAGCGAATCTGGATAGCTTGGTGGTTGAGCATTTGCAGAACGCATACTTTAGCTCGGTTGCCAGAGAGTACGCTCAAACTGGAATCCCATCGGATGAACGCAGCGTGAAGATTGCTGAGTCAGAATTGCTGAACCCATCTGGTGAGAATCTGACGGTTGATCAGAAACTCCTTTACATCGGTCGCAAATCTATCGCGAAGTTTGGCTGCTATGGTTGCCACGATATACCCGGGTTTGAAGATGCGAAACCGATTGGTACCGGATTAGCTGACTGGGGACGTAAAGACCCGAGTAAGCTGGCGTTTGAACACATGCATGAATATCTGCATGGGGCACACGGCCATGGTGATGACCATTCTCACGAGAGTCATGAAGATGATTCACATGAGGATGCTGATGAGTCGCTACAGGGCGTACGCCAAAACAGCTACGTCAACGAACTGCCGGGATTCTTCGAGGAAGCTATTCTGGGTCATAATCGAACAGGGTTTATCTATCAAAAGCTGCGAGAGCCACGTAGTTTTGATTACCACACTACCACCAACAAGAATTACAACGCTCGGTTGAGAATGCCGCTGTTCCCGTTCAGTACTGAAGATCGGGAAGCTGTAATTACATTCGTGCTTGGTCTGGTAGCTGAACCACCTCGTGAAAAGTACATGTATCGCCCATCAGAGCGTGATCGAGCGATTCAAGAAGGTGCTCGTATCATCGAGAAATATAACTGTAAAGGGTGTCATGTATTCGAAGCAGAGAAATGGTCGCTGGCGTTTGGGGAAGGTGACTTTGATCTGTCATCTGCGTCAGATTTCTATGACTTTGCGGAGGCTCATTTCCCCGAAGCAGATGTATCTGCTTCACTGGAGACGAATAAGCAGTCACAGCGTACGGCGGTAATTGAAGGCATGCCGGTCCTTGATGATGAGACCGCATTGCCGCAATTATTCGATGCTGAGTTTACCCCGATCAAGTTCCCGATCTTTGAAGATCCCATTAGTCCCTCGGATGTTGCATTTACGCCATTCCAGCTTTGGTGGCCTGCCGTAGTTGACGGCGTTGTCATGCAAGCAGGGCAACGATTACCGGAGCTCGGACCTTCACAAGTTGTGGATCGTACACCGGCTGATGGTGGAGATCTTGCCCGTTACTTGCTGCCAGGCGTGACCGCTCGCGAAAAACAATTTGGAAACCCACAGGCCAAGGGTGGTGAAGCTTGGGCTTGGGTGCCACCACCGCTGATAGGTCAGGGCGCCAAAGTGCAAACTGATTGGTTGCACGACTTCCTGTTGAATCCGTATCCGATTCGCCCGGCAGTTGTGTTACGCATGCCGAAGTTCAATATGTCACCGGCGGAAGCAACAAAGATAGTGAATTACTTTGCTGCAAAGGATAATGTCGCTTATCCGTATGACTACAGTAAACAGGAAGATGTAAACATAATCACTGAGGCGGATGATCAGTACAACGCAACTTTGGTAACTCAGAACTTGATTGAGTCGCCCATTGCTGGTCGTCGTTTGGAAGATGCGATGAAAATCATCACGAATCAGAACTTCTGTGTGAAGTGTCACATCGTGGGTGATTTTGAACCTGCCGGCTCTGATAAGGCGAAAGCACCGGATTTAGCTTTGATTTATAAGCGATTGCGACCGGAGTATTTGCGTCGTTGGATCGCCCGACCGAACTCAATCTTGCCGTACACGGCGATGCCTGTGAATATTCCAATTGGTAAACCCGTTAGCCAGGATTTGTATCACGGTAGTGATCGAGAGCAAATCGATGCACTCGTGGATTTGCTGATGAATTACGATTTATATACGAGTGGAAACACTTCGATTACATCGCTTGTAGAAGAACAAAAAGCTGCACCGTCCGTAGAACCTGAGACGCCAACGGAAGCAGCGGCAGGAGCGGAAGAATAAACAGATTTGTAACCAACGGAATGGTTCAGAGTTGGATTGCAAGAGGAATTAAAAAAATGAAAAGAATTAACTCAACGATGTTCGTCGTTCTGACCTTGACGCTGATGAGTTCCTCAGCAGTGGCAGAAGGTTGGGGGAACCTAAAGGTTCGTCTTGTCTTTGGTGGTGATGTGCCGGTACCAGCAAAGATCAATGTAAATAAAGATGTCAACTTTTGTGGCAAGCATGGCCTGGTGGATGAAGGTTTGCTGGTAAACAAAGAGAATAAAGGGATCGCCAACGTCATCGTTTATGTGCGTGACAAGGGTGTATCCATTCATCCGTCATACGAATCGGATGATCCGATCATGGTGGACAATACAAAGTGTCGATTCTCACCGCACGTCACACCGGTTTGGACAAAGCGGACCTTGATGCTCAAGAATTCAGATCCCGTTGGGCACAACGTGAAGGTCGACACATTTCTGAATCCTCCGATCAATCCAGTGATTCCGTCAGGTGCCGCGTTAAAGCAGACCTATACCAAGACGGAACCGCTGCCAACGAAGATTAGCTGCTCGATCCATCCTTGGATGACCGGTTGGTTGGTTATCCGTGACAACCCCTATGTGGGTGTCGCTGACAAAAACGGATTGGTTGAGATCAAGAATATTCCGGCCGGTGAATTGGAATTCCAGTTTTGGCAGGAGAAAGTGGGATACGTTCGCGAAGTCGAGCTTGATGGCAAAACCGTTCTTTGGAACCGGGGACGCGTAAAGCTGACGATCGAAGATGGAGAAACCCTCGATCTTGGTGATGTAACCGTACCAGCAAAGCTGGTTAAGTAAAACGTAATCAAAAGTGGATTCACGTACCTGATAAGTAATAAGACTCATGATCAAGCAACTTGCATTCCTAACGCTGTTGATTGCTGTGGCCGGCTGTTCCCGAGAGCTGCCGGATCGAGTAGCTGTGGACTCAGAGAACGTGAATAACATCGCTGAAGCATTTACCGGCGGTGGTGATGGCGGTCAGGTTCAAGAGGTTCTCCAGGAACCAACGGGTTGGCGTGATGTGCGATTCACTTTTAGAACCAGTGGTGATGTTACGATTCCCAGACTGACCGCAGCTGTGATTAACAAAGACGTTGGTGTATGTGCACCGGGTGGTGTTTTTCCAGCAAGCCGAAAACTTGTACTGGGAAATGGAAATGCAGTGCAGTTTGCGGCTGTGTATCTCGATATGCGTAACTTCCCGTTAGACAATGAAAAATGGGTGCATCCGGACTATGCGGCGGATGCGGATGCGACAATCGGTCCGTTTGATCAGAAGAATTGTGTCTTCTTGAATCACGTATTTGCAATGCGTGCGAGCCAGAAGCTGCTGATCAAAAATAGTGATACGGTTGGACACAATACGAAGAGTGATGCTGCTCCAGGCAGTCCCAATGTCCAAATCGCCGCAGGTGGTGAGACACTTTATGATCCAGGTGGTAAAGCACCGCGCGGTGGGCCCGTATCGGTCTCGTGTAGTGCACATCCATGGATGAATGCATACTTCCTGATCCGTGAAGATCCTTACAACGGCATCTCCAATGAAGAAGGTGTTGTCGAACTGAAAAACGTTCCGACAGGAGTCGACCTTGAATTCCGTATTTGGCACGAGTTGCTCGGTAACGTTACTACGGCGCCAATCGTTGAATATGAGTTTAAAAAGGGAAAGCTAAATCTAAATCTTGAGCCTGGAGATGCACCGCTTGAGATTAATATTGAACTGGATGCTGCAAGATTACAGGGAGCACTGTAATCCAGGCTGTAGTCCCGATAATGTTCAAACAAATCACCAAGACGAAAAACAACGAGATTGTATTGAGAAAGCAAATGCAAAGCATGGAATCGGCAACGCGGACAACCAGCAGCGCGCTTTGGTGCGCACTGCTTTTGGTCGTATTGGCTGTCGCAGGCTGCGATGGTTCAGCTTATTTCCAATTCAATCATGCCTATCTGGATCGACAGGTAATCGATATCAACAGCGGTCGACCGGATGACGCACAAATTGAGATTTCCGATGAGCAAGAGGAAAACGTCTCGGAGATTCTTGAAGCTGCATTTGGCACTCCGGATGCACCAAAGATTCCAGGTGTCGAAGGAGCAGCAGCTCTATTGGATCAGGGATTCCTTGATATGGCCGCGGGTCCGGTTGGCCGACTCGAAGATGGCAGCCCGCGTGGACTGTATCGTCAACATTGTGCTCATTGCCATGGTGTCACCGGTGACGGAATGGGTCCGACGTCTGAATTTCTCAAGCCATACCCGCGCGACTATCGAAAAGGTGTTTTTAAGTTCAAACACACGGTGTTGGGTGCTAAGCCTCGTAAGGAAGATCTCAGGCAAGTGCTGATGGAGGGGATTCCTGGCACGGCTATGCCGAGTTTCCGGGTTTATGACTCACAAGAACTAGATGCAATCATTGACTACGTAATCTATCTGGCAATTCGTGGTGATGTTGAACGTCAGCTTGAAGCCACCATTCTTCAGAAAACAGCTGACGAAGATGGGAATCCGTTGCTCGCTGATACCAGTGCCGATGCAAGTGCTGAAGACAAAGAGGGTTTACTCGATGCCAAGGACATTATTACGGATGTGGTGGCGAGTTGGGCAGAAGCAAACGATTCACTTATGCCAACGACCAAGCCACCAGTAAATTGGCAAAGCGATGAGAATATCGCTCTCGGTCGTGAGATCTTTCTAGGAACAGGTGGTTGTGTAGCCTGCCACGGAAAGACNGGATTAGGCGANGGAAATCCNGACTTATTTGANACATGGACAGAAGAACTCGTTGGCGCCAAGGGTCAAAGNACTTCGGCTCGCCTCGAGTTTTATGACGAACATTTTGCTGGAACNGGAACGCTGAAGCCGCGTAATCAACGCCCTCGTAACCTGAGGCTTGGAAGTTTTCGTGGTGGNAGGCGTCCGATCGATATTTACTCCCGCATTAGCCAGGGTATTGCCGGCACAGAAATGCCAGGTGGTAAGGCCAAAGGTGACGATGCGTGGGCGGTGGTTGCCTATGTTTTGAGTCTTTCGGAAGAGATAATTAGTAAACCATCGAATGATCTCGACTTCCAGCGAGAACGAAACTAACAAGAAAATAGATAAAACCCAGTAGGCCAACCAGAATCGGAATCGGACCGATTTTGACCTGGCANACAGGATTTGGATTTTAGGAGATTTAAAGTGGGACGTTTGTGGAGCCTACTATTCCTGACGGTACCGATACTCGGGGTGGCCATATTTGTATTGGCCGTGATTCCCGGTGGGGTCTTTGATGATCATTGGTTACCGGTAAACATCAACGAACATGGTCAGATTATTGACGACCTGTTCATGTTCATCCTTTATCTGACCGGTGTGATATTCATTGGAACAGGTATCTTGTTGTTCTGGTTCTTGTGGAAATATGACACGGAAACACGTACCGAACCGGTTAAATACACACACGGTAGCCATACGATTGAGATCATTTGGTCCATCCTGCCGGCAGCAACGCTGTTGTTTATTGCGATTTACCAAATGGATGCGTGGGCCAGTCACAAGATGGTACCGCCTGTGGATGATCACGGTGATCCAAAACCGGCTTTGNTGGAAGTCACTGGACGTCAGTTTGAATGGCGACTGCGGTATGCAGGTAGAGATGGTGAGTTGTACACCAAGGACGACGTTTTCACAGTAAACGATTTGCACGTTCCAGTGAATGAGCAGGTGGTGATTGTGGTTAAAAGTCAGGANGTACTGCATAGTTTCTTTTTGCCGAACATGAGAATCAAACAGGACCTTATTCCAGGAATGAAACAAAAGGTTTGGTTCCAGGCAAATCAGATCGGACAATACGATTTGGTCTGTGCGGAACTTTGTGGCTGGGGTCACTATAAGATGCGTGGCCGATTATGGGTTGATTCAGCNGACGATTTTGCCAAGTGGCTTGAACAGGCCGAGCAGGAACAAAACAGTACTGAGATCGCAAGTGCGTCTCAAGAGTAGTTGATAGGGTGAGAATTACGAGATCATGACTGCAGTAACAGTTGACGATGCACACGGACACGGTCATCCCGAGATGACACTGCGCCAGTTCATCAATACATACGTATTCTCCAAAGATCACAAGATCATTGGNTTGCAGTTCCTGTTTACCACGCTGCTTTGGTTCCTNGTGGGAGGGTTGCTTGCACTGGGTATTCGCTGGCAACTGGCATTCCCATGGCAGAGTGTTCCGGTTATTGGCAACCTGCTGTTCGCTGCAGAAGGCGGGCAGATGTCGCCGGAATTCTATACGACCTTATTCACCATGCATGCCACGGTGATGATCTTTTTCGTCATTATTCCGATCCTGGCCGGTGCATTCGGTAACTACCTGATTCCGCTAATGATTGGTGCGGACGATATGGCGTTTCCGACGCTGAACATGCTTAGCTACTGGTTCATGTGGCCAGCATTTTTCTGCATCATCATGAGTTTTCTGAATCCGCCATACGGTGCAGGTGCAGGGTGGACATCTTATCCACCATTGTCGTCAGTTAGCGCAGCCGCACCAGGAAGTGCATCGGCACAAACCTGGTGGTTGTTAGCTGTTACGCTGGTCGGTNTGTCGTCGATGATGGGTTCAGTGAACTACATGACGACGATTCTCCAAATGCGTGCACCCGGACTTACGATGTTCCGCCTGCCGCTGACAATTTGGGCCATGTTTATTACGGCGATTCTTCAGGCGTTTGCACTGCCGGTACTTACCGCTGCAGGATTCATGCAGATTTTTGACCGGATGGCAGGAAGTGGTTTCTTTGTGCCCGAAGGGTTGGTCATTAATAATGCCGATTTTGAAAGTGGCGGTGGACAGCCACTGTTATGGCAACACTTATTCTGGTTTTACTCTCATCCGGCCGTGTACATCATGATCCTCCCTGCGATGGGGATGGTGTCNGATATTCTGGCTTGCTTCGCGAGAAAGCCAATTTTTGGTTACAAACCGATGGTCTATTCCATATCCGGAATTGCTGGTCTCGGTTTCATCGTCTGGGGTCACCATATGTTTGTGTCGGGTATGAATCCGATGCTTGGTTTGACGTTTATGGTAGCCACGATGATGATCGCACTTCCTAGTGCTGTGAAAGTNTTTAACTGGTTGGGAACGATATGGGGTGGTGATATTAAATTCACGACGCCGATGTTGTTTGCATTATCCTTTGTGTCGATGTTTGTTATCGGCGGCCTGTCAGGGATCTTTATGGCGGCCACTCCGGTCGATATTTTCATTCATGACACATACTTCATCGTGGCACACTTCCACTATGTGCTGTTCAGCGGTACAGCGATGGCCGTCTTCGGATCGATCTACTTTTGGTTCCCGAAGATGTTTGGCCGCAAGATGAACGAGACGGCAGGGAAATGGCACTTNTTCCTGACTTTCACGTTCCTCAACGGTACATTTTTCCTCATGCACATTCTCGGNGCTGTGGGTTTCCCACGCCGATTAGCAGATCCATATCACTATGCGACATTCAAGCACTTGTTGCCGATGAATCAGTTCATCACTTACTGTGCAATTGGAATGGTCGCATCGCAGGTAATTTTTGCTGCGAATTTCTTCTACAGTATTTTTAAAGGTCCCAAGGTAGGCCGGAATCCCTGGAACGCCAACGGTCTTGAGTGGATGGCTCCGAGNCCTCCCGGCCACGGTAACTTTGATTTCCAGCCGATCGTATACCGGGGACCTTACGAATATAACTCGCCCGAAGTTGAGACTGATTTCTATCCGCAAACCCAGCCACCACCGGATGGTGTTGAGCCGGCAGCGGAGGAAGCGCATTAGCGCGTAATCAACGCTTGCTTTGGGCAATGGTGACGTAAGCATGTTCGCGATGGGCACCCCGAGTTTACCCGCTAGCGAAANTCGCTGGCCTCGACGGTTTGCGCTGTTGATGGTCGGCCTTACGTTTCCACTGATTTGGGTTGGTGGTCTTGTTACCACAACCAAGTCAGGAATGGCCGTCCCGGACTATCCGACAACCTTTGGATACAATATGTTTTTGTATCCACTTAGTTGGTGGTGGTCAGGGCCATGGGATGTGTTCGTCGAACACGGACATCGCCTGTTGGGCATCGCAGTTGGTTTAGTAGCGATCATGCTGACAATTGCCGTGTACAAGAGTCCCGCGTGGAGTCGCCTTCGCAAGGCAGTGGTCATTGCACTCGTGGCAGTGACGCTTCAGGGACTACTAGGTGGTTTACGTGTTGAGTTGAATGCCAGGCTGCTAGCCATGATACATGGTTGCACGGGGCCTGCATTTTTTGCCTTTGCGATTGTCCTCGCAATGTGGACAAGTGCACGGTGGCGAGATCCATTGCATGGAATAACGGCTGAGGCAGTTCAGGATGTTGAACCACAATTATCCCGAATTAAGCGGTTAGCCATACTGACGAGCGTACTTGTGTATTGCCAATTGGTACTTGGTGCCACCGTGCGACATATGCCGGTCATGGCAAAACCACAAACGATGAAGACCTTCGTGTTCTTCCACATCCTTGTGGCATTTGTTTTAGCCGGACATATTGCCTTGTTGTGGCTGAGAACTCACAGGCAACGAGCGTTACCAATGTGGATCAGGCGGCCGGCAAGATGGCTGGCTGTTCTGGTTTCGATCCAACTTGTGATAGGAATTACCACTTGGGTGACAAAATGGAACTGGCCGATGGGAATCGGCGACCTTTCCAGATCAACGGCAGATTTTACCGTTGTGCAGGGAGGTATGAGTCAAAGCAACGTAGTAACTGCACACGTCGCGATTGGCTCACTGTTGGTAGGGATTTCGGTGTTGTTAAGCGCCAGGCTCTGGCGACTTTCAAGTGAAATGTCGCGGGAGAGCCAGGAAAACCCTGCAGACTTAAAAGACATAGCATCATCCGAAGGGTGACAGGTTTTAAAACTAACAATGAGTACCAGCACTTTAACTTATGATCATGCACCATCCTGGTCGGCCAGGATTGCGGACATGATTGAGTTAACCAAGCCGAGAATTGCGGTGATGGTGCTGTTTACCGTTGCCATTGCCGCGGTGGTTGAAAGTTGGGGCCAGCCTAATCCAATGGTTGTCCTGCATACACTGCTTGGGACGCTTTTGGTTGCATCAAGTGCAAGCGCGGTAAATCAATGGCTTGAGCGTGATACGGATGCGAAGATGCAGCGTACATCCAACAGGCCTATACCGTCGGGGCGAATCAGTACGCAAACGGTTATGCTCTTTGCGGGCATCACTGTTTTCGCCGGTGTCGTATATCTGGCCTTGCTAGTAAACCCGACAACAGCGCTGTTGGGAGTCGCCACTTGGGTCCTTTACGGAATTATTTACACTCCGCTTAAATATCGCACGCCGTTGAATACCGCCGTGGGCGCTGTTTCAGGTGCACTACCGGTACTCATGGGATGGACGGCCATGGATGGATTAGAGGCATTGACGGGAAACCTGCGTTGGACGGGATTGTTCCTGACAGTGTTCTTTTGGCAGTTTCCCCACTTTATGGCAATTGCCTGGATGTATCGGGAACAGTACAGCGAAGCTGGAATGAAGATGTGGACGGTTGTTGATCCGAGTGGCCGGCGAGCCGGGATCGAAGCGGTCATAGGAGCGCTGGTGGTAATACCGGTAAGCCTCATTGCGGTTGCTCAGATTCCCGGAGCAACGTGGTATATCGTGACAGCGTTCACACTGGGAGTTTTACAATTGTCGTTCGCCATACACTTTATGGTGACATTGAAACAGGATTCGGCACGGTCATTGCTGCGTATGACGCTGGTTTATTTGCCAGTGGTTCTATTGGCACTTGCAACATTACCGATGGCAGCTTAATTCAAGTATTTAAAAATGGCTGAAGAAAAACACGAACACGAAGATCACGAAGTTGATGCACATGATGACCATGCTGATCATGGCCAGGACGATCATGACCAGGACGATCATGGCCAGGACGATCACGGCCACGATGATCACGGCCACGATGATCACCATGGACACATCCAGTTGCAGTACGAAGATGCGCTGCCGATTCGGAACGGCAAAGTCTGTCTGTGGCTGTTTTTGTCCACAGAAATCATGTTCTTCGCGGGCTTGATTGGAACCTACATCGTCTTACGATTTGGNGCACCNGTCGGCACGTGGCCGACACCACACGATGTGCATGTGAATCCAAACGTCGGTGCTCTAAATACGGTGATCCTGATTATTTCCAGTTTCACGGTGGTTCTTGGGTTGGAATTCGCAAAAGCGGACAAACGCAGAGAAGCCAAAATAGCGATGCTTGTTACATTCATCTTTGGAGTACTGTTTATTGGCATCAAGCTGATCAATGAGTATCCGGCGAAATTCTCGCACGGTATTTATCCAAGTAGTGAAGGATTGATTCACGAGCAATCTAATGTCTATTACACCGCAGCAGTGCGTGACGCGCTGAAGGGGTGGGGNGCGGAACAAGCTGCACCTGTCGCCGCCGCGGATAGTNCCACTGATGAAGCAGTGGAAGGTACTGAAACTGCGACACCGCCGCCNGTCGAGAGTGATGTTGAAATGAGCGATGAAGCAAGATCGCTCATNGAGAAGATATACTATGGTGGTGCCAAGTGGACTGAATACGTCGCTGCAGAGAAGCCAGATGGTCTCGATGCACGCGATACGATGATGTCACTAGCACAAATCATCTATCCGCTGGATCGAAATAGTCATGCATATGCACATTACATCGAGCATGAACGGGAAGTGATCGAACGATTGCAGGAGACAGCATCGGAATTACCCAGAGCGGTCGAATTACAGCAGCTTCTCGAACAACGAGTTGCGTTACTAGCGGCTGTTGCCAGCCTGCCAAAAACAGAACATGGCAATAAGGGAGTTAACGACTATCTNCACGAAGATCTTCACTTCCATCACATTATGCCAATTCACATTCCTAGTGGAAANATGTGGGCCGGCACCTACTTCCTACTTACAGGATTTCACGCACTGCACGTACTCGTTGGCCTGATCATGTTCATATGTATCTTGCTGACACCGTGTGGCAAAAAGGAATACGGCCTCATTGAGAATTGTGGACTGTACTGGCACTTTGTTGACCTGGTATGGATCTTCCTGTTCCCATTGCTGTACCTGTTTTAAAACTCAGCGAATTCAGAGACAATACGGAAACACATCACTAAGCGAGTNGTCAAAATGGATCATGAAACGCATGACACCGAACACCATGAAGAGCATCATGGTGAACACAGNCATCTCAAGCTCTTCATCGGAGTTGCGATTGCACTGGCGGTTTTGACTGGACTGTCGTTCTCCACAGAATTCCTTTTTGAAAATAATATTATCTCGAAGGGAATGAGTTGGTTCCTGATGATGGTTGTGTCATGTGCAAAGGCGATGCTCGTCATCGTGTATTTCATGCACCTTAAGTGGGAAACCAACTGGAAGTGGGTGTTGACGATTCCGGCAAGTGTAATGAGCTTATTCCTTGTATTGATGCTGATACCAGATGTCGGCAATCGTACGAATCACTATACGAGAGAACGTCTTGACCACGCTGCATTGCCCACAAAACCAGAATCTGATGATCATGCAACGACGCATGATGAATCTCACGGAACGGAATCTCACGACGTGGAAGGTGATGCAAATCACTAGAAGTTGATGGGCGGGGATGCTATGAGTAGCGACTCACCTTCTAATGTCGCTGTAAANATCGAGTCACTTGCGTATGCATACGGCGATCGCCAGGCGCTGTGCGAATTGTCTCTTGAGATTCTCTCAGGTGAGATATTCTGTCTGTTAGGTCCGAACGGTAGTGGAAAGACCACTCTCTTTCGTTTGCTCTCTACGTTGGCATCGCTACAAACAGGTAGCGTGTCGGTCATGGAAAACGACCTTGNCGACGATGCGCATGCAATTCGCAGATTATTGGGTGTCGTTTTTCAAANTCCCAGCCTGGATCGAAAACTCACTGTTCTGGAGAACCTGAGGCATCAGGCTGCCATGTATGGCCTAGGAAAGTCGGTGACAGCAGAGAGAATCGATGAAGCGACTCGACGTCTGGGTATTGATGACAGGTTGCATGACCGAGTCGAAACATTATCTGGTGGTCTTAGCCGACGTGTCGAATTAGCAAAGTGCATGCTTCACAATCCATCGATCTTGTTACTTGACGAACCATCCACCGGATTGGATCCNGCAGCACGAAGTGACTTGTGGAGTTACTTGNGATTGCTTCAGTCCGAACTGGGAACAACCGTCTTAATGACGACACATCTGCTGGAAGAGGCAGATCGGTCTGACCGTGTTGGNATTCTCCACGAAGGCAATCTGGTAGCACTTGGTGAACCGAATACCTTACGTGCTGAACTGGGAAGTGATGTTGTTTCCATTCAATGTGACAACCCAAGTGAAGTAATCGATCAATTACAAACCAATTGGCAACTTGCAGCACGTCAATTAGATGGCATTGTACGACTAGAGGAGACGGTTTCAGCCGAGTTACTATCTGACGTCATGCAATCACTTTCCGGTCAGGTGGACAACATCAGTGTGGGACGTCCGACGCTGGAAGATGTGTTCATTCATCATACGGGTCATCAGTTTTGGCATGATGTGGAGGTGGTGCAATGAACAACGTCGCTGTGAGTGCATCATCGAGTCTTGCTAGACGCGAGTTGATTAGATTTTTTCGACAACCGAATCGTGTGATTGGTGCGATCGGAACTCCGCTCGTCATGTGGCTGCTGTTTGGACTGGGGTTGGAAGAGAGTTTTTCGGTGTCGCCATCCGGCGAAACTCAGGATGAGAACTTCTTGCAATATTATTTCCCCGGCACACTTGTATTGGTTCTGATGTTCACTGCGATATTCGCGACGATTTCAGTGATTGAAGATAGAAGCGAGGGTTTTTTGCAGGGAGTCTTGGTCTCACCCGTACCGCGNTGGAGCATTGTACTGGGNAAGGTCGTCGGTGGGACTGTCATTGCGGTATTGCAGGCAGTCTTAATGCTATTAATTGCAATCGCTTTGCCAATGCAGTGGAATCTCGTTGCAGTGCTGCATCTGTTTGGCATATTNGTTGCCGGTGCGTTTGGATTAACTTGCCTTGGGTTTGTGCTGGCTTGGAAATTGGANAACGTCCATGGGTTTCACGCCATTATGAATCTCTTACTTATGCCGATGTGGCTGCTATCTGGCGCATTTTTCCCAATCCCGGAATTAACCGCTCAGTCGTCGGTCGGTCAAATGATGATCCACTGGTTAATGAAGTTTGATCCGCTGACCTATGTCGTGTCGCTGGTTCGACAAGTTATGTACGAATCCCAGCAAGCTGAAAAATTTTGGCANCCGGATCTCGNTACATCGTGGTTTATCACCTTGTCGTTTTGTGCTGTCATGTTTTTAATTGCATGTAGAGTTGTAAGACAACCTGCATAACAAGNTTGGTAATCGTGATNCGAGATTCTGATCACGACGGTGTGACCGAAACAGAATTAGAGTTTTTTGAATAAGAAAGTTGAATTGTGAGTAAAGCGGCCGTTTTCTTTCTTGCACTGGCATTGTTGTTTGGTGGTGGATACATGATGTATATNGCCANACGCTCAACCACCGGTGATGATATCCAGCTAAATAAAGTCTCATACAATCTTGCATCAGATGAAGACGCAGCAGATGCATTGAAGGAGATGGAGACTGCACAAGACACAAAGTGGGTTGAAGACTTCTCATTGGTAAGGCGTACGAATGACGGTTTTGATTCCAGTGAATTGAGAGGGAAGGTATGGGTTACCAGTTTCTTTTTTGCCTCATGTCCTTCATCATGCCGTCAGCAAAACCAAACGATTGGAACGCTTTATCGGTCACTGGCAAAAGATGGCATTCAGTTTGTTTGTATTACCGTGGATCCGGAAAATGACACGACGGAACGACTGAGAGAGTACGCGGATAACTTCACATCGGATGTAAAGAACTGGATGTTCCTGACAGGGGAGTATGAGTATATTCGGCGAATTGGCAGCGAGAAGTTTCAAATGGCAGTCGGACCGCAAACACATTCATCAAAACTTGCTGTTGTAGACAAATGGGGAAATGTGCGGGGGCAATTCAGTTGGGATGATGATTCTGAGCTGATAGCACTAAAGGAACTAACGTCAGAGCTTTCAAGTGAAACGGAAGAGCTGCAGGAATACATCGATAAACGCGAGCAACTCCACGAGAATCTTGAAAACACCATCATCGTCGCCCCTGAATCTGACGACTCACCTGACGAGTCGTCCGGTGCGGATTCAGACGCGGCTGCTACATCGGACACCCCGGAAGCTTCCGAAGAAACGGAATCGGATACAGCAGAATAAGTCGGAATATATAAAGTGATACCGTTTTCGATTAGCAACTTCATGGACTCTCTCGTTTTAGGTGTGATTTACCCACACTTGAATGCATCACTCAATGCGCTAGCAACCGTACTACTCGTTACCGGATGGATATTGATAAAGAAGGGCCGAGAGCAGGCTCACAAAAATGTGATGTTGGCGAGTTTCGTCGTATCCACATTGTTTCTGATGAGTTACCTCTATTATCACATCGTTGTAACCGGTGGTGAGCCTGTCCGTTTGCGAGAGGATACTCCAAACGCGGTACGTTACCCGTACTACTTTATTCTGTTTTCACACATTATTTTGGCGATTAGCGTGCCGATTTTGGCAATTGGTACAATTCGTCACGGTCTCAAGGACAATCGTGAACGACACAGGAAGTGGGCCCGCATCACATTTCCTATTTGGTTGTACGTTTCAGTGACAGGCGTGATTGTCTACATCATCCTCTATCTACTTTATGCACCGGACGTCCTACCAGGTTCATAACCAATAGACGCCAAATAGACGATGGCATACACTACAAAGATCAACGTAACGCTGACACGGGAAGACAGATGAATCGAGTCACTCAGTCATTAATCAGATCAACGGCTTTTGTAGCAGCACTGCTGTTTTGCATGTCGATTGCCGATGCCTGCCCCAACTGCAAAGACGGAATAGCCAACGGCAATAACCTGAATTTAGTTAAAGGCTACTTCTGGAGTATCGTATTCATGATGGGTACGCCATTCTTGTTGCTTGGCAGCATTGGTACCTACTTTGTCATCCTGCACCGCAAGGGTCGGAAGCAAAAAACAGTGGATTTCGATTCAGAGTCTGATTCACAGTAGCCGACAATCTAACCTACGGTGGCGATTGAGTAGCATCGGCAGAGTATTTGTCCTTTTCTCATCACAAGCGGCAAATCATAATAGTGCCAATGGTGGATGAGCGTACAAAACGCCGACTCCGCCCGTTTGCTCCGACGAATTTGGAATAGGATTCCCATGCAGCAACTTGGAAAGCTACTGCAGCTCTTTGGCATGATCATACTACCCATTGCTATTCTCATGGAGTTATCCGGAGGATTAACGAGAAGTGGCGGTGATGTGATGGGTTTTAATGTTGCCCAGATGCTCGTCATGGCGCTATTTGGCGTAGGAGCTTTCTATTTAGGGCGAATTCTAGAAGGCTATTCACAGTGACAGTGATTGATCGGCGGATGCAGCGGTCAGAGTGTCTAAATGCCCTGCGTTGGTTGGGTATACGAGTTCTTTCGTTATTGTTCTTCTTCTCCCCTATAAATCGAGCGTTGTCACAGCCCCCGATTGAAGTTGCAGTGCCACCATCACTTGCAACGGCGGAGTTACCCACCGCAACTCAGAACGACAGAGTCTTACTGCAACGTGTGATGCAATTGGCGGAGCAGCAGCCATCCGAGGCACTGCAAACAGTATTGAGAATAATGGAATCGGATCACGGTAAGGTGATTTACGTTCCCTCACCAAGAGCATCTGCTGGATTCCATCGATATGTAAGTCTCCGCATGTTATGCCAGCAGGTTATTTCCGTTCTCGGGGAGTCAGAATTACAAGCGTATCGAAATCAAGTGGATCCGCTTGCAGTTGAATTGATAGAAGAAGCGACCGAGTCAAAAAATTCAGGCTTACTGCGACGCCTACTGCGTGAATGGCCACAGTCCAGTTATGCCGGCCGTGCTGCATTATTACTCGGTGACTTGGCATTTGCGGATGGGGATTTTGATTTGGCCCGTGAAGCTTGGTTGTCATTGATTCCAGAAGTGAACAACAAGGGAATTCCGCATTACCTAGTCCATCAAGATTTACCGGATCAAGCTGCGGTTTCTCAGGAAGATACAGTCGGACAAAGTACCACGACCACCGGACCACCGGTGCAATATTCTCACTTAACCGTGAATCGTGGATCTATTGGGATTTCAGAAGTCATCAAACGGCTTGTGTTATGTGAAGTGTACTCCGGTCGTCTGGAAGTTGCTCGAAGACATCTTCTACGGTTTCGTGATCAACTTGATTTACCGGGTGACGTATATGGAGAGCAAGGCAATCTCTTGGACTTGCTGATGAGTCGCGTTACTAAGCGTGAGGCATTA
>PAXU01000114.1 GCA_002714565.1 Rhodopirellula sp.
TCATGTTGAGCAGTGGGATGGCAGCCTTGAGCATCTTACGGAATCACCGTTGAATATCGAGTCGGTGCTGATTCACGGTAAACAGCAACTGAAATAAACCTTAGCCAACGAATAAACACAGCTTGAAATTACATGTGTGGTTGCAGAAAATTGGGGTTAGGAAACAAAATGTCCTTCCTAAATTAACATCTCTCAAGTTTTAACAGTTTTGGAGCGGAACAATGCGCAAACTACTTCTCACAGCTGCTATTTGCCTGATCGGGTTGCCTGGTTTAGTCGCACAGGAAGAAAATCCTTTCAAGGCGCCTGTAAAGGTCGACTCTGAAAACCCATTCGCTCAGCCTGAAAAACGTGAAGGTGACNGTGANCGAGAANCAGAGCGCGAAGNTGATNGCGAGAGAGAGGTTGAACGAGAACGCGATGTGCCAAGAGAAGGNGACCGTGANCGAGAAACAGNGCGAGACGNTGAACGTGAGGGCGCTCGTGAGGGTGAGCGCACAATCAGTCAGGAGCAACTTCGTGAATTGATTGGGTACCTTGAAAAACTGCGACGNGAAAATGCTGAATTACGCCAGGAACTCGCCCGAATAAGACAAAGAATCGATGGTGTCGACCGCCGTCGNCCGGATGCGCCGCGCGAAGGCGACCGNCCTCGACCAGATGCTGAACGCGAAGGTGACCGNCCTCGACCNGATGCTGAACGCGAAGGTGACCGTCCTCGACCGGATGCGCCGCGCGAAGGCGACCGACCTCGACCAGATGTTGAACGCGAAGGTGATCGCCCCAGACCGGATGCGCCACGCGAAGGCGACCGTCCTCGACCAGGTGGTGAACGCGAAGGCGACCGTGGACAGTTAGCAGAGCTTGAGGGTGTTTTTAAGCGTTACGACAAAAACAGCGACAAGACCGTTGTGTTAGAAGAATTCCTCGCTTTGCATCAGGGGGATTTAACAGAGCAAGCGCGACGTTTCTGGCAGGAATTCTTTGTGAGCCAGGATCGCAACAAAGATGGGAAATGGCACTTCGAAGAGTTCGTTGGTGCCGTNCGTGCATACAATCAACGGCAGCGCTAAAGCTTAACCACACCGTTGGCTAGCGGACTAAAGTCTGCAGTTATTGATTTGTGTTTCGAGTATCGCTGATGCGCCGAGCTCATCGAGTTGGTCCATGACTGTGGACACCTGGCTACTCTTAACCATGACGCGGACTGCGCACCAGTCATTGTCTTCCAATGGATTAATGGTTGGCGAGTTGTATCCCGGTGTAATCTCCTCNGCTTGAGCGAGTTTTTCACGNGGAATATTGTATTCCAGTAGTGAATATCCTTGTGCAATGACAACACCTTGCAGACGCCNCACAATTCGGTCAGCGAGATCGGCATGGCGTCGTTCTTTGTTCTGAACAAGGATCGTCTGATAGTTTCCAATCTCATCGAGGATGCGTAATCGGTTTGCAGCGAGTGTGCTACCNGTTTCAACCAGATCCACGATGGCATCAGCAATTCCCAGCGAGATCATGATCTCAACGCTACCGGTTAGCTTAACNAGATGTGCTTCTGCACCGTGTTGGCCAAGGTACTTTCGTGTCACGGTTGGGAAACTAGTCGCGATACGTTGGCCGTCAAGTGAGGCGGCATCGTTAAAGTCACCATCGTCCGGNACGCAAATAGCCAGACGACACTTACCAACTCCCAGCTGTAAACGNTCATNAAGGTCAACGTCAGCNTCTGCTACCANGTCACTGCCGGTAATTCCCATGTCTAATGCACCTTCGGCGCACAATACAGGGATATCATCAGTCCGCAGGAAGATGATATCCACTGGCATATCGCTAACGCGGGCAAACAGCGATCGGTTTTGCCTGCGAAATTTTAGTCCGGCTTTTTTTAGCAGTTGTTCGGAAACTTCTGCTAATCGTCCCTTGCTTGGTAATCCAATTCTCAGATTTGTCATTGCCTTGCAGCTTTTTCGTCAATTCCGGAAATGCCAAATCGTCTGGACAACTCTGCTTCCACTTCGTGGATATGAATGTCCTTAAATCCGAGCATGACCATTAGGTGAAACAGTAGGTCTGCTGCTTCGTAAATCAAATGTGCGCGTCCTTCNTCGCCTGCCTCGTCGGCNGCTTCAATCACTTCTTCTGCTTCTTCAAGGATCTTTTCACCGATTTTNGCTGTCCCACCATTAAACAGTTTTGTCGTATATGACTTTTCAGGTGGATTTGCTTTGCGATCTTCGATCACACCCATTAGTCGCGACAGGANGTTATTTAGGTCAGTCACCGGCATGCCCTTTACACGAGCAGTAATACGTTGCACGATTGAAGAACAACGATCGTGTACACCGAGTACACAAAAACACATTGTTCACAGTTCATCGTAGATTCGCTTTGGAATACTGACAATTACGCGCATTGTTAGAAGTTCTTAACATCTCATCTGGCATGCTTAAGACACTAACGATCATGACGATTATGACAGCTGAGACCGGTAAAGAATTCGAGCCCATTTCACGTGACTGTTGGTTTCTCACCGGGCCAACAGCCAGCGGCAAGTCCAATATTGCCATCGCACTTGCCCGGCAGTTAGACGCTGAGATTATCTCACTCGACTCGATGGCTATCTATCGTGGCATGGATATCGGAACTGCCAAACCAACGGCAGAGCAGCAGCAACAAGTTGTACACCACATGATTGATGTGGTAGAGCCGACCGAATCTTANAGCCTTGNAGAATATCTCACNGCCGTGCACGCACTGGTTGGGCAGATTCATGAACGTCAGAGAAGCGCTCTGTTTGTTGGTGGAACNCCACTCTACTTGAAGTCGTTACTGNGGGGTTTATACAGTGGTCCCGAAGCAGATTGGGAATTTCGNGAACAAGTTCANCGAGAGNTGGAAGAGCATGGATCGGATGCGCTGCACGCANGGCTNGCCCAGGTGGATCCGCTGTCAGCTCATAAACTACATCCAAATGATTCGAAGCGGATCATTCGNGCGTTGGAAGTATTTCGGGCGACCGGTGAGCCGATTAGTCANCAACAAGTACACTTTGACGACACAGAAAGTCNGCCACACTCACGAGCATTTGTCCTTTCCTGGGAACGGCCNGAATTNCATCAACGGATTGAGCAGCGTGTTGATGANATGTTTTCGAGAGGATTGGTAGCTGAAGTTGATTCGTTGCTTACAACGCACGGTGAATTATCCAGAACGGCTATGCAGGCTGTTGGATANCGTGAAGTGATTGATCATGTTTCTGGCAATCTTTCGATCGAGGANACCGTAGAGAAAGTNAAGGCGCGGACACGGCAGTTTGCACGTCGACAGGTAACCTGGTTCCGTCGGCTGGACGAATGTCAGATTATCAATCGATCGGATTCAGACTCGGTTAAGGAATTGCTGAGCCAAATCACTGCAACTGGCTCTCAATAACCCAATTACGGGTGTCTTTTGTATGTTGCACATCGCAACTAAAATACGGGTTTGCCGTAGCGATGCAACAAACAGCTGTTTCGGAACCAAACGGGCAGGTTTTCTGTGATACATCTCTCGCATCGCAATTATTCAAATCAAGATTAGGAAACAAACGTGTTACGAACACACACCTGTGGAGAGCTTCGGGCTGACAACATCGATGACACCGTGACATTGTGTGGATGGGTGGATAGTACTCGTGACCATGGTGGCGCTGTATTCGTAGACCTTCGCGACCGCTATGGAAAAACGCAAGTTGTTTTTGGACCGGAGAGCGGTTTAGTTGAAGAAGCGAGTGCGCTACGCAGCGAGGACGTTATCAAGGTCATTGGGAGTATTGCTGCACGTCCGGAAGGCACCGTAAATGAGAAGATTGATACAGGTGCAGTTGAATTACGCACCTCGGATCTTGAGGTGCTTAATAAAAGTAAAACTCCGCCATTTACACCGAGCCAACAGGAATTGCCCGGTGAAGATCTGCGATTGAAATACCGATATCTGGATCTCCGGCGACAGCAAATGCAGGACACCTTGGTACTTCGCAGTAAAATCGTTAACACGATGCGTCAGTATTTTGATGAAAACAACTTTATTGACGTCGAAACACCTATTCTTGGCCGCAGCACTCCTGAAGGTGCTCGTGACTATCTCGTTCCAAGTAGAGTGCACCACAAACACTTCTATGCATTGCCACAATCTCCTCAGTTGTACAAGCAAATCATGATGGTGGCAGGTTATGACCGTTACGTGCAGGTTGCCAGATGTTTTCGCGATGAAGACTTACGAGCAGACCGACAGCCAGAATTTACCCAGCTTGATCTCGAAATGTCGTTTGTCGATGCGGACGATGTGATTGGCATGATCGATGGTTTGGTGCAGCGCATGGCTAAAGAGGTGCTGAACTTAGACGTGCAACTACCTCTGCCTCGCATGACATACGACGAAGCCATGGAGCGATTTGGCCACGACGCGCCGGATTTGCGGTTTGGCATGGAGTTGATTAACTGCAGTGATATCGCCGAGAAAGTCGAGTTCCGCGTGTTTAGCGGAGCGGTTTCCAATGGTGGAGTGGTCAGGGGCATAAAGGCCGATGGAGTTGCTGCGGACTTTTCGCGAAAGCGGATTGATGAATTGACCGAATGGGTTAAGCAGGATTTTGGAGCAAAGGGTCTGGCGTGGTTCCGTGTGGAAGAGGATGGCAGCTTATGGTCACCGATTTCAAAAAACTTCAGTGACGAGGAGCTAGCAGCTATCGGTGAACGCATGGGTGCCGAGGTCGGGGACATTATGTTCTTTATTGCGGATAGCTGGGAAGTTAGCTGTAAGGCGTTAGCGGCCTTGCGAAAACACCTCGGTGCCGAATTGAGTCTTTATGACCCGGCCACGATGAATTTTTCATGGGTTATAGAATTCCCAATGTTCGAATTTGACGACGAAGAACAACGTTGGAATGCGATGCACCATCCTTTTACGGCGCCACGCGAACAAGATATGCCCATGTTCGAGACAGAGCCTCACTCTATGCGTGCTATTGCTTATGACCTAGTCATAAATGGTTCGGAAGCAGGTGGTGGTACTATTCGAATTCATGACTCTACAATCCAAAGCAAGGTGTTTGAATTGCTTGGGATCGATGCAGAGACTGCCCGGGATCGATTCGGATTCCTTCTGGATGCCTTGCAGTATGGAGCACCTCCACACGGTGGTATCGCTTTGGGTATCGATCGGTGGGTAATGCTATTCGGTGGTCTCGAAAACATTCGTGACTGCATTGCTTTCCCAAAGACGCAAAAGGCCGCAGACTTGATGACGGAAGCTCCTGGTGGAGTCGACAAACGCCAGTTGAGAGAACTCGGTATCAAAACGGTCGACGAATAAGCTGTTTTGATGATCAGTTTATGTATCAAACTAAAAGTCACAGTAAATCTATGGGTAGCGAATCACCATGGCAAAGAAATCTATTGAACAAGTCGATGTTGCGGGCAAAGTAGTTCTCGTACGTGTGGACTTTAACGTACCACTTGATGACGATCTCGCGATAACGGACGATCGTCGCATTAAGATGGCATTACCGACTATTCAATCAGTTCTAGGGCGTGGCGGAAAGTTGATCTTAATGAGCCATCTCGGTCGACCAAAAGGAGATGGCAATGACTCTCGTTTCAGTTTAAAGCCAGCTGCGGTGCGGCTAGGTGAATTGCTGGATCAACCAGTGACGTTTGCACAGGACACGGTTGGTGACGACGCACAGGCCAAAGTTGCAGCGCTTGGTGAGGCCGGGGTGCTGGTACTTGAGAATTTGCGTTTTAACGAAGGTGAGAAGACAGGTTGTTCAGCATTTGCTGGGAAACTAGCCGCCTTTGCAGACGTCTATTGCAACGATGCCTTTGGGACATGCCACAGAACCGACGCATCAATGGTTGCTGTGCCGGAAGCCATGGCCGGTAAACCCAGGGTCGTAGGGTTTTTGGTGGATAAGGAAATCCAATATCTATCCGATGCCATTGCCACTCCTCAGAGGCCGTTTGTGGCGATACTCGGTGGTGCCAAAGTATCAGATAAGATCACCGTAATTGATAACCTGCTTGGCGTGTGTGACAGCGTACTTATCGGCGGTGCCATGGCGTATACCTTTGCATTTGCACAAGGTGGTTCAATCGGGAAGAGTCTTGTTGAGCCGGATAAAGTGGACTTGGCGCTTGCTCTTCTTGAAAAAGGTGGTGACAAGCTGGTATTACCGGTGGACACACACTGTGGTGATGATTTCTCCGCAGACTGTAATAAAGAGGTCGTGACGGCAGGTCAGATTTCGGAAGATTTTGAAGGGCTGGATATCGGTCCTGAAACTGCAAATCGCTATGCTCAAATCGTATCTGAAGCCAAAACCGTGGTTTGGAACGGCCCAATGGGTGTCTGTGAAATGCCTCCGTTTGATGAGGGAACAAAGAAAGTTGCCCAAGCCATTGCGGATGGCGAAAACGTTAGCATCATTGGCGGTGGAGATAGTGCCGCTGCTATACAACAACTGGGATTTGCCGATAAAGTTTCCCATGTGAGCACAGGTGGCGGCGCGAGTCTCGCCATGCTCGAAGGTAAGTCCTTCGCTGCTGTGGAATTGCTAGACGAGATCTAAATTTTGCCTAAATCAGTGCTATGCGAGGCATAGATCAGCGGGTCTTAAGTACTGCTGACTCTAAAGGTATTTATTCGTCGTCAGTGTCATCACTGGTGTCGTTATTTGTCGAAGTAAAGTCGTAGCTGTCTTCAAGAAATAGTTCAAGTCCTTCTGAAGGTGCGCCATTGGCCGCGCCTTCAGCAAACAGCTTTACGGCTTGTTCCACATGACTCTCAAGTGGTTTCGGTTGACTGATCAAAAAAGCGCCCTTGATAACCGGTGCCATCTGAAAGTCGGTGAAGTACTTGTTGGCAAACGCCAATACGACTCCTGCAGGTAGTTCATCGCGAGTCCATGATCTGTTGTTGCCGTTTATACGCAATGTAACAGTATCGGGCGTGATTTCTGCTACGCCAGCTTCAATACTTGTGCCGATGGTCAAGCCTGACCCAATTTCAACCTTGCCAAGTGCTTCGTTAAAAAGCCTATAGAACACAGTTGTATATTCCACCATGTCGTGTAATCGTTGGGCAACTTCTACATGTTCATCGAGCTTGGCGAGGCTTAGGGCTGTTGCAGCACTCTTCGTAGCAACGCTCAATTCCCGCTGTTGCAGAGCTTCACGACCGGCCTTTAACGCAACTGTTAGCATTTTTAGCTCTTCAGCTGTCGGAGGTTTTAATTCAGGCTCTGGTTCAGGTTCTGGTTCAGGCTCCGGTTCTGGCTCTGGCTCTGGCTCTGGTTCTGGCTCTGGCTCAGGCTCTGGTTCAGGCTCTGGTTCAGGCTCCGGTTTAGGCTCCGGTTTAGGTTTGTTATCAGGTTTCGGGTCAGAATCTTCATTGGGCTTTTCGTTGGGCTCACTAGGTTTCGTGCCTCCGCCTTCGTCTTCCGTGTTGTCTGAAGGATCTTGTGATTCCTGACCTTCATCACCAGATTGTGTGTCGCTTGATTCAGACTGACCATTTTGATTTTGAGCGACGTTGTTCGTGTCGTTACCGGAGTCAGGTAAAACCTGAAGGGTGATGATGATTCCGGCAATTGCGACACCGAGTGCACCAGTTGCGATCCAAACTCCTTTTGTTCGGGATTTGGATTTGGCGTGATAGGCGGCAGCTGAACTTGTAGTGGTTTCTTCTTCAATCGCCAATGATGGTGAACTGGACTGAATCGCGGCGGGCGTTACCAGTTCTGGCTGTGGCGGCACGGCAGTTATGACATCGACATCGACCGGTGCCATTGGATCCACTTCTGTCGCTCCAGTGGGCACCATATCCAAGGAGTTCGAGATTCCGATTTGTACGGCATCATCCGGAGCATGAGTTTCCGGAGTCATGTCTAATTGACTGACAGCTTGCTCGGCTAAATCGGCTTGTTCAGTTAGTTCAGCAGTTAATTGCTGCTCAGAATCTGTTGATGCACTTATTTCAACACGAAGTGCAGCAACTAATTCACCTCGCTCCAGTTGTTGATCGTACGTACTTCGAAGTTCTGAATCGGTGAGCGTTTTTAGTGCGAATGTCAACTCGTCAAGCAACATGGCCCACTGTTTAGCCTGGGCACCTGGCCTGAAACTGCGAACCTTGGAAAGTGCTCTGTCTGCCGCCTCTTTAATTACCTGCAGATCGGGTTCATCAAAACCAATCTCAAACAGGTCATAAAACGATGGATTTGGCGACTCAACGCCAAGCCATTGTTTGTAAAGGCAATCATGACCAGTCATTATTCCACCAATTTATTTATCAGTTAGGCGTAAATGTATGTCCGACATAGCATCTCAAGAGGAAGTGCACACACTTCATTCATACTAAGAGTATCTGATTTATATAACAACGCTAACTGGAGAGTATTCGTACCCAATAATTCACATGTTTCTGAGAGAACGACAAATACTCAGGAAAATCGAATAAAGATGGGAACCGATTGTCTGTTTCATACGTCAAAACATAAAGAGAGACAGATATAATATGGCTGCAGCGTCATTTGTATCCCAATTAAACTTATCCAAGTGAAATCACTGCTATATCCGCTCATTCTGAGTGGACATTAAAAAGGCAAAGTAACCATGAAATCCAAGCCCTTCTTTTCACTTTTATTAGCTGTATGCCTTATCGCGGTATTTTCAGCAGTGATACCTGCCTTAGCGAATCAGGATCCGGCATCTATTCGGGCACAGGCTGTGAAGGAGTTAAATGACGGCAACTACCGTGATGCTTTGAATCTATTTAAGAAGCTGCTTCATGAGAAAGTGCTTGATGACGAAAAACTTGGTAATGACTTTATGCAGGCTGTTTCGTGCATCCAGCAACTAAATGTATATCCGGAATTTAATGAGCTTGCAGAGAAAGCAGTCGAGACTCATCCAGCCAATTGGCGATTGCTTGAAGCGGTTGCACGTAGCTACGTAAGTATGCCTAAGTATGGATTTGTGATTGACGGTGAATTCCAACGTGCTGCCAGAAGAAATTCCGGCCAGCCCAAACACTCGACAGAACGAGACCGAATTAGATCGATACAGTTATTGCTTCAGGCAGAGCCGTTCGCAAAGGAAGATGATGATCGGGCAGCTGTGGGGCAGTTATACATGTACCTTGCAAATTCATTCCTGAATCACCGTGGCTACCAGGAGTCATGGCGATTGCAGGTGCTTATAGACCTCGACACGCTGCCCGATTACGAGCCCGGCTATTACTACGGCAGAGCCGTTTCCAGTGCTCCGGTCAACGATGAAGGTTCACCGTTGGTATATTCCGCTGTCGAGAATCTGGAGGACGCGGAAAATGACGGCGAGAGGTGGCGTTGGGCACTGAATCAGGCGATCGAGATGCACACGTCCAGCCGTCATTCAGCCGAGTGGCATTTCGCAACGTTCTTACACCAGCAATTTGGTGTGCAGACGATGCAGTATTATTTTCCAGCCCAGCGAGACACGGATGCTGCTGAGGAGAATCGCAATGGCCGGTTTGCACTGGACAGCCTGAATGACAAAGAAACCATTGCCCAGTTGGCCACGGGGGTTAAGCGATTTGAGATGGATGATGAATTCAATTTCATCAAACATTTTCGTCGTATTCTAAATGAAGCCGGTCACGTCTATCGCGAATCTGCCGCATCGCAAATTGGATCGATCTATACAAACCGCCGACAGTTCACTCGTGCTGCGGATCATTGGCGAGAAATGATTACCAAATTCAATGTCCCCGCCCGCCATTATTTTCGTACCAACCTGGATCAAATCGTTGGTAACTACGGGATGTTTGAACACATTAACGGCCAGTCAATAACTGAACCGAAGCTTGGATTCCGTTTCAGAAACGCAACCGGTGTCTCGTTTACTGCCCAGCCAATTAACGTTGAGAAGCTGCTGGCGGACGTAAAAGCGTATCTTAAAAGTAGTCCGATGCGACTCGATTGGAATCGAGTTCAATTGCAGAATATTGGTTGGCGCATCCTTAATCAAGATTTGGCCAAATATGTTAGACGTGACAACGACACGAAATGGCACGTGGATTTAGAGCCCCGAGATGGCCACTACGACAAACGTGAAATCGTCGACGTCCCACTAGAAAATGCCGGCGCGTATTGGGTGACCGGTAAAGTTGACGACGGTAATACTGCAAATTCGCTGATTTGGCTTTACGACACTGCCATCGTCAAGAAAGCGCTAGCCGGTGGAAATCTGTACTTCGTTTGTGATGCAGAGACGGGACAGCCAATTGAAGAAATCAAGCTGGACTTCTTTGGCTACCGACAGCTCAACACGAAAGAAGGAACGTATCGGATTACGTCGACTGAATTTTCGACAGTAACCGATGGCAACGGGCAGGTGTTTCCTGAAGCATCCAAGATGCCGACGAATCATCAGTGGTTGATTACAGCGAAGGACAACGATGGTCGGTTTGCGTATGTCGGATTCCAGGGTGTGTGGTTCGCCAACCGCCACGACCCAATTTACAACTCAACCAAGGTGTTCTGCATTACGGACCGTCCGGTCTATCGGCCGGAGCAAACAGCCCATTTCAAGTTGTGGCTACGCAGAGCTCAATACGATCAGGATGATGATTCGCAGTTCGCAAATGCTTCATGTCGAATTGAAATCTACGACGGAAAGAACGAAAAAGTCTACTCGACGACAGGGAAGGCAGACGAATTCGGTGGTATCGAGACGAATTGGGATATTCCGGAAGATGCAACCCTCGGTGTATACAGGGTTCACGTGCACGGCATCGCGGGAACCGGAAACAGGTTGCAAATCAGCGGTGGGAATTCATTCCGTGTCGAGGAATACAAAAAGCCGGAATTTGAAGTGACCGTAGAAGCTCCGTCAAAGCCGGTGGAGTTAGGTGAGATCATTACCGCCAAAGTAAATGCCAAGTATTACTTTGGATCACCAGTTTCAGAAGCTACCGCAAATATTAAGGTGACCAGAACTAGCTATCACCAGAATTGGTATCCCGACGCCCACTGGGATTGGTGTTTTGGCCGTGGTTATTGGTGGTACTGCTACGACTACCCTTGGTATCCGGGATGGCATGAATGGGTTGGTTGTTTAAGGCCATATCCAATCTGGGCACCATATCATGACGCTGCTCCGGAAGTAGTGTTGGATCTGGAAACGGAAGTCGGACCTGACGGCACGATCTCTTTCGATATTGATACATCGATCGCAAAAGAACTGCATGGCAATACGGACCATCGATATACGGTGACTGCTGAGGTGCGAGATAAGTCGCGCCGCACCATCGTCGGATCCGGGGAAGTGCTTGCTACGAGAAAACCATTTACCGTGTTTACCTGGCTTGATCGGGGTTATTACAACGTAGGCGATACCATTCAAGCAACATTCAAGGCCCAGACTCTGGATCAACGTGCAGTGAAGGGGAGCGGCAAGCTCACTTTGTACAGAATCACTTATAAGGACGGCAAGCCGGTCGAGACAACCGTGCGAAAGTGGAATATCGAAACGAATGATCTCGGTGACTCCGCGCAGAAGATTGCAGCATCCAAACCGGGACAATACAGGTTATCGCTGACCTTGGAAGATGAACACGACCATGAAGTGGAGGGTGGTTACATATTCACGGTGCGAGGTCGTGAGTCTGACGGGCGAGATTATCAATTTAATGATTTGGAATTAATCCCGGATAAACGCGAATATAAGGCTGGCGATAAGGTCAAGTTGCAAATCAATAGTAATCGCCGTGGCGCTACCGTCCTGCTGTTTGTACGACCGACCAATGGTGTATATTTCCGGCCCAAGATTATTCGCCTTAAAGGCAAGAGTACGGTTGAGGAGATCCTGGTTGTCAAAAAAGACATGCCTAACTTCTTTGTTGAAGCAACGACGGTGTTTGACGGTCGCGTTATAAGTCAGACGAAAGAAGTTGTCGTACCACCGGAAAAGCGTGTGCTCAATGTTCAGGTCATCCCATCCGCAGAAGAATATCTGCCAGGCGAGGATGCGACAGTTCGATTACATGTTACAGATATCAATGGTGATAATTTTGAAGGTAGCACCGTGGTATCGGTTTATGACAAGTCTGTCGAATACATTTCCGGTGGGTCGAATGTACCGGATATCAAGGAGTTCTTTTGGAAGTGGCGTCGCAACCACCGTCCGGGGCATCAAACGAATCTGGGTCGTCCTGGATACAACATGTATAAGAACGGAACGACAGGCATGACCATGCTTGGTGTGTTTGGGCATACGGTAGCGGATGATTACTCCGGTGCGAATGACGCTAAATACAAAACGGCTAACGCGCCCGGCCTTGCTAGGAGGTCTATGTCCCGTCAAAGCTCATACATACTACAGGATACTGCCGAGATGGCTTCACCTGCTCAAGGACAGGCTTTGGGTGGTGGACTGGGTGGGGGCGGCCGTTTTGCAGCAAAAGGCCAGATTGCAATGGAAACCGCATCTGCAGATCAGGCCATGTCGCCTCTCGATGGTCGAGGTCGGCAGAGCGGGCAACAAGGTGTTCCGCTGGTACAGCCAAATGTACGTAGTAATTTCGCGGACACAGCTCTATGGGCAGGCTCCGTCACTACGGATGTAAATGGAATTGCTGAAGTGTCTTTGAAAATGCCCGAAAACCTGACAACGTGGAAGGTCAACGTTTGGGCACTTGGCCATGGCACAAAGGTTGGCAGTGGTTCTGCGGAGGTTGTAACCCGTAAGAATCTGATTGTCAGACTTCAGGCACCTCGGTTCTTTGTTCAGAAGGACGAAGTTGTCTTATCGGCCAACGTTCATAATTATCTCGACACCGAGAAACAGGTTCAGGTAACGCTTGGACTGGAAGGTGGAGAACTCTCTTCCTTTAATGACCTGACGCAAAACGTTGTCATCCCAGCCAATGGTGAACAAAGGGTGGACTGGCGTGTAAAAGTGAATCACGAAGGTGAGGCCATCGTGCGCATGTCGGCGCTAACAGACGAAGAATCTGATGCGATGGAGACGACATTCCCTGTATTCGTGCACGGAATGTTGAAGACTGAAAGCTGGGCGGGGACAATTCGGCCGGACAAAAACAGTAGCCTAGTTCAAATAAACGTGCCGGCTGAACGGCGACCTGAACAATCACTGCTTGAGGTGCGATATTCTCCAACTCTCGCTGGTGCTATGGTCGATGCGCTACCTTATCTGGCAGACTTCCCGCATGGCTGTACCGAGCAGACGCTCAATCGATTTATTCCAGCAGTTATCACGCAGAAGATCCTGCTCGATATGGATTTGAACCTCGAGCAGATTCGTGATAAACGTACCAATCTTAACGCACAGGAAATTGGTGACGGGAATGATCGAGCGCGGCAATGGCATCGTTGGCAAAAGAATCCGGTTTTTAGTGTTGATGAACTGGATCGAATGGTGGCGGCAGGTATTCAACGCCTCGCTGGCCAACAAAACAGTGACGGCGGGTGGGGTTGGTTCTCCAGTTACGATCGTCCAAGCTGGGTTCATACAACTGCCACCGTTGTTCATGGTCTGCAAATCGCGAAGCGAAATGGCATCAACCTCAAACCCGAGATGCTGGAACGAGGGCTAACCTGGCTGAAGCGGTATCAGGCCACCGAGTTAGAAAAACTCAAGCGAGCCGAGGCGAAACAAAAGCCGTACAAGCTGTATGCAGATAACATGGACGCGCTAGTGTACCGCATTCTGACGGAAGCAGATCATGAAAATGATGATATGCGTGGGTTCCTTTATCGGGATAGGAATCGTTTGACCGTTTACGGCAAGGTGCTGTTCGCACTTGGCCTGCACTCCGTTCAGCAAGAAGAACAGCTTAATATGCTGATTCGAAAT
>PAXU01000115.1 GCA_002714565.1 Rhodopirellula sp.
CGTCAGTCGCTAACTTGACTTGGCTGNGAGAAATTCATAGCGAGGTGCCCGCATCCTCCGCTAACGCCTCGTCTGACGGGAGTTGCGATTAGGAGAAGATAGTGGCGACNAGCCCTGTGNGCTCGTATTATCCTAGCGTCGTCCGGCGGAGCGAAGCNACGACGGGCGACNAGAGAGTGAGTAAAAAGATAACGTGGACCGTANGTCCGCGATATGCATAGCGTGTGNGAGAGAAATAGCCGAGGCGGGACTCGAACCCGCACGTCCTAACGGACACGGGATTTTAAGTCCCGAGCGTCTGCCAATTCCGCCACTCGGCCATACGAGTGTTCTGATATCAGTAACAGTGCCAGGCACCGCAAATCAGAATCTGCGTGTCACATATTTTACCAACAGTTCCCAAGATGTCCCTAGGGGGTCACATAACTGTTTCTGAATTGACCTACTTAAATGCTCGCCTCAAAAGATTAAGGCTCTTGGGGATTGCCGTTTCGTGGGCTTCCTGACCTTCAAATTCCAGCGAAATGTAACCGTTATATCCAGCAGATTTTAGAATCTTTGCTACCCGTGAATAATCAATGTCCAGCGTGTACCACGTGCCACCACCGTAATACGTCTTGGCCTGAACATATACCGTCTTCGGCGCCATCATTTCAAACTGCTCGTATTGCCGCTCGAAAAAATTCCCCGTATCCGCTGTGACCTGNAGCCACGGAGAATCAATGGCATTCACAATATGAAGTACACCTTCCGCAGTCCTACCCAGCCCCCAATGATTCTCCAGACCCAGTGTAACTCCACACTCTTCCGCTTTACCAAGGCACTGCTCCAGACTATCNATCACCCACTTAAAACCTTCTTCGTCGCTATATCCTTCTAGCCTCGGTTCTATTCCTTTAGCTGCCATCAAGTCATCAAAGCTCTTGATCGTACCCCACCGACCTGTATTAACACGGATCGTTGGTATTCCAAGGCGATATGCTAACTCAATACACTTCAACGTATGTTGGATATTGCGATCCCGGTACTCTTTATCCGGAGACACGAATCCCTGATGAGTAGAGAACCCACACAGATCCAATCCGTTTACAAATGCTCGTTGCTTCAGCATCTGTAGATAGTCGTTATCTTCACGTGTCATCTGTACGTGCAGGATCTCNACACCGTCAAAACCAGCCTCAGCAGCTAAATCGATACAATCTTCGATTGGTAACTTTGTATCTTTGCGGTAACGCCAGTACGAATACGTACTCACAGCAATCGGATTAGAAGATGTCGTTAGTTTGGCCTTAGCCGCTTCAACGTCGTTTATTCCGATGGATGCACCTGCAGCAACTGCAGTTGTTGCGGCTAAAAACTCTCGTCTTGAAACAGTCACGCTCTTACCACNAATTTATCTGTTGTGGAATTCGAATCAATTGCCGTATTGTATGCGGAGTATGAATAGCTTGCAGCAGTCTCACGTCTTTCATTTACATGTGTTTGATGAGTCAGACCGCTTGTTGGGATTTGATTTCGATCTGATTTAAACAACCCGAAAAAGACAGTGCCCAAGTCANCGGACAACCAGTCGTACTTCGCCCAAGTCAGCATGCTTGACCTGCGGTCGCTTGCATTAATGCGCATTNGGCTAGCACTCGTATTGATTTATGACCTGCTCGACCGCANCGCNCACTTTTCAGCACACTATTTGGACTCCGGTGCATTCCCCTACTCGGCCGTTAGTGACTATTACTCCGATTTTCCAACCTGGTCACTGCATACATTGAGTACAAGCTCAGCTTACGTTGGCATACTGATTGGCATACATCTCTTGCTGGCCGTGATGCTGCTAGTCGGATGCAAAACCAGACTAGCCACAGTTGGAGTGTGGATCCTTCAAGCATCTCTCATGGCACGACTTCCGCTAATGACCAACGGTGCTGACGTACTAATGATCGCAGCACTGTTCTGGTCCATGTTTTTGCCACTAGGAGCACGATACTCGGTCGATAAACAGAAGCAGATAGCGGATCCTGACAAAAGCAGAACAGCAACAGATTCTGTATTTGGGATTGCCGCAATGGCACTGGTTACTCAACTTGTGTTGATGTACTTCATCACAGGAATCATGAAGTTCAATGATCACTGGATTCACGGCACAGCATTACAGTCACTCCTTACCGAATCATCNCTGGCAAGACCATTCGGCACCTGGCTCACCNACTTCCCCGCGATTCTCTCGGTCTTGACGATTGGTGTACTGACAATGGAGATCATCGGTCCACTGTTCTTTCTATCACCGTGGAAGACTAGCCGATGTCGGGGTCTCGCGTTGATAGGTTTCATCTCAATGCACATCGGAATTGAACTGACAATAGATGTGCCTCTGTTTTCNTATGTATCCTGTGCAGTCTTGCTGGGATTAGTCCCCTCCACATGGTGGTCAACAAGACGCATGGCAACTGCGGAACCAATTTCACGGCAAGTGTTCCCGCGTCTGGCTTGCGGCATCTGTTTGACAGCCGTTGTGCTTTACAACTTCATGACGGTAATCGACAAGGATCGCACCTGGGCAGAACGAACCACAAGTACACACATGATTCATCAGTTGAGGTTAGACCAGCAATGGTCCATGTTTGATAATCCTGACATCTACATCTATCGATTCTCNGNGCCTGCNACCTTAGCTGATGGTCGGCAACTCGACTTGCTACACGACGACTCGATCGTAAATGGGCTACGTGTACGCCCTGATTCAGTGGATACGTTCACATCACAGCGTTGGATGCTGGCTCTACGTCAGTTGGTTAGCCCGAGTTACCAAATGTTTGCAGCACAAGCCTGCGAGTACCTTATGAATAATCCAGATGAAGTGATNCCCGGCCTCAATTCGGATTCCATATTGAGTCTCGAACTGTCAGTCTATGTTGGCCGTGAAGAATCAATATCTGCCAACAAACCTCAATTACTCGCATACGTTGAACGACATGCCGATGGATCATACAAGAACGGAATGAGGCACGGTCTTTGGGTCACCAAGCATGCCAATGGAAACCAACAGTCGACAGGACTATATGAACATGGGCTCGAACAGGGCGAGTGGAAGTATTTTGACCAGANTGGTGCTATCGAGGCCAAGGGGCCTTTTGTAGACGGCAAGCTTCATGGAAACTGGACCTTTTACTATAGTGATGGTGAATCCGTCGACGTTCTTTACCGTGACGATCAACAAGTTAAACAAGCAACGACCNANAACGGTCGACTGCATTAGAANCTCCTACTAGCCAAAGCAAGACGATGCCATTTGCTNAAATCCAATTCGACGGAATCGATGGATTCCTTGGAACAAATGCCTCCTTGATGCTCGACGTCGTGTTTGTCGCCATGTTCCTAGTGGTACCGGTGCTGATATACAGCATCAGGCTCGCCAAGCAGGGAAAGTATCAACTACATAAGCAGATTCAAATTGCAACCGCGTCAGTGTTGCTCGCCGCAGTCATCGCCTTTGAAGTCGATATGCGGTTTTTCACAGATTGGGAATTGCGTGCTGATCCGAATGGCGAAGGACTGACAGCCGCATGGATTGCACTAGGCATACACCTGTGTTTCGCCATCCCGACACCAATCCTCTGGATTGTGATCATTGTGAAAGCGCTAAAGCACTTCCCCAAGCCGCCGATTCCAAATGAACACAGCGACGCCCACAAGCGACGTGCTCGCATTGGAGCATATGGCATGATCCTGACTTCCATTACCGGCTGGATCTTCTACTACGTCGCTTTTATTGCATGAGTACGTAGGCAACGTTGGACGCGCAATGTCGGATATGTGAAATCTGAAAGCAGATTAACTGGTAATGATCCGGTTCACTGCATCTAGAATTGCCAGGATACTTGCCTCGATCGTATCGGTCGAAACGCCGCGTCCACGATAGGTCACACCCTTGTGGAAAATCTCTACCTGAACGGATCCTTGAGCATCTCGACCAAGGGTCGCACTGCGAACCTGAAAGTCCTTGCATAGCAACTCGAGGCCTGTGATCTTTTCCACTGCATTAAATGCAGCGTCAATTGGACCATCGCCTTCTTCCCATGACTCGCTGAATTGCTCACCGTCTTTCTCCAGAGTCACGGTCACTTTCGGAGCATCACCCGTGGAAGAATTAGCAGTAAATGAAACGAATGACCAAGCGGGTTCACTATCGCCGCGACTCTGCTGTTGCACCAGAGCAGCAATATCCCCGTCGTAGATCTCTTTTTTCTTGTCGGCGAGCTTCTTGAATTCCTCAAACACGGCCTGCAGCTGCTCCCCATTGAGGTGGAAGCCAAGCTCTCTTGCCCGGTCACCCAATGCAGCTCTGCCACTGTGTTTTCCCAGGACTAGATCCGTCTTGGCAAAGCCAACGTCCTCCGGCCGCATGATCTCGTATGTTGTGCGTTCTTTAAGCATGCCGTCCTGATGAATACCTGCTTCATGTGCAAAGGCATTCCGGCCAACAATCGCTTTGTTTCGCTGCACAACCATACCGGTGATCGACATCAGCAAGCGGCTGGTAGGAACCAGTCGCTCGGTGTTGATGTTCGTTGACAAGTTAAAGTAGTCTTCGCGAGTTCGCATCGCCATGACAACTTCTTCAAGGCTACAGTTTCCTGCGCGTTCACCAATACCATTAACTGTGCATTCAATTTGACCTGCACCATTTGCCACGGCTGACAAACTATTGGACACAGCGAGCCCAAGATCATTGTGACAGTGAATACTGATGGTCGCTTTATCCACATTCGGAACTCGATCCACAAGCATCTTGATGGTCGCACCCATCTGTTCAGGCACTGCATACCCAACGGTATCCGGAATATTTACTGTCGTTGCACCTGCATCGATAGCAGCTTCCACAACTTCGCAAAGGAAATCATGTTCCGTTCTAGCAGCATCTTCCGGCGAAAACTCAACGTCATCACAGTAGCCAACCGCACGTTTTACACCATCAACAGCTCTCTGAATGATCTCTTCACGAGACATACGGAGCTTGAATTCGCGATGGATAGCACTCGTGGCAAGAAATACATGAATGCGAGACTGCTCAGCTCCTTTAAGGGCTTCCCATGCGCGATCGATGTCTGCTTCATGACAACGCGCGAGTCCGCAGAACGTGGCGCCACGCATGGTATTTGAAATCTCTCTCACTGCTTCGAAGTCACCAGGGGATGCAATGGGAAATCCCGCTTCAATCACATCTACACCCAGATCAATGAGTGCCTGTGCAAGCTCCAGTTTCTCTGAAAGATTCATGCTACACCCCGGAGACTGCTCGCCATCACGAAGGGTTGTATCGAAAATTGTGATTTGTCTATTGTCGGACATTTTCTAGGTCCTGTTACTTGTCATGTTGTGTTCACTATTTTTACCGGCACGCGCGTCCCGGGCGTCACGCTTGAAGACGCAACTCTACAAAGCCGAATGCCGGTCCCTGACCGGCGCGGGAAGCAACAGGCCTGATCGTGAGACGATGTCTCTTCTGGTTATCCAGCTGATTCGTTGGCTCATTTTTGTATGTCGTTAGCGGAACTTGGTAATGAAACAAAAAAACCCGAGGTGTTGCCTCGGGAATGTGTTAATAGTAAAGCGTTTTTCGTTCACACATCCCCTATGGCTTGTCCAATGCAAGCAATAGCAAAAGGCCGAGTTGAAGTAACAGGTTATTGGTAGACATTTGACAATCCTGTGGGTTGGTTCATCTATTTGCAACTCTAGTGTAGTAATCGGAAGTCTGCAACGGTTAATCAATCCGGATTTGCATATTGGCCGAAGAACTATGCCCCCTGCGCAACACGACGAGTCGACTGCTAGAATCAACGTAAACGAGTCATTGATAAAGTCTTTGGAGCTATTTGCCAAATGAAGAAGATTCTGGTTATCGCCGCACTATTAAGCTATTCCAGCGTCGCAGCCGCGGGAGAATTCAATCCCGTTCTGGATATAGGAGATAATGCGCCAAAGTGGGAAAAACTGCCCTCAATCACAGATAAGGAAATAGCATTTGATCACTTCAAGGAACACAAGATCCTGGTGGTCGCATTCACATGTAATAGCTGTCCATATGCTGTCGATTATGAAGATCGTTTAGTTGCATTTGCCAAGAAGTACGCCGCTTCAGACTCGGGAGTTGGATTCGTCGCGATCAACGTGAATAAAATCCCCGAAGATAATTTGGATGCCATGAAGAAGCGTGCAAAAGAAAAGGGATTTAACTTCCCATACCTTTACGATGACACTCAACAAATTGCTCAGAAATATGGCGCCGGTTATACCCCGGAGTTCTTTGTCTTAAATGAGAAGCGACAAGTTGTTTATATGGGTGCCTTTGATGATAGCCCGGATGCTACGAAGGTTAAGAAACAATGGGTGGAAATCGCCATTGCCGCTACCAAATCCGGCGAAGAGATTAAGACGCCGGAGACCATCGCAATTGGATGTCGAATCCGATTTGAAAGACGGCGACGTAAATAGTCACAACCGCACACACTTGATATGTGATCCGCGCGTCTGATAATTAGACGCGCGGTGGCCACCACCGGAATAACCAATGAAATCCATCGCTGCGTTCAAAGGTCAGCAGAATCCAGTTCTGGTTGATGCAATTAGCCCGGAACCACTAAGCAGCAATCAGGTGCGCTGCGAAACTGTACTGCTTGGGATTTGTGGAACAGACCGAGAAATACTGCATTCACTTACTCCCGGTTGCCCCGAAAATGACGACTTTCTCGTGCTGGGACATGAATGTCTTGCACGAGTTGTAGAAACAGCAAATGACGTCGACGGATTAAGCCGGGGAGACTTAGTGGTACCGGCGGTACGAAGACCCACAGGAGTCGATGCTTCTGTAATCCAGCGACGGGTCGATATGATGCCATGGGGTTGCTACGTCGAAAGAGGAATCGTCGGAGAACATGGATTCTCCCTGCCAACATGGAATGATCAGCCGGACTACCTGTTTCATGTGCCGGAGCATATTGCTGACGTGGCCGTGCTGGCAGAGCCCATCTCTGTGTCAGAGAAAGCTGTCCGTGAAGCTGAGCAAATTCAAGCTGCGCGATTAGGTGACATCTGGCAGCAACGCCCACCGCGGGTCTTAGTGACCGGTTTAGGTCCAATCGCTTTTGCAGCCGTGATTGCATGTCGATCCCGTGATTGGCCTGTAACGGTTTACGGCAGAGATCCAGCTGACTCCTTTCGTGCAAGCCTTGCAACAGAGTTCGATGCAAAATATCTGAATCAGGACGACTGGAATTGGGATGATGCTGATCTGGATCGTGACGGCTTTGACCTCATTCTTGAATGTACTGGCAGTGATCAGGTAGCCATAAAAACGGCTCTCGCACTTAGCTCTTGTGGAATAATGGTTTGGGAGGGCTGCTCACGGACACCCGAGTCGGCAGATCACAATCTTTCATTAATCATGAGAAATGCAATCCTACGAAACCATGTCTTCCTCGGCACTGTCAATAATGCTCCACAAGACATGCAAAGTGGCGTGGACTTCCTCGTCTCTCTTGATGACAAATACGGGCACGCGATTCGAAAAATGATCACCAATCGCGTAACACCGGAAAACTCACTCTGGCATTATCAAAACCGTGAGCCACAGGGTATCAAAACGATTGTTGAATACAGCGTCTAGCGGCCAATGCGGTAAGGCGTCGGATCAATAAACGGCCTTTCATCACTCATGAGTTCTGCTACCAAACGACCGGTTGCAGGCGCCATCGATAGTCCAAGCATATTGTGTCCTGCCGCAACAAACAGATTCTTCATGGATGGCACCGGTCCGATAAAGGGTAGTCCGTCATACGTCATGGGCCGCCAGCCGTACCATTGTTCATGTAATTCATCACCGAACGGCTCACGCATGTAGACTTCCGCACTCTTGCGAATCAAGTTAATTCGTTTTTGGTTGATGCGAGTATCGAACCCTGAAAACTCCATTGTTGAACCAAGGCGATACCCAGTATTCATTGGCGTTACCGCGATTTTATGTTCTGGAAACAACATCGGTATTTCCGGACAGATCGAAGGTCGTGACATTGTGATTGAATAGCCTTTGCCCGGCTCAATCGGCAATCGCACACCAATCTGCCGTTTCATTTGAACTGCGACCGCACCTGTTGCAACAAGAACAGCGTCCGCATCAAAATCACCTGATGATGTTTCTGCGGACACCACCGTTCCTTGGCGCACATCGAGCCCCTGCATTTCAGTATTCTCATGAATCTGAACACCTGCTTCCGTAAGTATCCGCTTCCATTCAGACATCAATCGATCAGGCCGCAAATGACCATCGTCTTCGTAGTACCATGCACCCGCAACAGAATCCTTGAGGGACGGATCCAAACTGTGCAATTCTTGGGATTCCAGACGCCGCGATATTAGCCCGAATTCCTCACTGAGTGTTTCATCGGTCGATGAGTATGCGTCGAGCCCTTTAAGACTCTGAAAAACATATAGCAAACCCCTGTGCTGCCATTCACAATCAATTTCTAACCGGTCAAACAATTGCTGATACATCAGCATAGATGGTTCCAGTAAGGCCATTCTTCCATTAGCGGACCGGATCATATCACGCGGGTTACAGCGGAGTGCGAATTTCAGTAACCATGACCAAAGTCGTGGGGTCAATCGAGGCTTGATGTATAGCGGGGATCTACCACGGCACATCGCTGCCAAAGTCTTGCGAATGGCGCCGGGAGAGGCTAATGGTAGAACGTCGCTGGGACAAATTAGTCCACAGTTTCCATGAGAGCAGCCACCACCAATCGAATCTTTCTCGATCAGCGTAACATCCCAATTGCGCTCTGAGAGATAGTACGCAGACGTGACGCCAATTACACCACCGCCTACAATGAGCGCCCGACGTCGCTGAGTCATCCTTTGATCCCCGTTCTCAGTGGATCATCTTCTTGCAATACCAATTGTGAGTCAGCCGTAATGTACGCGGTACCGCGAATGGTTGGCATCACTCGTTCAGAAATGGGGTAGTCGTCTACCTTGGCAATTTCACCTTCAAATACAGATCCTGTAATTCCAGCCTGATGCCATGTTTGTCCTTCCGACAGCTTACTATCAGCAGCCAGACATGCTAGTTTTGCACTCGTACCCGTCCCACATGGTGATCGGTCGTACTCTCTTCCCGGACAAAGCACAAAATTCTTACTGTTGACTCCTTCTTGCTCTGACGTGGAGAACAATTCGATGTGGTCAATCTCGCCCCCATCGGACCCCGTAATTCCGTTCGCGGCAAGCGTCTGTCGCACCTTCCATGAGTAATCCGTCAGATCCTCGATATTCTCATAGTGCACGTGCTGATTGTGGTCATTGATGAGAAAGAACCAATTCCCACCCCAAGCAATATCTCCGATAACAATGCCAATCCCAGGTACATCCACTTCAACGTCTTTTGCGAGTCTGTAACTCGCTACGTTTTGTACTTCAACACGATTTGATTCGAGCAATTCCAGTTCAACAATTCCAACGTTTGTCTCAATTCGCTGACGACCTGTGCCCTGCCCCAGATATCCAAGTGTCACACCAAGCCCAATGGTACCGTGTACACACATTCCAAGTGGACCGACATTGTTGAAGAATATCACTCCCGTTGAACATTCCGGTTCAGACGTTGGGCAAAGTAACGCACCGACCATGGCGTCCCATCCACGGGGTTCGTTGACAACAGCACTTCGAAACCAATCGAATTCTCGTCGAAAACGCTCGCACTGCTGAGCAACCGGTCCGCCGCCCAAGTCAGGACCACCAGAAACAACAACCCGAGTCGGTTCACCACCGGTATGCGAATCGATAACTCGTATCACGCTTTATTCCTTTCCAGCAAATATGCAGAACCAAATGACCGAGTTTTAGGATATTTCTACTTCAGGTTTTCCAAGCACATCCATTCTCGGAATAATTCCCATGCCGGGAGATGAGGAAGCNGACATNCGACCGTTGTTGCGTTGTGGTGCCCCCTCTGCCGTGCTGACTGTCACGTAGCTGTTAAAGTCCGTTGACGTAAACAACAGTTCNGGTGGCGTGCTGTGTGCGAGATGAGCAATGGCNGCCGTCGTAATGTCACCGCCCCAACTATCTTCAATGGTCATNGCAATTCCCAACTCNCAGCANAGATCCCTCGCGAGCTTAGCTTTGGTTAGCCCGCCAAACTTGCTGATTTTGATGTTCACCACGTCCATCGCCTGATCTGCATAACCACGCATAAGAACATCCATCCCGTTGATGTTCTCGTCCAATACAAATGGATGGCTTGTACGCCGACGAATCGATAAACACTCGTCGTACGTCTCACACGGCTGTTCGATATACACGTCGATATCCTGCACAGCACGCACAACACGTGCTGCTTCATGCATAAGCCAGCCAGTATTTGCATCAGCAACAAGTTTATCACCGTCCTCAAGTCGATCTGCAACCTGGCGGATACGCTCGATATCAACATTAGGATCACCGCCAACTTTTAACTGGAAACGCCGATATCCCTCGCTTCTGTAGCCAGCAACATTATCCGCCATCGCTTCCGGTTCCTGCTGAGAAATAGCTCGATANAGGACGAAGTCCTCGCCATAGCGACCACCGAGCAACTCACAAATCGGCTGCCCGCTAACCTGACCGAGAATATCCCAGCAAGCAATATCGATGGGCGACTTGACGTATGCATGTCCCTTAAGTGCGCGATCCATGAAACGATTGAGTGGCAATAACCGAGTCGGATCCATGCCAATCAGGTGAGGACCAAGTTCCTTGATACCGCTGCGCACGCCTGCTGCATATGCAGGTAAGTAAAACGGACCAAGTGGACAGCATTCGCCGTAACCCACATGCCCNGTNTCAGTCTCAATTGCGACAATATTGCTGTCAAATACATCGACAGACTTGCCGCCAGACCAGCTGTAAGTCCCCTCATGNAAAGGAAGGTCAACTTGGTAAACAAGGATACGTTCGATTTTCATACTTGTTAAGCTTTCGTTACTCTCGCCACTCTGTTTTGTCTGCTACATCGCCAGGTGCGCCACGTTTTCGTTCAGGCCATTCATTCACCGGAAAACCAAGGTAGAGAATACCTAGACAACGATCTTCTTCCCCGAGCCAGCCAAAATACTCACGACTACTTGGTATGTCATAAATCGGATTGGTCGACCAAAACACACCCAGGCCCATGGTGGTTGCTGTTAAGTGTAGGTTTTGCACCGCACATGCAACTGCCATCACTTCCTCTTCAGCAACAATTTTTCCCGGATGCCGCTCCATACCCAACACAATGGCGGCGGAAGCTTCCTTTGCATAGGCGAGCATTTTGANAAGCTTCTGTTCGTTGTATGAATCCTCAGAGGTATTAGCTCGGTATTGCTGCTCCAGGAACACTGCTAAATCCACTAAGCTCTGTTTGGTGGGATAAACACAAAACCGCCAAGGCTCNGTTAGACCATGTGTTGGTGCCCAGTTTGCGTTGGCGNTCAGCAACTCAATTGTTTCACGCGTGATTTCGCGCTCCGAGTAATTTGAACTGCCANNGTTGTCGATCGGTTTAACCGTTCGACGATGGCGAATCAGTTCGGTTATCTGGTGTGTATCCATGTTCTGGTAAGTACATATAACATTTCAAGGTTCAAACCTTGATTGTAATCACGCGGCCAAATGTGTGTCAGATACCAGAACCAACGATCCACTCTGTATAAGAATTTGCTCAATATCCCCGTGTTTGGTACGAATAACGGTACATATGAGCGACATTTACAACGAACATCTAAATTCTCAACTTCAGTCCCACGCGGACATCCTTGAGCTTGCCACTGCACTTTCAGCAGACGGAATNTACTATTCCGAACGAGAGCAACTCCTAGAAGAATTGGAATCGCGACGATTTCTAATCAAGATCCTCGTGGATCGCGTCAGTAACACCTATTCCACAGTCCCCGATAATTCCTTACGAAACGGACGAACGATACAAGGTGCAATCGTTGACACAGAAATCGAAGTCAAGATTCAACTGCCAGATGCACTCAATGACCAGGCAGATGGCCTATCCCGTGGTGACTCATACGAAGTAGAAGGAATTGTAAATCGTTGGGTCTCCGGCCTCGATCAATTCGAACTCTGGGGAGTCATGCCATCGAATACTGAATCAACTGCGGCGNCAGTTGATTCAACGGAGCCTGACCCAGAACAAGTTGAATCNGTAGATTCTCCTGAAGAGCAACCGACTGCTGATGATAGCGGTCAGGGTCCTGAAGAAGACTCAAGCGAGGATCGCAAGGAAACTTCTATAGCAGANCCGGAAGAGGATGCCGCAGGAGAACCNGCAGAAAAANCNNTTGATAATCCAACGACAGATGANCAAACGCCAGAATCTAGTGAACTCGATGTTCAAGACAGCGTGGCACAGGAAGAACAAAAAGAGCAAGCAGAAGTTGAGATAAGTACAAAGGAAGACGATACATCCGACGACGAAGCTGATGTAGAACCTGTCACTGCGGAACTGTCTGAAGAAACGAGCGAAGNGNCNNNNGAAGNNNCNCAAGAAGAAACAACAACTGAGCCATCAGATGAGCAAGTTGCTAAGGAGTTAGCCGATCTTTTTGAAACCGTTGCTAAAACTGAAGATCTATATACTGATGAACAGGTCGGAGAATCCGACGATGTTCAAAACACCGTACTAAAAATCGTCGCTGGCCTAGGTTTTGCAGAGCAGTTTTCAGGAGCCGAAAAAGAGACGAATGATGTTGCTTCTGACCCTTTTTCAGTGTCTAAATCCAAGCCTAAATCCAAGCCTAAAGACAAACCCACGGCAACCACACGAAGTCGCTCCAAGTCACAATCGTCTTCC
>PAXU01000116.1 GCA_002714565.1 Rhodopirellula sp.
AAATAAATAAAACAAACAAGTTAGATCCAGATTGTAAGAAGTCTGGATCAAGGAGAAAAAAATGAAATATTACTTAATAAAAGAAAGAAAAAAATTATCCGATCTTGGTTATTATTGGGATTGGGTAGAACCAATATCATTTGGTTATGATTCAGATGGTGATTTAAAAACAATGGTTTGTAATACATCTGGTGGTACAATGTTTGAATTACAATATCCAAGTGATTTTACTGATATTGCACGTAACTTTATTCAATTAGATTATCCAGAAGATAATGCAGAATACATTGATAAACTAAATCAGAAAATGAGTATGCTAAGAACACTTACGATTACAATGGCAGTTGATGTAAAAGAGTTTGAAAAAATTTATTTGCATAGTGGTAAAGATTTTGATGAATTAGAAGATGAGTTTGATTCAAAAGAATATACAAGAAAAAAAGAAGAATTAGAAAGAAAGTCATCATAATGGATTATCACAAAACAGAAAGTATAAAGATAGATAGATATTCAGATGAAAAAAAAGTGATTGCAAAAAAATTACGTAAAGAGTTTGGAATTAAAAAACCAATAGCATTTATAAATGAAATTGTAATAGCTGAATATTATATGAATGTTATGGATTGTGAATTAAAAAGNAATTCAAATAGATATGGTCATAACTTTATGTTGCAAAATATTTTTACCATATATGTTATTGCAACTTATNGTNNANNNGATTATGTTGATTCAGCTAGATTAAAAATGTTCAGAATTAATATAGAAGATTATAAATAGAAAGAGAGAATAAATGAATAAATTATTTGAAGATGAAAAAATATATAGTGTAGGAGAAATTGGAGAAATCATGAATGTTTCATCTGTAACAGTTCATGCTAATATAAAACGATTTCCTGAGATCTTTGAGGAGAATACATATTGGTTTGGCAATGATAGAAGAATCAAAGGATCTACATTAAATGAATTTGTACAAAAAAAGCATACGGTTAATAAATTATCTGGACATTCAGATATAAAAACTACTAAAGATGCTTATGAGACCAAAAATAAAGGTTAAGAAATAATACTATATTTTATTACGTCAATGTAGTATATTAATTGTATAAACATTCATTAACACTAAAAAGGATGAATGTTTATATGATTGACGTAATAAAAACATCTAAAGATTACACAAAAGAAAATTCTGTAACAAATCTACCAAAACTCTTACCAGAATCAGATATTCCAAAACTCTTAAAGACTGCACAAGAATATCAATCCAGAGATAAAGCATTAACAGGTAATTATATTTTTCTATCAATGTCATTGCAGTTGTATGCTGGTTTGAGGATCTCAGAGGTTATCAAAATACGTCCAAAGGATGTTTTATTAGATCCAGACAATGAAGAAATAAGAGTTGTATCTAGTAAATCATATATGGAAAGAAATATTCCTATACCAGATCAAGAATTATCCTCATTATTGAAATTTATAAATGCAGATAGATCTATTGATATTAATACTCCATATATTAGGAGACATCCAAAAACATTATGGGAATTATACAAGAAAGTTTATGATAAAGCTGGGATTGAATATTTTGGCACTCACCAATTACGTCATACTTATGCAAAAAGAATGTTACAAGCATTAGGAATAAACGGTATCAATGTTTTACAGATCCTAATGGGGCATAAAGATATTAAATCTACAATGGTTTATATAAAGCTATTGCCAAACAGGGAAGAAATCAGAGACGCATTTAAATCATTGAGAATAATGAATCAAATTAAGAAAGGTGAAATCAGATGAAACAAGAACTAGGTAAATCAAATAGATCTATTGATGAAATAAATGATGAACTTGAAAGACTAAAACAAGAAAACATAATTATCTTTGATGAACTAGACAGAATCAAAGACGANGTTTATTTAAAGGAGAACTACAATGGTTAATGATGGAGTAAACGCATTTTCACCAGATTCATTTTCTGGTTTAGCATGGGATTCACAATCTGGTGAACAATTCTATAAAACTGCAAAAACATTTACAGATCCTAGTGAAACAATATCTGAATTAAAATCAAAATCAATTCTTACAGAAGAACAACACAGAGACATTGCATTAATACTTGCTAAAGGTAGAACTACAAGATTAAGAGAAGAATTACAAAAAAAACATAAAGATAATAAAAAAAAGGGTATAGACGCTGAACTTAATGAATACTCCTATGCAGAAATGCAAGTAATTGAATTTATGATGACTTCTGGAAGTTCTCATATGGGTATTGGTAGAAAACAATTAAGAGATACTATGATAGGTTATGCAGAACCACAGATTGACCGTCCAAATAATACTGGTGGAAGAAAGAAACGGAGAGGATGATACAAACATTATATTTAATTGCAATTTATAAAATATTGAAAGNGGTTTATAGTGAATCAAAAACAAAGTGAAGAAAAATACAAACTGTTATTAACTAGATTTATGACTGCAAGTTTTGTAGTTGGATTCTTTTTTGGAATTGTTTTTACTGCATTGGTAGTTAAAACATTATGAAGTTATTTAGATTTTTTGAAGATAGAACTGCATATTTAACAAATTCAAAATATGATTCTGGGGTTTATAAGATAAATGATTATGAGGGGTATTCAGTTGATCCTCATGCAGTTGGAATGTTTTTTAGATCAAGGTTTTTTGGCTTTATGAAACCTAAGAAAGAAATGTTAATAACAGTTAGAGTTGGAGACGGTACACCTCTTTATCCTCTAAATAAAAATTATCTTTCAGATCGTCCATTAACTTTTGGAGATCTAAAAAGACTTGATAATGCTAGTTTTATAAAAACTCAATTTGATGTTGAATCTGGTAAAAAAGATNCAAATGAAAGAATTGCATTATTGATTGTAAAAGCAACAATTGGTTTTGCAGTTATATTTGGGTTATTACTTATCCCAAAAATAATTCCATATGCAAAAAGTGTATTAGAAGCAAATTATGGAGTAAGTTGATGACGAGTAAAGAAATTAATATAACTAATGGACATAACCTAAAGTTTTATAAATTAATTGATAAAGAGTTTTTAATTTTAATTGGAATAAACTTTATTGGTTTTTTTATATTTCTACTATTTACATTCTTAGTTCCACAATTCATTTTCTTTACAATGTTTATGTTTTTTGGAACTCTTTTTCTAGCTGGTGGATCATTGTTTTATAGTTGCAGAAAAAAGTTAATGAAATGCTATTACTTAAATAAAGCAAACGATAAAAACTTTTATTGGGTAGAGGTTTGGCAAATAAAAGAAGATGTTGAAAAAAATTTAGATCCATCTTTTTTATGGGATGTACACGGAAAGATAATTCCAGTTATAGATAATACTGGGGCAAAACCAAAACCCTTTGAACCTCATATCCAGCAAATATCANAATATAACCCATCAAGCATTGATGTTGCAAGAACTTTGGAACAATCTGCAAGTAAAAGAGTTTTGAATGTAAAAGAAAAAGGATATAAAGAACCAATTAAATTATTACTTTTAATTGGTGGAATGTTGGGTATGGGATATTTAATTATAGTTTTATTAGAAAGTACAGGATCATAAACATGAAAGAAAATAAATATAGAAAAATAGCAGATGCATTAAATGTATTAATAGAAAGTAAATTTATAACTATTGATGAAGTACAAGGAATGGTTGCATATTATATAGACATTAATCAAATTGTGGGTGATGTAAATTCTTATAGTTTATATAACTATAAAAACATGAAAAAGGAAAGGGGGGTATAAACACGATAGCTAAAGATAAAAACACAGAAGATGTTGTTATGTCAAATGGAAACGGTGGATTAAGAACAGGATCACAATTCATTATGATGAATGGTTATCGTGGATGACTGGTTCTGGTAAAAGTTTACTAGGAGTATATTTTTCATATCATGCTCATAGATCACTTGGGGCAAAAGTATATTCAATGAATAATGTACTAAAATTTGGTCATCCTCTAGATTTAAATGATTTATTGAAATTATCACAAGAACTAAACGACACTATCTTATTTCTTGATGAATTTCAAACACTTGGCTCTGATTCTTTAAGGTCAATGTCGAGCATGAATTTTATAATGCAACAATTATTAATGCAGATTAGAAAACGTAACATAGTTATAATTGCTAATACTCAAAATTACTATAGGACTATATCTGCTAGAGTTCAATATCAAGTTAACTGGGTAATTGATTGTAAATACGCTTCTGAACACGACATAATTTATTTTACTGCAACTCATACTGGATCAAATGAAATTCCAGAGGGGTTTCAAAAAAAAGGACGTTTATATAAAGCTAGTAGATATTGGAAACATTATGAATCATTTGTGGTTCAAGATCCATATGCACAATTTAATGTTACCTCAGAAACTATTAGACAAACACAAGAACAAGAAGTTAAAGATAAGGTATATCAAATTTTAGATCACTTAGTAAAACAGGGTTATGCTGAAATGTATTTTACAGATATTGCAAGTGTAGTTAAAGAGAACAATATAAATGTTACAGATCATAAACTTGGAAGATGGTTAAAAGATAAAGTAGGAAACCCAAAAAGAACAAGACAGGGGGTTTCTTATAATATTGATCCTCATTCAGATGATTTTGATTAATGTTGCATGATATGTTGCACGTTGTTACTTAGGGTATATTTTAATAAAGGGTTAACTTAATATAAGTATATTGGAAAAAATATCTTAATATTGTAAAAAAACGTAATAAAATTCTAGATTATCTTACGTTTTCCAACGTGATAGTTGCATAATGTTACGAAATCATTTATCTTGTTAGTTATGATTGGTAAATCGCTAACTGGAGTATTGGTTCTGGGTATGGTCATCATTATGCTGACCAGTTTTTTAAATCCATTAAAACAAGCTACAGATAGTGCAAGATCAGAATCATTTGCTGAAACCAGAGTTTGTACAAGTGATGGATCTGGAGATAATTGCGTTATAGATTTGACGCATCAACACGTTAACACAACCTTAGAGGGTGTTACTATTCTTCAACAAGGTACATCAATTAATTACACAGATAATGGTGAAATATCAAATAATTCCCAATCAATAACTATTAGTGGGTTACCACAAATCAACACTTTATACCATTTTGATACTACGTATTTGAAATACAATGACGGTATTAATGGAACAACAAATATGCTTTTGAGAATGACACCATTAGCAGTTGTGTTTTTAATAATTGGTGCAGTTGTTTTTGGTGTGTATTCATATACAAGCGATTAAAAAAACCATTGGTCGAACTATTAGTTAAAAACAAATTATTAGAGTTCGTTTAATTACGAATTAAAGGAGAATAAATCATGGGTGGACTACGAGGAGCGATCCAANGTGCAATCTCAGTTTTGTTATCATTACTGCTTCTTCCAATTACCTTAGGGGCAGTTAATACTTTAACAGAAGTTGATGCACAGGGAGTTTCTGCATTAGGTCTTGATTCTTCAACACTTCAAATTTTGGGCATTTTGCCTATTGTCCTTGTGGCTGGGGCTATATTCCTAGTTATAAGAACAAGCTGGGGTGATGGAAAAAAAGACTCTAAGTAAGAAATTACTATTATAAATATGTAGGTAATTTTTCAATCAATTGCCAAATTAATAAAAAATTGCCTACATATTAAACAAAAAAAGAAAGGNATCAACTTGAATGTATTATTCACACTATTAGGAACAATGTTTAGCGTTTATTTAGCTACTATGATTAATCAAACTGGTGGCAATACACTTCTAAACTCTATTGCGTGGTTTTTACCAGCAATTATGTTTTGTTACACAATTATATGTGGGATTAGCTTATTTCAAGATGATGAATACGATTAATGAAAAAAATATTTGGATTATTTGTTTTTATTGGTTTGTTTGTGATTCAAACAAATCCAATATTTGCATGGTCAAGTGATCCAAATGAACCAAATCCAATAACAGTTGTACCAAACTTTAATATCTTACAAGCAGTTGGGTTTGAAAATGTTTATACAGATGGAGATTTATTATTAATAGTCAGATATGTTTTACACGAGGATGAACCCTCTAATACTTTAAACTGGTGTTTAATTACTGAATCTAGTTGTACATCAACCCCAGTTAAAGCAGATAAATTTACAATTACAAAAGATGAATTTACTGGGAAAACACCAATATCATTACAATGGAAATCATTGGTTAATAGTCAAGATACATTAATTATTGATGAACCATTAAATAGAATCTCTTATTCCCTAGATAAAATTTATGTAAAAAACCAAAGTTTATACCCAATTCAATATGGTGATATAAATTCTGAATTATGTTTACAACCTAATCACGATATTTTCTTAACAAATCCATCTGGTGATTGTAGATCTATTATCTGGAAAGGATCTTTCAATGCAAGTGATAACAATTCAAAAGAACCCTTAATAAACCACGTAAAAGGTGAATTGATGTTACTTAATGAAGAATTGAACCATCCAGAATATTATTTTGTTTCTAATAATGGGTTTTTAACTTATGAATCAAATGAATATGTAAAAATGGCAGTTGGAAATGAAAAATTATTATTTCAAGATGAATATGAAGTTGGATCAAAAGCAATTACAACTGGTACACCTACTGGATATCAAACTGGTGAAACAGAATTAGCTTTACAGTCTGAATATAATACATCAGTACTTAAATCATCAGTTGATGGAGTAATGAAATATAACTTTAATATTTCTGGTGATTGGTTTTGGCATTTTATGTTTTTCTTTTTTGGATTAGTAGGTGCTGGATTTTTCTTTATGAGAACTGCTAACGGTTTTTTATCAATGTTCTCTGGAATTTCAATTTATATGATTTCAATATTTGTTGTGCCAAGTAATATTGCAATTATCTTATCTGTTTTGGCTCTCGGATCTGTCGTTGCAACTGGTGTTATATTACGTAGGTTAGGAGTATAAATGTTTAGCTTAAAACACTTAATTTTATTCAACGTACCTTATTTTTTTATGATGCTTTTAACACAAGTTGGAATGTTAGGAGTTGATGCTAGTGAATTATCTGATGCTGGTGCAAGTAAATTTCTTTCATATACATCTGAGGGATCAGTAACAGAAATGGTTACTTTTAACAATGCAGAAACAAAAGATGGTGCTGGTATGAGTTGGGGGGATCTAAAAACACCATTTCAATTTGCAAAATTATCTGCTGATAAATTAAGTGATTTCATTGGGATGGCTACATTAGATCATAATTTTTTCAAAGTTAATCAATTTACAGAAACAATTAGATTATTGCTATTGGCTGGAACAATTCCATTGATAATGAGCATTGCATTAAAGGGNATGGAAGTTATAGGGAATTTCTTTTAAAACTATGAATATATTAGATAAATACATAAATTATGAATATGGCTCAAAAAAAGTGGCTTTACAATCGCTTTTAAGCGTCTTTCAATTTTCTGGAAAGGGAATTGCACCAATAACATATGGCAAAAGGGTTCAAATATTTTCACTTGGCTTATTATTGTATGCTTTAACTCTATTTGTTGGATTAGATAGTAATATTTCATGTTTAAGTGCTGATGCTGATGATCAAGCAACGGATTATTGTTATGTTTCAAATATTTTAATAAATAATCAGAATACTCAATNATTAACTAATTATCCAGTTAGGATGGCATATCCATATAAAGCATTAAAAATAGATGATTATTTTGGATCTTCTCATTCTAATAATTTTAATGATGCTAAATTATGGGATCTAAAAGGGGTTTATGGTGCTTTAGATAATAATGTTGAATTTATAGGATCTGATATTAGAGATTCATCTGTACAAAATCACTATTTATGGGTAGTTGCATCACCATTGCAATCTGGTGTTAATAACTTATCAATATTAATGAACAACAATGAACAAAAAAGAGATCAAGGAATTTATCTTTATGATTCTGGGAGTAGTGGATATATAACTGATCATAATGATTTAGATTTTAGTTCTGATGTAACAGTTACAGGTAAACAATTTCAAGTTCATGTTGATTACAAAATATTAGATATTGATAAAATAAATGATGAGGATATTGTTTTATCAAAATATGATTCTTTAGATAGTTCTGGATGGAAAATTGAAATTGATAAAGCTACACTATCCAGATTTAAGTGTACTATTGGCACAAANCCACCTGTTTATTCTGGGTTCATTATAGATGATAAAGAAACCCATAGAATTACTTTAGCACAATATAACAATGCTGGTACACCATACAATTATTGTCAAATAGATCAAGAACAAATAAATGTACCATTAGACACTAATTATTGGGTTATTGGAACTCAAATTGGCATTGGTGCAAATGCAAAAGATATTTCATTTGGTTCTGGTGTGGGGCAATTTTGGATTTATGATATTGGGTTAATAAATCAAGTTATATCAAATCAGTATATTGCTAGATTTACAATGAACGCTTGGGATATCTCAGAAACAGATGTTATTAATCCATTTGGTTATGATATTAAATCAACAATTAACACAAATCATTCAATTGCATATGAATTAGATGCTGAACAATCAAATATTGAAACAGTATTTGGAGAACCAAAGGGATTATTAGAATCAGACATTACACCATATGATGATGAATCTGTGATGACTATAAACCCATTAAATTTTAGTGGTCAATCATCTACACAACCAAATTCAATTTTTGGTCAATTTTTTAATTTTGGTGCTAATACTGGAACTGGAAATCTTGTTTATTCAATAATGCTTATACCCATTGGATTATCATTTGGGGCAATTGCATATATTTTCACAAGATCTGTATTAATTTCATCTTTTGTCATTGGATTGCCAATTATGTTAGGAATCTCTATTGGATTGTTACCTTACTGGTTTGGGATGTTATGGATAATTACTTTGTTGATTAGTATGGGGGTTAAAGAATTTGGGCGTGGATAAATGAAAACAAGAATAGATATTAATTTTATATTAATTTCAATTACAGGGGCATCAATTGGATTTCTCTTAAGTTTTCTTCAATGTCCAATTATTAGAAACAATATTTTGAATTTTATAAGGAGTTAGAAAATGTATTCAAAATTTATAAATTATTTACCATCTGACCACTTGATTGGTAAATTTAGTTTATTTATGAGCATCATGGCATTATTTTTTGCAGTCTCATTAAGTGGTGATGGTATGGGATGTTTAAATGCAGAAGAATGTAATGTTGGTGATTCTGAATCATTCTCTAATAACATTAGGGTTTATACCAATGGAACGCATTATCATGAAATTACTGGTGATACAAATAATCAGAATACACAAGATCATGTCCTAAAATTACCAAATGTTACTGGTACTTTACTTGCTAGTTCAATGAGTTTTGGTAATGATCAATATATAAAAACAAATGCACAAGGTGAGATTATTTCAGATGATTTACCAGCATTAGATATTGATGATGATTCAAAAATTGATGTAAGTGGTATTACAAGTGGTAAATTTTTACAAACAACTGGTACAGGATTAAATTTTGTTGATGTTGATATAAATGAAACAACATTTGATGCAAGTAGTGGTTCAGAGGGGCAAATTCTTCAAATATCTGGTGGTTCTCTTACCTTTCAAGATATGTCTGGTGGTGGTGGATCATTTCAAGCTACTGCAAATCAAAATCTTGTAGCTGGTAGTGTAGGTATTGAATCTGATGGATCAATTTCAAATATAACAACATTGCAAGATGGTGTTTCACAACTAACACTTAGTGAAACATCAACTGGTAATTCACAAACTAATATTACGTGGATGAGTTCCCATTATAATTCAAATGTAGATGCACAAATCTTTGCATATAGGGATTATGATGCTAATAATCAAAATACTTGTTCTACCCATTACTATGTTGATGTAGTAGAACAAGATGCAACTGGTGAACTTTCAAATTGGGGTAGACAATGTATATCTGATGAATGGGATATGCACCTTACAAACTATGGATATTCTCAATTCAACAATTCATCATATCCACAAGGATATGATCATTGTTATAAATTTACTAGATATGGATTAGAAGAAGATTATTCAGTAAATAATTATGTTTTTGTTTATGCTGGTTGTAGTGGTAATAATTCAAATTCTAGTGATGGTCAAATATGGGGTATTCCTATTCAAATCAATCCGTCTAACAATACATTAATTGTTGGTACTGAATCCTTAATTCATGATCAACACGTTTGTAATAATAATGATGCTTGCAATAACACTAATCAAGCATATTATCCAAGCACTATACATTCAAATGTTTATGCAAAACAAACAAGTGATGCAAATAGAATGTGGATATTTTATCGTGCTTATCGAGGTGGTTATTATTCAAACTCATATGTATGGTATAAATCTTATACTTGCAACTTTACACAATCAACTGGTGATACTTGTACACCAAATCAAGCATATNCAAGTGATATGTANCAAGGCAATGGAAGTAANTCATTAATTCAAAACTGGTACGATACATTTTCACCAGCAATATGGTGGGATGATAATGCTCAAGCATTTTTGCTTGTAAATAGAACCACAATGAGTTCTAGTCAATGCCGTTTTGCACAAATGNGACTTGCTGAAAATTATAATTCTGCAAATACTTCATTTAGTCAAACCTTAAATTATGCAATGGGTTATACAGGCGTAACTGATGATATAAATGGTGGAACATTTGATATATCTGGAAGTTCAATAAGTTGTGGTAGACAAAACCAACGTCCAATATTTGATGTAGAAAATAATCAATTTATATGGTTATTAAGTTCTGGTGGCTCAAATGATATAGATATGGTTCTTTATCATTTGAAAGGTGATGTAAATAGTTATACTGGAACACCAATTGAAGTTGGTCTTGGTTCTTTGCAAGGTCTTATAACTGATGAAGAATGTGCAAATGTTTTCGATAGGTATTGTTCAAGTCATGTACAAAATTTAGAAGGTCATGTGTATATTGATAATACAGTTTCACCTTATAAATTTTATTGGCACAACGAGGGATTGATGGATAGAAACATCTGTACTAAAGATTATCAATCATCAAAATGTGCTGAAATCTATACATGGTCAATGAACAATACAACTGGTTTTATAGATAACACAACATTTACACATTTTGATTATCAAAATGAATTTGAAAGTTACCATAACGATCCAGATTCTTCATTTGGTGTATGGATAGATCAAGGAACTGATACTTTATTTACATTCAATGCACATAGCAATCAAGCAACTGATCCAGTAAATAATAATAAACTTCATGCAATTGCATTTGTAATTCCAGACAATATAAGTGAATGGATTGGATATGTAAATCAATCATATAATCAAGGTGCAACTGTAACCGTGTATTCAGTAGGTGCAGTAATTGATGGATTATCTGGTTTAACTATTGGTGCAGAATATTTTGTTCAAGCTGATGGATCAATTGGTACAAATGGAACATATAAAATTGGGAGAGCAATTGCAACTGACAAAATATATGTAACAAGTGCAAGATAGGTGTAAAGATTGGTAAATAATTACATTCCATATGATCCAAATAATGATCCAGAGAGATCTTCTGGAGAATCTTTTGTGCCATCTAGACGAGAAGTTGAACAAAAGCGTAAAGAAATTGAGGAACAAAGAATCATCAATGAATCTATTGATGATTCACAACCTATTATAAAACCTATTGATCAAGAAAGATTAGAAGCAAAAATAAAAGATCAAGAAAGTAATCTTGATGATCAAGGTAGAAACTTACAATTACAAGAACAATATCTAAAAGATTTTGCAACATTAAATGTTCCAGCAATAAATTCTTATAAAGCAGAACTAGATGAAAAATATGATGAAATAAATAAATGGGTTTCTGGGTTTACACCAGAGGAATATGGGATGGCACAAGGTGAATATCAACAAAATATTGATTCAAAAATAGAAGAATTTACTGCATTACAAGATAAATATAATCAATCAGTAGATGAGTATAATAAATCTTACGATACTTTCAAAACAGAGTTTGATATAAGTTTATCTAAAGTAAAAGAAGATGAACTAAACCTTAAAAAAGATATTGCACAATATAATTTTAATTTACCTAAAATCCCAGATTCACCATCTTTTGCATTTACTGGAACTGATACTGGATCTAACACTACTAAAAAACCAGACTTTGATATACAACCAGATTTTTCAAGAACTGGTGAAGATATAGGAGATAATCCAGCTATATCAAAAATAGATATAGCACCAGATTTCTCTAAAGTTGGAACTGATACAGGTGAAAGAACTGATAAGAATGTTTATAAAGAACTATTCAAAGAGAATCCAGATAAAAAAGAAGCTGAAAGATTTATTGAATCACTAGGAGATATTGATAAGGGAACATTTCAAAGAATTGAACCTAAATATCCAAACACTAAGGATTTTTCACCAGATTCAGAACTTATATTAGATAGAAAATGGATTGATCTTGCTAAAGGTACTACACCAGATACTAGATCATTAACTGAAATACAATCAACATATTCAAAAGGATCTTCACCAGATAGAGAATTAATTGAATCTAGGGATCTTTCTATCAATGATAAAAGAAAGAGTTGGGTAAATGATAAAACACTAGCATTTTTATCATTGGGATCATTAGGGAATAATCCAAATAATGATCAATTAAGAAATGCAAAAGATATTTTTGATGATTACATAAATCAAGAAAGTGTTGAAAGGGATAAATTTTCTAAAGGTTCGCAATTTGTTTTAGATACTTTTTTAGTTGAACCTACAAAACAAGGTGTAGAAGCATTTATACAAATTGGAAAAAATAAACAAAATCAATTTGAAGAAAATAAACTTAAATTTTTTACCACAAGTATTTCACCAATTAATTTAATGAATGATACTTTTTCTCCGAAAGATCAAACTATCTGGAACGCACTTTGGTACGGAGTACCAGCAAATGAAATAAATAATATTCCAGCAGGAACAATTCTTTACGATACAAAAAAAGAACGGAAAGAAATTATTGATGGGTTAAAAGATTCTTTTGCAAGAATGAAAGGTGAATCTGGATATCTTCAAACATTGAAAGAAGATCTAAGAACAACTAAAGATTTTCAAGATGTTCAAAGAAAATTAGATTCTTTAAAGATTGAAAATAGTGGTGGATATTTTGCAAATCCTAGAGGACGATATGTAAAAATTGATGATCCATATTTGAGGGCATATGAAAGGTTATCACTAGAGGAAAAAAGAATACTTAATAAAGGTGGTGAAACTGCTACAAATAATTTTTTACGTAAAGTAGGTGCAGAGGGATTAAGACAAGCGTGGAATCCAACTAATACTGCATTAACACTTTTATTTGTAACAGGAATTGCAAAGGGTGTAGGTAAAGGGGCAATAAAAACTATAAAGACAGTTGCAAAAAGAGGTGCAAAACAAATTGATAATATTGCAATGAAAAATGTTGTGGGGCAACATACATTTCTTGATAAAGCAAGTGGAGAAATTTTTAATGTAAAACAATTTGAAGTTAAAGGTGGTAAAAAAACATATATTGCTATTGAGAGAGAATTAAAAGATCCTCTAAAAAGAACAATTGGTTTATTACCTAAATACTTAACAACACCAGCAAAAAAGAAGATCTTACAACTGCAAAAAGACTTTGCAAAAAATAGAGCATTAAAAAAGTTCTCTTATGATGATTACTTTATAGCTGATATTAATAAGGGGATTATACCTCTTACAAATAGAATTAAATTAGATAAAGCACAAGAAAAAATAGCGAGATCAATTGAAACCTCTAAAGAAAATCTAATAGCTATTGGAAAAAAGATTGAAGATTATAAATCTAAGTTTGGTAATAAGCGTCCAGAATTAAAAAATGAAATAAACAATCTACCTAAAGTATCAAATCAGATCTTCAATGAATATAAAAAGATATTGTCAAAAAATGAGGTCAATAATTTAGCTAAAGAATATACTGCTAAACAGTTATTTCAATTAGCAGACAAATCACCTCAAAAATATACTAATAAGCAATTCAAAAAAGTTCTAAAAGATCTAAACATATCATTGGGTAAAAGCCAAACTAAACAAGCATTAAAAAATGTTAATAAAGCACTTTCTGAATCAGATAATGAGTTTGCTAAGTATATATCTAATGTAATTGATAGAGTAAAAAGAACTCCTAGCCAAGATTTAGATTTATATTTTAGAAGAAATGCTAATGCTAGAAAAAAATTAAGAGACGGTTTAGAGAAAGGTAAATGGAAATCTTTTGACGAAAAAAGGATAAATAACTTTATAAATAAACAAAGAACTGGTGAGCATCAAGTTTATGATTATTTATTTCGTCCAACTATAGATAGTAAAATTCCATTTGGAAAAATAAGAGATGATTGGGGTGATAAATACTATAAAGAAATAGTTGATAATATACCAATGAATCCTGTAGAGAAAAAACTGTTTCTTCAACAATTAAAAAAACAACAATATATCTCTGCTACGGAAGATCTAAAAGATATCAATAAATTATATGGTGGCAAAAGTGTAAAAAAGTATATTGATGATGTTCAATCTAAAATATCTAAAAATGCTAAAAAACAGATTGATGAATTAGCTGAGACTATAAATAAGCCATCTAAAAAACTTAAAGTACCTAAAATAACATCTTCAAGCCAAGAAAGAGCAGAATCTATTGAATCAAAAACTAAAACTAAAGATCTCACAACTAAAAAGAGAGTGGATGTACAAAAATTACAAATTAGAAGATTACCAAAATCTAATATCAAAACTCTTAGTGTTGCACAAATAAAAAGTATATTAAAAAATCCAGTTGTTGTTCCTCCAGATATAGATGTTGATGAAATAAAAGATGGGAAGTCTGCAAAAACATTTTCATCAAAATCTATAAATAAAAGATCAAGAAAGACTATATCCCTTAGTGGTTCTAAATCAACTAATATAAGTGATTCAATAAATAAAATAAAACAAGGTAAAGCAGTTATAGATAAAACTAAAACTATTAATGTAACTAAAGTAAAAGATGTAACTAAATTAGATGACGGTATACCAGCTAAAAAAACTCAACCAGTAAAACAAGCAGAGAAAATAAAATCTAAAATAAAAACTAAAACCAGAGGGGCAAAAGCTACACCCAAAGATGATTTTACAAAAAATGACAAGTCTATAGGTAAAAAGGGTATTACAATTCCTCGTCTTTCAAGTTCTCAAATAAAATCATTAAAAATAGAAGATGGTAAAAATCCAAGTCAAGTAGGATGGAAACAAGGGAAGTTCTATCCCATTGTTGATCTAAATAAATCAACAATAAAATTTTTGAAAACTCAACCAGATGGATTAAAGCAAGGTAAAAAACCAATTGATTCATTTACGGTGCTAAATACAAGTAAATCAAAACCCAAAAAACAAAGATTTGATTTTGGGAAATTTGAAGCAAAAATAAATGGCAATGTGAGATTTACTTTAAAGCGTAAAAGAGTTTTACCCAAGCGACAATTAATAAAAAGAAACAATTTTAGAAAGGTTTAATTATGAGCAAAATAAAAGCAAGTGAGTTAAAAATCTATGCTGATTTATATAAGCAAAAGATGATATCTAAGAAAGAATTTAATAAAATTCTTTCAGATAATATTGGCAGAAAGGTTACTGACGGAAAAAAGAAACCTAAGAAGAAAACTAAAAAGATAACAAATAAAAAATATGATGGTTATATAACTGGTGATAAACAAACAGACAAAATATTAAAACAAGCTGGTGTTGATGATATTGCGTTGATGTTCAAATCTGGTGGACAAAATACAATAAAAGCTGGTAAAGAAGTATTTGAAACTGGTAAGAGTGTTTATAAAGGATCTAAAGCTACATATAAAGCTGGTAAAGAGGGATATGCAAAAGCAAAAGTTGGGGCAAAGAAAACAAAAAAAAATTTAAAAGTTGGATATGCAAAATCAAAAGTTGGTGCAAAGAAAACAAAAGAAAATTTGAAAGTTGGATATGCAAAATCAAAAGTTGGTGCAAAGAAAACAAAAGAACTTACTAAAAAAGGTTTATCTGCTACTAAAGGTTTTTTAAAAAGATTATCACCATCTGAAATAAAAAAATCAAAAGTAAAGTTTGATGAAAAAAAGAAGAAAAAAGCAGACGGATCTTTTTATTCAGAGATGTACACGAAACCATCAAAAACTGCTGGATATTCAAATCTTTATAGAGGTAAATCAAAAAAAGGGGGATCTGGTTTTGGATCTGTAAAACTAAAAATGAAAAATAAGAGATAGGAGAAAAAAATGAGATTAGGATGGTATCAACAAGATTATTTTGACAGTTCAATGAAACGAATGGTTAAAGAAATGATTAATGATTCAAGGACAATTGAAACTGATAAAAATAATAAAATACGGTTTACTAAAGAAGCATTAAAAGAACTAAAACAAGCATTTGAAGATGATTACAGAAATCTTGATAAATTCTCTCGGAATAAAAAAGAATTTTCTACATTAGAAAAAAATGCAAGAAGATTTATAAAAATTCTTGATAAAAAATCTCCAAACTTTGTAAAACAACTTAAAGATGAAAATATTATTGTAGTTTCAGAAAGAGCAAATGAATTTATAAAATCTCAAAAAAACCCAAAACTAAAAACTAAAAAAAATAAAGGTGATGTAAGAACAGACAATTATATAAATTTAATTCCTCTAAATGATACACGAGAGAAAGCAATTTATATAAAAGATGTTAGAGCATTTAATAAAGCTACAAATAATATAGTAAAAAGAGGAATAATATTAATTCCAACTGATGATCCAAGAGAGTTTAGAAAATCAAAGGTTTTGGATTCTAGTTCTATTAATTATAAAACGGTTGATAATGCTTTATGGGATGTACCAGTTACTGAACAAGGCAAAATTATACAAAGATTAGAAGTATTAGGAATTGATACTAAGGATAAAAGATATCTAACTGTTATACCTAAAGATAACTATGGTAGAATCTCAGAAGAAGATATACTAGCAAGATTTTTTGATAAAAATGTAGGTAAAAAAGCAGAAAAAAATACAAGAAATACAGGTTATGATTTTTCTAAAAAAGCAGAGGTTTTATTAAATCCAGATATGAAAGTAAAAAATGGTAGTTTAGATAATGATGAGTTTGTAAATCTTTTATCATGGATGAGGAGACCAAATCTATACGATATTGATGGAATAGATGTTCCAGATTCAAAATATCGTCCAGAAAGGGCAAGTGTGATAAAGTCTCTAATTTTAGGAGAACCACAAAATGCAGAAACCTTAAAAAGAATAATAGAAAATAACTTTACCCAAAGAGAACAAAAAGTATTAAAAGATGTTACATTTGATCTAAGAAATGGTAGTGCTGGTGGATTAGCTGGTTTCTATCAACACGGACAAAGTGGGAATAAATCTAAGATTGCTATAAACCCACAATATATGTACAAAGATGTTGCAAGTAAAGTTGGAGATAATAAATTAAAAATTGATGAAGATACTGCAACTCATGAAATTGTCCATGCTTTAAGGCATGAAGATGAGGAAAGACTAAAAGACAAAGTTCAGAATAAAGCTGTAAAAGGTAGATTAGCTGGATGGTCAATGAGGGATCAAGATTTAGAAGAATCATTAACCACCTTAGAAACTGATGTTAGAACTGCTGATCCTACAACTTATGCAAAAGGTACTGGGGCATCTGGTGGTTATTGGAGACACGCTGGATTAACAAAAGATGCAAAAGAATTAGGATATGTAATTCCAGAAATAAAGAGTGAATCAAGCAAAAAAGGTGGTTATGTTGAGTTCTATGACAAGTTACTTGTAAAAAAAGAGTTTGAAGAATATAAAGATAGATTTGTGCCAAAGGGTTCAAACAAAATTGCTGGTAATTTTGAGGATTTTCATGATGTTGTACATGATTACATACTAGAGCCAAAAAGTATTTCAGAAAGTGAAACTAAGAAAAAACTTAAGAAAATGAATCTTACTGCAAAAGATATAAAACGAGTTGCAGAAAGTATTACCACTAATCGAAAGGGTAAACAAACAATCAAGGAAACTGAAAAAATGTACCCATCATCCTTGATTTCAACTCTAAAAAAGAATGATAAAAAATCAGAAGCTATTGATAATTATTGGAAATATGAAGAAACTGGAAATGGAATAAAACCTGTAAGAACCCATATCCATAATAAAGATGGAGACCAAACAACACAAGATGAAATAAATTTAGCAGTTCCAAGATCTGCAAATTCTGGAAAATTAGTTGAATATAATGATGGAAAAATAGATAAAGTATTTGAAATCAAAAGATTAAAAACTGGTGAAATAAAAGCATTGAGGATAAAAGATCTTCATAAATCAAAGTCAGGTAATAAGATGAATTTTGTAGGATCTGGAAAATCTAAAAGCAAGATTACTGCAATGAAAGAACCTAAATCAAAGAAAAAAGGTTTTGGATCTGTAAAACTGAGAATTAAAAGATGAGATACGATACAGAAAATAATGCACCTAAATATATATCATTGATAATAATTATTGTTGCAATTTTATTCCACTTAAACGGTGGACAGTTATTTACTTAGAATAATATAAACAAAGTACCCAATTTGTTACCCAATTGATACTTTTTGAGTTTAGAACCCAATGGGTGAAAGGCAGACGAGTTAAGCCACTACTCTAACGGGGCATATCTATTTTGAGTTCAAAACAGGGTTATATATTTCAATTAGAGTGATATATTTACTATAAAACAAGTACCCAATTTGTTACCCAATTTTCCCAACTTGTTACCCAACCAGTTCAAAAGGACGTTGTAAAACGTGTGTTTTAGTTTACCAGAGGATAACTACCATTTATTATATCAAAACCTCTAAAAACGCAATATAGCTTATGTAATGCGTATTTCTTTAATACCCTTAGATATCTTCTGCATTTCTGTATGAACATATATTTCATAAGTTGTTTTGATGCTAGAGTGTCCAAGTATGTATTGTACATACTGAGGTGATACACCTTGTTCTGCTAAGTGAGATGCAAAATTGTGTCTTAGTGTATGATTAGTAAATCTATTTATTTTGATTCGATCACAAGTTTTATGTATAGTTTCTCTTATTAAAGTTCCATCATGATAAAACTTTCCATTTAGTTTTGTAAAAATAAATGTATCTTCTTTTTGTAAAATACCCAATTTCCTAAGTTCTAATGACTGGTCATCAAAATGATTTTTTAATAATTCAATTGCTTTTTTATTAAATATTTTTATAATTCTATTTTGTCCAGTTTTAGTTGAAGATCTACCAAATTTATTATTTTCTGATATTTTAGAAATTGAACCATTTACATCAACTGTGCCATCAGATAAATTTACATCTTGCCATCTTAATGCAATCACTTCACCAGTTCTCATACCTGTATATGCTAATAACCATATTGCTGGTGCAAGTCTATGATTTAAAGATTCTAAAAATATTTTCATATCATAATCTTTAATTCTGTCTTTGTTGGTTTTTCTATTTTTAGGTAGATCTAGATACGGAATATCTCTAACTGCACCATATCTTTGAGCAAATTTCATTATTTGAAATATATTATCTCTATAATCTCTTACAGTTCTAGGAGAAAATTTGACTGCTAATAGATCCATAAGTCTTTGTAATATTGGGTATCTTAGTTCACTAATCTTAATATTTTGTACTCCTAGATCTTCTCTAAAATATTTTAATATTTGATTATAGTTACGTTTTTTATCTTCTTTAGTTCTTTGACGTAAATTTACAAACTTTGCAGATTTCATATATTCTTCAATAAAATATCTTAAGGTTTTAGATGATGATTCAAAATCTAAACCATCTTTTGAATCAATTAATTGTGATTCTAACCAGTCAAGTGCTTTTTTTTGACTAATAAAATTTGATCTCTTTTTTTTACCATTTAGATCTGGTTTAGTAACTGCTTTATATATGTAATAGGTTTTCCCAGATTTATATTTTCTTTTTTGCTTAAAAATCAATCCATTTTTGACTTTCATATTCTTTACCTCTTATTTAAAGATTCTTAAGTTTTCTTTAATCCAGTTATCTTCTTTGGTTATTTTTGCTTTAATTTCACTATCTACTTTTAAGGTATGATCTTTAGGTTCAAAACCTTGCCACAAAGGATTTATATTTTCAAATCCAGTTGTAGAATTTTTATGAATTGCCATTCCTATATATTGAGATTCTTGCAATGGCATATCTTCTGGACATCCAGAATTATAATAAAACCATTGGTTTTTTTTCCTCTTTATTTCAACAATTGATAATCCATTTGTATTTTCAAATCCTTTACGTTGAAATGACCATATAGCACCTACTCCAACTCTCATTGGGGTGTTTATTTGAAAAATAACTCTATCATTTGCAAATATTGATTGATACGGATTTTGCACCATGTTATTAGTTTGTGCTTGAACTCCTATAATCTCTCTCGTTGCAATACGTTGTCTTGACCAAAAAACATAATCAAAAGGTTTTATATCTTCACCATAAATATATTCTGATTGCATATATATTGGAACTTGAACTGGTAAAATTGAGTTCATTTTATTAAAAAATAATTGTGTAAGTTCAGTAGGATCTAAATTTCCAATAGAATTTGAGCCAAATACACTTGATTCTTGATCTAAGAAATAAGATGGTGAAACTCCATAATATTCACACAATAATAATAGATCTGGAATTAATAAGTTATGTTCACCATTTTCAACTGAGGATAACCATGAATTTGATTTACCCAACTTAGTTGCAACTTCATTTTGAGTTTTATCAACTTTTATTCTAAATTGTTTAAATCTCTCACCTGTTTCTAATCGTAACCTTAAGAGATCTGATTCTTTGCTATATCTTTTATTATTCAATTGCCAATAACCTTTCAACTATTATTATTATGTTATACTAATTCCAACATTATTTGAAATCTCAAATATTTGATAATTCCTATATCGTTGAACCATTCCAATCTGATTGTTATTGACACCTTGTTTTATATTGTGCTATGGTAAATATATCACTCTAATTGGAATATATAAAACTTTTTTACATATATTGTTTCTTAGTTGGCAAAAAATATTCCTATTAGAGTGTTTATAAACTAACTTGCGTGAAGAAAGAGAGGTATAAATGCAAATTGCAAATAAATATGTTACAGATAGCTATGTTTTTAGAGTAAGTGAACTTGCTGAAGAATTAAGGGTTTCATCTCAGACAATTCGTACATGGATTAATGAGGGTTTAGGAGACACAAAATTAAAAGCAATAAATATTGGATCTGGAAAAAAGAATAAAACTTATTTGATTTATGGTTTTAATGTTAATTCATTCTTGAAAGACAGAGAGTTAAAACCAGTCAGCTCCAATGATTACTACATAAAATAATTCTAATGAAAGGAATCTTTCAATGATCAGATTGCAGAAATCTGATGAAATCGAATTACGCTTAGATCACCTCTATTCTAGAGTTGATTATTTAGAAACTTTTAGATCTATTGGATTGGTCAATGCAGTTAAGAAAGTCGTTTCATTAGAGATAGAAAACTTAGAAACTAAACTAAAAAAACTTGAAAGGTATAAAAATGCAGAACAAATATGAAACCCCAGAAAGTATTGGATATAAACCATCCATTAAATTTCATATTGCAGTTGAAAGAAAATTTGTAGAGGTTAGGGGAATTTTAGCAAAAAAAATGAAAGATAAAGATTATAGTGTAGATCAAATTGCTAAAACTTTGAAAACAAGCCAGAGTGCAATTTATTCTGACTTAAGAAAAATTATGACAGAAGATAGGAGATTCAGAAATGACTAAATATAGTAATGATGAAAATTTTGTTTTATTTGAAAGTATTGATGAGATAAATGATTATCTAGAAAAAGCACACCAAAGGGATCTTTCAAAAATGAACAATGATGAATTGGAAAAAGAACATATCCAATATGTTGAATTAAATAAAAAGCAAAAAGAGATAGCAGATAGATTGTTTTTATCTGCATTAGAGAGGAATGAATAAATGAAAATATACGATCAAATTGGAAATATTGAAAGAGTTCAAAAACCTAGTTATGTTATTGGAGAAATTTTTGACGATGATGGAGATGTTGTGTTGGGGCTTGAAGTTAACCCCAAACTAGCACGACTTTATGAATTAATAAGTAATGCTTTAGTAATTGAACCAGATATATCCGAACGAGATTTTTACAATATAAATAGAGTACAAATGGATCAATTAATCAGAGCAATTTTAGATAGTAGTAATCTTATAAATGAAATAAGAAATCTAGCAGACATTGAAGTTGAAGATGAAAGGATAGAACTATGAGCCAATTAATAGATGTTGAATCAATAGAGTATCAAACTTATCTTAGAAACGCTATTGGAGATGCTCTTCAAGAGCATCTTGTAGAGTTATCAGAACTTCTGGAAGCAATGATAACTAAGATTGATAAAGATTATAAATACTTTAGGAATGAACTTGCATTAGATATAGCATCTAATGTTCGATTGCAGAAAAAATAATCAAGATAAAACATTAAAAAAAGAGATCTTCAACACGCATTGAAGATCTCTAAATGTCAAAAAAACTAACTTGCGTGATTGAAAGGTTAATTCTAATGAACAATTATATTATACATCATTATATGGATAATAGAAGATCATTAATCCAATATTTGAACTCAATTGGGTACAAAAATTCTTATTATATAACTAATGATATTGAGGATGAAAATTTATTATCATATGAAATGATCAATACTGCAATATTGATTACAAATAATACATCTATAAATTTATCTGGTAGAACAAAATCTTTACCAGCTTTATTGCAGAGAATATTAAAGGAGATGAGGATTCATACATTTTATTGTTCTGGAAATGTACATAAAGGAGTATTCAAGACAGTAAGAAATAATGATTGTGGATTTCATAAAAAAGAAACTTTTGATTATTTATATAATAATCCTGATGTAATTAAAGATAATACTAATTACTACTTAAATATTAACTCTAGGATAAATATGAACACAGAGAGGGCATTTAGATATCATGATTTGATTAAAGATTATTCTAATAATTTATTTATTAAGAAAATTAATAATCCTAAATCTTCTAAATTATCTTTCTTAAAACTTAATCATGATCATTTAGATTATAATTTTTTCAATCAAGTTTTGTCAAGTATCTTTTATGGTAACCCCAAAAAATTACCAATAATGGATAAGCACAAAACAGAACTTTGCAAGATATCATATTACAAAAAATTTGAACAAATAATTGAACCAGAAATAATTGATAATCCAAAAATACTACCAGAACCAAAAAATCAGTTAAAAGCAATAGAGATATGGAATAATGCAGTTGCAGTTCTTTTATCAGAGGACAGATCACCAGAAAGGTGGTTATCTTCAACTAAACCCCATGATTATAATTATCAAGATCAAACCTTTAAGCTAACTTGTGATAATCATATTGTTTCTGAGATGATAGACACAAGATTGAGAGGATCTATAGAAAGTATTATATCTAATCAACTAGATAAAGAGATGAAAATTGAGATCCTTTAAAATTTTACAGGTAATTTTAGTTCTGCTCTTTTTTTTATTTGTTGTTCTTCATCTAAGTTTTATTGCATACTTCTCATGGTGTGCAATACAGGTAATTTTTTTTGATGCTTAAATAAATAAAGCTAGTTTGGGGAAAAATACAAACTAGCTTTATTTATGAAAGGATTGGAATTTTCTTAATGATCAATATTTGATTTAGCAAAACTTGATGATTCTTCTCTAATAAATTCAAAGTCTCTTAAGAATTTATGTAAAACATCACTTTTACTTATTTTATTATCAGACAATGAATCAAGAATATAATCTATTCCATCTTCTATGAACTTTCTTTCAATCACGCTTTATCCTTTTATTACTGGTGCTATAAAATTTTCTTATTATTCACTTTTACAAAAAATACAGGAGGTAAGGTGTATTAATTTTGTTATAGCACCAGCAAAAATCATATCATAATCAAAACATTCATATAAAGACTATGATTATATGAAATTATACTATCATGGTAATAATTTATCAATCATTGGATCAAATCCTAGATAAATTCCAAACAGATAGGATTGATAGAATCATTCTAAAAAGCAAAGGACAATTTACAAAACTAAAACTTAGAATTATTCGATATCCCCATAAAAATACGATATATTGAAAATAATATGATTTGCATAAATAATAATAATATGATATAATATAAATATAAGGTGATTGAAAGGTTGATTCTAATGAACAAAAAACAAATAATTAGAAAACTAAAAGCTACTAACAAAATTACTTTTATGTGTACATTTTGTTTTAGCTATCTTCAAGTAACTAAAAATCATTTTTGTGATGAGGCATTAGAGGTTGATGGTGCTATTCATCCAAAGATGAAAGAAATGCTTAGAAAGGATTATCAAAAAAAGCAAAGATTGGGATTATAAAACAAACAGGTTAGATCCAGACTGTAACAAGTCTGGATCTGAGAGGGGTGTAAATTACGAAAAAACAACTAAAAGTTTGAACTGGAACTTATTAAATTCAAACTAAGTTTTGCAAAAGTAAAAGAAAGGAAAAAAATGGTAAAGATTTGGCAAAAAATGAAACCAATGGATATGAAAGATTTTAAGTGGTCATGGTCTTGGCAAGACATTATGAAGAAATATCCAGAGTTCAAATCAAAAGCAAAGGCAAAAAAATTTCTTAGGGATTTGGAAAAAAAGAATCAAAATAAATGGAGTAATGATTTATATGTTTGTACAGTTAGTAAATTAGGTGCAAACAGTAAAGAGAATTTATTAGATCGTGAGATAACTGAATTATCAATATCAAGGGTTGATAGATCTGCACACCATGATTGGAGACACTTGCAATATATAAAAAATGATGTTCTTGGTGAAGATATTGAGGGTGTTGAATTATTCCCAGCACAAAACAGATTGGTTGATCAAGCAAATCAATTTTGGATGTATTGTTTACCAAAGGGAGAAAGATTCCCATTTGGATTTGTAACAGGTGGCAAAAAAAGAATTGAAACCCCAGAGGGTGCAAAACAATTTGGTGGATCTCAAAGAGAGTTTGATAACCCAGAATACTATAAATAATATATTGCAAAACATATGATTTGCATTTATAATAATGATATGATACAATAATAAGTATAAAGTGATTGAAAGGAAAAAATATGGGAAGTTGGAGAGATAATTACAAATATGATCAAGCTGATGTTGATAAATTAGTAGATCTATTAGAGGCAAATTTAAATGTTTGTGAAAGTTTTTGGGAAAAAGGAAATACAAACTGGGAGAAGCAAAAAGAAATTTGCCGAGATTATTGGAAGTATATTAAATTAATGCCACACAAACTTAATGATTTTCATTATGTTTTGGCTATGGAAGTTTTAGAAGAAAAACTATGGGGCAAAATAGATGGAGAGTACACCGAAAAAGGAATGGAAAATATGTGGAAAGGTTTGATTCAACAAATACTTGCACAACCAAATAAATTAGATAGTAAACGGTGTATAGAATTACTTGAAACATATGAAAAAAATGAAGCAAAAAATCTTCATCTTGAAAATGCCAGATTACTAGCAGAGAATTTTGGAACACCGTTTCAACGAAAAAGAATGTATGAAATTCTTGCAAAAAGAAATAAATAAAACAAACAAGTTAGATCCAGATTGTAAGAAGTCTGGATCAAGGAGAAAAAAATGAAATATTACTTAATAAAAGAAAGAAAAAAATTATCAGATCTTGGTTATTATTGGGATTGGATAGAACCAATATCATTTGGTTATGATTCAGATGGTGATTTAAAAACAATGGTTTGTAATACATCTGGTGGAACAATTTTTGAATTACAATATCCTAGTGATTTTACTGATATTGCACGTAACTTTATTCAATTAGATGATCCAGAAGATAATGCAGAATACATTGATAAACTAAATCAGAAAATGGAAATGCTAAGAACACTAACAATTACAATAGCAGGGTCGAATTGAGCTGTTTCAAACTCTATACCAGAAGTAAAACCATCAGTATCTGAGTCATTAATAAATTTTAATCTACCACCTTGATTCTGAATTGTAGAAGTTCTTCCACTTGTTGTTGTTAATTTAAACTGTGGTGAAGCACTACCAAGCATAGTAATATTAGCAGGTAAATGTAGATTACTAACTACTGATGAGCCCGAGATACTATTTATAAACATACGATCAACATTTTCTATACCCATTCTTCTATTTGTACTACCTGCTAATTTATATAAATCATTATTTTTATCATAACCTAAA
>PAXU01000117.1 GCA_002714565.1 Rhodopirellula sp.
ATCTGTTTATTACCAGCCTCCACGACCAACTTGGTTTCGTTGACGGCATAACTCATTGATCGGTTTTTAGATGTGCCGTGGCTAACCGCCAACTGGTTATTGTCATCCAGTTGCAGCCACACCTCGTTTTCCGCTTCTTCCCGATCCTGGATAAGAAAATAAATCCGTTTGCCCTGCAAGGACTCGGTAAGGGTTGGTGCAGGCGGCTTCTGAACGGGTGACTTGTCGGCCTGTTCGTTCTTTCCACACCCCACAACTAGCAACAGCAACAAGATGACAAGTGTTTTCTTCATGACGTTTCCCCTCAGGATGCTATTAATCCCAGCCGCCCATCTTCGCCCGCTGGGGCGGCGCCTGCAAGTCTTTTGGCAGCAGATCATGCTGCTGGTGGAAAGGGATTAGTCGAGTGCTTGGTGATATTTCAGGGAAATGTGTGCCCGGCGTCGCGGAGGATCTTGCCGCAGTGTCGAAACAAATCTGGACTTCGATCGGGCGACGGGAATTGACCAGCCAGCCTGGCGGGGCAAAATGCGGGCCACCGCGGGGCAAAAAGCGGGCCAGCAGGGAGCGGCACGTCGTCGCATCACGACGCACTTGGAACTGGCCAACATAAAAAAAGCCCTGCAAACGCAGAGCTTTTGTATTGAGGACGGGATAATAGGCACCTTAACCATCCCGACCCAAGTACCCCCTAGGGGAGTCGAACCCCTGTCTTTGGACTGAGAATCCAATGTCCTGGGCCACTAGACGAAGGGGGCCTGAGACTGGCTAAATCAATATAAGTGATTCAGTTACCTTCAGTGTCAGGCCGATGGCAGCTTCTGTCAATAAGGTGAATTTCCCATTAGCCCGATTCAAATCGGTCGGCGGCAAACAAGTCGAGTTTATACGGCACGCTTTCATCAAGGGCAAGCAACGCTAGTAACTCACCAATGGCCGATGTGAATTTGAATCCGTGCCCGCTCAATCCACATGCAAATGCGACTCCCGGAAATAGTTTCAAACGATCAATCACGAAGTGGGAATCGGGACTCATCGTGTACATGCAAACCGTATGATCTTCCGGTCTGTCAGCTTCGACATCCGGTAGATACTGGCGAAGAAAGTTCTGTACTTCTCCACGTTCTGATTCATCCAGACTGCGGTCTACATTAAGTGGATCTGCGACTACACCACCGCCTGAGTGTTTGGCTGCCTTTACACCGCGACCATCGTGAGCGGTAAATCCATAAAAGTGCCCCTCAGGCACTTCAAATAGAAAGCTTGGGCAGCCAGTAGCGGTTCCATAGATATTTTCATCCGCTGCAAACCAATGCAGTGGTTTGCGCAGTATTTGGAATTTGCCGGCTATATCCGGAAGCAGGGTAGGGGACCATGCACCTGCAGCGATAATTAGCTTGTCTGCGGATATAAGCTGGCCATCGACAGTGACCGCATATCCTTGTTGTGGATGGCTCCCAAAAGGTTGCCAACCTTGCACCTCAACTCCTGTTCGAATCGTTGCGCCGGCCTGAATCGCGCCGTCCAGATGAGCCTGTACGCATCGCTCTACCATCAAGAACCCAGCGCGGCGTTCAAAAACGACACCGTAGTGTTCAGGAATCCAATATTGTGGCCATCGTGCGTGAGCTTCGTGAGGTGTTAGATGTTCAACATCGAGGTCATGTTCAGCAGCACTTTGCAGTACACCGGGTACTAACTCACCGTCGACCGGTCCGGCTTCTAATACACCCGTTTCAAAATAAAGTTGTTCTTCGAACCCACTTTGCAGCTCTTCCCAGAGTTCGTATGCACGCAACAGCAAGGGAACGTAGTCTGGGTGTTCAAAATAAGCCTGCCGGATTAACCGCGTCTGCCCGTGACTGCTTCCGCGATCATGGGCAGGTGGGAACCGGTCGAGTCCAAGTACTTTGGCGCCACGTTTTGCAGAATGAAACAGTGCGCTTGATCCTACGCCGCCGGTGCCGATTACGATGATATCGAAATGCTCTGTGGTCATCATTAACGCGTCTTGGGTTGCCGTGCTAATCGAAGTATCAACGACTCAAGAGGCAGATGCCAGCGTGCAGGGCTTGAGAACTGGTTCTTTAAATCGAGATCTGTTTGTAGCAACCACTTGTAGAGTTGACCAGCTCTATCACGCCCCATTTGTTTTAAGTGCGGAACGGCATTCTTAATTTGGTTCCCATAAAACCCAGCGGCTGTTAGCGATTTTTCTAACGACGGCCTGCTGCCGCGTTGCTCTGCATCAATAAACACTCGTGTCGCCGTTGCGTATCTTCTAAGCGACCAGGAGATGCTGCCAAATAATGCGGCCGGATGTTCACCGGATTGCAGCAGCCTGTCCAGTTCCGTTAGTGCCTCGCCCGCGCGACCTTCGGCTGCCAAGTCCACGACTTGCCAGGATGTTTGTTTGGCCCAACCACCGACGATACTTTGAACATCCTCAACCGAGACTGATTGATCTGCTTCTATATATAGAGCAAGCTTTCTCAGTTCTTGTTCCATTAAGCCGAAACTGTGCTCTGTGATTTGCTGTAGTAATAAGGCTGCGTCAGAATCCAATTGAATTCCATGGTGTTTCGCCCGTCGTAAGATCCACTTACTGATCTTCTGTTCATCCGGGTAAGAGTTTGAACCGCGCTTAATCGTGGGGAGCCGGCAGTCGATTGCAATGCCATGCTCCGCAACCAGCTTAGCGAGCTTGGTGTTAGCCGGCCATTTTGTGACACACAGTACCAGTAGCCCCTGTATCGAGGTGGACTGTGCCAGTGACTCTAGACGATCGCGGTTTGCCGTGACAAATGAATCAGCATCCTGCACGATAGCGATACGAGGGCCATCCCCGCCGAACAACGACCGCGTGTTGATTTCGTCGTTGACGTCGCTCCAATTCACGGTCTGTTGATCTGGATCAAAGACGCGGATCGGGTCATCGTTTTCAGATCCAAGCGTATGGGCAATGGCACTACGCGCTTCGCTCACTAAAAACGGCTCGTTACCCACCAGGGCGCAGATTCCACGCTGGGGTAATCCAGCTGGCTTGGCTATGAAGTCGAAGATGTCAACGAGTGATGAGTCAGATGCGGTTTTCTTTTTCGCCATGGAAGGATTATAGCAATAAACATGGGTTGGGATCGCCCATCGTCGTTGCGCTGGGATATTTGTGTATGCAACGCCGCAGGGCCCTGCCGGTTTGACTGCGTATACGGCTTGCCAAGCCCGGCGGCTACCAAGAACGTCAGGTCGTCTGACGGCTCTGCGGCTGGGAACTACTATGGATCGTTTTATCAGCCGTTATAATGCGCATAAACGGGCCATGCCGTTACTGGCCGTTACTGCTGATCCATGAGGTACACGAAGGCAAGAGGCATGTCGATAACGGATTATCTCGAAACTCCCGTGGCGCGCATTATCATCAATGTTGCGCTTATAGCGATGCTACTGGCGATCGGCTTCTTCATTGTGAGAAAGTTTCGGGATCGCATCGACGAAGACATACCAGACGTGGATGAACACCTCGTGAATTTTGAAGAAATGCATTCGCGAGGTGACATCTCAGCGCCAGAACTCCGAAGTATATCTACGGTGATCGAAGACTCCCGACCTGAAGAGGAGACGGAGCCTGAGGAACCTGGTGAATAACAACACTATCCACGGTTGGATCTGTTAGTCCGGTTATGCCGGTCATGCAGTCGACCGTGGCTTGCAACTTGATTCTCACCACAGATGAAACCAGCCTGGGAGGCTGGTTAGAGCCACAATTTAGGAGAACCCACCTGCTCGAAAACGCTAGGGATGGCAGTTGGCCAAGGACGTTTTGAAGCAAACCACGAAGTGAACTTCAACAGGCCGGGATCGAGCCCTTCACGTTTAATAGAGATTTCACCGCAATGATGCGATTGGACTGCAGCGGTGATTTGAAGGAGTAGTCATGCCTACCGGACGAGATTTGAGCGGCGGAAGTCGCGGAAGTAGCACAACGAAGAAGAACGCTTTTTGTTCTTTCTGTCGTAAGAGCTATCGCGATGTTGGCCCTCTGGTAGAAGGACCTGGAGACGTATACATCTGCGCAGAATGTATTGACCTTTGCTCATCCATTCTGGATCAGGAACAAAAACGACGTGGATCAAGCAAGTCGTTGTTCAATGAAATTCCTGCTCCGCGTGAAATCGTGGAACGGATGGACGAATACGTTATCGGCCAGGAAGCAGCGAAAAAAGTGCTTGCGGTTGCTGTACACAATCACTACAAACGCCTGACACTTGGTTGGGAAGGTAGTGATGTAGAGATTGAGAAATCCAATATCCTCCTGGTTGGCCCAACCGGTAGCGGAAAGACTCTTCTTGCTCGCACTCTAGCACGCGTGCTGAACGTACCGTTCGCCATTGGTGACGCCACTACGTTAACAGAAGCTGGATACGTCGGTGAAGATGTTGAGAATCTTCTGCTTAAGCTCCTACATGCTGCTGACTTCGACGTGGAAGCCGCCCAACGTGGCGTGATCTATATTGATGAGATCGACAAGATTGGTAAGACAAGTCAAAACGTGTCGATCACGCGTGATGTTTCCGGTGAAGGTGTTCAACAAGCATTGTTGAAAATGCTGGAAGGAACTGTTGCAAACGTACCACCGCAGGGCGGACGTAAGCATCCTGAACAACAATACATCCAGATCGACACAACAAATATTCTGTTTATCTGTGGTGGTACATTTGTTGGAGTGGACGATATCATTCGAAAACGAATGGGAACGCAGACTCTCGGATTTGGTCAGTCAGCTGGTCAACGAGAAGATTCCACGCTAACTGAATTACTACCCAACGTGCAGACAGATGACATTCTCGAATTCGGTTTGATCCCGGAATTAGTTGGTAGACTACCTATCTGCACAGCACTCACTCCGCTTGATGAAGATGGTCTGGTACGTGTTCTTACCGAACCTAAGAACGCTCTTGTGCGGCAGTACGAAAGCCTGTTTGAAATGGAAGAGTGCGAGCTTAGCTTTACAGACCAGGCGATTCGACGAATTGCTCAGAAAGCGCTCAATCGTGGCACGGGAGCTCGTGGATTACGCAGTATTATTGAAAACGTAATGCTCGACGTGATGTACGAATTACCGGACCGTAAGGGTAGCGGAGAGTATGTCATGGACGAAGAAATCGTCGATGGCAATAAGTCTCTCTTTGATACTCATCGCAAGAGTGCTTAGTCGCCTGATTGGCTGCGGAAGTTACGCACGATCTCGACGTATTGCTTCGCCAATGAAGTGATGCGATCCATGTCTCCGCGTTCAACTGCATCTTTCTCGACCAGCGCACCGCCTACACCTAGTGCACATGCACCGGCCTTAAGGAAGTCTTCTGCTGTTGTGAGGTCAACGCCGCCTGTTGGCATGATCTTCACCTGGGGCAGGGGACCCTTAAGTGCCTTGAGGTGGCTGGGGCCGCCGATGTCCGCGGGAAATACTTTGACAATATCCGCACCGGCCTGCCAGGCAGTCACGACTTCGGTAGGAGTGAATACGCCCGGCGTCACAATCTTGTCATAACGCTTGCACATCTCGATCACTTTGACATCAGTTGACGGCGACACGATAAACTCAGCTCCGGCAAGGATAGCCGTTCTGGCCGTCTCACTATCAAGTACAGTTCCTGCACCAAGCAAGATGCGATCGCCGATACGACGTTTTACTTCTTTAATGACCTCAACAGCATCCGGTACCGTAAAGGTCACTTCCATTACTTCGACACCGCCGGCAAGGAGCGCTTCGGCCACATCAGCAAGTGTCTCGCCGCTGTCGGCTCGTATTACCGCAACGATGCCTGAGTCCAATACGCGTTGTAGATTTTCGTGGCTGCTCATTCTGTGAGTTGTCCTGCTCTGGTGCCAAGGTCCCAATGGTTGTTTATTTGTCTATTGTAACTTAGATGCTGTAAGTCATAAGCCCATCTTTCATCTCCCATCGTCGTTGCGTTGGGAAGATTGTGTATGTAAACCCGCAGGGCCCAGCCGGTTTGACCACGCCTTCGACTTGCCAAGCTCGGCGGTTACCAAGAACACTGCATCCCAGCTCCTGTACATATGTTGCGGATATGACAAAGGACACCCACTTTTAAAACCGATAATTATTGATAGAGATTCAGAATAAAAACTCTCTGCTATTCTCCATTTTGTGCGATGCAACGAATACTCAAAACCAGTGTGCTTACGGTACTAACACTTCAGCTGTTAGTGATGGACGCCGTTGCGCAGGATCAGATTCCCACTTACACCACAAAAACACGCCGGTTTGAAATCCCATATACCGTTACCTCAATGGATGCATCTGCTGTTACAACGCTTTGGGTTTCAGTAGATCGCGGTAAGGCCTGGTCCGCATTTGCAAAAGAGACAGGGCAGGGCGGCTCTTTCCAATTTCAAACCAAACAAGATGGCGAATACTGGTTTCGCTCTCAGACTGGAGCCGAGCAGGTGTCGTCCGGCTCCACTCCACAACTGCGAGTGTATGTAGACGCAACTCCGCCACGCATTCAGATGACAGCACGTAATCTGCCGGAGGGCGATGTACTGATTGAATCTCTCGTAACAGATCAAACAGTGGTGGCAAATCAGGTCTTAATGCAAATCACGACAGGACCAAATAGTCCCTGGGAGGTTCTCCCATTTCAAGGTAAGCCAATACGTCTTGAAAATGGCGACGTCAGAGCGGTATCCAGATATAAGCCAACTACTGCATCTAGAGTGGTAGTCGTGAGGACTATTGCTCGTGATGGCGCGGGAAATACAACGGGGCTGACGAAACAGGTCTTTGTGACACCGTCCTCCGAGCCTTAAAGCGTAAAAGAAGGCCCGTTGTCTATTCAGGATTGGCTGCCAAGTGCCGCAGGACTTCAATTCCGCGGTCGATGACTTCATCACTAGCGGCGTAAGAAATACGGAAGTGCGTATCAGCGTTACTGAAGATGTTACCTGGAATGATTAGCAGGTTATTTTCAATGGCCTTTGTAACAAACTCTGTCCCGGTGCCCCACGGGGCCTTTGGGAATATGTAAAAGGCGCCTTCCGGTTGCACCAATTCAAACTGATCACGCAGCCCGTTTGCTATCCGATCACGCTTGGCTTTATAGGACTCCACATATTCGCTGAGATCAGTTTCCATTGCTTCGAGTCCTGCCCACTGAGCAGGCTGAGGTGCGCAGACAAAACTGTACTGCTGTATTTTCGCCATTGTTTCAATGACTGCCTGCGGGCCGTGTACCATTCCCAGTCGCCAGCCTGTCATGGCGTGACTCTTCGAGAACCCATCAATTACGATGGTCTGTTCGTTATAGTCAGCCGGTGTCGCGTAATTGTCCTGGTAACAGAACTCGCTGTAGATTTCATCGGAGACAAGTGCGATACCGTGCTTTTGACAGATTTCCGCCAACCCACGTACTTCTTCTTCGGTGGCGACGACGCCCGTTGGATTGGCTGGGCTGTTAAGCAAGATTAGCTTTGTGCGGTCGTTAATAGCATCCTCAACCATTTGCAGGTCGATTTTGAAATCCGGGTAAGTGTCCAGTAGAACCGGGACACCTGCGACGAGTTTTACCAGAGGTTCATACATGACAAAAAACGGATCGAAGATGATTACTTCATCGCCGGGATTAACTAGTGACATCATGGCAAGCACCAAGCCACCGCTTGTGCCGCTAGAAACAAAGACCTTGCGATCATCGTGACCAAATCGCTGTTCGACGTCTGCTTGTAGTTTCTCCACTAGAGCAGGGAGTCCCTGGGTCGGTGTATAGCCGTTCTTTCCGGCAAGGATAGCGTCGATCGCAGCTTGCTTGACTTCATCCGGCACATCGAAATCCGGTTGGCCGATAGACAGATTGATCGGGTTTTCCAAGGAGGCAGCAAGGTCAAATACTTTTCGTATTCCACTGCTGTCGATTGCGTTACTGCGTTCCGATAACCAATTGATTTCAGACATGTTGCTACCCGGTAGCCTTAAGAGAGTGGTAGACGGCAAACGTTATTAGAAGGAACCTTACCGTACTCGACACTTAAAGGTAACCACACCGGATTCACCAATGTCGAGATGCTCTGTGATTTCCCAACGAAGTACAACTGAGTCGGTCGTTTCGTCAAGCATGAAGAAGTTACCCTCACGATCGCTTGTTTCAGAGTCGTCGATAAACTGCAAACGGCGATGAATGTGATCCACGATAGTAACATTTCCAATTAGCTGGTCACCGACATTCTTGTACGCGATGGTGAATTCGATAATATCCCCCGGCTTAGCATCTGACGCTGATGCCTTCTTGGTGATTTCCAGTCGATCCCGACCTTCGGGCATTTGGTAGCCGGTCGTTGCGCCACTCGCCTTCATAGTGCCAATGTCTTTGGCAATGAATCCGTCTATCACGACTTGAACTGCGGCATTTTCTGTCCAGTCTTCCGCAGGCAGTGCATTCTTACTCAGGCGAGCTTTGTCAGCTGAATCGACTTTGATATCGTGCTGAACCTGTAATCCTTCGGTAGCTTTGAAGTTATTACTATCTTCAATGACGCCGGTTTCGCCTTTGAATTGTGTCGGCGGGATTTCTTCGGCAAAGAGCTGGGTTGTCTGTTGACCAATGTTTCGACCAGGCATTTGATTCTGTTGGACCTGTTCTTCAAGCGTCTGCCCTGTAAATTGCCGCCTCTCCAGATCTAGCGTTGCTTGTCCTACCAGTTCAGTTCGTTTCACGTGGTGGGTGCCGTCGAGGCGTCTAACTGCAGCAAATCGAGGTGCGTAAACCGGTGTGGAATTTGTGGCATTTACCCGTACGTCACCATCGACTGTGTGGTAGTGAACGACCGTGTCTGCTTCATCAAGATTATGCACATCCCAGTTTTTACGGATGTTTACCTGTTGTTCTTTGTCCCCGCCGTTTTGGATGTATTCGTCTGCAGGCCAGGGTCTCACTTCACCGTCGGGCATCCATTGAGCAGGGTAATGGATACCCATCAGCGGATTCCCTGGTGCAGGTGCACCGGGTTGTCCGGTATAGGCATCGTATGGCAGATCATTGGCCGGTACACGGCTTACTGCTGGTTGTGAAGTCGGCTGCGAGTTTGAAGTGACCTGATGGCTTGTAGGTTGTATGTGCTGAAATGACGGCTGCGGAGGCTGTTGGCCTTCAATTCCATACTGCGGTGGAATGGGTGCCGTGTCATTTGCTGTCGGACTATAAAACTGGCATCCGACGCTGCACCAACAAATCAGCGCGACGAGCGGCATGATAATTGAGTGCGTTTGGTTTGTTATTGAGTGAAGTTTCATTCGGTCTTTATTACCTGGTGGGGCGCCCTGGTTGTGTTTGGTTGATTTCTGCGGGAGTTGCTGCTCCGGGTTTTTGCAATAAGAGCAGCGGTGGTGTTTGCACCCTGAGCTTCCCAGTTGACGGGTCATGGACTGGTAAACGGGAACCAATTCTCAGGATTGCCACGGGTCTGCCAAATCGATCGGCGGTTCGTAGTGGATCTTCCTGAGCACCGACATCGGTGACTCGCTGGTAGTCGCGTCGATCCTGAACCTGTAGTGCGGTTGCCGGCGCCTCGACGTAAATCACACGTGTAACGAAGAAACCGGCTAAAGCGGATTCGATGTCTTGTTGGTCAATGTGAATTGGAATGGGATATTGGAATTCCTTACCGCGTGGCGGGTAAAGTCGGTCGATCACTTCGACGGTTGGATATAGTTCTTCACCAGGGTGCTTGTAGATATTCGTGACCTTTAATCGGTATGTGTGTCCGATAAGCATTCCAGCTTTTCGGGCATCCATTTTTGGCATTTCGAATTGCTGGTTAAAGGCGAATCCGACTTTCGTCCCAACCGGCGTAATTATCTCGACTGGTTGGAAGTAGCCTGGCAATGGGCCGCCACGATACAACTGGCTTTGCCCAATCATGCCAGGTGCCATGTTGATTGTGGAATTGCGGTAGTGCAGATTGCGCTGTTGCTGCTGTGCCTGTACCTGGTGGTTTGCTGTAGTCAGAACTATAGCCATCAACAAGGCAAGTAATCTGGCGGTAGCTAATCGTATGATCGCTAACTTGTTCAGAGCTAATAGGGGATTTCGCATTGTTGTCCTACGAGCTTTCGTGTGCGTCATGTGTTTATGTGATTGTGGCGGTATTATGCAGCGAGCCCCTCGTCCGAGTTGTCGGAGAAGGGGCCCCCTGATTGTGTCCTAAACCCGGTCGTACTTAGGGTACGATCTGAGTTCGCATCTGACTTGGTTGACTAAGTGGTGCAGATGGATGGAACGTTTGCTCACGTATGAACATTCTGCTTGGCTGCTTGGGATAGCTATAGCCAGGCACTTGTCGCATGTGAATATCCATAGTTGGTGTTGGACCAGGGATATCGACTTGCGTGTGATTATGCATCGTGTACCGTTGCAGTCCGGCCGGAGCACCGTAAGGTAAATGCGGCGGTCCAGGTAGTCCGATAGGTGTCGCGGTTCTTGGCGTTCCCCATGGAGGAGTGCTCAAACCGGCAACGTGATTTCCACCCATGCCCATATTTGCAGGAAGGCCTTGAGGTTGTGCCATGGCGTGAGCAGCGAGTGCCGTTGCAGGTACCATGAATGCTGCTTGTGCTGCAGCACCAGCTGTAGGCTGGCCAGCACCCCGATCACGGTTACCAACTCGGATGATGGCCATAATGCTACCGCGTCGGTCAGCTTCGGTAATAGGATCATCACCTGGATCTAAGCGTGTACTGACAAGGGTCTCTACACCTGCCAGAGCAAGTTCCTGAAATTCCGGATCTGGTAGATAGATAACTTTGGTTACGTAATTGCCAACTGCAACCTGATCGATATCTTCATTTGTGAACTGGATCGGAATTGCGTTGTGTTCCAGATATGCAGCTGTTCTGGCGTTTACCGGAGCAACTTCAATTGTTGGGAACAGTTCGAGTCCTTCACGACCGGTGATGTTACTCAATTTCGCTGCGGTAAGTGAACCAGCTGGGAAATTCATTGGGAATGGTACTACCAATGGATCTCCGGCGAAATTAAACATTCCTGTCGAGTCGAAATTAATTTGCATTCCATCCGGGCGTTGGAAAGCTAGTTGAATGGAAAACGCTGGTGCCGCCGCCGCCCCCATCGTTGATACAGGCATTTGAGGTGCCAATACGCCTGGACCGGGTCCGTCAACGCCCGGGCCTGGGTGCATTAACTGGTGAGCCGGTGGCAGGTTGTGTTGTTGAAATGGCTTAACACAGCCGGTTACGGACATTGCCGCTACCAGGATAAGAGCCCAAAACTTCACGTACGTTTTCATCGTTTCCTCCTAAGGGAGTCGGCCAACTTGTGACCACACTCAAACGTTAGGCAATAACTCTTTTTGTCAGGGATTCAAAACTTGGATTGATGTAGACCTGTGAATACTGCACGTCGTACAATTCCGGCCTGATACACCGAGAGCACTTTGCGCGAGCGCAAGGCTTCTCTCCATGAATCCTAGTTCGGCTCGTTATTACCCGTTTCTTTGGAAAAATCCGCATAACTTACCAATGAAGTACAAATTAACTGTGCTAGCAGCTCTACTTGCGGCTATTGGATTGGCGGCCATACCCGGAAATGGGTTACCATACTTGGCTAAAGTTCCCAGTTTGCCAAATTGGCTCTCAAACTCGGCAAACGCTCAGGATTCGGCGCCAAGCACTAGTAGCGATGTAAATGAGCGAATTGAAGAGCAGGGCAGTACGAAAAATGGGCAGCTAGATAGGCAGCAGGGTCCCACTCAAAACGGCCAGTATCTCATGCACAAAGCTGCAGAGAAGTTGGGCAAAGAGCCAGTGCTACAAGCCGCCATTCGACATCGTATTCACATGTTTGGACATAAATTGGTTGGAACGGGGTACTACAGACAGTTTCAACAGGACGGCATCAGCCGTCATCGTCTCGAGTTTAAGACACAAGTTGCAGGTGAAGTGACGTCGCTAACTCAGGTTTGTGACGGCCGCCATCTGTGGGTTCGGGAGAGCAGTGGTGATACTGCCAAGCTCAGCCGAATTGATGTTCGTCGCGTACTTCGTGCGATCAGTGATTCCGACATTAGATCTGAAGTGAGCCAAATTAGGGCACCATTGAGCCTGATCGCATTGGGCGGCATTCCCAGACTAATGGGTGCACTGCAAAGGTCGTTCGTATTTGTACGTGTTGAAGAGGATAATCTCGGTGGAGTCCCGGTTTGGGTGCTACATGGCCATTGGACAGAGGCTTACCGAGAACAGATCAAGTCGACATTCCCAACACTTGATGGCAAAGTGCCGGATCATCTTCCCGATTCTGCAAAAGTTGTATTGGCTCGTGGCGGTGGATTTGATCTCTTTCCTTTCAAAATACACTTCCAAAAACGAGGCGCGTATTCAACTGACCATCTGGAAGACAGGCCTATCGTGAGTTTGCAGCTCTATCAAGTAACCCGCAATGTGCATATGGAAGCATCGCAGTTTGAATATCAACGTGGAGACCAAGTGGTATTAGAACGCACAGACGCTCTTATCGGGCAGTTACTTCCCGCGTCTGAAGAACCAGCAGAAGACGAGTGACGGACGGTTACGTCGATTTGTAAGCAAGTCTAAACTGAAGGACTCAGGTGTTAGTAGTTCCTTGCTAGCCATCTGATGTTAATGGCTTCAATCGCTTTGCGTATAGGAATAGTCTCCGTTGGCAAGAATCTTCTTAACTCTCGCTGGTATCTCGTTGGCGCTGATGATTGCGAACTTCGTAATTGGGCTAAACGCCGGTGATGTAAATGACGTGTCTAAGGCACATCGTCAGGCGAGTCTGGAACTGAGGGAAGCCAATCGTAATCAGCTGGATACCAATTCTGAAGCGTATAAGGCTATTCAGCTAGCAGCAACACGAGCACGCGAACTCCACAACACCGTTAAGGTTCGCCATCGATTGCACTTCTTACTGGGCGTTGCAGCCGCCTTATTTGTCGTACTTGTAAACAGTATCTCCGTAACGTATTTCATCGGTACATCTCGTTGGTGTAGAGAAGTGGTGGATACGTATGGTCTGGACGAAGACTATGCCAATCGCAGTCGGAGTTTGAAGTCTAAGACGTTTCCGTGGTCGATCAGTGGCGTGCTGGTAATTATCACAGTAGCAGCGTTTGGTGGGGCAGCAGATCCAGGTACATCAATCGAGACCGCATCAGACTGGGTGATACCTCACTACATGGCGGCAATCATTGGGACGTGTTGGATTGGGTATTCGTTTCTGATGCAGGTCGGATTGATCGGAGCACACTTCGATGTCATTCAAGAAATCCTGTCTGAGGTAGATGATATTCGCAGTAACTCAAAGAGCGACTCATCTAGTTATGTACATGAAACTGATGTAGATGAAACGCCTGGTCAATCTGAGAATGCGGATGGTGAGCAATGAAGGCAGTGGTTCAGCGAGTTACGCACGCGTCCGTATCTGTCAGACGCGAAATCGTCGGCCAAATCAGTCAGGGCCTGATGGTGCTAATCGGTATTGGGCCGAATGATACTGCGGAAGCTGCAGAGAAGATGGCAAAGAAACTCGTAAACCTTCGCATCTTTTCAGATGACGATGGCAAAATGAATCTCAGTGTGGATGACATTCGAGGTGAGATGCTGATTGTTAGCCAGTTCACGTTATATGGTGACACACAAAAGGGAAATCGACCCAGTTTCGTCAATGCCGCGCCACCGGAAATCGCAGAGCCGCTGTACGAGAAACTGGTTGAGTCGGTTGCGATTCAGGGTATACGGGTTGCAACTGGTGAATTCGGTGCGGACATGCAGGTAACGCTTGTAAACGATGGCCCAGTAACGCTTTTGCTAGAGGTGAGCGGGTAAGTTGTTTAAGAGCGTGGCATGATCACGTAGTTTGAGATGAGATGAAAAAGGGCAGTCTATTTCATTTAAAACCATTGTTGTTGACCTACCATATAAATGCGATAGAACTCGTCATCAGATTTGCAAAGATAGATAATTCCTTCAATTAGTGCGATTATCCACATCACAAATGCCCCAATGCCGAGTGTAAGAATGGATCCAAGTAACATTACTAGTCCAGCACCGGTATATCCCAACAGGAATTTATGAACTCCTAATGGCCCGAGCAATATCGCAAAGATTCCACACGCGATTTTTTTCCCATTTGCATCAGATCTTGCTACCGATGAAACGGAAGTACGGGCTTTATAAGCGGGTTGAATTTGCGGATTTGTTTCATGTGGCTGACGTATTCCACACTTCGGACAGATCTCTGCTCGAGCGTCGATTTCATTTCCACACGCATGGCAGTATTTATTTGAAGGGGATTTAGGAACTGGTGGTGGGGTAGGTGGTTCAGAAACTACGGACTGCCTAACACCACACTTCATGCAAACCACCGCACTTTTTCTTATTTGGCTACCACAAGCATGGCAGAATTTTCTAACGGTTGCCACTTTTATTTTCCTTCGACGGATGTCAGAAATTACTCGGTTGAATCTTAAATTATAGGAGAATTCACTTTCATATCTCAATTAGCAATTTAAGTTGGTCGTTAGTAGGTGAGAATTGCACTTTGACTCCATTAAATAATAGCATGATAAGGACTTAGAATTTCGTGTATGAAGTTCGTAATCATCGGACTAACCGCCCGTCAAAATGTTTTAGACCATACCCATAGCCCTGAGTCGCTGTATTCCTTGGACTGCACTGGCAAATCTGAGCCTGACGGCTCTAAGCGTTATAAGCCCGTGGTTGCGTCTGGTAATAGGATCGCTCTTGACCTTTACCCCACAGATTCCTTACACATTGTGTTTGAAAATCGCTCTGGTTTAGAGGCGTTATGTAATGG
>PAXU01000118.1 GCA_002714565.1 Rhodopirellula sp.
GAAGCGGCTCGTTGTTTTACGCGGCACACACTACATGCGAAGTTTGAATGGAGTCATCTTGGTGACCGGCTGATTCAATGCAGACAGGCTCCGTACCATCGCCAGGTTATCAGCAGCATGATTTCGATGATGGACCGAGATCTAATGCCGATTCCTGAGATATGGTCGCGATTCTACGCGCCACACAAATCAGCGTCAGCGGCTGAACTGGTAGTATGGAACTAGTGTTACCAGAAGTAACACCAAGGGTGAATGCCTTCGAATTTCTGCCTCCCGATTCAACGTCATATGTTCACGCTCGCGATTACACATCTTGTTCTTGTCACACTGTTGATGAGCTGGATTTATTTTGGTTTTGCCAGTGTGCCAAAGCTGATTGATGAGGAGCCGTTAACTGACGGCGAATTACCGTCTTTGACCATCGTGTTTGGCGCAAGAAATGAAGAAGCAGAACTCGAGCGGGCACTCCGCAGTTTGATTGCAATAGACTATCCGGATCTGGAGATTATTGCTGTTAATGACCGATCAACAGATACCACGGGCGAAATCATGGATCGGGTTGGATGTGAATCTGATCGATTACAAATCATCCATAATGACTCGTTACCAGACGGCTGGTTGGGGAAAAACTACGTTTTACAATTGGCCTCTCAGCAGGCATCAGGCGAGTACATCCTGATGACGGACGCGGATGTATCTATGAAGGCAGATGCTCTCCGCAGGGCGATGGCTTTTGCAAAACGGGAAGAGTGGGATCATGTGGCGGGATTACCGCACATTGATATGCCGACCGCGTTACTTCAGTGCATGGGAATCATGTTCTTCCAATTCTTTTCCATACTCTTTAAGCCCTGGAAGGCGCGTGATCCACGCAGTAAAGCACACGTTGGTATCGGCGCATTTAACCTGGTTAAGACGGCTGTCTACCGTGACATAGGAATGCATGAGCCTATCAAGATGCGACCGGATGATGATGTTCGATTTGGGTGGCTAATAAAGAAGCACGGATACCGGCAGTGTCTGGTGAATGCTGCAGATTGCGTGAGTGTTCCCTGGTACACCAAATTGCGCGATATGATTGTCGGACTGGAGAAGAATTCGCTGGCTGGCCTCAATTATCATGTTTGGCTTGTGCCACTGGGAATGACGATGCTTGCTGCGTTCTTCTTATGGCCGCTCGTTGCGCCGTTTGTGTTGGCATCGCCGGCGTGCTGGATTTATGCTTCTGTTAATGTGGTGATTCTCATAGCAATGATGGTTGCAGCAAGTGATAATGCAGTGAATCCGTTCTACACGGTGCTTTATCCATTGACGATAGTGCTGTTGATCTGGGCGACCACGCGTGCAACCGTGTTGACCTTGTGGCAACGCGGCATCTACTGGCGAGGCACGTTTTATTCACTCAAGGAACTTCGAGCTAACACGCTGGACTAGTCATGAAACGAACTTACATCGTTATTTGCTTGCTTACGATTCTCATCATTTCACCTGCAGCGATGGCCCAGAATTGGAAAGCAGGTACCTCACGTGTGAACATCATACCGGAGAAACAGATCTGGATGTCCGGTTACGGGGGCAGAGACCACGTAGCTGAAGGAAAGCTCACAGACCTTTGGGCAAAGTCGTTGGTGATTACTGATGCCAATGGTAACACCGGAGTACTGATCACACTGGATTTGGTTGGCATCCATGCGGATACAACGGCAGCTATTTGTGAAGCATTGAAGGAACAGCATGGTCTTGAAAGAAGTCAAATTGCAATCAATTGTTCCCATACACACACTGGTCCGGCGGTTGGCATGAATCTGGGGCCGCTTCATTACCTACAGATACCTAAAGCGGAGCAGGAGCAACTCGACCTCTACGAGAAGGCGTTGATTAAAAAGGTCGTTTCCGGTGTGTCGCAGGCGATCGAGGATGTGGAGCCGGCATCCCTTAACTGGGGATCGGGTTTGTGTGCCGTTGCAGTGAACCGCCGAAACAACTCAGAATCTCAGGTGCCGGAAGTTCGTATCGCCGGCAAACTGAACGGACCGTACGATCATGATGTACCGGTATTGGCTGTTCGGCGTGCCGATAAGAGTCTCAAGACAATCGTGTTTGGCTATGCCTGCCACGCCACCGTACTCAGTTTCTATCAATGGTCGGGAGACTATCCGGGTTTTGCCCAGATTTCAGTCGAAGAACAATTCCCCGGAGTTAACGCGATGTTTTGGGCGGGCTGTGGAGCAGATCAGAATCCACTGCCACGACGCACAGTGGAATTGGCTAAGAGCTATGGTCACCGCCTGGGGACAGCCGTAGGCGAAGTTATCAACGGCACAATGCATGCTGTCGAGAGTACGCTACGGACGGAATATACCGAAGTTGATCTGCCACTTCAGCAACTGCCGACAGTGGACGAACTTAAAGGCAGGCTCGATTCGGATCAGAAGTACGAGAAGGCGAGAGCAAAGTATATTCTAGATCGACTTGGTAATAAGAAGGAATTGGATACGACCTATCCGTACCCGATAGGCTCCTGGCGAATTGGCAAGGATGTCCGATTTGTATTTCTGGGCGGTGAAGTTGTAGTGGATTACGCGATATCTATCAAAAGTTTGGCAGCAGGCACGCCAGAGGATCGCGCGCAGATGGTTTGGGTTGCAGGCTATAGCAATGATGTGATGGCCTATATCCCATCTCGTCGCGTGCTGCGAGAGGGTGGTTATGAAGGCGGTGGGTCAAATGCCTACTATGGCATGCCTGGTTTGTGGGCGCCGGAACTCGAGGCGATGATCATGCATGAGGTTGAAGAGCAGTGGAAATAAGCTGACAGGTGTAGGCCTGTCAACGGTACGCTGGCCGTCCATCGTAAGTATCCAAGTAACCACCGCAAGTAGTTTCCAACCGCACCATATATCGAGGAGCCGTGAGGCGACGAAGATATTGGACACGGGCATTTCCCTGTCTGGGAATCGCTCTAAAAATGTATGAACTGATTGAAAAACGGCTACGTATAATAAGTAGATCATGCATGAAATACCTGCGACTAACTCATTTGCTGAGGAGTTGACGGACGAGCAACTTCTCCACAATTACCGGGATTCCGGTGACCGTGAGCTGTTTGCGCGCCTGGTTCGGCGATATGAACGCGAACTGTATGCTTACCTTCGCCGATATCTCGGTAATGCAGAAATGGCAGAAGATGTGTTTCAGTCAACTTTTTTGCAAGTGCATCTGAAATGTGACAAGTTTGACACATCGCGACGATTTAAGCCCTGGCTGTACACCGTTGCAACAAATCAGGCAATCGATGCACAACGCAGGAATAAGCGTCACCGAATGGTGAGTCTTAACCGCACGAATCAAAATGATGATTCGGTGGATGTAGGGGCATTGATCGATCTGATGGTCAGTAAGGACACTGGTCCACTGGATCACGTTAGCCAACTGGAACGTGGACAGTGGGTTCAAAACGCCATCAGCCAACTTTCAGACCAGATGCGCAGCGTTGTGAATCTGGTTTATTACGAAGGCATGAAGTACCGAGAAGCGGCAGATATCCTGGATATCCCTGTCGGTACGGTAAAGAGCCGCCTTCACGCTGCGATTCTGAAGCTCAATGAAGCATGGATCGCTTCACACGATGAAACAGAATTCTAGTGAGTCCCGATAAAGCACGACAAATAACAGAGTAAATACAATGACATTGGACCTGATTGGATTTCTGCTTGGCGCATTAGACGAGGATGAGCACCAGGCAGTACAGCAACAGATCGATGCGGATCCATCACTAAAAGAAAAACTGGATCGGCTTGAGCAACAGCTTCGAACGCTGGAATCCTATCGACATTGTGAACCGCCGGCTCAACTTTCAGTTGATACGCTTAGCTATGTGTTTGACTATGTAGACAATCAGGCACCTCGCCCGGCAAGTGTCGTGTCACAACCGGTTCGGCGCAAAAAGAACTGGTCTCGGTGGGACTTGATTGTTACGTCAACATTGCTTGTCGGTGTTGCCTTATTGATCGTTCCCGGTGTTGCGAATAGTCGTTATCAGGCTGAATTAAGAGAATGTCAATTCAATCTGCAGGAGATTGGCCAAGGGCTTCTAGGCTACTCCATGGTTCATAACGGTTACTATCCCGCGGTACCGGATAACGCAAATCTTGGCGTAGCAGGTTACTTCCCACCTGTGTTATTAGAATTAGGATTTCTTGACCGCCCGGGACTAGTATTCTGCCCATCCGAAGTTGTGCCTGAGGAATGGCGCAGCGGTGGTGTGCCAAACAGTAAAGAGGTCATGGAGGCTACCGGCGAAGAACTAAAACAATTGCAGATGCGCATGGGAGGCAGTTACGGATTTAACGTTGGTTACGTCATTGATGGAAAATACCATCGAATTCGAAACCTTGGCCGTCCGTTCTTTGCGATTGCTGCGGATCAGCCACATCCTGTTGGCCCGGATCTAAGCAGTAACAATCACGGCGGTCGGGGTCAAAACGTACTCTTTGAAGATGGTCACGTGCAGTTTATTGTGAGCCCTTCAATCCGAGAGCATATCTTTCAAAGCAATCGTGGTCGAGTTGAACCTGGTCAGAGTCTTAATGACTCGGTGATTCTGCGCAGCGAAGTCCGCGTGTATCCGGTAAGCGAGTAACAGTTGCGGCTATTCTCTTTCGCTAGCTATACAATTAGCGTCTTGCTGTCTTCACCGAGGTCCTGCACGTATCTCGGTACTGCATACCCTGGTAATCGTGTCCGTAGCTCAGTCATGATTTGCTTGCCTTCGGCAATGGGTACCTCGAAATGGGCAGCGCCGCGAACGCGATCCAACTGGTTTAGGTAGTACGGCAACACTCCGCGATTTATGAGCGACTCACATAACTCAACCTGTGCATTAGCGGTATCGTTGATACCTCTAAGTAAGACTGCCTGATTTAGTACGGGTGCCCCCGTGGCCTTGATGCAACTTATGGCAGCTTCAACATCGGCATCCCATTCGCGTACATGATTCATGTGAATCACAATCACTGACGAAAGCCTGCTGCCCTTGATGAGTTTGCAGAATTCGGCAGTGACTCTCGATGGAATCATAATTGGCAACCGAGTGTGAATGCGTAGCCTGTCCACATGAGGAATTGCTTCAATCAACTCTATGAGTACAGCAAGGCGTGAGTCACTAAGTGTGAGAGGATCTCCACCGCTTAAGATCACCTCTGAAAGAGAGTTATCATCACGGATTGCTTCCATGGCCGATTTCCACGTATCCATGCTCCGTGGTTCCTCGCCGTACGGATATTCGCGACGGAAACAGTAGCGGCAATGCACAGCACATGTTCCGGTGGTAATCAGCAGCGCACGGCCCCGATACTTGTGAATTACGCCCGGTGCGATGCGGTGCTTAAGATCCGAAACCGGATCTGTTTGATAGCTATCCGGTGATGAGGATTCTGCTTCCACGGGTAAGACTTGTAGTAACAGCGGGTCAGTCAAGTTGCCCGCTTCGATTCTGTCTGCAAATGGCAACGGTACGAATAATGGAAAAAGCTCGGTAGTGTTACCACTGGGGCCAAACGTCCCTGCATCTAATCCGAGATACGACTCCAGCTGTTCAGCAGAGCGAATCGCACGGCGCATGTGTTGCTGCCATGGTAACTCCGCATTTTGCGTGTTGGAGGATTCGGTGTGGTGCATCGAGCGGTGGTCTATACAGTTGCTGGGTGAATAGGAAGAATCACGGGTTTCTAGGATTATGCCTTGTTGGTACATTTTGAGAAGATGAGCAACGCAGCAGAAAAGGCTGTATTTAGCGCAAGCGTTTAACCGATTGTTCAGTGTATTCGCATTCTTCTACACCTTTTATACCCATTAATTAGCAGGCAAAACCGTGGCAGTTTACAAGACGAACGAGTTCCGCAAAGGACTTAAAGTACAGATTGATGGTGACCCGTACCTGATGATCGAAATGAACTTCGTAAAACCAGGTAAAGGAAATGCCTTCTACAAATGTAAACTGCGTAATCTCGTACGCGGTACGGTGCTTGACCGCACTTACAAAGGTGGTGACTCGCTTGAAGCCGCTGATGTAGAAGAAGTTGGCGTACAGTATTTATACCGCCAGGGCGACACGTTTGTGTTTATGGAAAACAAGACATACGAGCAGTATGAATTAAGCAGCGAACAAGTGGACGACAACTGGAAGTATCTGAAGGATGGTACAACCTGTTCCATGGTGTTGTACAACGGCAACCCGATTACATTGACGCCACCGAATCATGTTGAGCTGCTCGTGGAATATTGCGAACCAGGTGCTAAAGGTGACACGGCGACCAACGTTACAAAACCAGTAAAAGTTGAAACCGGTGCTGAGTTTATTTGTCCGGCGTTTATCGAGATGGGTAACGTCATCCGAATTGACACTCGAAGTGGCGATTATATTGAACGCGTCAGCGTTAAATAGCTATGTCGTTTCGACCAACCGCATCTGTCAAAAACCTCGAGCTGCGAAGTGAGAAACTCGCTCAATTACGCTCGCACTTTGCAGAGGCTGGTTTCGTAGAGGTTGAAACGCCACTGCTTTCTCATGACACGGTGGTGGATCGTCATTTACACCCTGTGCTGGTAAGCATTGATGGCGAAGATTTATGGCTGCAAACGTCTCCCGAATTTGCAATGAAGCGTCTTGTCGCTTCCGGCATGGACGCCATCTATCAAATCACGCGTGCGGTACGGTCGGGCGAAAACGGCAAGCTGCATAATACTGAATTCACGATTCTTGAGTGGTACAAGGTTGGTCAGTCCTATGAGGCCGCCAGAGAGTTTCTATCATCACTTGCAGAAGCCATCCTCGGAATCTCACGACCAGAGCAAGTCACGTATCAGGATCTCTTCAAGCAGTCTATTGATCTGGATCCGATTAACGACTCGGAATCACTATTCACTCGGTGTGCTAGTGAGCTTGGATTACATGTTCCAGATGCGTGGGAAACACTTGATCGGGACAGCAAGCTGGATTTCTTGTTAGCGGATGCGATTCAGCCGAAACTGCAGTCCCGCGCAATAGTTGTGTATGACTATCCAGCCTCTCAGGCTGCGCTGGCAGCCTCAAACGGAGAAACAGCCGAACGCTTTGAGCTGTTTATCAATGGATTGGAATTAGCGAACGGCTATCACGAACTACTCGATGCTCAGGAATTACGTGATAGAAATCGTGACACCAACAAACAGCGACTGGCAGATGGAAATGATCGGCTACCAGAGGAAAGTCGATTGTTAGATGCCATGGACTCCGGCCTTCCGGATTGCAGTGGAGTGGCACTAGGTATTGACCGCCTGATGATGATTGCTGCCGGCACGGAATCAATCCATGATGTCATTGCATTTCCAATGGATCGGGCTTAGCAGAGAGACCCCGACGAGACTACTCGCCACGTAGTGTACGGCGATGTGCGATGAGGCGACGGATATTTTCCAGATCATCGCACGGAGTGGCATCGATCAATCGACGCGTATATTCTTCTTGAGGATCACGATAGATTGCTTCGGACGGACCGAATTCAACGATTTTTCCGTCTTTCATAACTGCCATCATGTCTGCCATGAATTTCACGACGGACAGGTCGTGGCTGATGAAAATATAGGTCAGACCGCGTGACTCCTGCAGGTCATTCAGAAGATTGAGTACCTGAGCCTGCACGGAAACATCAAGCGCCGACACAGATTCATCACAAACGATGAATTCCGGCTCAACGGCTAACGCTCTTGCGATACAAATTCTCTGTCGCTGTCCTCCAGAGAACTCATGCGGATAGCGGCCAAGATGTTCAGGCAGCATACCTACTTCTTCAAGTAGTGCTGCCGCACGTTGGATACGATCAGATTTGTCTTCGCCGATACCGTGCAACATCATGGGCTCGACCAGTGACGTTTGGATCGTCATCCGTGGATTCATCGACCCATACGGATCCTGGAAGATTATTTGCATTCGATTGCGCAGCGGCTGCATTTCCTTACGCGAAATACCGGCTAAGGAGTACCCATCAAAGTGCATGGAGCCACCGGTTGACCGGACCAACCGTAGTAGGGCGCGGCCTGTCGTGGTCTTTCCACAGCCTGACTCACCCACCAGACCAAGCGTTTGGCCACGATAAACATCTAACGTGATGCCATCGACGGCTTTAACATGCCCGACTGTCTTCATCAGCAAGCCACGTTTTACAGGAAAGTGCACTTTCAGGCCGCTAAATCGAACAAGTGGTTCTGTTCCTTCGGCAATACAGGTTGCTTCACGGCCATAGCCTGATATTTCATCATCAAACCCAAGTTGTTCGAGTACACTTTTTGGGTGCAGGAGTCTTCCGCGACCGTATGTTTCGAAGTGATTTTGCCTGTCGGCTGTCATCTCTTTCGAAGTGATTTCGACCTCGCCGTCATCACCTTCAGTTGTATCCATAAAGTCGGAAACGGTTGGCAGTCGCTTGTAAGGCGTGTCGAGCCGTGGACGGCAAGCCAGCAGTCCTTTGGTATAAGGGTGAGTCGGGTTTTCATAGACCGAAAGTACATCACCTTGTTCGACAACTTTACCGTGATACATAACGATGACGTCATCTGCAATTTCCGCGATAACACCGAGATCATGGGTAATAAACAGCACCGCCATTTGCCGCTCGTCTCGCAGCTCGCGGATTAAGTCGAGAATCTGCTTTTGTATCGTAACGTCCAGTGCGGTTGTCGGTTCGTCAGCGATCAGCAGGCTTGGATTGCATGAAAGGGCCATTGCGATCATCACCCGTTGCTTTTGTCCGCCGGACATTTGATGCGGGTAATATTCAACGCGAGATTCCGGTTCCGGAATGCCTACCTCGTTAAAAAGCTCAATGGTTTTCTCGCGTGCTTCCTTTTTCGATACCTTTTGGTGCTGAATGATCGCTTCCATCACCTGCTTCCCGACCTTATGAACGGGATTAAGAGAAGACATTGGTTCCTGAAAGATCATACTGATCTCACCGCCGCGGATTTTCCGCATATCCGTTTCTGGGAGACTTACTAAATCTTGGCCGAGGAACGAAATGGAACCGTTTTCTACTTGTGCGGATGCGGCGAGCAGCCGCATGATTGTTAGTGAGGTTACGGATTTTCCCGAACCGGATTCGCCGACCACGCCAAGCGTATGCCCTGGCTCAATCTGGAACGAGATATCATCTACGGCCTTAACCACACCGCGATCGGTGTGAAAGTAGGTCTGCAGGTTTTGTACATCGATGACGGCGGACATGATTAATCTCTCGGGTCAGCGAGTCGTGGGTCAGTGGATTCCTGAAGACCTTCGCCAATCAGGTTATACGCCAGTACGGTGAGGAAGATGGCAATTCCCGGGAACAACAATTGCCACCAGTATCCGGACTGTAGTTTTTCGCGTCCTGAGTTGAGAACGGTTCCCCAGCTAGGATTGGGTGGTGAAATGCCGAATCCCAGCAGGCTCAACGCCGCCTCGACCAGAATAGCGGCAGCGATACCAAACGCGATGGGTACGAGTACCGGTGCCAGGCTGTTGGGCAGGATATGCCGGAACATGATCCGGGTCGGGCGGGCCCCAAGACACCGTGCGGCTGCGACGAATTCAGACTCCCGCAGCTTTAGGAATTCAGCACGGGTAAGGCGTGCCATGCCCGTCCATCCGGTCAGTCCGAGTACAGCCATCACGTGAAAGATATTGGGGCTCTCAACAACAGCAAGCAACGCAAGGATTAACACCAGACTCGGAACGCACATTACCACTTCGATAAACCGGCTCAGGGTGATGTCGACCCATCCTCCAAGGTATCCGGCAATGGCGCCGATACAGATACCAATAAGCGCAGACAGTCCCGTTGAGACGAATCCAACGAGCAATGCGATTCGCGTGCCATGTACCATGCTCGCAAAAATGTCAAAGCCGGTCTTATAGGTTCCGAAAAGGTTTAGCGAACTCGGCGATCCTTGAGCATCGTAGGGGTTTCCGTCTTCGCCAAGTCCCCATTCATTTGCACGAACCGGGCGGTATGGATCTTGATAGACCAATGGCCAGATTGCCCAACTATCAGGGTCCTTTTGTTTTAAGTTTCGAGGGTACACTCGACGGAATTTATCCTTTTGGAAGATCGGGTTTTCCCAGCCACTGTAGTAATAACCCATGCAAGGAAAGTATATGCTGCCCTTGTACTTACAGATAATTGGTTTCGTGCCGGCGATCATAGGGGAGAACACGGCTACGCCCGAAAGGAAAACGATAAACAACAACGCAGCCATTGCCAGCTTGCGCCGTTTGTACCGCGACCATGCCTGACTCCAGAAGCCAGGCGAATTTTCTATCTTTAGTGGTTCTTTGTCTGACATGGGCTAGTTGTACCGGATCCTCGGATCAACAAAGGCGTAGAGGATGTCTGCGATGAGTTGACCAAGTAAAGTGAGCACGGAGAACATTAGGGTAATAGTCATCAAGACTGTGTAGTCACGAGCGCCAATGGAGTCGAAGAATAACGTTCCCATTCCCGGCCAGTTAAAGATTTGTTCAAGGATGATTGCACCGCTTAAGAGGCCTGGTAATGTCAGGCCGAGCAGTGTTACAAACGGGATTAATGTGTTTCTAAATGCGTGATGAATGAGAATTCGGATGGGGCCGAGCCCTTTTGCCTTGGCTGTACGAATGTAGTCCTGCCGAATGACTTCTTCCATATTTGCTTTGATAAATCGACAATAATACGCGAGGCTTCCATAGGTAAAACAGGTTACAGGCAGAATCATATGCTTGAAGGAATCCCACGCTCGTTCGGTTGCCGTGAAGGATTCATAGTCCGGATCATGGGCACCCATCAGCGGTAATTCGAACCATGTGTCGCCGAGCTTGATTGCAAATAACAGCTGCAGGAATAGCGCAGCAACGAACGACGGAAACGAATAGAGCATGTACAAGACAAAACTCATCGCGCGCTCTTCTGTCTTGCCACTACGTACGGTGGAGTAAAGGCCCATTGGCAAGGCCAGCAGATAAGTAAGGATCAGCGACGTGATGCTCAACTGTAATGTTGGTCCGATGGCATCCTTAATTAAGGCAAGAACCGGCTTTTTTACAGAAAAGCTCGTACCGAATTCGAATGTGCACGCATTTTTGAGCCAGGTGAAGTATGCTTCGTACCAGGGTTTGTCCAGACCGTAGACAGCTAGCAGTCGCTCAACATCCGCCTTGCTGATCATCTTGCTCGGATCCATCATCGCCGGATCCGTATCCATCGGATTGCCCGGCATATTGCGAATCAGCCCATAAATCACGAATGTGATCAATAGGAGGGTGAATGCGCCGATTAAGATGCGCCGAACAAGGTAGTTGAGCATTTATTGTCCCTACAACGGATTCAGGAACAACATGTGTTCCCTTTGGAAGCATGGGTTTTACTGCATTGCAGGAGATTTGAAAATGCTGCTTTCGCCTGGGCCATAGCTGTATGGCCCACGAGCACTGAAATTCACTCCGCGAAGCTCTTTATTGAAGGCAAAATAGGCGTTTCGGTAGTATAGCCAAGTGTAGGGCTGATCTTCGTATAGCTTCAAGTGAATCTGTCGGTAGATTTCACGACGTTTGTCTGGATCCAATTCATATTTGCCATCGATAAAGAGCTGGTCAATCTCGGGGCTTGAATAACAAACGTAATTCCGTCCACTGTCAATCGCCTTAGTTGCCCATAGATTCTCGCTCGTGTCGGGATCTGTTCCCGTTCCCCAACCACCAAACTGAGCATGGAATTGATGATTTCGTGATCGATCCTGCAGCGTGGTGAATTCGATTGGACTCACGCTGCACTCAATACCGATCTGATCGAGGTTTTCCTGAAGCAATTCACACATGGCAACGCGGTCGGGACGATTACTCGACACGATCGTGAACTTGAATGGCACCCGTTGGACGCTATCGATTTGGCCGTCAAAACCATCATCGATGAACACCATGCCATCGAGGATACCGTCATCATCCGTGTCTTCCCAACCAGCTTCGGCGAGCAATTCCTCCGCAAGATCCAGATCCTGTTTGTACGATTCAGGCAACGTCGCCGGCGACCATGGGCTAGTACTGTGGAAGATACCACGTGCTGCTTCGTCTAGGTTGTTTCGATGTCGCGTTAACAGTTCATTGTGGTCATAGGCTAAACCCATTGCTTTACGAACACGAACATCACGGAAGAAATGGGAACGGTTATTCCATCCAAAGTAAAAATATACCCACTCAATATCGTAGGCCTTGGTGTTCTTGCTATAGAATTCCTCGTCACCCGTTTGATCTGTCCACTGCGGTGGCGTGAGCTGGTACTCGTCGATATCACCTTTCTTGAGTGACAACAAAGCCGTATTCGGATCTTCAATAATTGTGAAACGGATGTTTCTGAAATATGGGATGGCACGGACCTGAGCTCCGTCAATGGTGTGATAGCTTTCACGTCGCTCAAGTGTGATTTCCTGACCACGCACACGCTTTGTAATGACGTACGCCCCGCCAGTCACAGGATTTTCATCCTTTTCAACGTGGTAAGCACTCGACTGCATCGTCGGGTCTTCCGCGACGGAGGCCTCAAATACGTGTTTTGGAATAATCGGAAAGAGGATATTCCAGACATTGGTTGCAAGCGAGTCAGGGTGAAAGAACACAACGGTTCGATCATCGTATGCTTTTACACCGAGCAACTGATCTGTACCACTTCGTACCGCCGGCACCGGAACTTTCGATGTCATGATAACTTTGTATGAGAATTCCACATCGTGCGCTGTGATTTTCGTCCCATCAGACCAGATTAGATCGTCTCGAAGGACAATCTTGTCGAAGAGTCCATCGTGGCTCGTTTGCCATGAAACGATTCCGTCCTCGCTGCCGTATGGTGTAAAGGTCCAATCGAAGCCAAGCAATCCAAAATTGATGAGGCCGGAGACGTCGAATTCTGCAGACGAGCTTGCCATCAACGGATTTGTGCTACGAACATCACCCGCTGTATGCCGACTCCAGCTTGCATTGAAATCGGCGTTTGAGCCGTCCAGCGATGCAAGTCGACCAAGCGCGGATCTGATCTTGGAGTTATTGACCGGTGAATCATTCACCAGTGCCATGGCTTCTTCGATGGTTGCTTCCGCTTCTTCGTTTTCTTGTCGCTGACGCATCAGATCCATGGCATCCAAAACGGGCTTGTCCACCCATTCGGCGTCAGCATCCAGATCCGCAAGCTCTGGAAACTCATCATCCGCCATCGGCACGAGGTCGCCGAGTTGAAATGGCACGTTTTCATCACCGCCGTCATCAACGGTTTGCTCTGTGGTTTTGGTTTTTTCCTGACCCAGATTTGACCGTTTTACGTGTGAATCTTTCAGTTGTTTGTTGAGCGTGGCGAGTTTATCCTCATCCTGTCCCACGTATTCCGCTAGCAGGTTGGGTACGGTTTCAAAGAGCGGAATCATGTTGCCGCCGTTGTCCTTAAGCTCTTGTTCGACCTCGGCAACAGTTGTGATTTTTACTGAACCAAGAACGGCATTCGGCTTTACTTCTAAAGTATCAGCACCTGTTTCCGTTTCTACGGCGTTACTGCCACCGCCTCCACCATTGGCTGCACCAATATCACCGGCTTCTCTTGAACAGCCACTGGCAATGACAGTAAGCGTGGCGAAACATAGGAGAAAAGAAAGTTTCCTGAAGAAGGTCATGACAGATTACGTCCTGTTTTGGTCAGTATTGGGAGCTTGAAAAATGGTCGTAGTACAACTCGTATTGTCGGAAAAAAAGTTGTGATGTGCAAACGCCTGTTGAGGGTACTAAGGCCCACCGCAGCCGAGAGCCATCAGGCTCGTCATCTTACGATGCTCAACACCTCAGCAAGGGCATCAATCTGCTCGACCGAATGGCTTGCAGTTAGCCCAATCCGTAACATTGCCTCACCGTCGGGAACCGTTGGAGGTCGGATAGCAGCGACTAGAAAACCTGCTTTAAAAAGCTGCTGAGATAAAGAGAGCGTCTTGTCATTCGCACCAATGCGAATGGGCACAATGTGAGAAGGATGGTTTTCATCAATTAGCCGATTCGTCGCCAGTCGTGATACAAGACGGTCGCGTAATGCAAGCAAGTGCGTTCTTCTGTTCGAGTCACTTTGTACTATCTCCAGTCCCGCCAACGACATTTCACAAACACCATTTGGCATGGAGGTCGAGTACACGTAGCTGCGAGCTTTATTTCGCAACCAATTAATCAACTGACTCGTTCCCGTGACGACACCACCTACACTACCGAGTGCTTTGCTAAAGGTACTGACCGTGATATGCACTCCTGATTCGACATCCGCTTCCTCTGCCAACCCTCGGGCACTGTTGCCATATACGCCTGTTGCATGAGCTTCGTCAATCATCAACATGGCGCCCTCGTCATCTGCTATTTGCGAGAGACTACCAAGATTCGCTACGTCGCCATCCATACTGAATAATGTGTCGGTAACAATGAGTTTTCTTCGGGCCTGCACGCTGGTTATCAACTCGGTTAGATGGTCGATATCATTGTGCCGGTAAACGAAGACGTCCGCATTAGAGAGTCGGCAGCCATCAATGATACTTGCATGGTTGCGTGCATCGCTGAAGACGGCATCTCCATTGCTGACGATTGCTGGAATCGTACCCATGTTTGCCGCAAACCCGCTTGAAAACAACATGGCTGATTCGGATGCCTTGAACTCGCAAAAGCATTGTTCAAGGGTCTTATGAGCTGAGGTGTAGCCAGTGATTAGGGGACTTGCGCCACTTCCCCACTGTTGATCACTACTATCTCTTTTCAATTCAGCCGCGATGCCCAGATAGTCGTTGCTGGAGAAGTTGGTTAATTCCTGACCCGCGATTGAAATAAAACCGGGGCGGTAGCTAACATCACGCGTTCGTATCGTGCGAAGCGCATCTGCTGCGTTCAACGCGTCTAGTTCGTCATCAATCCAATCAAGAGGTTGCATTGGCGTATTTGAATGCGCAAGACCTATGAGGGCAAGACTAGAGCAATCGCTTTCAATAGGCCCTGCGGGGTTCGGCTGCGCCGAGCCCCGCGGTTGCCACAGCCATGTGCGTTGCCCAGTTACATGCAACACGACCCTGCGGCTTGCATATCCGCTTTACTCGTGTCGCAGAGCTTCGATCGGATCCATGCGCGATGCACGGTAGGCTGGGTACATTCCAAAAATGACACCAATAAGTACAGCAATTCCAAACGAGACAGGAATTGAAATCGGTACGATGATCGGGACAGTTTCTCGGACTTCCGCAGGTAGGCTTTCCATTTCCTCCGGGAAGTTCTCAATCAGGGTGTCACGCAACCATTCGAGTGTTACCGGACAAAGGAGTCCTACAGCGACTCCTACCAGACCACCAACGATGGACAAGGTAATCGTCTCAACAAGGAACTGCCGTTGAATTGCACCCTGGCGGGCACCGAGAGCACGGCGAATACCGATCTCTCTGGTTCGTTCGGTTACGGTAGCAAGCATGATATTCATAATTCCGATACCACCGACCAGTAGTGAAACGGCAGCGATCAGGCCCATGAAGATCATGAACATCATCCGCGTTGTTTCAGCTTGCTCAAGTAATTCGAGCGGAACAATCACATCAATATCGCCTTTGCCGGATTCCAACTGCGTTCGTAATGCATCTTTGACCAACTCGGCAACGGTCAGGACGTCGTCCATGGTTTTGACCTGAATCGTTGCCTGATGCAGCTCCACTTTTTCAGCGTAGAACGAACCGCTTTGGAATCGACGCGTTACATCGCCAACTCGTTGGTTGAGTGTCGTGATCGGAATATATACGTCTCGCGAGTAATCCTGAGCGGCTAGGGAGCCACCGATTCCGGCAGAGGCCGTACGCTTTCGCAGAATCCCCACGACTTCGTAATACGTTTGGTTTGTTGGGCAATAGACTCGCTTGCCAATCGGGTCATCATGTGGGAACAATGCTTCAGCAATGCCCATCGACAACACGCAGAAGTCTTTGTTCTTATCCACGTCAGCGGGCGAAAGAAATCGGCCCTTTGCCAACTTCAGCTTCGTTGCATTGAAATAGTCCGTAGTAGATCCTACCAACCGACCATCCATATCGTTGTTACCGAAGCTAAAACTGATCTTCATTTCCCGAATGGGAATGGCGACTTCAATTTGTGGGATCGTGTTAACCAGCAGGTTAAAGTCTTTACGCAGCAGGCCGAACTCTGCAACGTTACTATCGCCAAGCTTTTCGAGCGGTGGCTTGATACTGCGAACGATAATGTTCCGTGCACCAAGGGAAGCGATTTGCTCCTGCGCCTTTTGACTAATTCCCTCACCAATTGCCAGCAGCCAGATTACGGCCGCCACCCCGATGAAAATACCGAGAACGGTCAGTGCCGATCGCATGGGATGCAGAAACAGGCTCTTGATACCGAGCTGCCAAGTTCGAAATAGCGACATTAAGGCATTCATGGTTTATCTCTCTGCACGACGCGTCTTGCCACGCTTGATGACTGATGGCTGAGACTTATTCGTCGATCTCCACTTCGATTTCTGGTTCGTCATGACTATCAGACGAACCGCCCATCACAATTTCATCATCATCCACGGAAAATCCGTCACTGGTGACCGCTTGGGCTTGTGTAACGGCAACGTCCTCTTCTTCGTCTTCGGACAGTTCAGTTGTTGGCATGGAGTAGTGATATTTTTGACGATCCTGCTCGATCGGCAAATCTGATTCGATATTTCCATCACGCAAGCGGATAACACGGCGGCAGCGAGCGGCAACTTCATCTTCGTGCGTCACCATGATGATCGTTTTGCCTTCGGCGTTAAGTTCTTCAAACAGGCAAAGGATTTCATCGGTTGTCTTAGAGTCAAGGTTTCCGGTCGCTTCGTCAGCCAGGATGTAATACGGATCATTGACCATAGAGCGGGCAATGGCTACACGCTGCATCTGACCACCAGAGAGTTGTTGGGGTCGGTGATCCTGGCGATCACCAAGACCAACCTTACCGGCAAGCTCGATTGCCCGCTTACGCGTTGTACGGTTTACTTTACCCTGGTAATACAGCGGCACCTGGATGTTCTCAACAACATTGAGCTGCTGGATCAGGTTGTAGGATTGGAAGACGAATCCAATCCGCTTGCTGCGGATATCGGATAAACCGTTATCGTTGAGCGTAGCGACATTTTCTGTGCCGAGGTAGAGTTCCCCAAAGCTAGGCCGATCAAGACAACCAAGCAGGTTCAAAAGCGTACTTTTACCGGAACCGGACGGTCCCATGATTGCAACGTAATCACCTTCGGGCACATCAAACGTGACACCACGAAGAGCATGTACGGTTTCGCTTTTCAGAACGTAGTCTTTTCCAAGATTCTCGGCGCGAACCGCAATGTTCGACATTATTCGCTCTCACTTTCAGTTTCGTCAGTGTCCGCATCTGCATCAGTGTCTGCATCAGCATCGCCTTTAGCATCGTCGTCAGTGTCTGTTGGTTTTTCACTATCGCCATTTTCGCGATCCTGCCGTTCCTTAATAGCCTTAGCCATTGACTCGATCATTTCTTCCTTGGTGATCTCACCGTCTTTGTTAGCATCAGCTTCTTTCATGCGAGCCGGATCATCGGAGGCAGCAATTTCCTCGCTATCAATGACGCCATCAGAGTTAGTATCAACCCTTTGCATAATGAAACCAATGAACTGCTTCGCTTGTTCGCGGAATGGTGCTAAATCAGCATCCTTGGCATCAGTGTCTGCATCAGCATCTGCATCAACATCAGCATCAGCATCAGTGTCTGCATCAGCATCGGCATCAGCATCAGCATCAGTGTCTGCATCAGCATCTGCATCGGTATCAGAGCCTGCATCGGTGTCAGAGTCTGCATCAGCATCGCCTTTAGCATCGTCAGTGTCTGCTGGTTTTTCACCTTCACCTTTGTCGGCGGGCATGGGTGATACACCATTTTCGCGATCCTGCCGTTCCTTAATAGCCTTAGCCATTGACTCGATC
>PAXU01000119.1 GCA_002714565.1 Rhodopirellula sp.
GGAAGCTAATTTAGTTAAAATTAACCGTTAGGTTAATGTCTAACTAAGATAGACAATTAAGGGCGAACAAAAAATTTTTGTTCGCCCTAAACAAAAAAACAATAATTACGAAAGGGGGTTAAATTGCCTAGTGAGTTTGAAGAATATCTTAGGTTTAAGGAATTTCAAAAAGCCAATAAACCTAAAAAAAATAAAAAGTCAAAAAAGGGAACTAAGCGAAGCGCTGAAAGTTCTATTTTTAAAGGGGTAACCGACCCCGAACGTATAGACGCGCTAGATTACTACCAAGAAGCGCGAAATATTGAAAAAAAAGACGCCTTAAAGGGTTTATATGGCGCAGAGAAACGGGCAAGGTCTAGGGCGTTTAATAATGCAACCAAAGAAGGAATTAATTATATTAAGACGGCTGACATTAACGATATTGTTTCTATGAACTTTAAGTATAAGCCAAAAGCTAAAAGCGAAAGGCGAAAAAACACGGCGGGCGCGTGGGATATACCCAATAACCCCGCTTTTTACCCCGAAGATTGGGAAAAAGTAAAATCCGGTTCTAAGTGGGCGGGCGAAACTACAATTAAAGGCGCTAGCGCTTTCGGGCGTGGGGCTAAGAATGTAGGAAAATCCGCTTTTACTGCGGGGAAAGATATTTTTAGCTTTGCTAGAGAAAATAAAGATTATTTTAGCCAAGATAAAAGATACGATAGGGCTAGAGATAAACAAGAAAAGAACGCGACAAATGGGCGGAAAAAATGAAACGCGACCAAGACCGCGCAGAAAGACGGAGTGAATCCCAGACTTGGAAACAAGAAAAAATCAAAATGGACGCGGATAGAATAAAGACTCAACAACGCGCTAAAACAGAGCTTGAAGCCGAAAAAGCAAAGTTCTATGAAGATGAAATAGCAAACCAAGCGCAAAGAGATAAAGACAAGCGCGCGGAAGATTTTAGATTTAAGCGCGAACAAGTTAAAACAAGGCAAGCTAAAAGAGAGTTTGACCAAAACAACCCTAGAAAATGGTATAAGGGGTTTAGGAGATAAAAATGCCAATAGAATTTAAAAGAAAAAGAGATAAAGAAATAAGCGATTTTAAAAAATCTGCTAGCGAATTAAGAAAGCTAAGAGATAAAAAAGGAAGCCCGCAATATAAAAAAGCGGTTACTAAATTTAAAAAAGAAGCTAGAGAAATGCGCCAAGCCGATAAAGCATATAAAAGAAGCTATAAGTTTAAAGGATAAATAATTAATGTCATTCCCCTTTTTAATACTTGCGGGCATAAGTTGTTTAATTATGGCGGGGTCTATTCAATCGGACGCCGGCACTAATACAATACCGCTATTTTTGTGGATTATTTATTTTTTAAGCGGAACGTTTTTTTTATGGGGCGTAATAAGGGCGTTAAGGATAGTTCAAAATTGATATATATAAAAAAAAATTTAATAAAAATTTTACCCCTATATTTAGTAGGGGTTTTTTTCCTTTTTCTTAGTGGGGTTTCGCCCTTAGAAGCGCAACAACCCACGCCAACACCCCCCCCGACACCTATTCCACAGCCTTCACTTCCACCATTGAGAATTTATGAAGCCTACGGGTATGATAATTTAGCTTCTTCAACATCAAAAGATTATTTAGTTTTAGTTAGGTATGAATTACCTATAGGCACTTCGCCATTAAGCGAGTGGTGCAAACCGGAATTTTTAGAAAATTCTACGGGTTGTGATTCTTCAATTCCAAACCCTGATTATCGATATTCCCTTAAAGACGGGCTTATTTCGGCAATATTTTACGATAAAAACGATGTTATGCACGTAGTACAGCCCAAAATTCCAAGAATAGGGAACGGATTACTAGGAATTTACGCCGACGCGCCCGCTAGTACCGATTTCGGCTTTAATGGTAGTTTATTACCGTCGAAAGTATGTTTAGTTTTAAGCGATTCGTACTTTATTCCTTACCCTAATAGTAATAACTATAATTGTGTAAATGTTCAAAATGAAGCTAACGGCACTATAAGCCTAGCTAATCAAGTTTCTAGCGATACGGGAATTTTATACGACCTAGAAACCGAAATAGGTTTACCGCTACATACTTTAGTCAGCGCTAACGGTAAGGTAACCCCGTCGGGTCAGGTTTATTTAGAAGAAGCGTTAAGCGGAATTGTAACAATAGCCCGAAACGGTAACAATGAAACGGTTTTTCAATTAGGGGTTAATAGACCTAATCAAAATTTTGACCCCGTAGGCTATAACGTACCCTTACAGGCTTCAATAGACCAAGAACTTAACAGCAGTAAAGTACAGGCTAATTTAGACATGGTAAGCGGGCAATATTTAGGTTTTGACAATGGCGCAATTACAGGCGGAATAATATTTTTAGTTTTGGCTATAGTTGTGGCTATAGTAACTATGGCAACCACAAAAAATGGTACGATGGCTTTAATTATGTTTGCGGTTACTATGTTGCCTAGTATTTTCGTGGGTGGCTTAAGTGTTGCCTTTGTATTTACCTTTTTATCTATATTTATAGTTATCGGTTCTTGGTTTTGGATTCGGAAAGCGGGGGCAAGCTAGTGAATTACAAATTAATCGGTTCTTTAGTAATGCCTTATTTAATGATAGGGATTTTAGGCACGGTAGCGGGCGAAACCTACTCATCTAGCCCTAGTGGCGACGACGCCCTATTAAACACGGTTTTAGACGTTCAAATAGCTAGTTCAGACGAAGCCGACGCCAATAATAACGCCATTCAAGGGGGTTTTAGTTTTATTACAGACGCGACCGGTAATTTATTCGGTTGGACAAAATATATTTATTCTGTAAGTACCTTAAATTATTCGTGGTGGTCTAAATGTAAAGAATCGAACGATTTTCACATGGGTTACGAAAACGGCACTAGCGTAATAAGCGGAACGCCAAGAATAGAAAGTACGGGCGAGTGTTACGAAAACATAGACGGAACGATAGAAAAAGGCGCGCCGTTGGCGTTTAGACTTGTAAGGTGGATTATTGTAATTATGGGTATACCGGCTTTAGTAGTGTTAGGCTTCAAGAGTGCGGAACTATTTGCAAGATTTATTCAAGGTGTCGGGTCAAGTATAGGCGGATTAACTAATTTAGTGCGGGGGTGGTTCTAATGGAATTTTTAAAAAAATATAGCCCGAACAAAAATTTTAAGCTAAAAGACACGCCCAAAAAATACTCTTTAGGCTTTTTAGCGCTATTTATTTTTTTGTTCGCCCTTTCTTTTTCGTTTTATAACAAACCATGTTCTATTTATGCCGTAAGCCCTTCGGATTATTGTTATAAATTTGACATAAATATTACTAATACAACGGGCGCAGACCTAGAAACGCAACCGGTTTTATTGTCTAATGTTGATATTAATTCTTGGATAAATGGATTTGATTATATAGACCCTTTCGGGTGGCAAATATATCCTTATGTGTCTAGTTTAGCTAATGAAGAAAAAGTATTACTTCAAGACTTAACAAGTTTATCGGCGAATCAATGGTATGTAATTCCAGATTTAAAAAACGGCGACAATTCCTTAAATGTTTTATTAGGCGCAAACCAAACAAATAATATATACAGAAATCAAGGCTTTTTTTTCGATAAAGAAGATTATGTACAGGTTTTGGATAGTTCCGATTTTAACAACGATAATTTTTATTTTAAAATTGATTTTAATTATAAAACCCCCCATTCTTTGCAAACTGACGATATGATGATTTTTGAAAAATACGATGAAAGTTTGTATACGGGTGTTAAATTATTCATAGAACACTCGCCAACAACATACGACACTATAAGAATAAAAGGTTTAGTTAATACGACTTCAATAACTAGCGCGTATTTTGTTCCTAGTGGAAATGAAACCTTAGAATTTTGGCTAGACGGCAACACTCTAAATTTAATAGCTAATGGGGTTCAAGTAAGCCAATCCCCCGCCGTTTATACTCCTAATACCCAAGATTTATATATAGGGGTAAATGAACCTATAACAACCGCTAAGGAAAATTATTTAAAGAAAGTTGAAATATTAGATTTTTGGGCGCAATTTGGCGCACTTTGTAACGCGTTTTGTACGCCTATAATGACATTAGGATTCAATCCTAATGATATTACCCAAACTTCCGAAGTTCCGCCTATGTATGCGGGAACTATTGACGATATATCTAGTCAAGGAAACACCAACAACGGCGCTTATTACATGGATAGAAGCCAAGCGGGTATAAATGTAACAACAAGTATTATTACATCTTCCACCGCGTCGGGGTCTACTGTTTTCAATCAATCAACAACTAATATTATAGGTAATTGGTGGGGGGATAATAACCCTAATAGTTTAACCGGTGGAAATAGTAACTTTTTGGGATTAAGTTTTTTAAATGTTGATTTTTACCCTACTAGCGCGTCGGGGTTGCGACTTCCGCCGTTGGCGTGGTATAGCCTTTGGGCTACGGCTTTCGGGTTTATATTTGCGATAGGTTCTTATTGGGTATTTAGAAATATACCGGCTTCTTTATTTGCTTCTTCTATTCCTTTGATACTTTTTCAAGCGCAAGGGCTAGTTTACGCGTGGTTCGTAGTGGTGTATTTCTTGGTGTTATTTGCTATTTATTCTTCTAGTTTATGGATAGAAAGAACTTAAAAAATGATATATATTTATAAAAAAGGATAGGTTTTTAATGGTAACAAAAGAATTTTATATAGGTCTAGCCATGTTATTAGGCGCTATTTCTGTAGGGGTGGCGATTGGTTGGGCGACTTGCGGGGCAATAACATGAAAAAAATATTAAGTAAATTAGATAGTTTTTATATACCTTTCGACACGGGAAAAATGGCACTATTTTTTAGTATATTGGCTTTAGCTTATGTGGCTAGCGCTTCAAATACGCCGTGTTTATCTGCTAATACTTGCGCGGTGGGTTCTGACCCTGTTTTTGAAGATAACGTAGGAGTAAAGGGCGGAACGGCTTTCACGGCTACTATTGACGCTTCTTTAATAACTAATGATAGAAATATACAACTACCGGACACGGACGGAATTTTGGCGGTAACTTCTACCCTAGCGGGCAATAAAATGCTAAGAACTAATGTTAGCGGGGAAATAGAAGTAGATTCAACTACTTACCCCGTAACCTTATCCCCTGATTTACCTTTATACACTAGCGCAACCGGCGAAGTTACGGCGGGCGCTTTTGATGTTACTTTATTAGGCGTTGGAACGGGAACTTCTAACCAAGTCTTAACCGTAGGCGGGGGAAGTGCCTTAACTTGGTCTACAATTACAGGCGTGCCAACTTTAACGGCTAATAAACCCCTTATTTCTGATGGTTTAGGCGCATTAACAACCGCAAGCCTAACCGCCGATAAAATTATGGTTACTGACACTAACGGAAATTTAGACACTACAAGCGTTTATCCTTTAAGTTTTAGCGCCAATAAACCGGTAGTAACCGACGCGGTGGGAAACTTAACCGATATAACTTTAAATGCTAACGAACCCGTAATAACTGACGGTAACGGGAATTTAGCAACTAGCTTAATAAACCCTACTACAGATATAGCAGTAGGTTCTGCCACGGAAGGACAAATACTAGAAGTAGGCTCAGGTAGTGCCTTAGTGTGGGCTAACCCAAGTGGTGGCGGTTCAGTAAGTCTAACAGCTAAAGGGCCTATTACGGGTGGGCGTGTAGTTGCGGGTATTGTTGATTCAAATGAACTAAAGGTAGAAAATATTACATCTTTTCAAAGTTCAGTCAATGATACTGATTATAATTCAACTGATTCTTGGGCAAGCGACCAAAGATATAACCATTATAACGCTATTGCTAATAAATATCTTCAATGTTTCAGTGATAGTGGTTATATGAAGTGTAGAACAGGTTCATTTAATGCAACAACAAATGAAATTACGTGGGATACAGAAGTTCAAGTAAGTTCATACGTTAATTACTTAAACGCTAATGCTTTGCCTTATGTATGTGCTTATGCAGATGATTCCGCACATAATTATTATATTTGTACTCTAAGAACATCTAGTTCAAATGATAACTATATTCGTTATGTTTCTTTTTACATAGATTCTACAGGGCAACTTCAAGTAGGGGATAATAGTGGTCGTTTTTGTTGGGGTAACTATTCTTACACTTATGGAAATTGTGGTACAGCCTTGCCTGTTTGGGATATGCAGACTAATACTTGGGTAATAGTTAGCGCAGTTAATGGGGATAGTTCAACTAATGGTACAACTTCCGATTGGGGTATAGTTATAAGTACAAATTTCGTTCCTAATTCTAACTCTACCTGTAATGGTGTTAATTGTGGATTTCCTTCTGTTTATGACAATGCTTTAAAAGTAAATGGACCATATAGCAATACTAATTCTTTTAATTCTACATATTGGCAAGTGGCTTTAGACCAAAGAAACACAGGTTATAACAGACTTCACGCCGTAGCTTTAGATAATGGAGATAGTAATGATTACGAATATGCTATTATTTCAAAAGCTGATTCATCAGGTAGTGGGGGAAATATGGAAGACGCCGGTTGGTCGGCTGTTCATCTTGAAAGATATAGTATCGGCGGTTCTTTTTTTACAGGTCCGGTTATAGAAAACTTTAATGATAAATCAGTAAATACAGGAACAGTAAACCAATTTTGCGGTGGAAACACTAATAATGTAGATTCACTTCACGATAACGTATATGGTCAAGGTACTACTGATGTAGGATTTTATTTTATATATACCTGTACAGAAAACACAAGTTATGGCGGAAGTGGAATATATAGTATTTATGGTAACTTTTTTGAACCAAATCCAGCTACTAACACACTTGATATGGCAAATGCGGAATCAATAAGACTTTGGGAAACAAACAGTTCAGTTTTTGGTGGGGGTTTGGGTACATCAAATCAATACTTTACTAGCTTTAAGAGTATGTTTAAAGATGATGTAATAGTTATAGGTGGTGCAAACTATATGGCTGAACCTGACGGCACTTATTTAGGTTGTAATAGTAGTTATTATTGTGGTGGAACAATAGTAACTCAATGGAACTCAACTAAAACAGGGTTTACACCATTATCATTTAAAGCTTATAGACCAAATGATTATGCTTATGCTAACCCAATCTATAATTCAGATGAAGATATATTTACATTTTATTTTACAAATGTTTCAAGTGGTAATGGTATGGGTTATATAACACCTACTATAGATAAAAATAGGGGTTCATGGTTAGGATTTGTAAAAGATTCTGCAACTGATGGGGATATTGTAACAGTAAATATAATATCAGGTAAAGCCACGGGATTAACCGGACTTGTAGCGGGTACAAATTATTACGTAGGGGGAGATGGTTCTCTATCAATTTCGGGGGAATCTTCAAATCAATTTTGTAAGGCTATAAATACTACAGAATGTTTAATAACTAAAATAAACTAAGGCAAGCTAAAAAATGGTAACTAAGAACCCTACTAAGCCAAATAAGACACGATTTTACAAAAATAAGTATATACACACCCCCGCGCTATATGGGGCAACCTTATACGGGCTTATTTGGGCATATAAAAACTTAAAAATAGCTAAAAAATACTAATTTAGGGGGTTTTTAGCTTATGGCTACAAAAAAAACAGACCTAAAAAATAAAGGGCGAACAACTAATTTTATACCTTACGACCCTAATACGGACGAAGAAAGAAGCCCCGCAAGTTCTTATTTACCACCCACACCAACACCCCCCCCGACACCCGTAAAAAAACCTATAGATGAAGCTAGTTATGAAGCGGAAAGAAAGGTAGAAACTGCAAAGCCTACGCCACCACCCGCCCCGCCTTATGACCAACCGCCTACATTTACCCCGCCGGAAAGATTAGACACGCCGGTAGAAACTTATAGCCCCGATACCGCCGACCAACCCCCTAGCCTTAATGTTAGACAATACGAATATGCCAAAGAAGCAATGGGCGACCAACCGCCTAGCTTCTCTATACCTACTCCCCCGCCCTTGCCTACTTTTGACGATACTAGCGAGCCAAGCGCCCAAGATATAGAAGATTTAAACAGGGCTAAACAAAGTTATAACGAACAAGCGGAAAAAATAGCCGACGAAACAAAAGATTTTAACAGGCTTATAGATGAACAAACTTTTAGAGTAGACGGCTTAAACGAAATAGCCGAAGAAATAGAAAAAGAAGTAGGTTTACCCCCTATAAATATTTCGGAAGTTAAAAGGCGCGAAGCGCAATTAATTGCCCAACAAAACGACCTAGACGATAGATATAATAAATTTGCTTTAAATCCTTACGGCGAAGTTAACGAACAAGGTTATTATATAGACGCCGAAAACATGATAGCCGAACAAGAATTAATAAATGAAGAAGAGGCAAGTATATTTCAAAAATATGAAAATTATAATGATTGGGTTAACGCTTCTAATCAACCCGATATTAAAAGATTAAGAAACCAATATGAATTAAAACTAAATGAATTAAATAATTTAAACAATGTTATTTCTCAAAAAGGTTTTGAACTTAATCAAGACATAGAAAATTCAAGCCGGCTTTATGATGTTTTAGATATTAGAGAAAACGAATTAAGCGCCTACACTAGAAACCTAGAAAGCCAATATGACCCCGTTAGGCGAAATTTGTTATACGGTGGCGAAATAGACCCTTATAACGAACTAAGCGGGGGCGAAGCGTTTATAGAAATTGAAAAACCTAAACAAATAGACGAGTTAGCTTTATCAGAAAAAGCAATAGAAGCCTTAAACCAATCGCCCAAAATGTCAGAATTTTATTATGACCCCGACCCTAATAAGGGGGGTTTTGAAGCGTGGCAACTTAACCAAGAAACGGGAAGATATGAAAAATTTATTCCAAGTGTAACCGAAGCCGAAGAAAGATTTATAGAACAACAGGCGCAAAGCAGACCATTAACAGGAGTTCCCGCCCAAGATACTACCGATTTTTTAGAAGTTCAAAAAACAGACTTTGAACCTGATACGTTTTTTTCAAGAAACCCTATCAAGATAACTACAGGGGATATTTTTAACCCTTTGAATATGACCCCGTTAAGCGAAGATAATAAAGACTTATTATATGAAAAAATTAATAATGTTGAAGATAAAGCCCTAGAGTGGCTAGACAAAAATATAGGGGAAAAAGAAATAGGCGGTATTCTTCAAGATTCTATTTATAACGTAACCAAAGAAGGGAATAAGGCGCTTTATAGCGCCGGTAGAATATTAAGGGGCGAACAAGATATAGAAAACTTTATAGCCGATGTTAAGAAAGCCCGAACCGAAGCCGAAAGAATTAAGGCTTTAGGCGATTGGGGCGAATCAGCATTTAGCCCCCAAGCCGGTACAGTTATCGAGTTTTTAGACATTCCATATTATTACAACCAAATAAAAAAACTTGATGATATAGTTTTAGTTAATTTTGACGGGGATAAAACCACCGACATAACAGATATAGACGATTACCTTTTAGCTTTTGGAACACTTGGGGGATTAACTTTGAAGGATAGGGGTATAAGAACCCCCGACATAGGTTATATAGACGACCTATTAGAATTACAGGGGCGCGTATTAACTAAATATATAGGGCAATCCCCCGAAACATATAGAACCGCCGATTTTTGGTTAAGTAGTCCTTTAGCAGAATTACCAAAACACGACCCCATTAAAGCATTAAGGCGCGAAGATGACTTTATAGACCGCGCCGTTTTTGGCGATGTTCTATTTCCTAGCGCCGAAACGGGTAGGGTTTTAGAAAGATTTGAAGATGAAAACGGCAACCCGCCGGAAGATTTTTCTTGGGGGTTAAAAAAAGCGGATAATTGGCTAGGTTTTGAAGTAGACGAAGAAGCAATTAAAAGCGAAAGGTATAAAGAGTTATTACCATATTTACAAGCCCGCGCCGAAGATGATTATATAAGACCCTTAGATTTAATATTTACAGTTGCGGAAGTTGCAACGTCATACCCAACCGCGCGATTTGCGGGAACGTTGGCAGTTAGACCGCTAAAAAAGGGTTATAAGTTTGTATCAAAAAAAGTATTTCCATATTTAGAAGATAAAGGATTTACGAGAAATATTTTAAACAATGGAATTACCCCCGCCCAAGTAAAATATTTAAAATCTCCCCCCGACGAAAAATTAACGGGCGACCAATTAGCGATGAAAAAATTAATGAATATTGAAGAAGCTAACATTAAAATAGACAAGCTAAAAGATAGGCAAATAATAACAGGGGATACTTTACAACTATTAGAACTTCCAACAAAAGTAAAAACCGGAAACTTAAAAAATTGGTTGGGGCTTAATTTAGTACCAAAAAAATACTATGAAAGAACATTTAATAACATACAAAACAAATTAGACGAATATAATAATTTTGTAAATAAAAACAGTTTAGAAGGGCAATTATCCGAACTAAATAACAAAAGTTTATTAAGCCCCCAAGACATAGAAAGAAGGGATTATATACTATTCCTTCAAGACCTAGAAATAGACAAAAAATATATTGATGAAGCGGTAAAAAAGAAAGAAACGCCCCAAGCTAAGAAATTAAGAAAACAAACCGAAATATTAGCCCAAAATAAAAAATATCACGATGTAGCTAGCACAATTATAGCGGGTACTAACCCAACGCCTAACGCCGTTGATTTAAAAAGTCAATTTATGGTGGATATTAGCGCCCGCCCCATGTCTTTTTTTAAATTACCGAATGATTACGACCCAAAAAATAAATATTTTAACCAAGAAAATATAAACTTAGCCACTTCAAGAATTAATGAAATATTTGATGATAAAAGTTTATCGTTAGGCGAACAAGCCAATAACCTAAACCTTATGTATGAAGATTTAATAAAACTTAACCCCGACTTACCCCGCGAGTTAGAATTAGATAGTTTTTATCAAAAATTTAAAGCCCATAAAAAAAACGATATGGACGCCTTAACCTTTGAAGATATAAAAATAGGGTGGCAAACTAGACTAAAAAATAAACAGTTAGCCCAAAAAAGAAATCTTGATACCTATAGAAATTCTAATAAAAAATTTAGTCCAGAATTAAAAAACGCTTTAGATAATCTAAGCGATTTTTATACACAATCACTTTTAAGAATACGACGCACGCCTTTAGGAAAAATAAAAGACCCCGACCGGTCTACTATTAAAGCAGAACAAGCATTAATAGGGGAAAAAATTACTTTGCCTAAGAGTTTTATTGACGGCGAAAAAATTAGGTTGAATAAAAGAAAGGTTACGGACGGTTCACAATTTGAAGAAGAAGCAATAGGGAAAAAGCTAGACCAAGACCCACCAAAAAAACAAAAAGAAGAAACCCCGCCCGCCCAAAAATCTATCGATTCTTCTAATATGTTGGAAGCGCCTAAATTACCCCCTTTTGACGTGCCACCAACTAACGTACCGGACACAATTAAAACGAACGAACCCGAAAGACTACGCGACCACGAAAGACTAAGAGAACCGGACACTAAAAAATTAAGAGAACCGGACGCCGGAAAGGCTAAAAAAGTCCGTGAGCCGGATTCTAAAAAGCAATCAACCAAAGAGCCGGATTCAAAAAAAATGAAAGAAGCGGACACAACTAAAAGAAAAAAAGCGAAAGACCCTAAGAAATTAAGAGAACCGGAAAAAATAAAAGAGCCGGACGCTAAGAAAAAGAAAAAAAAGCGAATAAAAAATAAAGACGCTTCAATACCGCCGACCGGCGAAGTAGACCAAGACGCCCCAAGTAAACAAATTAAAAAAGATTTCCCCGCGCTTATTCAATGGAAAGACGGCGACAAATATTATACATACAACCTTAATACTAACGAAACCAAAGAAAGGGAGTTCCCTATCCTTGGCGGGGTTAAGGCGGGCGACACGCCGGAAAAATCAGTTAAGATTATTAAGCGGTCATCAACTAGACCTAAATTTTTTAAAAAGAAAATAGGGAATTTATCTTTACAAATAAAAAGCCCGACCGTAGTAACTGTTAAAAAATTAGAAAATAATTTATATAATAAAACAAAACCTATTAATTTTAGGAATTAAATATTTATGAACACTAGCGAACAATCCGAAATATTAATAAGCCTATTAGTTATAGGGGCTACTCTTTTTTATCATTTACAGGGTTCTTTATTTTCTTAAGGTCTTTGTAGACTTCCGCAGATATCCGCAGATATCCGCAGATTTCCGAAAAATCTATTCTATACAAGGCGTTTTAAGACCCTTTGATTAACCCCGTTGGTGTAATCCCCTATCTTTTTATAAAAAGATATCTCTAATAAACGGCATAACCCCCTAGCGCTAAAAAACTTGAATAGTTTATAATATCCTTGACGGTTAAATGAAATAGTTTGAAATATTGTTAATCGTTTAAGGGTGTTGAACGCTTAATTTAAGTTTAGCTAGTTTTCTTAAAAGAGCGCCACCAACAAACTAGCCCGACAAAAAAAACCCCCTAGCCCGACGGGGCTAGGGGGCATAAAGCCCGAACAACTTTTTTTATAGTTCTAAATCTCTTATTAATCCTTCGCTTATTTCAGCGTTAGAAACTTCGCTAGTGGCTAATCGGTATAGTGGTCTAGTACCGCGCCCACTATTCTTTACTAATACTTTTTCTATCATGCCCCGCCTAGTCAAAGTGTCTATAGCGCCGGTTTGTTTCTTAGCTATATATCTAGCCAAGTTTCCGAATCCCCTATTTCTCATTTCTTGAACTATTGTATTTTTTTGGTTCTTGCTACTCCGCCAATCACCTAATAATATACCCTTTGAACCGGCTAAGGTAATTATATCTAAAACAGTTTGCGCGGTCTGAATGTTCACGTTTTTTACTTTCTTCTTAGCGCCCTTAATGTGTTCTTCCATAGTTACATTAGAATCGTATAAGTCGGGGTTATATTCTAGCCCAAATATTGCCTTTTTCCCCAAGCTATTTTTATCAAAAGCTAATATATTTTCTTTTACATCGGTAGGCACGTTATTAGCTTTTTCAACCTGTATGAATGATACTCTTTCATCTTCTAGGTTATTAGCCATTCTAACTACACTTCTAACGCTATCCTTTACTTCGGTAGTTCCTTGAACTTTACCCATTTTATTTAAGTGCCATATACCAATAAAAGTTAAATCAAATTCTTTCAAATCTTGGCTTAGTTCTTCCATTACCGCCCTTAGTTTATGCTGACTAGCGTAAGCATTTCCAAGATAAGATTTTAGCGGGTCAAATAAAACAACCTTATCGCCAAAGTCGGCTATTTGTTTCATAAATGAACGCCTAGTATTTCGGTCAGCAAATCCCTTATCTTTCCCCAACATTTCAACCGGTGGGGTTATGTGTGTAATTAAGTGTTTGTTGAAAGCGGTTTTATTTACTACTTGGCTTTCTTCTTCACTTCCAAATTCTAACGAACTTACTACAGGTTCTTTATCAACATCAGAACAAGCACAATTATTATTACTTGGGCATTTTCCGAATAGTTGGGTAAGTCTTTTAGTAAATTCTTTAGGGTCAGTTTCCGAAGATACCATAACAGTTTTAGAACCGGCTTTTAAGCCCGCGTCCATTTTGTTAGGCATGGTTATACCGTTAGATAACCGCCCTAATACGTCTAAGGCGAAATATGTCTTACCTACTCCACCGTTAGCCACCAATATAGTACATTCGTTTTTAGGTACGAACGGATACCATATAAAAGGGTTCTTATCTTCCTTCACTTCGCTTATGTCTGTAAATTGTAATTTCATTGTTAGTCCTTTCAAAAACTATTTATAATTTATAATTAATACCTTATACCTGTTTTTATTAGTTGTAAATAGTTTTTATTAGTTTTTATTACTTTTATACTTATATTGATACGTATTATCATAAAGAAAAAAGTACCAAAAAAGAAAATCAAGAATTAATAATTGCTTCGCTTCGCGAATCTTTACGAATATTAAGAATGAGAAAAAAAAGCAGAAAAGATATAAAAAAACGGATTGACTTGGTTTTTATTTTTGTGAGATGATTTCAGTATCAACTTTTTTTTTACCGTTTTTTTTTGTTCCAACAACTAGGGGCGACCGATTCGGAAGTCTTTGAAACTAATAATACAAAAGCTAAAATTTTTAAAGCCTAGATTGTTAATCATGCTTTACCACCGAACAAACATTAGATATTTGTTCAATGGTAAAGACCGAACAATTAATTTTTGTTTTCTAAACTTTCTTTAAATGTTTTATCAGAAAATAATTTATCCCAATAAATATTTAATTCCTTACCTTTGTAATAATTTAGCTTTCCAAATTTAATTACTTTTATGTTTTCAGATTTCACAATATCACTTAATTTACTTTCCGAAAGCCCCCATTTTTCAAGAACTTCTTTTTTAGTGTAATGTTCCTTATCTGATAATCTTTTATACCAAAGTTTCATATTTTCCCTTCATAGTTAAAACTATCTTTTTATTATTAGTTTTTTTTCTTAAGTATTCGACATATATACCTAAATTATGTTTTTCAATATGTTTATTAAAATTAGTTGTTATTTCTAAAAGTTGATTTTTAGACAAATTTAATTCTTTCCTAAATAATTCTTTCTCAGTAAAAATATTATATTTATTACTGAATAATAATTTTATGTAACTTACCAATTCTTTTAAACTTATTTTAATTTCCACGTGGTCATTAACAAGTTCTAAAGTAGTTGATTTATAACCGTTATGACTTGAACCTAATTCTTTTTTCATAATGTATAAACCTAGTTCTTTTGATAAGATAAAATCTTTATTCTTATTTTTAGAATCTGGAATTTTATAACCTTTAATAATTTTATTGAGTTCCTTTTTAATCTTTCTTTCCATTTTAAAAACTTGCTTGATTTTCTTCTTTTTCTATTTCCTTAAATCCATCATTTATTAAACCCTTTAAAGAAATAATAACTTTTTTTTGAACTTCAATTAATGTTTGTAATGAAGCTATACTTTCGTCTTTATCTCTTATGATGTTTTCTAAATGGTTATAATCCTGCATGGTCATTTTTTCCCGTCCTTTTTTCCGGATAAATCCGAACTTCTTTTTTTAATTTATTATTATGATAAATTCTAGTTATCATAGTTCCGCGCTTATTAGTGTAGATTACTCTATCAATATTAGTAATCTTATTTAATTGATAGAGTAAACTTTTAAGGCTTCTACCTTTCATAATTATAGAACCTTTATTAGGTTCTTTTGTATAAACTTTAAAAACTATATCGGGGCTTCTCAATTCTACCCCCGCTTCTTAGCTTTTAAGTAATAATTATTTAAGGCGTTTTCTATGTCAATTTCTAAGGTTTCTAACTTTCTTATATACCTATCAATATCGTAGGTTCTTGCCTTGTTATAATTCTTTTTCAATAACGTATTTTTACTAAACACTTCGCGCGCGATGTCCACCGCTTCGGATTGAGTAAATCTAAGTTTTTTTATTGGTCTTATTTTTGATACTTTTTTCAATTTTTTCCCCTGTTATTTTATTGTTAATTTTTTGTTTTTTATCTGCAATAATCGCGCCTGAATTACAAACATAGTATTACAGTCGTCGCAACATCTAGAATTATAATCCATCAACGGCGCGGGATTATGCCCGAAGTCGTCCGCGTCCATATATTTTAAACATATAGAACAATTATATTTATTCATATAAAATTCTGTACTCCTTTCTAATTCGTTTCTTTTATACTACATTAAAAATAATAAAAAAGATACAACACTAATAAAAACTAATAAAAATAAAATTCCAAACTAAGGGAAAATATTACAAACAAAAATAGTCCTTTATCATTAATTCTAATTCTAAAAAACCTACTTATTTAGAATGATAATATGTATCAATATAAGTATAAAACTAATAAAAACTAATAAAAACTATTTACAACTAATAAAAACAGGTGTAAGGTATTAATTATAAATAGTTTTGAAAGGACTAAAAAATATGGAAGATAACAAATCATATAAATACGAAGTTGGCGAAATTTGTAGTATGCAATTTGGCGCGGGGTTTGGTAGAGTAAAATTTTATCAAGTAACTAGGAGAACAGAAAAAAATGTATGGTTTGAAAGATTAGACGAAAGCTTTGAACATGACGGCTACGGACAAGTAGGGTTTAAGACACCTTTACCAAATTCGCCTAAACGAAGTAAAGAATTTAGAAGAAAAATTAATAATGATGGGGGGGAAGAATTTGCGTGTATGCCATACGAAGGCGTAATACAAAAATGGAACGGCAAGCCAATTTATTATAATTCTATGGACTAGAAGGAAAACAAACAATTACAGGGCGGGGAAACCCGCCCGTAGGAGATAAAAAAATGAGCAAATACACAATACAATTTAATATAGTTGGCAAGGGCGTTAATAAAATAAAAGATGATAAATTTACCCATAACTTTTTTAACTGGGTTGATAATTGGGGAAATAATTATTTTGAAGAAATAGACGATACCGAAGAAGAAGAATATATACAGGCGTGGGAAGATGTAGAATTTCGAACCATGTCTAACGGGTTGTTTTCTGTTTTTAATCAAGGCATGGAAGAATTAACCCCGCTTTGGAAAATAACAAATATAGACGCTTCTATTCATTGGGATTTATGGGAAGCAATAGTAGATGAAATTGCAGATAATTCTTCATGGTATTTTATGAATATTACAGGCTTTAATATGACCGTTGATTTAATCGAACATACCACCGAAGATAATTATTATGGGCGTTTTATAAAACGGGAAAACGGCTTTAATATGGTTTTATCTGAAAGATTTGAACTTGGCGAGTACATACAAAAAAAAGCACTACAAGGAAAATATTAATATGAACCTTAATCAATTTAAACATAATAAAATAGGTAACATAGGTTTTTCAAAAACTACAATAATTTCTACCGCAATTAATGAAGGCGTTAAAAGTAAAGTTGAAATTATTACCGATGAAAAAGGGGAGTTTGTAGAA